>NC_010528.1:2193750-2925000 GCF_000069785.1 Cupriavidus taiwanensis LMG 19424 | reverse complement strand
CGTTCACACTTATCGGTTTGTTTGCTGTTACAGCCAAGGGTCTGTAGCTCAGGTGGTTAGAGCACCGTCTTGATAAGGCGGGGGTCGTAGGTTCAAGTCCTACCAGACCCACCAAGTTATCCGAGGGGGATTAGCTCAGCTGGGAGAGCACCTGCTTTGCAAGCAGGGGGTCGTCGGTTCGATCCCGTCATCCTCCACCACCGCTTACGAGCGGTGCGAAACACCTGGTACCTTGGATTGGTTGTCAAAGGAAAGCGCTTACCGAGTGCTTTCCTTTGGCATTGCCAAGCGATCTAACGATCGGCTGTTCTTTAACAATATGGGATGTAGTAAAGGTGTCGCGGTGCTTTGATGAGAAGCACAGTAGTTGAACGCGATACCGGGTTGTGATTGTATCAACCAAATGTATTTTAAAGTGATCGAAAGATGACTTGGAATACGGCACAAATGCGAGAACTCAACCTGTAGTGAGCGTGTCCTCGAGACACACTTGTTATAGGGTCAAGCGAACAAGTGCATGTGGTGGATGCCTTGGCGATCACAGGCGATGAAGGACGCGGTAGCCTGCGAAAAGCTTCGGGGAGCTGGCAAACAAGCTTTGATCCGGAGATGTCCGAATGGGGAAACCCGGCCCGAATGGGTCATCCCTTGCTGAATACATAGGCAAGGGAAGCGAACGCGGCGAACTGAAACATCTAAGTAGCTGCAGGAACAGAAATCAACCGAGATTCCCAAAGTAGTGGCGAACGAAATGGGAAGAGCCTTGTACTCTTTAGCAGTGGTGTTAGCAGAACGGGATGGAAAGCCCGGCCATAGCAGGTGATAGCCCTGTATGCGAAAACACGATTGTGGAACTAGGTGTACGACAAGTAGGGCGGGACACGTGAAATCCTGTCTGAAGATGGGGGGACCATCCTCCAAGGCTAAATACTCGTGATCGACCGATAGTGAACCAGTACCGTGAGGGAAAGGCGAAAAGAACCCCGGGAGGGGAGTGAAATAGATCCTGAAACCGCATGCATACAAACAGTCGGAGCCTCTTCGGGGGTGACGGCGTACCTTTTGTATAATGGGTCAGCGACTTACATTCAGTGGCAAGCTTAACCGATTAGGGAAGGCGTAGCGAAAGCGAGTCCGAACAGGGCGTTGAGTCGCTGGGTGTAGACCCGAAACCAGATGATCTATCCATGGCCAGGTTGAAGGTGCGGTAACACGTACTGGAGGACCGAACCCACTAACGTTGAAAAGTTAGGGGATGAGCTGTGGATAGGGGTGAAAGGCTAAACAAATCTGGAAATAGCTGGTTCTCTCCGAAAACTATTTAGGTAGTGCCTCGTGTCTCACCTTCGGGGGTAGAGCACTGTCATGGTTGGGGGGTCTATTGCTGATTACCCCGCCATAGCAAACTCCGAATACCGAAGAGTGCAATCACGGGAGACAGACATCGGGTGCTAACGTCCGGTGTCAAGAGGGAAACAACCCAGACCGCCAGCTAAGGTCCCCAAGATTGGCTAAGTGGGAAACGAAGTGGGAAGGCTAAAACAGTCAGGAGGTTGGCTTAGAAGCAGCCACCCTTTAAAGAAAGCGTAATAGCTCACTGATCGAGTCGTCCTGCGCGGAAGATGTAACGGGGCTAAGCCAGTCACCGAAGCTGCGGACGCACGCAAGTGCGTGGTAGGAGAGCGTTCTGTAAGCCTGTGAAGGTGTCTTGTAAAGGATGCTGGAGGTATCAGAAGTGCGAATGCTGACATGAGTAGCGATAAAGGGGGTGAAAGGCCCCCTCGCCGTAAGCCCAAGGTTTCCTACGCAACGTTCATCGGCGTAGGGTGAGTCGGCCCCTAAGGCGAGGCAGAGATGCGTAGCTGATGGGAAGCAGGTTAATATTCCTGCACCGTCGTATGATGCGATGGGGGGACGGATCGCGGAAGGTTGTCCGGGTGTTGGAAGTCCCGGTCCCTGTAGTGGAGAAGGCGCTCAGGCAAATCCGGGCGCGGAATTCAAGGCTATGGGGCGAGCGGCCTAGTGCTGCGAAGCAATTGGAAGTGGTTCCAAGAAAAGCCTCTAAGCTTCAGTCATACGAGACCGTACCGCAAACCGACACAGGTGGGCGAGATGAGTATTCTAAGGCGCTTGAGAGAACTCGGGAGAAGGAACTCGGCAAATTGGTACCGTAACTTCGGGATAAGGTACGCCCTGGTAGCTTGACTGGCCTGCGCCAGAAGGGTGAAGGGGTTGCAATAAAATGGTGGCTGCGACTGTTTAATAAAAACACAGCACTCTGCAAACACGAGAGTGGACGTATAGGGTGTGACGCCTGCCCGGTGCCGGAAGATTAAATGATGGGGTGCAAGCTCTTGATTGAAGTCCCGGTAAACGGCGGCCGTAACTATAACGGTCCTAAGGTAGCGAAATTCCTTGTCGGGTAAGTTCCGACCTGCACGAATGGCGTAACGATGGCCACACTGTCTCCTCCCGAGACTCAGCGAAGTTGAAGTGTTTGTGATGATGCAATCTCCCCGCGGCTAGACGGAAAGACCCCATGAACCTTTACTGTAGCTTTGCATTGGACTTTGAACCGATCTGTGTAGGATAGGTGGGAGGCTTTGAAGCGTGGACGCTAGTTCACGTGGAGCCGTCCTTGAAATACCACCCTGGTTTGTTTGAGGTTCTAACCTTGGCCCGTGAATCCGGGTCGGGGACAGTGCATGGTAGGCAGTTTGACTGGGGCGGTCTCCTCCCAAAGTGTAACGGAGGAGTTCGAAGGTACGCTTGGTACGGTCGGACATCGTACCTAAAGTGCAATGGCAAAAGCGTGCTTAACTGCGAGACCGACAAGTCGAGCAGGTGCGAAAGCAGGACATAGTGATCCGGTGGTTCTGAATGGAAGGGCCATCGCTCAACGGATAAAAGGTACTCTGGGGATAACAGGCTGATACCGCCCAAGAGTTCATATCGACGGCGGTGTTTGGCACCTCGATGTCGGCTCATCTCATCCTGGGGCTGTAGCCGGTCCCAAGGGTATGGCTGTTCGCCATTTAAAGAGGTACGTGAGCTGGGTTTAAAACGTCGTGAGACAGTTTGGTCCCTATCTGCCGTGGGCGTTGGAATCTTGACGGGGGCTGCTCCTAGTACGAGAGGACCGGAGTGGACGTACCGCTGGTGTACCTGTTGTCTCGCCAGAGGCATCGCAGGGTAGCTATGTACGGAAGAGATAACCGCTGAAAGCATCTAAGCGGGAAACTCGCCTGAAGATGAGGATTCCCTGGAGGCTTGACCTCCTTGAAGGGTCGTTCGAGACCAGGACGTTGATAGGCTGGGTGTGGAAGCGCAGTAATGCGTTAAGCTAACCAGTACTAATTGCCCGTAAGGCTTGATCCTATAACCAGTGTGTTTCACCTGGTGAGTCGATCGCCTTGTGCCTCGATACACACACAACCAACACTACATCCCGATTCGTGACGCTGGCTTCAACCCCAGCGCCACAACCCCTCATGCCTGGTGACCATAGCGAGTTGGAACCACCCCTTCCCATCCCGAACAGGTCCGTGAAACGACTCCGCGCCGATGATAGTGCGGATTACCCGTGTGAAAGTAGGTCATCGCCAGGCTCTTATTGTGCAAAACCCCTCGACAGCGTGTGCTGCGAGGGGTTTTGTCTTTGGCGCGGCGCTCGCCGTTGTTTTCCCGCTGCATTGCGGGTCGCGGCGAATTCCTGCTCCGACTACCTTCTGTTATGTTCGACCCTCAAGTGCCCACGCGCGGCACGAAGGCGGTTGCGACATGTGTTTGCAGCAAGCAGTGAGCAATAGAGCGGGCCGATGCCGACAGAGCGGGTCCGTGATTTCGGGTTTCGAGGGGTTACATGACGGCCAAGATGTTTCGGCTGGTTTTGACTGGCGCCGCCGGCGCGCTACTGCTGGCCGGGTGCGCTTCCGCTCCTCCTGTCCCTGCCGCGCCACCAGGACATTCGGCCTCCGCCGCCCCGATCGTCTCCGGCTCCGCCGTTGATTGCCAGGCCTTCACCGAGCGCATGGCTGCCCACGCCGCTGCGCAGGCCGATACCCGCGAGGCCGAGTCCGACGCACTGGCCGCTGCCACCACTGCCGCGCCGGATGCGGAAGCAGGCGACGATGGCGAGTCTGCCGACGCCACGCCTGCCACCCTCGCCACGCTGCCGTTGTTTTCGGTGTCGCCGCGCGGCAACCGGCTGCCCGTAGGCTGGCAGCCGTGGACCATCAACCGCAACAAGATTCCCACCACTTACTCGATGGCCGAGGTCGACCAGCGCGTCGTGGTGCACGCCAAGGCCGATAGTTCTGCCTCAGGCCTCTATGTGCCGCTGCGCGAGCGCGATGCCGGCATGCTGCGCTGGACCTGGAAAACCAGCGGCATCATCCGCAATGCCGACAACAGCCACGGCCCGCGCGAGGATTCGCCGCTGCGGCTGTTCGTCGCGTTCGATGGCGACAAGGGCACGCTGCCGCTCAAGGACCAGTTGATGTACGAGATGGCGCGGCTGACCACCGGCCGCGAAATGCCGTACGCGACGCTGATGTATATCTGGGGCGGACAGCGGCCGGAAGGCGCGCTGGTGAAAAACCCGCACACCGATCGCGTGCGCATGATCGTGGTGGATAGCGGTACGAAGCATGCCAATCAATGGCGTTGCCACGAACGCGATCTGCGCGCCGACTACCGCAAGGCGTTCGGGACCGACCCGGGCCGCGTCATCGCGGTCGGCATCATGACCGATACCGACAATACCAAGAGCCAGGCCGAAGCCTGGTACGGCGACATCGCTCTGGATTAGCGGGCAGTGCCGGCGGCACCTCAGCCGCCGATCGGCTCGGCCAGCGCGAGCACCGCGAACGAGGCCAGCCAGTGCGTGGACACATACTCGCCCTCCACCGCCTGGGGCAGCGACGCCTCGATATGGTCCGACCACGCGCGGATTGCCAGCGGCCGCAGCGGATCGGGTAGCGCAGGCTCCAGCATGCGCCAGCACCACGCGCGCGACAGGTTCAGACCGTCCAGGTGTGCGGCCTTTGGGTCGCCGCGGTTGGTCACCGTGACCGGTGTCAGCCAGTTGGCCAGTTCGGCCTGGCCCGGCACGAACAACTCCCACCACTCCGAAAACGCACAGCCGTCCATCACGGCGTGCATCAGCACGGCTTCGGTCAGCCCGCCGGACAGGAACTCGTCGCCGCCAGGCTCGTAGCGCGCGGGATACTTCTGATCGTGGCCGAACCAGCGGTGCGCACGCCGTACGATGGCGCGCCGCAAGGCGAGGTCCTGGTGCGCGCGCGCATAGGAGAGGGCCATGACCAGCGCGAAGGCGCTGTTGTAATGGGTGCCGGTGCGTACCGGGAACGCTGCCGCATCGAGGAAATCCGCCAGTTGCTGAGATAAATGCGAGGCCAGCGGCGCGCAGGCATCAGCCCAGACGCTGGCATGCGGATCGTGCCGTGCCAGCGCCAGCAGTTCGGCCTGCAGCTTCAGCATCCAGCCCCAGCCGTAGGGGCGTTCGAAGGTGCGTGAGTCGGGCCGGCGGAAATACGCGAGTTCGGCGGCCATCGCGTCCGGCCGCAACTGGGCGTCCAGCATGGCGCGGATGCGCGGCGCTTCCTCGAGGTCCGGATGCAGTGCCAGCAGCCGCACCAGCAGCCAGTGCATATGTACGCTGGAGTGCCAGTCGTAGCTGCCGCAAAACACCGGATGCCAGGCGGCCGGTCCGGCGAGATCGCCGGCGCCCGCCATCATGTGGTCAAGCTTGTACGGATAACGGCGCAGGATATTCTCCAGCGCCACGCGCGCAAAGCTGCGCGCGGTCTCGCGATCCAGCGCAGAACGCCCCATCGCCGAAGCTCCCCTTGGTGATCGTATTGCCCTGTTCAGGCAGGCGTGCTCGGGCACGCTCTGGTCTCTGCCAACCGTGCCTGCCCTCAGGCAGGTGCCAGCCATTTCTCCACCAGCCGCACGAAGAAGGTCGAGCCGACCGGCAGCAGTTCGTCGTTGAAATCGTAGCTGGGGTTGTGCAGCATGCAAGGCCCGATGCCGTGGCCGGCGTCGCGATGGCCGCCGTCGCCATTGCCGAGGAACAGGTAGCAGCCCGGCTTGTGCTGCAGCATGAACGAGAAATCCTCTGCACCCATGGTGGGCTCGACATTGCTGTCGACGTTGTCCGCGCCGACCAGTTCGGCGGCGACCGCGGCGGCAAAGCCGGTCTCGGCCTCGCTGTTGATGGTGGGCGGGTAGTTGCGGTGGAATTCGTATTCGACGGCGCAGTCGAATGCCGTCGCCACCGCGCGCGCCACCTCTTCCATGCGCCGCTCGATCAGGTCCAGCACCGGCACCGTGAACGTGCGCACGGTACCGCCGATCCAGGCCTGGTCCGGCACGATGTTGGTGGCATCGCCGGCATGGAATTGCGTGACCGAGATCACCGCGGTATCGATCGGGCGCTTGTTGCGCGTGATGATGCCCTGCAGCGCCGACACGATTTGCGCCGCGGTGAACACCGGGTCGTTGCCGTTGTTGGGCATGGCCGCATGCGCGCCCTTGCCGCGCACGACGATGCGGAACTCGTTGCTCGATGCCATCAGCGGGCCGGCGCGCGTGCCGAAGGCGCCCATCGGCATGCCCGGCCAGTTGTGCACGCCGAATACCGCGTCGCACGGAAAGCGCTCGAACAGCCCGTCCTTGATCATCTCGCGCGCGCCGCCGCCGCCTTCCTCGGCCGGCTGGAAGATCAGGTGCACGGTGCCGTCGAACGGCTTGTGCTGCGCCAGGTAGCGCGCCGCACCGAGCAGCATGGCGGTGTGGCCATCATGGCCGCATGCGTGCATCTTGCCGGCGTGCTGCGAGCGGTGGTCGAAGGTATTGGCTTCCTGCAGCGGCAGCGCGTCCATGTCGGCGCGCAGGCCGATGGTGCGAGGGCTGCTGCCGTTGCGGATCACCCCGACCAGGCCGGTGGTGCCCAGCCCGCGGTGGACTTCGATGCCCCACGCTTCCAGGTTGCGCGCGACCACGTCGGCGGTGCGCTGCTCTTCGAAGCACAGTTCTGGGTGGGCGTGGATGTCGCGCCGGATCGCGCGGATTTCGGCTTGTGCCTGCAGGATTTCGGGGATGAGCTTCATGATGCCGGGCGGCCCTGGGATCAAAGGCGTTAGCAATGGGATACCGGGATCATACGATGCCTGTCGCGAAAGCGCCAAAACGCGGCGATTTGCTGCGCGCTCGCCGCGTTGGCGCAGTGCAATATGCCGGCGCGGGTGGGTTTCCCCGCATTGCCGTGGCATGTGCACTGCTGGAACAGTTCATGCTTGAAGTGCCCGGCCGGCAATACCGTCGCTTTGTGATGCCCCATCGCACCAAAAAGCAGCGCCGCTCGTGACCCGCTGCGTGCGCGCATTGCCGATCCTAAAACGTCTGCTTCACTTCCTACAGGGAGAATTGCGCGATGTCCCTTCGCACTTTCAAGAAGGCAATTGGCGCGGTCGCGGTGGCGGGGGCCCTTGGCCTCGCGCTGGCCGGCACCGCCCAGGCCGCGGACCTCAAACTGGCCATGAGTTCGCCGCCGACCTCCATGGATCCGCACTTCTACAACCTGTTCTCCAACATCAACGTTTCCGAGCACATCTTCGACTCGCTGACCAAGATGGACCCAGACAGCCGCATCATCCCGGGCCTGGCCGAGTCGTGGAAGCTGGTCAACAACCTCACGTGGGAATTCAAGATCCGCAAGGGCGTGAAGTTCCACGACGGCTCCGAGCTGACCGCCGAGGACGTAATCTGGTCGCTCGACCGTCCCGCCACCATCCAGAACAGCCCGGGCAAGTTCGACGTCTACACCAAGGCGATCGTCAACAAGAAGATCATCGACAAGTACACCATCCAGCTCACCACCAGCCAGCCGTATCCGCTGATGCTGAATGACCTGACGTCGATCTTCATCGTGCAGAAGAAGGCCACGCAGGGACTGGGCTCGGATGACTTCGCGCAGGGCAAGGGCATGATCGGCACCGGCCCGTTCAAGTTCGTCAGCTATGCGCGCGACGACCGCGTCGAACTGGTGCGCAACAACGATTACTGGGGCAACAAGCCGGCCTGGGACAAGGTGACGCTGCGCTTTATCCCCAACCCGGCGACGCGCCTGGCGGCGCTGCTGTCGGGCGACGTGCAGGCCATCGAGAACGTGCCCACGCCGGACCTGCCCAAGGTGCGCAACGATCCCAAGCTGGCGTTCTTCTCCAAGATCTCGCATCGCGTGATCTACCTGTACTTCGATGCCAAGCGCGACAAGTCGCCTTACGTCACCACCAAGGAAGGCGCGCCGCTGGACAAGAACCCGCTGAAGGACACGCGCGTGCGCAACGCCATCAGCATGGCGATCAACCGGCAGGGCATCAAGGACCGGCTGATGGAAGGCCTGTCCGAGCCGACCAACAACCTGGTGCCGCCCACGCTGTTCGGCTACAACCCCAACCTGAAGACGGTCAAGTACGACCCCGAGGGCGCCAAGAAGCTGCTGGCCGAGGCCGGCTTCCCCAACGGCTTTGGCGTGACGCTGCACACGCCCAACAACCGCTACGTCAACGACGAGAAGATCGCGCAGACCATCGCGCAGAACCTGACCCGCATCGGCATCGCCACCAAGGTCGAGGGCATGCCGATGGCGACGTACTCGTCCAAGGGCATCAAGCACGAGTGGTCCTTCGGCCTGCTCGGCTGGGGCGCGCAGACCGGCGAGGTCAGCTCGCCGCTGCGCGCGCTGCTGGCGTGCGAAGACAGCAAGAAAGGCTTCGGCACCACCAACTGGGGCGAGTACTGCAATCCGAAGATGGACGTCGTGCTGGAAAAGGCGCTGTCGACGGTGGACGATACCGAACGTTCCAAGCTGCTGCAGGAGGCCACCGCGATCGCGATCAACGATGGCGGTATCATCCCGATCCACCAGCAGGTGACCACCTGGGCCACGCAGAAGGGCATCGTCTACGTGCCGCGCACCGACGAGCGCACGTACGCGCATAACTTCAAGCCCCAGTAAGGCAAGCCCCAAGCCAAGCCCCGGCAGGCTGCCTGCTGCTGAGTTCGCGGTGCCGCGCATGGCTGCCGCGCCGCCTGGAAGCGCACGGCGCTCCCGGGCGGCGTGCGCATTCCCGCGCGAAAGGAAAGTGGTTCGAATATGCTGGTCTTTATCATCCGGCGCCTGATGCAGAGCGTGGTCGTGCTCTTCGTCATGTCGCTGCTGGTTTTCCTCGGCGTCTTTGCCATCGGCAATCCCGTCGACATCCTGATCAACCCGCAGGCCGACCAGGAGGACATCAAGCGCACCATCGCGGCGCTGGGCCTGGACAAGCCGTTGTGGGAGCAATACTGGGTGTTCCTGCAGAACGCGCTGCAAGGCAACCTCGGCACGTCGTTTGCGCACGGCACGCCGGCGCTCAAGCTGATCTTCGAGCGCATGCCCGCGACCATGGAGCTGGCCGTCTGCGCGATCCTGCTGGCCATCGTACTGGGCATCCCGCTGGGCCTGTGGGCCGGGCTGCGGCCCAAGGGCATTGCCGGCAAGTCCATCATGACGGTGTCGATCCTGGGCTTCTCGCTGCCCACCTTCTGGGTCGGGCTGATGCTGATCATGGTGTTCGCGGTGCAGCTGGGCTGGCTGCCGTCCAACGGCCGCGGCGAGACCGTGCGCGTGCTGGGCATTCCGCTCAGCTTCCTGACCGCGGACGGGATCCGCCACCTGATCCTGCCCGCCGTGACGCTGTCGCTGCTCAACATCGCCATGGTGATCCGGCTTACGCGCGCCGGCACGCAGGAGGCGATGCTGCAGGACTACGTCAAGTTCGCGCGCGCCAAGGGGTTGTCCAATACCCGCATCGTCGGCGTGCATGTGCTGAAGAACATCCTGATCCCGATCGTGACCGTGATCGCGCTGCAGTTCGGCTCGATCATCGCCTTTGCGATCGTGACCGAGACTATCTTCGCCTGGCCCGGCATGGGCAAGCTCATCATCGACTCGATCCAGCTGCTGGACCGGCCGGTGATCGTCGCCTACCTGATGGTGATCGTGACGCTGTTTATCCTGATCAACCTGGTGGTGGACATTATCTACAGCATGCTCGATCCGCGCGTGCGCATTGCCGACAACAAGGGCTGAGCCATGACCGCCGTCACTGTCGAACCCGAAGACAAGACGCCGCCGCCCGCCGCGGCGCGCGAGCAATCCCCATGGCGGCGCTTTGCCGCCGAGTTCTTCGCCAGCAAGATTGCCGTGGCCGGGCTGGCGACGCTGGTGACCATCATCCTGATCGCCATCTTCGCGCCGTGGCTGGCGCCGCAGAACCCGTATGACCTGGCCACGCTCGACGTGCTCGACGCGCGCCTGGCGCCGGGCGAGCAGGCCGGCAGCGGCATGACCTTCCTGCTGGGCTCGGACGAACAAGGCCGCGACATCCTGTCGGCGGTGATGTACGGGCTGCGCATCAGCATCGGCGTGGGCGTGGTCAGCACGCTGATCGCGCTGCTGCTGGGCGCCACGCTTGGCCTGCTGGCCGGCTTCCTGGGCGGGCGCACCGAGGCCTTCATCATGCGCGTGGCGGACCTGCAGCTGTCGTTCCCCCCGATCCTGCTGGCGCTGATTCTGCTGGCCTTCCTGCGCCCGGGGCTGGGCAATATCGTGATCGCGCTGGTGGCGGTGCAGTGGGCCTACTATGCGCGCACCACGCGCAGTGCCGCGCTGGTCGAACGGCGCAAGGAGTACATCGAAGCCGCCACCTGCCTGGGCCTGCCGCCCGCGCGCATCATGTTCCGGCACCTGCTGCCCAACTGCCTGCCGCCGCTGATCGTGATCGCGGCGCTGCAGGTGGCATCGGCGATCACGCTGGAGGCGACGCTGTCGTTCCTCGGGCTGGGCGTGCCGATCACCGAGCCGTCGCTCGGTTCGCTGATCTCCAACGGCCAGCAGTACATGCTGTCGGGAAAGTACTGGATCAGCTTCTTCCCGGGCATCGCGCTGGTGGTCACCATCGTGGCGATGAACCTGGTCGCCGACCAGCTGCGCGATGTGCTGAACCCGCGCCTGCAGACGCAATAACCGGGAGCGCGAGATGGCACAACCGATGGCACAACCGACACTGGTGGTCGAACACCTGAAAACGCATTTCCATACGCGCGGCGGCATCGCCAGGGCCGTCGACGACGTGTCCTTCACCGTGGGCCGCGGCGAGATCATGGGGCTGGTGGGCGAGTCCGGCTCGGGCAAGTCCATGACCGGCTATTCGATCATGGGCCTGATTGATCCGCCCGGGAAGATCGTCGACGGCCGCATCGCGCTGACCAGCCGCGACGGCGTTACGCGCGACCTGCGCGCGCTCACGCCGGCGCAGCAGCGCGACGTGCGCGGCAACCGCATCGCGATGATCTTCCAGGATCCGATGATGACGCTGAACCCGGTGCTGCGCATCGATACGCAGATGATCGAGGCGGTGCTGGCGCACGAGAACGTAAGCAAGGCGGTGGCGCGCGAGCGCGCGCGCAACGCGCTGGCGCGGGTCGGCATCCCATCGCCGGACGAGCGCCTGCTGGCGTATCCGCACCAGTTCTCAGGCGGCATGCGCCAGCGCGTGGCGATTGCCATCGCGCTGCTGAACAAGCCCGACCTGATCATTGCCGACGAGCCGACCACGGCGCTCGACGTCACCATCCAGGGCCAGATCCTGTACGAGATGCAGACGCTGTGCCGCGAGTCGGGCACGGCGCTGATCTGGATCACGCATGACCTGTCGGTGGTGGCAGGGCTGGCCGATACTGTCTGCGTGATGTATGCCGGCAAGATCGTTGAAGCCGGCGACGTGCGCCAGGTGCTGGAACGCCCCGAGCATCCCTATACCCACGGCCTGATCCGTTCGGCGCCGTCGCGCAATCCGCGCGGCACGCCGTTGCGGCAGATCCCCGGCATGACGCCGTCGCTTCTGAACCTGCCGGGCGGCTGCGCGTTCCGCGAGCGCTGCCCGTATGCAACGGCTGCCTGCAAGACCGAACCCCCGCTGGAAACCGCGGCGGACGGGCGCCGGCTGCGCTGCTTCCATCCGGTTCTGGCCAACCAGGAGGCGGCATGAACGCCACTGCACTGCAATCCCGCCCGATGACGGAGCCCGCCGGGCAAGAAGGCGCCACGCCTGCCGCGCCGATCCTCGAACTGCGCGGCGTGTCCAAGCGCTTCGTCAAGTCGCTCGATGCCGCGGCGCGCATCGCCAACCTGTTTGGCGCGCATGCGCGCGAAGAGGTGGTGCACGCGGTGGACCGCGTCGACCTGAGCATCCGCGCCGGCGAGGTGGTGGGGCTGGTCGGCGAGTCCGGCTGCGGCAAGTCCACGCTCGGGCGCATGGCCGTGGGCCTGCACTCGCTGACCGAAGGCGAGCGGCTGTGGCGCGGCACCAACCTGGACCGGCTGCCGCCCGACAAGCGCCGCGAAAAGCAGCTGGCGATCCAGATGATCTTCCAGGATCCGTATGCCTCGCTGAACCCCCGGCTGCGCGTGCTGGATATCGTCGGCGAGGCGCCGGTGGTGCATGGCCTGATCGGCCGCGGCGAGCAGAAGGGCTATGTGGAAGACATGCTGGTGCGCGTGGGCATGGACCCCACCGTGCTGCGCCGCTTTCCGCACCAGTTCTCCGGCGGCCAGCGCGCGCGCATCGGCATTGCGCGCGCGCTCGCGGTGAAGCCCGAATTCCTGGTCTGCGACGAATCGGTGGCGGCGCTGGACGTGTCGATCCAGGCCCAGGTGCTGAACCTGTTCATGCGCCTGCGGGAAGAGCTGAACCTGACCTACCTGTTCATCAGCCACGACCTGGGCGTGGTCAAGCACATCAGCGACCGGGTGGTGATCATGTACCTGGGGCGGGTAGTCGAATCCGCGCCGACCGAGGACGTGTTCGCCACGCCCAACCACCCCTATACGCAGGCGCTGCTGGCGGAGGCGCCCAAGCTGGAGGTGGCGCGCAAGACCTATGTTGCGATCCGGGGCGAGATTCCGTCGCCGCTGAACCCGCCGAGCGGCTGCCATTTCCATCCGCGCTGCCCGCACGCGATGCCGCGCTGCCGGGAAGAGCAGCCGCTGCTCAAGGAGATTGCGCCGCTGCGGTTTTCGGCATGTCACCTGAATGACATGAAGTAGGGCGTCTCAAGTCGCGCTGGTTTTCTCCCCTCTCCCATTTATGGGAGAGGGGCGGGGGAGAGGGCAGGAGTCTCAACGGAGTGAGGCGCCTTGATGCTTGCCATGCGCCTGCTCTCTCCCACAGCCCCTCTCCGGCAAGCGGGAAAGGGGAGACAACATGCGGTCACGCTGAGCACCTCAGCGGATCACCTGCCCCTTCGAATTGATGATCGTCATCTCCACGAACTTCGAGCCGACATGGTTCTCCGGCGTGAAGTTGACGATAAACCCGCCCAGGTCGTAGTTGCGCATCGACTCCAGTGCGGTCACCAGCTTTTCGCGCGTCAGGTCCTTGCCCGCCCGGCGCAGGCCTTCGGTGAAGGTCTTGGCGGCGATGAAGCCCTCGATGCTGGCGTAGTCGAATTCGCTGGGCTTGCCCGCGGCCTGCAGCAGGCGCAGGTATTCGCGCACGATCGGCAGCGTGGCGTTGCCCGGATGCGGCATCACCTGCGAGATGATCACGCCGCTGCCCTGTGCGCCGACCTCGTTGGCCAGCGCCTGCGTGCCCACGAACGACACGTTGTAGAACTGGCCGTTGTAGCCGCGGCGCAGCGCTTCCTTCACGAAGGCCCCGGCGGTGCGGTAGGCGCTGATCATGACCACGGCGTCGGGCTTTGCCTTCATCGAGCCCTGCATGGCGTCGCCGATCTCGGTGGTGTTGCGCACCACGGGCTCGCGCGCGACGATCTGCACGCCGCTGTCGGGCGCGGCCTTGAGCGCGCGCTCGAGCCCGTCCAGGCCGGCCTTGCCGTACGCATCCTCGTTGTAGACCACGGCCACGCGCTTGAGCCCGGTGGTCTGGATCTGGCGCACGATGGCCGCGGTTTCCTCGTTGTATCCGGCGCGCACATGGAAGACGTAGCGGCTGCGCGGGTCGCGCAGCGACTGCGCGCCGGTGTACGGCCCGAAGAACGGCACCCTGGCCTGGATCGCCAGCGGCAGCGCAGCCTGGCTGGTGGGCGTGCCGACATAGCCGAACAGGGCGAAGACGCGATCCTCTTCGATCAGCTTCTTCGTGTTCCTGGCTGCGGGCTCGGGTTCGTAATAGTCGTCCAGCGCCTCGAGCCGGATCTTCCGCCCGTGGATGCCGCCCTGCTGGTTGATGTGGTCGAAATAGAGCCGCGCGCCCGAGTTCATCTGCTTGCCCAGCACGGCGGTCGGGCCCGTCAGCGCGGCCGACTGGCCCAGCAGGATGGTGTCGGCGGTGACGCCTTGCTCGGATATGGCAGTAGTGGTTGCGGTGTTCGCCGCCAAGGCGGCGCAGGACGCGCCGCCCGTGCCGATGGCGCACGCCACCAGCAGGCCGGCAAGCCGGCCGTTGACCCCGGATCGGAAAGACATAAACCCCCCGCGAATGATGGTTCGGTTACCCGTTCGCCGCGTTGGCCGGTCTGCGCCGGCGCGTTGGTGAAATCGTGCGGCATGCCGCGCGTCCCGGTCTGTGCCGCGAGCGCGCCGGCACATCATAATCGAATACAATCGGGACGAGATACTCCCCGCCGTTGCCGCGCACGCCCGGGGGAATGCGCCGCCAGCCGGCGCGCCGCAGGTGCCGCTATCCGCCGCCTGCGCCAGCATCTCACGTTCCGTACGACCGAACGAAAACAACACATCCCCCGCCCGGAGACCCCATGGCTTCCCGCATCGTCCGCGCCGCCTGCCCGCATGACTGCCCCGATACTTGTGCCTTGCTCGTCACCGTCGAGGACGGCCGTGCCGTCAAGGTAGCGGGCGACCCCGACCACCCCGGCACGCAGGGCGTGCTGTGCACCAAGGTCTCGCGCTACACCGAGCGCACCTACCATCCGGACCGCCTGCTCACGCCGATGAAGCGCATCGGCAAGAAGGGCGAGGGCAAGTTCGCGCCGATCTCCTGGGATGAGGCGCTCGACACCATCGCCACCCGCCTGCAGGCGATCGCCGCGCGCGATCCGCAGGCGATCGTGCCGTACAGCTACGCCGGCACCATGGGGCTGGTGCAGGGCGAGAGCATGGCGGCGCGCTTCTTCAACAAGCTGGGCGCGTCGCGTCTGGACCGCACCATCTGCGCCAGCGCCGGCGCCACCGCGCTGCGCTACACCTACGGCGCCAGCGTGGGCATGGACATGGAGCACGTGGTCGATGCCAGGCTGGTGATCATCTGGGGCGGCAACCCGATTGCTTCCAACCTGCACTTCTGGACCCGCGCGCAGGAGGCCAAGCGGCGCGGCGCCACGCTGGTGGCGATCGATCCGTACCGCTCGCTCAGCGCCGAGAAATGCCACCGCCATATCGCGCCGATGCCCGGCACCGACGGCGCGCTGGCACTGGCGCTGATCCACGTGCTGATCCGCGACGGCCTGCTCGATCACGACTACATCGAACGCCACACCGTGGGCTTCGAGGCGCTGCGCGAGCGCGCGCAGGCCTATCCGCCGGCGCGCGCCGCCCAGATCTGCGGCATCCCGGTCGAGGACATCGAATGGCTGGCCGGGCTCTACGGCCAGCTCGCGGTGCGCGAGCGCCAGCCGGTGGCGATCCGGCTGAACTACGGCATGCAGCGCGTACATGGCGGCGGCCAGGCGGTGCGCGCGGTCGCGTGCCTGCCGTCGCTGGTGGGCGCGTGGCGCCATCCGGCGGGTGGGCTGCAGTTGTCGACCTCGGGTTTCTTCCCGATCAACGAAGCCGCGCTGCAGCGGCCGGACCTGCTGCCCGGATGGCCGCAGCAGCTGCCGCGCCTGGTCAACATGAGCACCATCGGCGATGCGCTGCTGGCCGAACCCGCGCCCGGCGCGCCGCGCATCGAGGCGGTGGTGGTCTACAACAGCAACCCGGTGGCGGTGGCGCCGGAATCCGGCAAGGTCGCCGCAGGCTTCGCGCGCGAGGACCTGTTCACGGTGGTGCTGGAGCATTTCCGCACCGACACCGCGGACTACGCCGACATCATCCTGCCCGCGACCACGCAGCTCGAGCACACCGACGTGCACAAGGCCTACGGCCATACCTATTTCCTGGCCAACAACGCCGCCATCGCTCCGCTGGGCGAGGCCCTGCCCAACACCGAGATCTTCCGCCGCCTGGCGCGGCGCATGGGCTTTACCGAGGCTTGCTTCGCCGACAGCGACGAGGCTATCGCCGCGCAGGCGATCCTGCCCGACGATGCGCGCGCGGCGGGTATCAGCTGGGAAACGCTGAAAGCGCAGGGCTGGCAGAAGCTGGCGCTGCCGGCGGCGCCGTTCGCCGAGGGCGGCTTCCCCACGGCATCGGGCAAGTGCCAGTTTTATTCCGAGCCGATGGCGCGCGACGGCTTCGATCCGCTGCCCGACTACGTGCCGCAGTACGAAGCGCCGCAGACCGCGCCGGAACTGGCGGCGCGCTATCCGCTGGCGATGATCTCGCCGCCGGCGCGCAATTTCCTCA
The DNA here is from genome assembly GCF_000069785.1 of Cupriavidus taiwanensis LMG 19424. Taxonomy (NCBI): domain Bacteria; kingdom Pseudomonadati; phylum Pseudomonadota; class Betaproteobacteria; order Burkholderiales; family Burkholderiaceae; genus Cupriavidus; species Cupriavidus taiwanensis. Next base: position 2,908,382 of record NC_010528.1, on the reverse strand, counting down.
ACAGCTCGTTCGTCAACGTCGACAGCCTGCGCGCCACCGAGGGCGAGCCGCACCTGGACATCCATCCGGCCGACGCCGCCGAGCGCGGCATCGTGCACGGCGCGCTGGTGCGCGCCTTCAATGACCGCGGCAGCATGGTGGCACGCGCGCGCGTGACCGATCGCGCCCGGCGCGGCCTGGTGGTAGGGCTGTCGATCTGGTGGAAGAAGCTCGCGTCCGACGGCAAGAACGCCAATGAGCTGACCAGCCAGCGCTTGACCGACCTGGGCCGTGCGCCGGTGTTCTACGACTGCCTGGTGCAGGTCGAAGCCTGCTCGCAGGGGGCAGTCCAGGCGGCATGACGCGGCCGCGCGGGCGCCGCGGCTGGGCGGCACTCCTGGCGGCGGCGGCGCTGTCGGCGGTGGTGCTGTCGACGGCGGGATGCGAGGCGATCGGCTACTACGCGCAGTCGATCGGCGGGCATCTGGGCGTGATGGCCCAGGCCCAGCCGCTGACCGACGCGATCGCCAGCGCGCGCGACGCCAACGACGCGCGCCTGGCCCAGCGGCTGGCGCTGGCCGGCCGCATGCGCGACTTTGCCTCGCGCGAGCTGAAGCTGCCCGACAACGGCAGCTACCGCCGCTACGCCAACCTGCACCGGCCCTATGTGGTGTGGAGCGTGTTCGCCACGCCGGAGCTGTCGATGGAACTGCGCAAGTGGTGCTTCCCCATCGTCGGCTGCATCAGCTACCGCGGCTACTACGCCCAGTCAGACGCCGAGCAGTATGCGCAAGGCTTGCGCCGCGATGGGCTAGAGACCTACGTGGCAGGCGTCCCCGCCTATTCGACCCTGGGCTATTTCGATGACCCGCTGCTCAATACCTTCGTCTACCTGCCCGAGGGCGAGCTGGCGCGGCTGATCTTCCATGAGCTGGCGCACCAGGTGGTGTACGTGCGCAACGACACCGCCTTCAACGAGTCCTTTGCCACCGCGGTGGAAGCGGCCGGCGTGGAGCGCTGGCTGGACCAGGACGCGTCGGAGGACGCGCGCACCAGCTATCGCCAGTACGATGCGCGGCGCCAGCAGTTCCGCGCGCTGCTGCTGGGCACGCGCGACCGGCTGGTGGCGCTGTACCAGACTCCGCTCGACGACGCGGCCAAGCGCGAGGGCAAGGCGAAGATCTTTGCCGACCTGCGCGCCGGCTATGCGCGGCTGCGCGCGGAGTGGGGCGGCTACAGCGGCTACGACCGCTGGTTCGACCAGCCGCTGACCAACGCCCATCTGGCGGCGGTGGCGACCTACCAGCAATGGGTGCCGGCCTTCACCGCGCTGCTGGCGCGCTGCGATGGCGACTGGCAGCGCTTCTATGCCGAGGCGCGCCGCATCGGCGCGCTGCCCGCCCGCGAGCGCGAGGCGGCATTGCGCCAGCTGGCGCCGCCGGCGACCCGCACCAACACCCTGACCGCGGGCGGCAAGGCCGCGGTCAACTAGGCCGCAGGCCGGCTGCGGGCGGGTAACCACGGTGCTGCGCCCCGCGCGCCCCGTGCGAGAATGCCGTCATGTCGATTGCTCCCAGATCCGAACCGCTGGCGCCGCCGTTGAGCGCGCCGCCGGAGCCCCAGCCGGCCCGCCCGCCGATCGCCGAGCGCCAGGAGGCGCGCCGCCGGCAGATCCTCGATACGGCCGCGCAGCTTTTCTACAGCAAGGGCTACCCCGGCATGACCATGAACGACCTGTGCCGCGCGCTGGGCGTGACCAAGCCGGCGGTCTACTACTACTTCACCGACAAGTACGAGATCTTCGACATCCTGTGCCGCGAGTCGGCGCAGACCTGCCTGCCCGTGATCCGCGAGACCGCGGACCCGGCGCAACCCGTGCAGGCCCGCCTGCATGCCTGCCTGCTCGAGATGGCGCGGCGCTGCATCGCCTGCCATGTGCCGGCCACACTGAGCTTTCGCGACCGGCAGTACCTGCGCCCGGACACGGTGGCCTGGCTCGACAGCATGGCGCGCGACTTCTATCGCGACCTCTATGCCCTGCTGGACGAAGGCAGGCGCGAGGGGGTGTTCGCCTTTGGCGACGCACGCGTGACCGCGCATGCCATCGGCAGCGTGGTTGGCTTCCTCTACACCTGGCACGAACCCGGGCGCACCGACCCCGAAACCCTGGCGCAGGAACTCGCGGCCAGCATGATGAAACTGGTGCTGCCCAGCGGCGGGTGAGCGTGAACGCGGCCCCTAGGGGTTATCCCGCTGCTTATGTCGGGTCAGTGGCGCATAATGCTCGCCAGGGGCGCGAGAGATGTCGGAACGACCCTGAGGACTTCGTCTAAGTTGTTGTTTTAACCGGGGCGCACGTTTAGCATCTCGGCAAAATCGAACGACCATTCAGAAAATCAGGAGACGGTGCTATGGAAAGAATTTGGCTGAAACACTACCCGGCCGGCGTCCCTGCCGAGATCGATGCCAGCCAGTTCCGCTCGCTCGCTGCGCTGCTCGAGGCGTCTTTCCACAGCTATGCCGACCGCAAGGCCTTTATCTGCATGGACAAGGCCATCACCTACGGCGAACTGGACCGGCTCTCTGGGCATTTCGCGGCGTGGCTGCAGTCGCGCGGGCTGCGTCCCGGCGCCCGCGTGGCCATCATGATGCCCAACGTGCTGCAATACCCGGTGGTGCTGGCCGCGGTGCTGCGCGCGGGCTTCGTGGTGGTCAACGTCAATCCGCTCTATACCCCGCGCGAGCTCGAGCACCAGCTCAAGGACAGCGGCGCCGAGGCCATCGTGATCCTGGAGAACTTTGCCGCGACGCTGCAGCAGGTGCTGCCCCGGACCCCGGTCAAGCACGTGGTGGTGGCCAGCATGGGCGACATGCTGGGCGGGCTGAAGGGTGCGATCGTCAATTTCGTCGTGCGCAACGTGAAGAAGATGGTGCCGGCGTGGGAGCTGCCCCACTGCGTGCGCTTCAACAGCGTGCTGGCCGAAGGCCGCAAGCTGACGCTGCAGCCGGCCACCACCGGCCCCGACGACATCGCGTTCCTGCAGTACACCGGCGGCACCACCGGGGTGTCGAAGGGCGCGGTGCTGCTGCACCGGAACGTGGTCGCCAACGTGCTACAGTCCGAGGCGTGGATGCAGCCGGCGCTGAACAAGGGCGCCCATATCGACCAGCCCATCACCATCACGGCGCTGCCGCTGTACCACATCTTCGCGCTGACGGTCTGCTGCCTGCTGGGCATGCGCAGCGGCGGCACCAGCGTGCTGATTCCGAATCCGCGCGACATCCCGGGCTTCATCAAGGAGCTGCAGAAGTACAAGTTCAACATGTTCCCGGCCGTCAACACGCTCTACAACGCGCTGCTCAACAACCCCGAGATCAGCAAGGTCGATTTCTCCGGGCTACGCGTGGCCAACGGCGGCGGCATGGCGGTGCAGGAGGCGGTGGCCAGGCAATGGCTGGCCAAGACCGGCTGCCCGATCATCGAGGGCTACGGCCTGTCCGAGACCTCGCCCTCGGCCACCTGCAACCCGACCGATACCGATGCGTTCTCCGGCACCATCGGCATGCCGCTGCCGTCGACCGAGGTCGTGATCCGCGACGACGACGGCAACGACGTGCCGCTGGGCCAGCCCGGCGAGATCTGCATCCGCGGCCCGCAGGTGATGGCCGGTTACTGGAACCGCCCGGACGAGACCGCCAAGGTCATGACCCCGGACGGCTTCTTCAAGACCGGCGATATCGGCGTGATGGACGAGCGTGGCTACACCCGGATCGTCGACCGCAAGAAGGACATGATCCTGGTGTCGGGCTTCAATGTGTATCCGAACGAAGTCGAGGGCGTGGTGGCCGAGTGCCCCGGCGTGCTGGAAGTGGCTGCGGTGGGCGTGCCCGACACGCACTCGGGCGAGGTGGTCAAGCTGTTCGTGGTGAAGAAGGATCCCGCGCTGACCGAGGCCGATGTCATCGAGTTCTGCAAGGAGCGCCTGACCGGTTACAAGCGGCCCAAGTACGTCGAATTCCGCACCGAGCTGCCGAAGACCAACGTCGGCAAGATTCTGCGTCGCGAGCTGCGCGACAGCCGCCAGGCAGCCTGAACGCAAGGCCCTGCCGCAGCAAAGACAACGGCCTCCGCGGAGGCCGTTGTGCATTCAGGCGCGGCCGCGCAGGTTCAGCATTCGTTCGACGGTGCCAGCTGCGCCTCCTGGCCGCCGTCGGGGTAGATCACGCGCACGCAGGCGCCGGGTTCCAGGCCGGGAATCGCGGGTGCGTTGGCCGACACGATCGCGCCGTCCAGGGTGCGCACCTTGTACTGGAACAGGTCGACCTGCTGCACCGGCGCCGGCCTGCTGAACAGCCGGCTCAGGTCGAAGGCGAAGCCCACGCCCACGCCGCCGCCGTGGCCGCCGCTCGCCGCACCCACGCCGACGCTGGTGCCGCCGCCGTAGTAAGGGGGCACCTGGGCCACGTCCAGGCGGGTCAGGAACACCCTTTCGGTGACGCGGCCGAGCTTGATGGTGGCGTTCACCGGGGTGACCTGCGGTGGCTGCGGCGCGCTGGTGCAGGCGGCCAGCACCGGCAGCACACCGCACAGGGTAAGGAAGGCAAGCGGTTTCATGGCGAGATCAGGCCGGATTTGAGCCGGCCAAGCAGTCGGAACAGGGCGCGCCGGTCGGTCTCGGCCAGGCCCGAGAACAGTTGCCCGATCCAGTCCTCATGCGCGCGCGCCATGCGCGAGAACGCGGCGCGCCCGGCCGGCGTCAGGCGGATCAGGTAGGCGCGCCGATCGGTGGGCAGGGCCTCGCGCGAAACCAGGCCTTCCTGCTGCAACTGGTCGGTGATGCCCGTGACGTTGCCGCCGGTCACCATCATGCGGCGCGACAGCTCGCCCATCTTGAGGCCCTCGGGATGGCGGTCGAGCTGCGCCATCAGGTCGAAGCGGGGCAGTGTGCAGGCAAAATCCTGGCGCAGCCGCGAGCGGATATCGGCCTCGATCAGGTTGGTACAGGTCAGCAGCCGCAGCCACAGCCGCAGGGCCTCGTGCTCGGTTTGGTCGGCGCGGGTTTCAAGGTCGACCGGCGCGTTCTCGGCGCCGGTGGCGGGAGACAGGTTGGGCATCTTCAGTGCGGCGAGGTGTGGCAGGTGTGCGGCAAGCGCCGCCAGGGGCGCCCAGGCTGCGGGCGTTCAACATTTGATGCCTCAAGTATATGCGCGATGCGCGCCGCGAACCTGTCCGGCGTCAATCCACCTTGGCGCCCGAGTCCTTGACCACCTTGGCCCATTTGGCGGTTTCGGCGCGGATGAAGGCGGCGAACTGTTCCGGCGTGTTGCCGACCGGCTCGGCCCCCTGTGCCTGCAGCCGTTCGCGCACCGCCGGAGCGCCCAGCGCCTTGGCCACTTCGTGCTGGATACGCTGGATGACGTCCGGCGGCGTGCCCGCCGGCGCGAGCATGCCGAACCATGAACTGGCCTCGTACTGCGGCAGGCCGGCGGCCTGGGCGATGGTCGGCACGCCCGGCAGCGCCGGCGATGGTTTGGCGCTGGTTACCGCCAGCGCCTTGAGCTTGCCGCTCTTGATCAGCGCCATCGACGACGGCAGGTTGTCGAACATCACCTGCATGGTGCCGCCCGCCAGATCGGTCAGCGCGGGTCCGCTGCCCTTGTACGGGAAGTGCACCATGAAGGTCCGGGTTTGCGTCTTGAACAGCTCGCCGGCGAGGTGGATCGAGGTGCCGTTGCCGCTCGAGGCCATGTTGATCTTGCCCGGATTGGCGCGCGCATAGGCGATCAGGTCCTTGACGCTGTCGATCTTGTTCTGCTGCGCAAACGCCGGATTGAGCACCAGCACGTTGGGCACCGCCGCCACCTCGGTGATCGGCGCGAAGTCCTTGATCGGGTCGAACGGCAGCTTGCCGTACAGCGACTGGTTGATGCCATGGGTGCCGACGGTGCCCATCAGCAGCGTGTAGCCGTCGGGCGCGGCCTTGGCGACGATGTCGGCGCCGATATTGCCGCCCGCGCCCGGCTTGTTGTCGACCACCACGTTCCAGCCCGGCAGCTTGGCCAGCTCGGCCGCCACCGCGCGCGCCAGGATGTCGGTGGTGCCGCCGGCGGCGAAGGGCACCACCAGCCGGATCGGCTTGGCCGGATACGGGTCGGCGGCCAACGCCGGCTGGCCGGCAAGCGCGCCGATGCCGGCGGACAGCAGCAGCGCAACGACGCGCCGGCGAGTGGTTTGCATGCCTGGTCTCCTGTGTGTCCCGCTGGATCGCCCATGGCGGGGATGGTCAGTGCATTCTAGGCGGCAGCCGCGGCGGCGCCGATGGGGTGATGCCCTATGGCAGCCGCCCTGCCGCCATGAAAAAAGGCACCCGAAGGTGCCTTGCAAGATCGAACCGGGAAGGCGGATCAGAACTTGTGGCGCACGCCGACGGCGACGGCGACCATGTTGTCCTTGCCCGTGCCCAGGAAGTAGCCGTTGGCGAAGCTGATGGCCGAGGTGTCGAAGTTGACGCCGGCGTTCTTCGCGTAGGCGGTGGTCAGGTAGACGTCGGTGCGCTTGGACAGGTTGTAGTCGGCGACAAACGAGATCTGCCAGGGGTTCTTGATGTTGTTGGTGGCGCCGTTGGCAGCAAGGTTCAGGTTCTTGACGTCGTCGTAGAAGTAGGCGAGCGTCAGGCCCAGGGCCGGGCTGACCTGGTAGTTCGCGCCGACCCAGTAGTAGTTGTCCTTCAGGATGTTGTTGTCGTTGGCGGCCTTGTTCATGCCCCAGCGGTAACCGGCCATCAGCTTGGCCGGGCCGAAGGCATAGCTGGCGGCGACGGCGGCCTTCTTGAAGTCGCCGGTACCGCCGGCGGCGTTCAGGGTCGGGTTGTACTGGTCGTAGGCCGCCGAAATGCCGAACGGACCTGCCGCCCAGGACAGGCCGGCACCGTAGCCGGTGTCGCGGCGGAATTGGCCCGGCACCTCGCCGCCGCCGGCGACGCCGTTGCCGAACGACCAGTGGGCGATCGCGGTCACCGGACCGAACTTGCCGGTGTACTTGGCGGTGTTGTCCGAGCGGAAGTTCAGGCCCAGCTGTGCCACCACCGGTTCATACTGGGTGGCGTAGCCGGTCGGCGAGAAGTTGGCCATCATGTCGAACAGCGTGGTGTACTGGCGACCGAAGGTGAAGCGGCCAACGCGGTCGCTTTCCATGCCGACGTAAGCCTGACGACCGAACAGTCGGCCGGCTTGCTGCGACCTGCCATCATCGAGACCGAAACCGCTTTCGAGCACGAACAGGGCCTTCAGGCCGCTGCCGAGGTCTTCCACGCCGCGCAGACCCCAACGCGAACCGGACAGGCCGCCCGAGGTCAGCCGGAAGACGTTTTCCGCCGGGCCGACGGCCAGGCCGTTGGCGGCCGACGGCGTGACGCTGGACATGTTGCTCACGTATTCGATGTTGGCATCCACCACACCGTACAGGGTCACGCTCGATTGGGCCTGCGCCGCCCCAGCAAATGCGCCAAGCGCTGCCAGCGCCAGAAGCGATTTCTTCATGCTCGTTGATCTCCACTGTAAGAATTATTGGTGACGGCTCGGAAGAACCTCCTGATGGTCTCCATCTCCCGTGCGTCAAACTTCCTTGGAAGTTGCGAAGTACTGTAACAAACAACGTTTCGTTCACCATCGGGGCCCAACCCCTTGTCTTCTTTTAACAACTCAGGGTTTCTGAGTAGCCGGGCGTATCAGGGCAAGGCGGGAAGCGGGCTGGCGGCGATTAGAGGCAAGCTACAATACGGGTAATCCCGATGGCGCCCGGCATGCCGCCGCACCGCGGCCGCGCACCCCACCATGGCCGCGGCAGCCGGGCACCGAGACCAACCGCCTCTGCGACATGGATACCCTGATCAAAGAATTCGACGTGGCCCTGCGCGCCATTGCCGGCGCCACGCGTTCGGCGCGCGCCAACCCGGCTGACCGGCTGGCGCCGGACACCGAACAGATGAGCGCCGAGGAGCGCCGCCATGTGGCCGGCCTGATGCGCATCAACCATGTCGGCGAGGTCTGCGCGCAGGCCCTGTACCAGGCGCAGAAGCTGACCGCGCGCAACGGCGCCGTGCGCGCCCAGATGGACGCCGCCGCGCGCGAAGAGGAAGACCACCTGGCGTGGTGCGCCGAGCGTCTGCGCGAGCTGGGTTCGCGCCCCAGCCTGCTCAATCCCCTTTGGTACGCCGGCGCCTTCGCCATCGGCTGGGTCGCCGGGCGCGCCGGCGATCGCGTCAGCCTTGGCTTCGTGGCCGAGACCGAGCGCCAGGTCGAGCACCACCTCGGCGGACACCTGGACCGCCTGCCCGAATCCGACAGCCGCTCCCGCGCCATCCTCGAACAGATGCGCGACGACGAGATCCGCCACGGCGACGCCGCGCGCGAGGCCGGCGGCATGCCCCTGCCGGCGCCGGTGCGGGCGCTGATGCGCGGCGCGTCGCGCGTGATGACCACCGCCGCCTACCGCATCTGAGGTCCGCCGCCCGGGTCCGGGCCCACTCCCGCCAAGCCCTGATTCCAGCGGGCCTGGCGGGCAATTGTTGTATCCTCTGGACGCGCGCCGGGACAGGTCTTTCCGGCGCGGTCGGCAGTTCCTCCGCAAGTGGTTCTCAGGTGGTTTCTCTGCTTTCTTCCCTAAGATCTTCATTTCATTAAGGATTCACTTTTCCGGTGCGTGAAGTGTGCGCGCTAAGTCATTGTTCTGATTAAAAAAATCTCGTTTGCAGCCCTGCCTGCAGCCTTGACCGCCCATATGGCTTCCTCTAAAGTGGGAAATAGTGTGAGGAAGTGTATTTTTGTGTGAAATTGGGCCCCGGCCATGGGATGATTCTCACCATAGTCGGAACGGAAGGATTCACGCGCATGCCGGCCGGCGAAGCGTTCGCAAGGCCGGCGTGGACCGGGAGCAAGCTTGTTTCAGGGAGCATCGGCGCTGTCGCTGGATGCCAAGGGGCGGATGTCCATTCCGTCGCGGCATCGCGAAGCGCTGCAACAGCAGGCCGAGGGCCGGGTGACGCTGACCAAGCACCCGGATGGCTGCCTGTTGCTGTTTCCCCGGCCCGAGTGGGAGACCTTCCGCACGCGCATTGCAGCGCTGCCGATGGATGCGCACTGGTGGAAGCGCATCTTCCTGGGCAACGCTGCCGACGTGGAAATGGACGGCGCGGGCCGGGTGCTGATCGCACCGGAGCTGCGCAGTGCCGCCATGCTCGACAAGGAAGTCATGCTGCTCGGCATGGGCAGCCATTTCGAAGTGTGGGATGCCGCGACCTACGCCGCCAAGGAACAGCAGGCGATGGCGCAGGGCATGCCCGAAGCATTGAAGAATTTCTCTTTCTGAAGAGGTCATGAGTCCTACCGGAACCCCGGCAACCCCCGCCTTGCAGCATCGCACCGTGCTGCTGGACGAGGCCGTCGACGCCTTGGTCTGGCGGCCCGACGGGGTGTATGTCGACGGCACCTTCGGCAGGGGAGGGCACAGCCGGGCGGTACTGGCCCGGCTGGGGCCAGACGGGGCCCTGGTTGCGTTCGACAAGGACCCAGCAGCAATCGCAGAAGCGGGCACCATCAAGGATGCCCGCTTCTCCATTGAGCACGCGAGCTTTGCGGCCATGGCCGAGCGCCTGGCGGGGCGCGGCCATGTCGCCGGCGTGCTGCTCGACCTGGGGATCAGCTCGCCCCAGATCGATGAGGCGGCGAGGGGGTTTTCCTTTCGTTTCGAGGGCCCGCTGGACATGCGCATGGACACCACGCGCGGCATCACCGCCGCGCAGTGGCTGGCGCAGGCGGATGAGCAGGACATTGCCAGGGTGATACGAGACTATGGGGAAGAACGGTTTGCTGTACAGATTGCAAAGGCGATTGTTGCTCGCCGGAGCGAATCCGGCGATGGCGGACCCGTCGCCACTACTGCCGACCTTGCCGCGCTCGTGGCGAAAGCCGTCAAAACACGCGAGAAGGGTCAGGACCCTGCGACCCGCACCTTTCAGGCTCTACGGATTCACGTCAATCAAGAGCTTGAGGACCTCGAAAGAGGGCTGAAGGCGGCCTATGACCTGCTGCAGGTAGGGGGACGCCTGGTGGTGATCAGTTTCCATTCGCTGGAGGACCGCATCGTCAAGCGGTTCATGGCGGCGCATGCCCGTCCCCAGCAGGATGCCGACCCGGCGCTGCGCCGCGCGCCGCTGCGCGCGGCCGACCTGCCGCAGCCGACGCTGCGCCTGCTTGGCCGCTACAAGCCCGGCGCCGAAGAGGTGGCCGCCAACCCGCGCGCGCGCTCGGCGGTGATGCGCGTGGCCGAGAAGCTGGCCCCGGCCGGCGGAGGTGCGCGCGCATGAACCGCCTGACCTTCTTCCTGCTGGCCGCGCTGATCCTGTGCGCGCTGTCGCTGGTCAGCGCGCAGCACCAGGCGCGCACGCTGTTCGTCGCGCTCGAGCGGGCCCAGACGGAAGAGAAGCAGCTCGATATCGACTGGTCGCGCCTGCAATACCAGCAGAGCGCGCTGGGCAAGAGCGCGCGCATTGCCGATGCAGCGCGTGCGCAGCTGAAGATGGCGCCGGTCAACCCCGGCAAGACCCAGTACCTGTCCGGCATCGTGCTGCCGCCGGCACCGTCCGCGCCGGCCAGCGCAGCGGAGGCGCGCTGATGAGCATGGCCCGCCCCAACCCGCCCCGCCGCGACCGCAACGGCACCGCCTCGCGCCCGCGCAGCGGCCAGTTCGCCGCCAGCCCGGTGCTGGGGCTGCGCCTGCCGATGTGGCGCTCCAAGCTGGTGGTGTTCCTGATGTTCGCCGCGTTCGTCGCGCTGGCGGTGCGCGCGGCCTGGATCCAGGGGCCTGGCAACCAGTTCTACGAGGCCGAGGGCAAGAAGCGCTTCCAGCGCACGCTGGAGCTGCCGGCCACGCGCGGCAAGATCCTCGACCGCAACGGCCTGGTGCTGGCCACCAGCCTGCCGGTCAAGGCGATCTGGGCGGTGCCCGAGGACGTGCCCAACCAGGTCGAGGCCGCCAAGATCCGCCAGCTGGCCCGGCTGCTCGGCATGTCCGAGAAGGAACTGGGCAAGAAGCTGTCCGAAGACAAGGGCTTTGTCTACCTGAAGCGCCAGGTGCTGCCCGACGTCGCCGACAAGATCGCCGCGCTGAAGATCGAAGGCATCCACCAGACCCGCGAATACAAGCGCTTCTACCCGGAAGGGGAGGCGATGGCGCATATCGTCGGCTTCACCAACGTGGAGGACCGCGGCCAGGAAGGCGTCGAGCTGGCGCGCGAGAGCGGCCTGGCCGGCCGCGCCGGTGCGCGCCAGGTGATCAAGGACCGGCTCGGCCGCGTGGTCGAGGACATCGGCGTGCTGAAGACCCCGCGCGACGGCGAGGACATCCAGCTGTCGATCGACGCCAAGATCCAGTACCTGGCCTACAACGAGCTCAAGGCCGTGGTCGACAAGCACAAGGCCAAGGCCGCCAGCGCGGTGGTGCTCGACGCCCAGACCGGCGAGGTGCTGGCGCTGGCCAACTGGCCCACCTACAACCCCAACGACCGCACCCGGCTGTCGGGCGAACAGCTGCGCAACCGCGTGCTGACCGACACGTTCGAGCCCGGCTCGATGATGAAGCCGATCACGGTAGCGCTGGCGCTGCAGCTCAAGCGCGTGTCGCCGTCGACGGTAATCGCCACCACCGGCAAGTACAACTTCGAAGGCGCGACCATCACCGATACCCACAACTACGGCGCGCTCACCGTCACCGGCGTGATCCAGAAGTCGTCCAACATCGGCACGACCAAGATCGCGATGATGATGAAGCCGCAGGAAATGTGGGACATGTACACCAGCATCGGCCTGGGCCAGGCCCCCAAGATCGGCTTCCCCGGCGCGGTGGCCGGGCGCGTGCGCCCGTACAAGAGCTGGCGCCCGATCGAGCAGGCGACCATGTCGTATGGCTACGGCCTGTCGGTGTCGCTGTTCCAGATGGCGCATGCCTACACCATCTTCGCGCACGACGGCGAACTGATCCCGGTGACGATGTTCCGCACCAACGGCCCCGCCACCGGCGAGCGCATCCTGTCGCCGCAGGTGGCGCGCGACGTGCGCGCGATGATGGAAACCGTGACCGCGCCCGGCGGCACCGCGCCCGAGGCGCAGGTGATGGGCTACCGCGTCGGCGGCAAGACCGGCACCGCCTACAAGCATGAAGGGCGCGGCTACAACCGCAGCAAGTACCGCGCCTCGTTTATCGGCCTGGCGCCGATGTCGAACCCGCGCATCATCGTCGCCGTCAGCGTGGACGAGCCGACCGCCGGCAGCCACTACGGCGGCCTGGTCGCCGGCCCCGCGTTCGCGGCCATTACCGGCGGCACGCTGCGCGCGCTGAACGTCCAGCCCGATTCGCCGATCCGCCAGCTGGTGGTCAGCGACAAGGTGCAGGAAAGCGAACCGTGGAGCTCGACGCAATGAGATCGACCCGATGACGGCCAAGCCCCTGCTTCCCCTCGAGGTCACCGCCCAGGCCAGCAACGCGCTGGCCTGGCTGCGTACCAACGTGGCCGCCGCGGCGCAGCTGAGCGGCGATACCCGGCGCCTGTCGCGCGGCGATGTGTTCTTCGCCTACGTGCTGGGCAACGACCGCCTCGCCACCGACGGCCGGCCGTATATCGCCCAGGCGATCGCCGCCGGCGCCGGCGCCGTGGTCTATGAGGCCGACGGCTTCGACTGGCCCTTCGGCGACGCCGTGCCGCACCTCGCCGTCAGCCGCCTGCACCAGCTCGCCGGCCCGATCGCCGCCGGCTGGCATGGCAACCCGGCGCGCGGCCTGGCCGTGACCGGCATCACCGGCACCAACGGCAAGACCTCGTGCAGCCAGTGGCTGGCGCGCGTGCTGCAGGCGACCGGCACGCCCTGCGCGACCATCGGCACGCTCGGCACCGGCTTCCCCGACGCGCTGCAGGCCACCGGCTTCACCACGCCCGACGCGGTGCAGCTGCAGGCCAGCCTGGCTACGCTGCACGACGCCGGCGCGCGCGCCGTGGCGATGGAAGTGTCCTCGCACGGCCTCGAGCAGGAGCGCGTGGCCGGCACGCATTTCTCGGTGGCGGTGCTGACCAACCTGACCCAGGACCACCTCGACTACCACGGCTCGATGGCCGAGTACGAGGCCGCCAAGGCGCGCCTGTTCCGCTGGGACGGCCTGCGCACCGCGGTGATCAACCGCGACGACGCGATGGGCCAGCGCCTGCTGGCGGCAGATGCCGCCGCCGTGGTCGCGCCGCACGTGATCGAATACGGCATCGACGGCCCCGCCGCCGCCACGGTGCGCGGCCCGCGTGGCGCATGGCTGCGCGCCACCAGCGTGCGCGCCACGGCCACCGGCACCGCCTTCCATATCGACGGCAGCTTCGGCCACGCCGAGATGGCGACCCCGATGATCGGCGCCTTCAATGTCAGCAACCTGCTGGCGGTGCTGGGCGCCGCGCTGGCCAACGGCGTGGCATGGGACGCGGCGATTGCCGCGCTGCGCGCGCTCGCGCCGGTGGAAGGCCGCATGGAGCTGTTCGGCGCCGCCGGCCACGACGCCGCGCAGGCGCCGCTGGCCGTGGTCGACTACGCCCACACCCCCGACGCGCTCGAGCAGACCCTGGCCGCGCTGCGCCCGGTAGCGCAGGCGCGCAACGGCCGCCTGTGGTGCGTGTTCGGCTGCGGCGGCGACCGCGACCCGATCAAGCGCCCGCTGATGGGCGCCGTGGCCGAGCGGCTGGCCGACGAGGTCGTGCTGACCAGCGACAACCCGCGCAGCGAAGACCCGCAGGACATCCTCGACGCGATTGCCGACGGCATGACCGAGCGCGCGCGCGGGCGCCAGATCGAAGACCGCGCCGCCGCCATTCTCTATGCCGTGCGGCACGCCGCGCCGGCCGACGTGGTGCTGGTGGCGGGCAAGGGCCACGAGGCCACCCAGGAGATCCAGGGGCGCAAGCGCCCGTTCTCGGATCGCGAACACGTACGGCTGGCACTGGCCACGCGCGGAGTATCGGCATGAGCCAGACCCCCATGACCACCTTGCAACAGGCCGCCGGCTGGATCGCCGGCGCGCGCATTTGCGGCGACGGCGCCGTGCCGTTCGCGCGCGTGCATACCGACAGCCGCAGCGTCGAGCCCGGCGACCTGTTCGTGGCGCTGCGCGGCGAGCGCTTCGACGCGCACGACTTCATTGCCGACGTGGTCGCGCGCGGCGCCGCCGCGGTGCTGGTGAGCCGCGAGGTCGACGCCGCGGTACCGGCCATCGTTGCGCCGGACACGCGCATTGCGCTGGGCCAGCTGGGCGCCGGCTGGCGCCGCCAGTTCACGCTGCCGGCGGTGGCGGTGACCGGCAGCAACGGCAAGACCACGGTCAAGGAAATGATCGCGGCGATCTTTGCCGCGGCCGTCGGCGAAGACCAGCGCCTGGCCACCGGCGGCAACCTGAACAACGATATCGGCCTGCCGCTGACGGTGCTGCGCCTGCGCGCGACCCACAAGCTGGCGGTGCTCGAGCTCGGCATGAACCATCCGGGCGAGACGGTCTACCTGGCCGGCATCGCCCAGCCCACCGTGGCGGTGATCACCAATGCGCAGCGCGAGCACCAGGAGTTCATGGTCAGCGTGGAAGCCGTGGCGCACGAACACGCCGCTGCCATCGCGGCGCTGCCGGCCGACGGCGTGGCGGTGTTCCCGCTCGATGCGGAAAGCGGCGGTGCCTACGCGCCGGTGTGGCGCGCGGCGGCGGGCACGCGCCGCGTGCTGTCGTTCGGCACCACGCAGCAGGCCGACGTGCACGCCACCGTGGAGCTGGTCGACGGCGTGCAGGTGATGCAGGTGCGCGCGCCGGGCCATGCCTTCGAGGTGCGGCTGGCGTTGCTGGGCGAGCACAACGTGCGCAACGCGCTGGCGGCGATCGCGTGCGCGCTCGCCGCGGGCGTGCACGTGCCGGCCATCCAGGCGGGACTGGCGGAGTTCAAGCCCGTGAAGGGGCGGCTGCAGGTCAAGTACACGCCGGCCGGCACGGTGGTCATCGACGACACCTATAACGCCAACCCCGACTCGATGCGCGCCGCCATCGACGTGCTGGCCGGCTTTGCCGCGCCGCGCGTGCTGGTGCTGGGCGACATGGGCGAAGTGGGCGACCAGGGGCCGGCGTTCCACGACGAGATCGGGGCCTATGCCCAGGCGCGCGGCATCGAAGTGCTGTGGGCCACCGGCGAGCTGGCGGTGCACGCGGTGCAGGCCTTCGGCGCCAACGGCCGCCATTTCGGCAGCGCGGAAGACCTGGCAAAGGCCTTGGAGGAAGACAGCGGGGGCATGGTGGCGCAAGCGGGCGCCGTGCTGGTGAAGGGATCGCGCTTCATGCGCATGGAACGGATGGTCGCGGCGCTGGTCGCAGACACTTCCGCACACTAAATAAGACTACACGATGTTATTGGCTCTGGCCCAGTGGCTGCAAAACGACTACAGCTTCCTCCGGGTCGTCAACTACCTGACTTTCCGCGCGGTGATGGCCAACGTCACCGCGCTGGTGATCGGCCTGGCGTTCGGGCCGTGGGTGATCCGCAAGCTGACCGAGCTGAAGGTCGGCCAGGCGGTGCGCACCATCGGCCCGCAGACGCACCTGGTCAAGTCCGGCACGCCGACCATGGGCGGCGTGCTGGTGCTGGTGTCGATCGCCGTGTCGACGCTGCTGTGGTGCGACTGGGGCAACCGCTTTATCTGGGTGGTGATGCTGGTCACGTTCGGCTATGGCGCGATCGGCTGGGTCGACGACTACCGCAAGGTGGTGTATCGCGACCCGCGCGGCATGTCGAGCCGCGAGAAGTTTTTCTGGCAGACGCTGATCGGCCTGGTGGCCGCGGTCTACCTGGCGTTCTCGGTGTCCGAGAGCAGCAACGTGCGGGTCTGGGAGCTGTTCCTGAACTGGGTCGAGGGCGGGCTGTCGCTGGACATGCCGTACAAGTCCAACCTGATCGTGCCTTTCTTCAAGGAGATCAGCTACCCGCTGGGCGTGGCCGGCTTCATCGTCCTGACTTACCTGGTGATCGTGGGCTCGAGCAACGCGGTCAACCTGACCGACGGCCTGGACGGCCTGGTGATCATGCCGGTGGTGCTGGTCGGCGGCGGCCTGGGCGTGTTTGCCTATGTGATGGGCAACGCGGTCTACAGCAAGTACCTGCTGTTCCCGCATATCCCGGGCGCGGGCGAGCTGCTGATCTTCTGCTCGGCGCTGGGCGGGGCAGGGCTGGCCTTCCTCTGGTTCAACGCGCACCCGGCGCAGGTGTTCATGGGCGACGTGGGCGCGCTGGCGCTGGGCGGCGCGCTGGGCACGGTGGCGGTGATCGTGCGGCAGGAAATCGTGCTGTTCGTGATGGGCGGCATCTTCGTGGTGGAAACGCTGTCGGTGATGGCGCAGGTCACGTGGTTCAAGATCACCAAGCGCCGCTATGGCGAAGGCAGGCGGCTGTTCCGCATGGCGCCGCTGCATCACCATTTCGAGCTGGGCGGCTGGAAGGAAACGCAGGTCACGGTGCGCTTCTGGATCATCACCATGCTGCTGGTGCTGATCGGGTTGTCGACGCTGAAGCTGCGTTAAGAAAGACGCTGCGCCGATGAGGCGCGGCTTTATCGTTACAGGAAACCAAGGGCAGGAAATCGAAGTGTTTGGCGAGCTGCAAAAACCTCATGTGCTGGTACTGGGCCTCGGCGAGTCGGGGCTGGCCATGGCGCGCTGGTGTGGCCTGAACGGCTGCGCGGTGCGCGTGGCCGACACGCGCGAGGCGCCCGCCAACCTTGTGTTCCTGCAGGCCGAGCTGACTTCGGCCGAATTCGTCGGCGGCCCGTTCGCCGAAGGCCTGCTCGACGGCATCGGTCTGGTCGCGATCAGCCCCGGCCTGTCGCCGCTGGAGGCCGCCACCGGCGCGCTGCTGGCCGCGGCGCAGGCGCGCGGCATCCCGGTGTGGGGCGAGATCGAGCTGTTCGTGCGCGCGCTGCGCCACCTGGAAGCCGAGTCCGGCTATGCGCCGAAGCTGCTGGCTATCACCGGCACCAACGGCAAGACCACCACCACCGCGCTGACCGGCCGCCTGGTTGAGCGCGCCGGCAAGAGCGTGGCGGTGGCGGGCAATATCAGCCCGTCGGCGCTGGACAAGCTGTCGGCCTGCATTGCCTCGGCCTCGCTGCCGGAGGTCTGGGTGCTGGAGCTGTCGAGCTTCCAGCTGGAAACCACGCACACGCTGGCGCCGCATGCCGCCACGGTGCTCAACGTGACGCAGGACCACCTCGACTGGCACGGCTCGATGGAAGCCTATGCCGCGTCCAAGGCGCGCATCTTCGGCCCCGCCGGCCACGCGTGCGTGCAGGTGCTGAACCGCAACGACCGCCTGACGCTGGACATGGCTCGCCCCGGGTCGACCCCGGTGACCTTCGGCATCGACCTGCCCGAAGTCCCGGGCAGCTTCGGCATCCTGCGCGAAGGCGGCATGCCGTGGCTGGTGCTGGCCGAGCCCGATCCCGACGCGGAAGGGGAGGGCAAGCCGCGCGGCCGCAAGGCCGCCGAGGCGGTCCAGGAAGCGGTGCCGGTGCGCCACAAGCGCCTGATGCCGGCGGACGCGCTGCATATCCGCGGCATGCACAACGCCACCAACGCCATGGCGGCGCTGGCGCTGTGCCGTGCCATCGACCTGCCGATGAACGCGCTGCTGCATGGCCTGCGCGAGTACCGCGGCGAACCGCACCGGGTGGAGTGGGTTGCCACCATCGACGACGTCGAGTATTTCGACGACAGCAAGGGCACCAACGTGGGCGCCACCGTGGCCGCGCTGTCGGGCCTGGACAAGCGCGTGGTGCTGATCGCCGGGGGCGAGGGCAAGGGGCAGGATTTCTCGCCGCTGGCCGCCCCGGTGGCGCAGTACGCGCGCGCGGTGGTGCTGATCGGCCGCGCGGCGGCCGAGCTGCGCGATGCGCTGCAGGGCAGCGGCGCCACGCTGGTCGACGCCGCCACGCTGGAAGAGGCCGTGACGCAGGCCGCCGGGCTGGCCGAAGCCGGTGACGCGGTGCTGCTGTCGCCGGCGTGCGCCAGCCTCGACATGTTCCGCAACTACGTGCATCGCGCCGAGGTGTTCCGCGGCGCGGTGGAAGAACTGGCCCTGTCCCGGGGGATCCTGCCATGAGCGACGCACAGGTCAAGCGCAGCGGTTTTATCGGCGCCACCATCGGCAATGCCTGGGGCGGCCTGCGCGACGCGGTGTCGGGCGTCAAGCCGACCCGCTCGCGCATGATGGAGTACGACCAGCCCATGCTGTGGGTCTCGATCGTGCTGCTCGCGCTCGGCCTGGTAATGGTCTACTCGGCGTCGATCGCGCTGCCGGACTCGCCGCGCTACGCCAACTATCGCGAAAGCCACTTCCTGCTGCGCCATGCGTTCGCGCTGGGGATCGGGCTGTCGGTCGGGCTGGCGGCGTTCCAGGTGCCGGTCAAGGTCTGGGACCGCTATGCGCCCAAGCTCTTTATCGTCGCGCTGATCCTGCTGGTGATCGTGCTGGTGCCGTTCGTGGGCAAGGGCGTCAACGGCGCGCGCCGCTGGATTCCGCTGGGCGTGATGAATTTCCAGCCGTCCGAGCTGATGAAGCTGGCGGTGGTGCTGTACGCCGCCAACTACACGGTGCGCAAGCAGGAATGGATGCAGACCGTGTCCAAGGGCTTCCTGCCGATGGGCGTGGCGGTGGTGGTGGTGGGCATGCTGCTGCTGCTGGAGCCCGACATGGGCGCGTTCCTGGTGATTGCCGCGGTGGCGATGGGCATCCTGTTCCTCGGTGGCATCAACGGCAAGCTCTTCGCCGGGCTGGTGGGGGTGGCAGTGGGCGCGTTCGCGCTGCTGATCACCGCGTCGCCCTGGCGGCGCGAGCGGATCTTCGCCTACCTGAATCCATGGGAAGAAAGCAACGCGCTGGGCAAAGCCTACCAGCTGACGCACTCGCTGATTGCCTTCGGCCGCGGCGAATGGACCGGGGTCGGGCTGGGCGGCAGCATCGAAAAACTGCACTACCTGCCCGAGGCGCATACCGACTTCATCCTCGCCGTGATCGGCGAGGAATTCGGCTTTATCGGCGTGCTGGTGGTGATCGTGCTGTTCTACTGGCTGGTGCGCCGCGCCTTCAATATCGGCCGCACCGCGCTGCAGCTGGACCGTACTTTCGCCGGCCTGGTGGCCAAGGGCATCGGCGTCTGGATCGGCTGGCAGACCTTTATCAACATGGGCGTGAACCTGGGCCTGCTGCCGACCAAGGGGCTGACGCTGCCGCTGGTCAGCTATGGCGGCTCGGGGATTCTGATGAATTGCGTGGCGCTGGCCATCTTGCTGCGGATCGATTACGAGAATCGGGTATTGATGCGCGGAGGGAAGGTATGACCCAGCCGCGCACCCTGCTCGTGATGGCCGGCGGCACCGGGGGACATGTATTCCCCGGGCTGGCGGTCGCGCATGCGTTGCGCGAGCAGGGCTGGAACATCGTCTGGCTGGGCAACCGCACCGGCATGGAAGCCACGCTGGTGCCGAAGCACGACATTCCGATGGAGTTCATCCAGTTCGGCGGGCTGCGCGGCAAGGGGCTGGTGACCAAGTTCCTGCTGCCGCTGAACCTGCTGCGCGCGTTCTGGCAAAGCATCGCCGCGCTGCGGCGGGTGCGTCCGAGCGTGGTGCTGGGCATGGGCGGCTATATCACCTTCCCGGCCGGCATGATGGCCTCGCTGCTGGGGCGGCCGCTGGTGCTGCACGAGCAGAATTCGATCGCCGGCCTGGCCAACAAGGTATTGGCCAAGGTGGCCGACCGCGTGCTGTGCGCATTCCCTGACACGCTGCCCGGCGGCGAATGGACCGGTAACCCGGTGCGCGAGGAACTGGCGCACCTGGATGCGCCCGAGTCGCGCTACGACCAGCGCACCGGCCCGCTGCGCATCCTGGTGGTGGGCGGCAGCCTGGGCGCCGCGGCGCTGAATGACGTGGTGCCAAAGGCCATCGCGCTGTTGCCGGAGGGCGAGCGCCCGGTGGTGACGCACCAGGCCGGCGCCAGGCAGATCGACACGCTGCGCGCCAACTACGCGGCGGCGCGGGTGCCGGCGCAGACCCTGCCGTTCATCGACGACATGGCGCGGGCCTATGCCGACGCCGACCTGGTGATCTGCCGCGCCGGCGCGATGACGGTGTCGGAAGTGGCCGCGGCGGGCGTGGCGGCGCTGTTCGTGCCGTTCCCGCACGCCGTGGATGATCACCAGACCACCAACGCAAAGTTTTTGTCCAGCCAGGGCGCGGCCCTGCTGGTGCAGCAAAACGACCTGACGGCCGAGGGCCTGGCGCAGACCATCGCCAGCCTGACCCGGCCGCAGCTGAAGGACATGGCGCGCCTGGCGCGCGGACTGGCCAAGCCTGAGGCAACCCGGCGCGTCGCTGAGGTGTGCAGCGAGCTGGCCAGGGACTGAAGTGAGCGAAGCAGCAATCCAATGAAGCATATCGTCAAGAACATCCACTTCGTGGGCATCGGCGGCGCCGGCATGAGCGGCATCGCCGAGGTCCTGCTGAACCTGGGATACAAGGTCTCGGGCTCGGACGTGGGCAACAACGCCGCCACGCGGCGCCTGGCGTCGCTGGGCGCCACCGTCATGCACGGCCATGACGCCGCCAACGTGAGCGGCGCCAACGCGGTGGTGGTGTCGACCGCCGTCAGCGGCGACAACCCCGAAGTACTGGCCGCGCGCAGCCAGCGCATCCCGGTGGTGCCGCGCGCGGTGATGCTGGCCGAACTGATGCGGCTGAAGCAGGGCGTGGCCATCGCCGGCACGCACGGCAAGACCACCACTACCAGCCTGGTGGCATCGGTGCTGGCCGAAGGCGGCCTCGATCCGACCTTCGTCATCGGCGGCCGGCTGAACTCGGCCGGCGCCAACGCGCGCCTGGGCACCGGCGATTTCATCGTGGCCGAGGCCGACGAGTCGGATGCCTCGTTCCTGAACCTGTTCCCGGTCATCGAGGTCATCACCAATATCGATGCCGACCACATGGACACCTACGGGCACGACTTCGCCCGGCTCAAGCAGGCGTTCATCGAATTCACCCAGCGGCTGCCGTTCTACGGGATCGCGGTGCTGTGCGTGGACGACCCGAACGTGCGCGAGATCCTGCCGTTCGTGTCCAAGCCGGTGGTGCGCTACGGCTTTGCCGAAGACGCGCAGATCCGCGCCGTGGATGCGCGCGCGGTCGACGGCCAGATGCACTTTACCGTGCTGCGCCAGCTCAACGGCCATACCGAGCCGCCGCTGGAGATCGTGCTGAACCTGCCCGGCCTGCACAACGTGCAGAACGCACTGGCGGCGATCGCCATCGCGACCGAGCTGGAAGTGCCCGATGCCGCCATCGTCAAGGCGCTGCGCGAGTTCCACGGCGTTGGCCGCCGCTTCCAGCGCTACGGCGAGGTGGCTACGCCCGACGGCGCCGGCACCTTCACGCTGGTGGACGACTACGGCCATCACCCGGTGGAAATGGCCGCGACGCTGGCCGCGGCGCGCGGGGCGTTCCCCGAACGCCGCCTGGTGCTGGCGTTCCAGCCGCACCGTTTCACCCGCACGCGGGATTGCTTTGAAGACTTCGTCAAGGTGCTGGGCACGGTCGACGCCCTGCTGCTGTCCGAGGTCTATGCCGCCGGCGAGGCGCCGATCGTGGCCGCCGACGGCCGTGCGCTGACCCGCGCGCTGCGCGTGGCCGGCAAGGTCGAACCTGTTTTCGTGGAGCAGATGGAAGAAATGCCGCAGGCCATCCTGAATGCCGTACGGCCCGGCGATGTGGTCGTGACCATGGGCGCGGGTTCGATCGGCGGCGTGCCGGGGCAACTGGTGTCGCACCAGCAAGCGCTGCAAGGGAGCCAGGCATGAGCTTCGTCGCCCATCCCAATATCGATCCCAGGTCGCTGGGCAAGGTCGGCGTGCTGCTGGGCGGGCGCTCGGCCGAGCGCGAGATCTCGCTGATGTCCGGCAACGGCGTGCTGGCCGCGCTGCAGTCGCGCGGCGTCGACGCGCACGGCTTCGACCCCGGCCTGCAGGGCGTGGCCGAACTGGCGGCGGCCGGTTTCGACCGCGTCTTCATCGCGCTGCACGGCCGCTACGGCGAAGACGGCACCATCCAGGGCCTGCTCGAGCAACTGGGCGTGCCGTACACCGGCAGCGGCGTGCTGGCCTCGGCGCTGGCCATGGACAAGCAGGCCACCAAGCGCCTGTGGATGACGCACGGCCTGGCCACGCCGCGCTTCGCCATGCTGCACGCAGACACCGACTTTGATGCCGTGGTGGCGGACCTGGGCCTGCCGCTGATCGTCAAGCCGGCGCGCGAGGGCTCGTCGATCGGCCTGACCAAGGTCACCGCCGCCGACCAGATGCGCGCCGCCTTCGACAAGGCCGCAGCGCTGGACAACGACGTCATCGCCGAGACCTTTGTCGACGGCGCCGAGTTGACCTGCCCGGTGGTGGGCGAGGGCGACACCGCCGAAGCGCTGCCGGTGATCCGCATCGTCGCGCCCGAGGCCAACTACGACTATCAAAATAAGTACTTTACTGACGATACCCAGTACTTGTGTCCGTCGGGCCTGGATGCCGAAGTCGAACGGCAGGTGCAGGCGCTGGCGGTGCAGGCCTACCGCGTGCTGGGCTGCCGCGGCTGGGCGCGAGCCGATGTGATGCTGCGCGCCGACGGCACGCCTTTCCTGCTCGAGATGAATACCTCGCCCGGCATGACCGGCCATTCGCTGGTGCCGATGGCGGCGCGCGCGGTCGGCATCAGCTACGAGGACTTCGTGCTGCAGGTACTGGCCGCCGCCACGCTGGACCTGCATCCCAACGAGCATTGGAAACCCGAATAACTTCACCCGAGACCGCACCGGACCATGTGGCATAACGCACGCCTGCTCAACCTGATCGCCTCCACGCTGTATGCGGTGGTGGCGCTGATGGCGCTCGCGGCGGGCCTGCTGTGGCTGGCGCAGCGGCCGGTGTTTGCCATCACGCACGTGGAGATCGGCCCGATGGACGGGGGCGCCCTGCGCCACGTGAACGCGCCGAGCGTGCGCGCCAGCGCGCTGGGCAAGCTGAGCGGCAACTTTTTCACGCTGGACCTGAACGCGGCGCGCCAGGCCTTCGAATCGGTGCCGTGGGTGCGGCGCGCCAGCGTGCGGCGCGAATGGCCCAACGGCCTGGCGGTCGAGGTCGAGGAGCACGAGGCGCTGGGCACCTGGGGCGCGCCCGACAGCGGCCGGCTGATCAATACCTATGGCGAGATCTTCGTCGCCAACACCGCCGAGGCGGAAGAGGACGCGCAGCTGCTGGCGCTGGACGGCCCGCCGGACAGCGAAGGCGATGTGATCGAAAAGCTCGAGGTCATGCGCCAGTGGTTCAAGCCGCTCAAGGCCGAGCCGCTGGCGGTGGCGCTGTCCGGCCGCTACGCCTGGCGCGCGCGCCTGTCCAACGGCATGGAGGTCGAGCTGGGCCGCGAGCAGAACGACGAGGACCGCACCGCGATGGACCAGCGCGTGCGCCGCTTCGTCGCGGCCTGGCCGCAGGTCACGCAGCAATGGGGCAGCCAGATCGAATATGCCGACCTGCGCTATCCCAACGGCTTCGCCATCCGCGCCGCCAACGCGCGCTTCCTGACCGAGGCGCAGATCGCGGCGGCGGTGCGGGCCGAGAAGGCCGAAAAAGCGGCCAAGGCCAAGGCGGCGAGCGCGGCAACGAGTGCCGCCAGGCCGGGGGCGGCCGCAACGGTTTCAGGTACATCCAACAACAATCCGACGCGACTGAAGAGCAAGAACGCGGAGAAAACCCGATGAGCAAGGAATACAAGGACCTGTTGGTCGGTCTCGATATCGGCACCTCGAAGGTGGCGGCCGTGGTGGCGGAACTGCGCCCCGACGGCAGCTACGAGGTGATCGGGATGGGCCAGTCTGAGTCCAAGGGTCTGAAGAAAGGGGTCGTGGTCAACATCGAGGCCACCGTGCAGTCGATCCAGAAGGCGCTGGAAGAGGCCGAGCTGATGGCCGACTGCAAGATTTCGGAGGTCTTCACCGGCATTGCCGGCAGCCATATCCGCAGCTTCAATTCCAGCGGCATGGTGGCCATCAAGGACAAGGAGGTTACGCAGACCGACGTGGCGCGCGTGATCGAGACCGCCAAGGCGGTCAATATCCCGACCGACCAGCAGATCCTGCACATCCTGACGCAGGAATTCATCATCGACGGCCAGGAAGACGTGCGCGAGCCCATCGGCATGAGCGGCATCCGCCTGGAAGTGAAGGTGCATATCGTCACCGGCGCGGTCAGCGCCGCGCAGAACATCGTCAAGTGCGTGCGCCGCTGCGGCCTGGAAGTGCACGACCTGATCCTGCAGCCGCTGGCGTCGAGCCTGGCGGTCCTGACCGAGGACGAGAAGGAACTGGGCGTGGTGCTGGTCGACATCGGCGGCGGCACCACCGACATCGCCATCTTCAGCGAAGGCGCGATCCGCCATACGGCCGTGATCCCCATCGCCGGCGACCAGATCACCAACGATATCGCGATGGCGCTGCGCACGCCGACGCCGGACGCCGAGGACATCAAGATCCAGTACGGCATCGCCAAGCAGGCGATCGCCGATCCGGAAGACATGATCGAGGTGCCGGGCGTGGGCGACCGCGGCACGCGCACGCTCAGCCGCCAGGCGCTGGCCGCGGTGATCGAGCCGCGCATCGAAGAGCTGTACTCGCTGGTGCACCAGGTGGTGCGCGAGTCGGGCTATGAAGAACTGTTGTCGTCGGGCGTGGTCATCACCGGTGGGACCGCGATGATGCCGGGCATGGTCGAGCTGGGCGAGGACATCTTCCTGAAGCCCGTGCGCGTCGGCGTGCCCGAGTATCGCGGCAACCTGCACGAGGTGGTGAAGAGCCCGCGCTACGCGACGGTGATGGGCCTGCTGCTGGAAGGCCGCGTGCAACGCATGCGCGGGCGCAAGGTGGCGGTGCAGAGCGGGTCGGTCAAGCAGGTGTGGACCCGCATGAAGGAATGGTTCGTCGGCAATTTCTGAGCCGCGCGCGGATGGATGCGCCGGCGATGCAACGGTGCGCGGGCAGGATGGTCTACCGGACAGGCTTACGCGCCAGGTAACGGTTTTCAGGTTTTCTTTTTTTGGTTTCTTGTTCAGAAACCAGGGGTTGCGGCGGGGAGGCCGCATCGTCTGGGGACTGATTTTTCTCGGAGGCAGTGATGGACTTTGACATGATCGAAACGGAAGTGCAGGACGGCACCATCATCAAGGTGGTCGGCGTGGGCGGCGCGGGCGGCAACGCTGTGCAGCACATGATCAGCCGCGGCGTGCAAGGCGTCGAATTCATCTGCATGAACACCGACGCGCAGGCGCTCAAGCGTTCGACCGCTTCGCGCGTGCTGCAGCTTGGCAACACGGGCCTGGGCGCCGGCGCCAAGCCGGAAGTGGGCCGCAACTGCGCCGAATCGGCGCGCGATCAGATCGCCGACGCCTTGCGCGGCGCGCACATGGTCTTCATCACTGCCGGCATGGGCGGCGGCACCGGCACGGGCGCCGCGCCGATCGTCGCGCAGGTGGCCAAGGAGATGGGCATCCTGACCGTGGGCGTGGTCAGCAAGCCGTTCGACTTCGAAGGCGCACGCCGCGCCAAGGTGGCCGAGCACGGTTCCAGCGAGCTGGAATCGAGCGTCGACTCGCTGATCGTGGTGCTCAACGAGAAGCTGTTCGAAGTGATGGGCGACGACGCTGAGATGGACAAGTGCTTCCAGTGCGCCGACGACGTGCTGCACAACGCGGTGGCCGGCATTGCCGAGATCATCAACGTTGACGGCCTGGTGAACGTCGACTTCGAAGACGTCAAGACGGTGATGGGCGAGCAGGGCAAGGCCATGATGGGGACGGCTACCGTGTCGGGCGTGGACCGCGCCCGCCTGGCGGCCGAGCAGGCCGTGGCCAGCCCGCTGCTGGAAGGCGTGGACCTGTCCGGCGCGCGCGGCGTGCTGGTCAACATCACCGCCAGCCGCTCGCTGAAGCTGTCGGAAACCAAGGAAGTCATGAACACCATCCGCAGCTACGCCGCGGAAGATGCGACCGTGATCTTCGGTACGGTGTACGACGACTCGATGAGCGATGCGCTGCGCGTGACCGTGGTCGCGACCGGCCTGGGCCGCTCGGCCAAGAAGCAGCAGCCGATGACGCTGCTGAAGACCGGTACCGACAACATGCCCGTGCAGATGATGGCCAACATGGCCGCCACCGCCGCGCAGCACAGCTCGCCGGACTACAGCAACCTGGATACGCCGGCGGTGTGGCGCAGCTCGCGTGAGTCGGCTTCGGCCCACGTGGCGGCGCTGCAGGAAAAGGGTGTGGATACGTACGACATCCCGGCCTTCCTGCGCAAGCAGGCAGACTGAAGCCTGCCTGGCGCGGCATCGGTGCCTCCACCGGCCGCCTGACGGAACGCGTCGCCTGGTCGCGATGCACGTGCGCTCCCCATCCGCGCGTGCCTTTGCATGGCTGACATGAACCGCCGGGCTGCCGGCGGCGCCGCGCCTGCGCCGGACTGACTTCACCCGCATCCCGTTGCCGGGTTCGGGCGTGCCGCTGGCCGCCTCCCCGGACTGGTTTCCCGCCTTCCCGGTCGGGATGTATCGCCGTCCGCGCGGCGCACCCAAAAGGTGCGCCGCGCGGACGTCTTTGTAGCGTCTTCGGGTGTATCGGCATTCGTCCGAATATTGGTGCGAACGTAAGCGGATGTGATCCGGCTTTGGCAGCGCCGGCCGGGCGCCTATGATCGTTAGGTTGCCCGGCGGCAACGCGCCGCCATGCGCCCCCGCATCCGTCCTATCCTTCATAGACCCGTTCACACACCCAAGGAAAACCAGAGCGCCATGATCACTGTCGGATCCCGCGTCCCCGACGCCACGCTGTACGAATTTTTCGAGACTGAAAGCAACGGCTGCGCGCTCGGTCCCAATGCCTTCAAGGTGGCGGACCTGGTCCGCGGCCGCAAGATCGTCGTGTTCGGCCTGCCCGGCGCCTTCACGCCGACGTGTTCGGCCAAGCATGTGCCCGGCTTCGTGCAGCATGCCGAAGCATTGCGCGCCGCCGGCGTGGACGAGGTCTGGTGCGTCTCGGTCAACGATGCCTTCGTGATGGGCGCCTGGGGCCGCGAGCAGCAGGTGGCCGGCAAGGTCCGGATGATGGCCGACGGCAGCGCCGAGTGGACGCGCGCGCTGGGCCTGGACCAGGACCTGAGCGCGCGCGGCCTGGGCGTGCGTGCCAAGCGCTTCGCCATGGTGATCGAGGACGGCGTGGTGACCCGGATCGATGTCGAGGCGCCGGGCGAATTCCGCGTCAGCAGCGCCGAAGCCGTGCTGGCGGCGTTGCGTGGCTGACACAGTCATCCGGGTAAACGTGGATAATACGTAACTTGTGACGGGCGTGTTAACAGCCGGAAACAAAACCCGGCTGCAGCGCCGCGGATGTGGTGGTAAAATCCCTTAATCAAAAAGATAACAAGATAGATTTTATTAATTGTTGAGGCTGTCATGCTCAAACAGCGCACGATCAAATCCCTGGTGAAGACCGTTGGCATCGGCCTGCACTCTGGCCGCAAGGTCACGCTGACGCTGCGTCCGGCGCCGGCGGGTACCGGCATCGTCTTCACCCGCGTCGACCTGCCCGAGGCCGTCGAGATTCCCGTGGCCGCCTCGGCCATCGGCGACACACGCCTGGCATCGGTGCTGCAGAAGGATGGCGCGCGCGTTTCCACCGTCGAGCACCTGATGTCCGCGTGCGCCGGCCTGGGCATCGACAACCTCTATGTCGACGTCGACGCCGAGGAAATCCCGATCATGGACGGCAGCGCGGCGTCGTTCGTGTTCCTGCTGCAGTCGGCCGGCATCGAAGAGCAGAACGCGCCCAAGACCTTCATCCGCGTGAAAAAACCGGTGGAAGTGCGCGAAGGCGACAAGCTGGCGCGGCTGGAGCCATTCTTCGGCTTCAAGCTGTCGTTCACCATCGACTTCCGCCATCCTGCAGTCGACAAGACCGGCCAGACGTTCTCGATCGACTTTGCCGACACCAGCTATGTGCGCGAGATTGCGCGCGCCCGCACCTTCGGCTTTGCGCACGAGGTCGAGGCCCTGCGTGAAATGGGCCTGGCGCGCGGCGGCAGCCTGGACAACGCGATCGTGCTGGACGAGCACCGCATGCTCAACAACGAGGAACTGCGCTACGGCGACGAGTTCGTGCGTCACAAGATCCTCGATGCGATCGGCGACCTGTACGTGGTGGGCCATCCGCTGATCGGCGCCTATGTGGCGAACAAATCCGGCCACGGCCTGAACAACCAGCTGCTGCGCGCGCTGCTGGCGGACCAGGAAGCGTATGAGCTGGTCACCTTCGACCGCGTCGAGGAAGCCCCGGCGGCGTTCCTGCCACAGGCCCAGCCGGCCTTCGCCTGAGCGGCCTCGCATAGAGAAAGAGCCGACCTGCACAGGTCGGCTCTTTTGCTTTGGACGCGGCGCGGTCGCTCAGCGGTGGTGGGACAGCAGCGTATTGAGCGCGTCGCGCAGCGGCGAATCCGGCAGGCTGCGCGCAAGCTGGTCGAGATTGGCCAGCCCGGTCGGCGTCATGCGGCCGCCGGTGCGCGGGCGTGCCACCGGTTCCACCTCCCAGTCGGCATGGCGCTGCACCTCGGGCTGCACCCGCACGCGGATCGAGGTGACCGGCGAGCCGCGCTGCTGCAGGCGTCCGAGCAGCGTGGGCACGACCTGGCGCACCCGCGCCGCGGCAGCGCCATGGGCCGCCAGCAACAGCAGCACCTGGCCGTTGGGGTCGGACGGGTCGCGCTTGATGCCGGCCACGGCCAGGCCCGCGCGCATGCCGGCCGGCAGCAGGGACAGTACCTCGGCCTCGAGCACCGACAGCTGGCGTGCAGTCTGGAGCAGCGTCGATACCGGGCCGGCCTTGTCCAGCCAGTCGTTGAGCGGCTTGGCGGCGGGGGTCTGCAGGGCGGGATGGGTGAAGCGGCGCATGGGTCCATTCTAGCAAGGGGCGGCGCGCGCACGCAGGGCAGCGCGGACCGAAAGCGAGAGCGGCCGGATTGAAGCCGGCGCAACCGTCCCAACCTGCTTGCGGCAGGGCCCGCGCCAGCGCTCCGCACCGCCGGGCGTGACCCCGGCACATGATAAACTCGGCGTTTTGCGCCAATCTATCCATTACCGCGCCCGGTCGCCGGGGCAGTCCGCCTTCCCTGGGGATGCCACCCGGTTCCGCGCAGGTGAAAGCAATCGATGATCACGGGCCTTCTCAAGAAAGTCTTCGGCAGCCGCAATGAGCGGCTGATCAAGCAATACCGCCGCACGGTGGCGCAGATCAATGCGCTGGAGCCGAAGTTCGAGCAGCTCTCCGACGACGAGCTGCGCGGCATGACCGAGGCCTTCCGGCAACGCCACGCCGGTGGCGAATCGCTCGAGGCGCTGCTGCCCGAGGCTTTCGCCGTGTGCCGCGAGGCCAGCAAGCGCGTCATGAAAATGCGCCACTTCGACGTGCAGCTGATCGGCGGCATGGTGCTGAACGACAACAAGATCGCCGAAATGCGCACCGGCGAAGGCAAGACCCTGACCGCGACGCTGGCGGTGTACCTGAATGCCATCACCGGCAAGGGCGTGCACGTGGTCACCGTCAACGACTACCTGGCACAGCGCGATGCCGAGTGGATGGGCCGGCTGTACAACTTCCTGGGCCTGTCGGTGGGCGTGAACCTGTCGCAGATGGCGCACGACCAGAAGCAGGCGGCGTACAACGCCGACATCACCTACGGCACCAATAACGAGTTCGGCTTCGACTACCTGCGCGACAACATGGTCTACGACCCGTCGCAGCGCGTGCAGCGGCCGTTGCACTACGCCATCGTCGACGAGGTGGACTCGATCCTGATCGACGAGGCGCGCACCCCGCTGATCATCTCCGGCCAGGCCGAGAACCAGACCGACCTGTACCAGCGCATGAACGGCATCCCCAAGCTGCTCGAGCGCCAGATCGGCGAAGAAAAGGCCGACGGCACCGGGGTGGAGAAGCCGGGCGACTACTACGTCGACGAGAAGGGCCACCAGGTCTACCTGACCGAGGCCGGCCATGAAAAGGCCGAAGAGATCCTGTCGCAGCTGGGCCTGATCGGCGAAGGCGAATCGCTCTACGCGCCGCAGAACATCACGCTGATGCACCACCTGTACGCGGCCTTGCGCGCGCACAGCCTGTTCCACCGCGACCAGCACTACGTGGTGCAGAACGACGAAGTCGTGATCGTCGATGAATTCACCGGCCGCCTGATGACCGGCCGCCGCTGGTCCGACGGCCTGCACCAGGCCGTGGAAGCCAAGGAAGGCGTCACTGTCCAGCAGGAAAACCAGACGCTGGCGACCGTCACCTTCCAGAATTACTTCCGCATGTACGAGAAGCTGGCCGGCATGACCGGCACGGCCGACACGGAAGCCTATGAATTCCAGGAGATCTACGGCCTGGAAGTGGTGGTGATCCCGACCAACCGCCCGACCCAGCGCAAGGACTTGCAGGATCAGATCTACAAGACCGGCAAGGAACGCTACGACGCCGTGGTGCGCGATATCCGCGACTGCTACGAGCGGGGCCAGCCGGTGCTGGTGGGCACCACCTCGATCGAGACCTCGGAATACCTGTCGGGCCTGCTCGACCGCGAACAGCTGCCGCACCAGGTGCTCAACGCCAAGCAGCATGCGCGCGAAGCCGAGATCGTGGCCCAGGCCGGCCGCCCCAAGATGATCACCATCGCCACCAACATGGCGGGCCGCGGTACCGACATCGTGCTGGGCGGCAACGTGGAGAAGCAGGCGGGCTTCATCGAAGCGGACCCGAACCTGTCCGACGCCGACAAGGCTGCCCGCATCCAGCAGCTCAAGGATGAATGGCAGTCGCTGCACGAGCAGGTCAAGGCCGCCGGCGGCCTGCATATCGTCGGCACCGAGCGCCATGAGTCGCGCCGCATCGACAATCAGCTGCGTGGCCGCGCCGGCCGCCAGGGCGACCCCGGCTCGTCGCGCTTCTATCTGTCGCTGGACGACCAGCTGCTGCGCATCTTCGCCGGCGACCGCGTGCGCGCCATCATGGAGCGGCTGAAGATGCCCGAGGGCGAGCCGATCGAAGCCGGCATCGTCACGCGCTCGATCGAATCGGCGCAGCGCAAGGTGGAAGGCCGCAACTTCGACATCCGCAAGCAGCTGCTGCAGTACGACGACGTCGCCAACGACCAGCGCAAGGAAATCTACAAGCTGCGCAACGACGTGCTCGAGGCCAATGACGTCGGCGAGATGGTCGCCAACCTGCGCGAGAGCGTCCTGATCGAGCTGTTCCGCGACCACGTGCCGGCCGACACGATGGAAGAGCAGTGGAACATCGCCGGCCTGGAAACGCGCCTGCGCGAGGACTGGGGCCTGGAAGTGCCGCTGGCAAAGACCATCGAGGGCGCGCAGAGCATCGAGGACGAAGAACTGCTCAACCTGATCATGAAGGCGGCGACGGAGCGCTACGAAAGCAAGGTGGCCATGGTTGGCCGCGAGTCGTTCGCCGGCTTCGAGCGCTCGGTCATGCTGCAGAGCATCGACACGCACTGGCGCGAGCACCTGGCTGCGCTGGACCACCTGCGCCAGGGCATCCACCTGCGCGGCTACGCGCAGAAGGACCCCAAGCAGGAGTACAAGCGCGAGTCGTTCGAACTGTTCGCGCGCCTGCTGGACGTGATCAAGAACGAGGTCACGCGCGTGACCTTCAACGTGCAGATCCAGTCGCCGGAAGAGCTGGAACAGGCTTCCGAGCAGATCGAGGAAGGCCTGTCGCACCTGGAGAACGTGCAGTACAAGCACGACGAGTTCGCCGAAGGGCGCGAGCCGGTCGAGGAAGCGCCGTCGCCGCGCACCGGCACTGCCATGGCCGCCGCCGAGCTGGCGCTGGCGGGCATGCCCAAGGTCGGCCGCAACGACCCGTGCCCGTGCGGCTCGGGCAAGAAGTTCAAGCAGTGCCACGGCAAGCTCAGCTGAACTGAGCCAGGCCGGGCATCCGGTATGACGCCGCTCCCCGCAGTACGGGCGTGGCGCAAGAGGAATCGAACATGCCCGCCCTTCGCGGGCATGTTCGTCTGAGACAAGCAAGTCGCTAGCTGCAGCAACATCGAGGAGTCCTGCATGCCCGTCAATCTTCCGCTGCCCCAGGCAGAGAACCTGAAATCCGTCGCCGGCGTCGAGCTCGGCTGGGCCGAGGCCGGCATCCGCAAGGCCAACCGCAAGGACGTGCTGGTGGTGCGCGTGGCCGAAGGCAGCACCGTGGCCGGCGTCTTTACCAGCAACCGCTTCTGCGCCGCGCCGGTGCAGGTGTGCCGCGAGCACCTGGCGGCAGCGGACAAGTCCGGCAAGGGCATCCGCGCGCTGGTGGTCAACACCGGCAATGCCAACGCCGGCACCGGCGAGCAGGGACTGGCCAACGCCCGCGCCACCTGCGACGCACTGGCTGCGCAGCTGGGCATCGAGGCCGGCCAGGTACTGCCGTTCTCGACTGGCGTGATCCTCGAGCAGCTGCCGATGGACCGCCTGCTGGCCGGGCTGCCCGCCGCCATCGCCAACGCCAGGGCGGACAACTGGCTGGCCGCCGCGGAGGCGATCATGACCACCGACACCCAGCCCAAGGTCGCGTCGCGCACGCTGCAGATCGACGGCAAGACCGTGACGCTGTCGGGCATCAGCAAGGGCGCCGGCATGATCCGCCCGAACATGGCGACCATGCTGGGCTTCATCGCCATGGATGCCGCGGTGGCGCAGCCCGTGCTGCAGGCGCTGGTGACGCACGCCGCCGACCACTCGTTCAATAGCATCACCATCGACGGCGATACCTCGACCAACGATTCCTTCGTGCTGATCGCCTCGGGCAAGTCCGGTGCCGTGGTCGACCGTGCCGAAGGCCCGGCCTTTGAAGCACTGCGCGATGCGGTGACCGGCCTGGCGCAGGAGCTGGCGCAGATGATCGTGCGCGACGGCGAAGGCGCGACCAAGCTGATGACCATCCGCGTAGAAGGCGGCAAGGACGTGGCGGAGTGCCGCCAGATCGCCTATGCGGTCGCGCATTCGCCGCTGGTCAAGACCGCGTTCTATGCCTCGGACCCCAACCTGGGCCGCATCCTGGCCGCGGTGGGCTACGCCGGCGTGGACGATCTCGATGTCGGCCGCGTCAACCTGTGGCTGGACGATGTCTGGGTCGCCCGCGACGGCGGCCGCAATCCCGACTACCGCGAGGAAGACGGCCAGCGCGTGATGAAGCAGGCCGAGATCACCGTGCGCATCGCGCTCGGCCGCGGCAATGCCGAAGCCACCGTGTGGACCTGCGACCTGTCGCACGACTACGTGTCGATCAACGCCGACTACCGTTCCTGAGCCTGTCCGTCCTTCCCGCGCACGCGGGAAGGACATCGATTTCCGCTGCCTGTCACCGCCCCGCTGCCATGTCCGACCTCGCCGCCCGCCTCGACAACTTCCTCGCCCGACTCGAACAATGGCTGCCGCCGCAACTGAGCGATGCGGACTGGCAGGAGGCGGTCGCGTTCCGCTGGCGCAAGCGCCAGAGCCTGTTCGGCAATATCGGCTACCTGCAGCCGGTGCGCCAGCTGCCGCCGATCCACCTGGACGACCTGAAGAACATCGAGCGCCAGAAGGATGCCATCGTCGGCAATACGCGCCAGTTCGTGAACCGCCTGCCCGCCAACAACGTACTGCTGACCGGCGCGCGCGGCACCGGCAAGTCATCGCTGATCAAGGCCTGCCTCAATGCCTTCGTCCAGGACGGGCTGCGGCTGGTCGAGGTCGACAAGGACGACCTGGGGGACCTCGGCGATATCGTCGAGCTGGTGTCGCAGCGGCCCGAGCGCTTCGTGATCTTCTGCGACGACCTGTCGTTCGAGGAAGGCGAGTCGGGCTACAAGTCGCTCAAGTCGGCGCTGGATGGCTCGGTGGCGGCGCAGTCGGACAACGTGCTGATCTACGCCACGTCCAACCGCCGGCACCTGCTGCCGGAGTACATGAAGGACAACGAGAGCTACCGCCACACCGACGACGGCGAGATCCACCCCGGCGAAGTGGTGGAAGAAAAGATTTCGCTGTCCGAGCGCTTCGGGCTGTGGCTGTCGTTCTATCCGCCCAAGCAGGACGAGTACCTGGCCATCGTCGGCCACTGGCTGCGGCACTTCGGCTGCACCGACGCGGACATCGCCGCCGCGCGCGGCGACGCGCTGGTGTGGGCGCTGGAGCGCGGCTCGCGTTCGGGCCGCGTGGCCTGGCAGTTCGCGCGCGACTGGGGCGGCAAGCACGGCAAGCCGTACATTGCCGATGTTGCCGGGGACGCCAAGGCATGAGCGCGGCCACGGAGAATCCTGCAGCCATCGGCGGCAACCCCCCGCGCAAGGTGACCGAGGTGGCGGTCGGCGTGCTGGTGCAGCCCGACGGCCGCTTCCTGCTGGCGCAGCGCCCGGCCGGCAAGCCCTACGAGGGTTACTGGGAATTCCCCGGCGGCAAGCTGGAGCCGGGCGAGTCGGTGGAGGCAGCGCTGGCGCGCGAGCTGCACGAAGAGCTGGGGCTTGATGTCACGCAATGCGAGCGCTGGCACATCCTGGAACATGACTACCCGCACGCCTACGTGCGGCTGCATTTCTGCAAGGTCACGGCCTGGCAGGGCGAGCCCGTCGGCCGCGAAGGCCAGGCCTTCTCGTGGCAGGGCACGCCGGTGACGGTGGGGCCGCTGCTGCCGGCCACCATTCCCGTGGTGGCGTGGCTGGACGAGGAAGCGCGCAACGGCTGACCCTGCCGTCCGCATCGCTGACAAGCGGCCGCGGCGCCCGCTTGCGCGCCGCCCGGGCCAGCGGCCCGGATCCACAGGAAAGGAACCTGCATGCTACGTGTCGATCGTATCGCCGACGACGTTTCCCTGCCTGAACTGACCCTGCGCGGCATCATCCTCGGTGCGCTGATCACGGTCGTGTTCACCGCCTCCAACATCTACCTGGGGCTGAAGGTCGGCCTGACCTTCTCGTCGGCGATCCCCGCGGCGGTGATCTCGATGGCCGTGCTGCGCCTCTTCCCCGGCGCCAACATCCTCGAAAACAACATGGTGCAGACGCAGGCCTCGGCCGCGGGCACCCTGTCGTCGATCATCTTCATCCTGCCCGGCCTGGTGATGCTGGGCCACTGGCAAGGCTTCCCGTTCTGGCAGACGCTGGCGATCTGCGCCGCCGGCGGCATGCTGGGCGTGGTGTTCAGCATCCCGCTGCGCCATGCCATGGTGGTGCAGAGCGACCTGCCTTATCCCGAGGGCGTGGCCGCGGCGGAAATCCTGCGCGTGGGCAGCGCCGCCCCGGCCGAAGCTGCGCCGGGCCAGAAGCCGCAGGCGACCGGCCTGGCCGACCTGATGGCCGGGGGCCTGGTCGCGGGGCTGTTCAGCTTCGCCGCCGGCGGGCTGCGCGTGCTGGCCGAGGGCGCCAATTTCTGGCTGTCGGCGGGCGCCTCGGTGGTGCGGCTGTCGATGGGATTCTCGCTGGCGCTGGTGGGCGCGGGCTACCTGGTCGGCATCGTCGGCGGGCTGGCGATGCTGCTCGGGCTGGTGCTGACCTGGGGCGTCGCGGTGCCGTGGCTGACCGCCATCACGCCGCGCCCGGACGGCGCCACGCTGTCGGCCTTCGGCACCATGGTGTGGAGCCAGCAGGCGCGCTTTATCGGCGCCGGCACCATCGGCATCGCCGCGATCTGGACGCTGCTGTCACTGGCCAGGCCGATGCTGTATGGCATCCGCGCCTCGTTCGGCGCGCTGCAGGCCGGCCCGGCGGGGCAGGGCAGCGTGCCGCGCACGCAGCAGGACATGCCCGCCAGGTGGATCGGGCTGGTGATGCTGGCGCTGCTGGCGGTTCTGGTAACGGTGTTCGCCTGGTTCCTCGCGCCGGCGCCGCTCGATAACGGGGCGCGCTGGCGCCTGGTGGTCTACGCGGTGGTATTCGCGTTTATCTTCGGCTTCCTGGTGGCGGCGGCGTGCGGCTACATGGCCGGACTGGTGGGCTCGTCGGCCAGCCCGATCTCGGGCATCGGCATCATCGCGGTGATCCTGGTATCGCTGCTGATCCTGCTGGCGGGCCAGGCCGATGGCCTGCTGGCCACGCCGGAGGGCGGCAAGTTCGCGATCGCGCTGGCGATCTTCACCACCTCCGCGGTGGTGGCGGTGGCCTCCATCGCCAACGACAACCTGCAGGACCTGAAGACCGGCTGGCTGGTCGGCGCCACGCCGTGGCGCCAGCAGGTGGCGCTGCTGATCGGCTGCGTGGTGGGCGCCGCGGTGATCCCGCCCGTGCTCGAGCTGCTCTACAGCGCCTATGGTTTCGCCGGCGCGCTGCCGCGTGCGGGCATGGACCCGAACCAGGCGCTGGCCGCGCCGCAGGCGACGCTGATGACCGCGATCGCCACCGGTATCTTCACCCACCAGCTCAACTGGAACATGATCCTGATCGGCATCGGGCTGGGCGTGGTGCTGATCGCCATCGACGAGATCCTGCGCCGCCGCGGCGGCCCGGCGCGGCTGCCGGTGCTGGCGGTGGGCATCGGCATCTACCTGCCGCCGACGATCAGCTCGGCGCTGGTGGTCGGGGCAGTGCTGTCGTGGCTGCTGCTGCGCGCCGAGCGCCGCCGTGCCACCGCGCGCGGCGACGACGTGCGGCTGGCGCTGGAGCACGCCGAGCGGCGCGGCACGCTGCTGGCGTCTGGCCTGATCGTCGGTGAAAGCCTGGTCGGCGTGATGCTGGCCGCGGTGATCGGCCTGTCGGGCAGCGATGCGCCGCTGGCAGTGGTCGGGGGCGGGTTTGAAGCGGCCGCGCAGTGGCTGGGCCTGGCGGTGTTCTTGCTGGTGTGCGTGGGCTTCTACCGCCGCGTGCTGGCGGCGGCGCACTGAACGCGGGGCGCCGGGCCTCGCGCTTCAGTCGTCCTCGTCGTCAGGCGGGCCGGCCGGGGATTCGCCCGGCTTGCCGCCGATCACGTACTTCTCGGACGCCCAGGCGCCGAGATCGATCTGCTTGCAGCGCTCGGAACAGAACGGACGGAATTTGTTGTCGGGTACCCAGGCCACCTCGGTGCCGCAGGTGGGGCATTTGACGACAGCAGGCATGGCGTTCAGCGCAGGCTTCAGAAGTTGCAGAGTTTGAGCAGGAACGGGATATCGGCATCGACCGAGCGCGGGCGCAGGTCACCGTCCTGCTGCGTGAAGCGCACCCACAGCATGTACTTGTTGGCGCTCATCTCGGGAATGAAGGCCAGCAGCGAATCGTCCAGGTAGACCTGCATCAGCTGGTAGCTGCGGCCCGACAGCATCTGCTGGTAGCTGCCCCCGGTGGCGATCACCTTGCCGCTCTGTCCCGCTTCTCGCAGCAGCCGCAGCACGATGGTGGTGCCCATGCGCAGCGACACCAGCGGACGTGCCCATTTCAGGATGTCGGCGCGGCGGTCTTCGGCGGGGCGATGCTGCCAGGCATAGTAGGCGGGCAGGTCGAACTCGCAGGTGCCGCCGGGGATGATGGCGCGGCTGCGGATGCTGGTCAGCCACTCGTTGTCCGTCAGCAACTGGCCGGCCTTGCCCACGGTCTGGTTGAGCATGGCGATACCCTGCTCGATCTCGCCGATGACCGAGTCGAGCGCGTCCTGGTCAATCTGCGGATTGGCGCGCAACGGCGCCAGGGCCTGGCGCTGGCGCTCCAGTTCCTTGATCAGGTCGGTCTTGAGGTCCGCACGGCCGGCCACGTCGATGATCTCGAACAGCGTGGTCAGCGCGACATGATGCTGCTGGGCATGATCCTGGCCGAGGAAGTATTCCAGCCGATCGAACAGGTCTTCCAGGCGCAGGAGAGTCCTGATGCGTTCGTTGAAAGGGTATTCGTACAGAATCAAGTGCTGTGTCCGTGCAGGGCGTCGGGCGCTTCAGGGGCGGCCCGGTGCAGAATGAGGCCCGGGAAATACCGGAAAGGGCGATCTATGCGTGGGGGATACCGGCACTATGCGGCGATTTCCCGGCATGTTCCAGCGCATTCTATGCGAGACAAGGTCCGAGGACAATGTCGCCCGCATGATGCCATGCGCCACGGCGCCGGCCCCGGGCGTTATGGATGGACCGTGCCCGCGGCCGACAGTTCACGGTAGTAGCGGTCGAGCCGGTCGACCTGCGCCACCAGCGCCTGCACCGGCCCGTCGTTGTCGATGACGTCGTCGGCACATGCCAGGCGCGCGGCGCGCGTGGCCTGCCTGGCCATGATGGCCAGCACCTGTTCGCGGCTGAAGCCGTTGCGCGACATCACGCGGGCCACCTGCGTGGCTTCCGTGCAGTCGACCACCAGCACGCGGCCGACGCGCTCGCGCCACGAGCCCGACTCCACCAGCAGCGGCACCACGTAGATCAGGTAGGGATGCGCGCCCGCAGCGCGGATCGACTGTGCGCGTTCGGTCGTCAGCGCGCGGATCAGCGGATGCGTGATGGCTTCGAGCCGGGCCTTGGCGGCGGGATCGGCGAATACCAGCGCGCGCATCGCGTCGCGGTCCATGGCGCCGTCCGGGCGCAGGCAGGCCGGGCCGAAGGCTTCGACCAGCGCCGGGATGGCGCGCCCGCCCGGGGCGGTGATCTCATGCGCGAGCAGGTCGGTGTCGATGATCGCGGCGCCGCGCGCGGCGAACATGTCGGCCACGCGGGTCTTGCCGCTGCCGATGCCGCCGGTCAGTCCGATTTCCAGCATGTGAAGTTCTGTCAGACGTCGTTGCCGCAACGATACCAGCTTCGGCCGGGGTCCGATGAGGGCCGCGCGGCCTTACCAGGCAAACAGCGGCAGCACCCCGGGACCGAACAGCAGCACCACCACGCCGGCCAGGGCAATAAAGGGCCCGAACGGGAACGGCGTGTCTCGGTCCTGGCGGCGCAGCGCGATATTGGCCAGCCCGAACAGCACGCCGGCGACCGACGACAGCAGCACCAGCGCGGGCAGCGCCTGCCAGCCAAACCACGCCCCCAGTGCCGCCATCAGCTTGAAGTCGCCGAAGCCCATGCCCTCCTTGCCGCGCAGCAGCCGGAACAGCCAGTAGGCAATCCACAGCACCAGGTAGCCGGCGGCCGCGCCGATCACCGCGTCGGGCAGCGCCACGAACAGGCCGGCGACGTTCAGCAGCAGGCCGATCCACAGCAGCGGCAGCGTGATCTGGTCGGGCAGCAACTGCGTATCGGCATCGATCATGGTCAGCGCCAGCAGCCCCCACACCAGCACCAGCGCGGCCAGTGCCTGCGCGGTCGGGCCGAAGCGCCATGCCACCAGCGCGCTCAGCACACCGCAGGCCAGCTCCACCAGCGGATAGCGCACGCTGATCGGCGCCTTGCACGCGGAGCAGCGGCCGCGCAGGAACAGGTAGCTCAATACCGGCACGTTTTCCCACGGGGCGATGGCGTGGCCGCAGTGCGGGCAGGCAGAACGCGGCACCATCAGGTTGTAGCGGCCGGGGTAGGGCAGCGGGTCGCCGCGCAGCTCGGCAATGTAGTTGGCCTCGTCGCGCTCCATCATGCGCGGCACGCGGTGGATCACCACGTTGAGGAAGCTGCCGACCACCAGCCCCAGCAGCCCCGCTGCCGCCACCAGAAAGACTGGCGGCAGCGCCGCCAGCGCGTGCAGCAGCGGGGCGGTGCCGGTCGCGGTTCCGGTCGCGGCTCCGTTCGGATAGGGGGAAACGGACCACACAGGCTGCATCGCTTACACCACCTGTCCCAGCTTGAAGATCGGCAGGTACATCGCCACCACCATGCCGCCGATCAGCACGCCCAGCACCACGATGATCAGCGGCTCGATCAGGCTTGAGATGGCGGCAACGGCATCGTCGACCTCGCGCTCGTAGAACTCCGCCACCTTCAGCAGCATGTCGTCCAGCGCGCCGGATTCCTCGCCGATCTGCGTCATCTGCAGCACCATGTTGTCGAACACATGGGTCGCCTGCATGGCGTTGGTGAGGCTGGTGCCGATGCGCACCGATTGCTCGATCTCTCGGGTGGCGTCGTAGTAGACCCAGTTGCCGGCGGCGCCGGCCACGGACTCCATCGACTCGACCAGCGGCGTGCCGGCCGCGAACATCGTCGCCAGGGTGCGGGTCCAGCGAGCGATCACGGCCTTGCGGAACAGGCTGCCGAAGATCGGCAGCTTCAGCAGCGCGCGGTCGGTGGCGCGCTGCACCTTCTCGGATTTCTTCAGCGCGCGCAGGTAGAAGCTGATGCCGGCCACCGGCGCGCCGATCACCAGGTACCAGTACTGCACAAAGAAGTCCGAGATCGCGATCACCAGCAGCGTCGGCGCCGGCAGGTTGGCGCCGAAGCTGGAGAACACCCCCTTGAACGCCGGGATCACGAACAGCATCAGGATCACGGTGACGGCAAAGGCGACGGTCAGCACCGCGATCGGGTAGATCATCGCGGACTTGATCTGCCCCTTCAGCGCGATGGTCTTCTCCATGTAGAGCGACAGGCGCTCCAGCAGCGAGTCCAGGATACCGCCCTGTTCGCCGGCATCGATCAGGTTGCAGTACAGCGTGTCGAAGTACTTGGGGTGGCGGCGGAACGCCGCGGCCATGCTGCTGCCGGCCTCGATGTCGAAGCGGATGTCGGACAGCAGCTGGGTGAAGTTGGGGTTGACGTGCCCGCGCGCGATGATGTCGATCGACTGCAGCAGCGGGATGCCGGCCTTGAGCATGGTCGACAGCTGCCGGGTGAAG
Organism: Cupriavidus taiwanensis LMG 19424; assembly: GCF_000069785.1. Classification (NCBI taxonomy): domain Bacteria; kingdom Pseudomonadati; phylum Pseudomonadota; class Betaproteobacteria; order Burkholderiales; family Burkholderiaceae; genus Cupriavidus; species Cupriavidus taiwanensis. The sequence continues at coordinate 2,867,468 of NC_010528.1, read as the reverse complement.
TAGGCGATGTCCTTCTCGGTGATCTTGCGCCCGCGCGCGGCCTTGCGCTTTTTCAGCCTGACGATGGTCAGGCCCTGCTTGCGCAGCGTGGCGGTGACCTCGGCCTGGTTTTCGGCGCGCAGTTCGCCGGTGAAGGTCTTGCCCTTGCGGTCCTTGCCTTCCCACTCGAAGATGTACTGGGTGGGGGCCTTGCGTCCCTTCCCTGATTTGGCCCGTGACGGTGCCCCCGTCCGGGCGCCCGCTGCTGGTGCGCGCGTCGCCATGGTATTGACCCCCGATGCAAATGACGCTTGTTGTGCGTCTTGTCTTTACGTTGTGTCGTACTTGCCTACGTGTTCGTGGTCGCCAGCACTTCTTCGAGTGACGTGACGCCCTGCCTGACCTTCAGCAGCCCCGCTTCGCGCAACGATAGCACGCCGTCCTTGCGCGCCTGTTCGGCAATCTGCAGCGCCGTGCCGTGCGCCAGGATGATTTCCTGCATGGCCTCGGTGATCGGCATCACCTGGTAGATGCCGCAGCGGCCCTTGTAGCCGCTGCCGTTGCAGCGCTCGCAGCCGACCGGATGGTAGGGCTGCCAGCTGCCGTCCAGGTCGTGCTCGCGGAAGCCCGCTTCCAGCAAGGCCTCACGCGGGATCTCGCCCTCGCGCTTGCAGGTGCACAGCCGTCGCGCCAGCCGCTGGGCGGTGATCATCAGCACGCTGGACGCAATATTGAAGGGGGCCACGCCCATGTTCATCAGGCGTGTCAGCGTGGTGGGCGCATCGTTGGTGTGCAGCGTCGACAACACCAGGTGACCGGTCTGCGCGGCCTTGATGGAAATGTCGGCGGTTTCCAGGTCGCGGATTTCGCCGACCATGATGATGTCCGGATCCTGGCGCAGGAACGACCGCAGCGCGGCGGCGAAGGTCAGCCCGGCCTTGTCGTTGACGTTGACCTGGTTGATCCCCGGCAACTGGATTTCGGCCGGGTCCTCGGCCGTGGAGATATTGATGTCGCCCTGGTTCAGCAGGTTCAGGAAGGTGTACAGCGACACGGTCTTGCCGCTGCCGGTGGGGCCGGTCACCAGCACCATGCCGTAGGGGCGCTTGATCACGTCCAGCAGCAGCGCCTTCTGCTCCGGCTCATAGCCGAGCTGGTCGATATCGAGCTTGTCGGACGAGGATTCCAGGATCCGCATCACGATCTTCTCGCCGAACAGCGTGGGCAGCGTCGAGACGCGGAAGTCCACCGCCTTCTCGACGGTTTCCTTGGCATCCTTGTCCTTGGGCAGCGCGATCAGCAGCTTCATGCGGCCGTCCTGCGGCACGCGCTTTTCAGAAATATCCAGCCGCGACAGCACCTTGATCCGGGTCGCGATCTTGTCGCGGATATCCAGCGGCGGGCGCGCAACCTCCTGCAGCACGCCATCGACGCGGAAGCGGATGCGGTAGAAGGTTTCGAACGGCTCGAAGTGCAGGTCCGAGGCGCCGCGATGGAAGGCCTCGGTCAGCAGCTTCTGCAGGAAGCGCACCACCGGGGCGTCGTCGATGTTGTCGGCCGTGGTGCGGTTGCGCGGGTTGGCGGCCGCGGCCACCGGATCGTATTCGATCATCTTGCGCTCGGCCTGCACCGGCGAGATGTTCTTGAGCGTGCCCAGCGCCTCGCCGGCGGCGCGCACATGCTTCATCAGCTTGTCGTGCTCGACCACCACCGCTTCGACCGGCAGCTTGTACTTGTCGCGGATCGCGTCCAGGCCGGCCTGGTTGGACGGGTCGGAAAGCGCCAGCACCAGGCGGTTCTCGCGCCGGCCCAGCGGCAGCAGCCGGTGGGCATGGAATTCCCGGTTGCCGGCCAGCGCCGGCGGCACCTTGGAGAGGTTGTACTGGGCCAGGTCCAGCAGCGGCAACTGGTACTTGTCCGCGGCGAACAGCGCCAGGTCGTGCGCGCTCATGGTGCCGCTGCCGACGATCTCGTCGATCAGCTGCGATTGCTTTTCACGCGCGGCCTGCTCCAGCTGAGCAAGCAGCGCGGGCGCGATACGCCGGCTCTGGGCCAGGGCAAGTCCGAGTGTCATGGCAGGTGCGCAGTGATTGGAGCAGTGTCCGCGGACAGGGCAGGACGAGACGAGCCCGCTTCTAGGGATCGGGGCAGTTTGCCGATGGGGTCACTTTTTGTAAAGGCGACGGCGGGACGTATTGGCGTTTGTGCGACACCGGCGCAACCGCTAATGCGCGGGGCCCCAGTCCCACGGGGCCGCGAACACCGCAGACGGCAATTTGAGAGTCGCCTCAATCCCAATGGGCCGCTGGCCCGCCATGCTTCTCGGCACGGTGGCTCGCCGGCGTCCGACGGAGCCTGATCTGTTATAGAATCAAAAATGAGTGTATAACATCGCATGAGGCGAAACTACAAGAAGCCTTTCGCACAGTTCGTCAAGAAAGCACACAAGCCCCTGCAACTGGCGATCGAAGACGAGGTTGAGGAGCTCTGTGCGGCGCCCGAGTTGGGGGAAGCGAAGATCGGGGACTTGGGTGGCATCCGGGTGCACAAATTCCGGTTCAACCGGCAGCAATACCTGATCGCCTACCGGGTACTGCCGCAGGAGTTCAACGCGAAAGGCGGGGCGCTTGAAGTGCTATGGATCGATTTCTACAAGGTGAGCTCGCATGAGAACTTCTATGACGAGCTCAAGAAATACCTGAAGGCAGAAAGGAATGGACACGATGACGGCTGAAGATCTGCTGCATGCCCTCGGCGAGTTGCCCCCGCGGGAGCGCGTCAGGTTCTTCACACTGATCGGGCAGCAGGCCTTTGGTGACGAAGATTTCTCGCACGAGGAAGTCTTCGGCCATCTGGCTGAGGACGATTTCACCGCGGCAGAGGCTGCCCAATACCTCGAAATCTCGATTGCCACCTTCCGCCGGCTGGTGCGCGATGGCAAGCTGGCTCCACGGGCGGAAGTCGGGCGCAGCCAGCTTTTCTCCGTGGCAGAGCTGAAGGCATTCAAACGACGGCGCAAAGCCATCAAGGGCTGAGAAGGAAGGGGTAGAAAGACAAAAAGCCGAACCAACTTTCGTTGATTCGGCTTTCTAAATCTGGTCGGGGTGAGAGGATTCGAACCTCCGGCCTCTACGTCCCGAACGTAGCGCTCTACCAGGCTAAGCTACACCCCGATTTGGTTTGCCGGCAGACGCTTTGGCGTCAGCAGCAAAGAACGTAAGTTTAGCAGCGTTTTTTTGGGAATGGAAGAGGGCGAAGGAAAACCGCCTTTCATCCCGCTGATCCCGGGCTCAGGACTGCCGCTGCAGGGAGAATGCGCAGAGCTGGATCAGGGTTTCCTTCAGCGCTGACGGCGGGAATTGCCGGGCCGCCTGCTCGGCGGCTTCGGCTTCGCGCCGCGCGGCTTCGAAGGTGACCTCGAGCGCGCCGCTGGCATGGATGGCGGCGAAGACCGCGTCGAAATGCTCGGTGCCGCCCTGCACGATCGCGTCGCGGGCCAGCTGGCGCTGCTCGGCCGTGCCGTGTTCCATCAGATGCAGCAGCGGCAGGGTGGGCTTGCCTTCGCGCAGGTCGTCGCCGGCATTCTTGCCCATCTGCTCGGCGCTGGCGGTGTAGTCCAGCATGTCGTCGATCAGCTGGAACGCAGTGCCGATGCGCCGGCCGTATTCGGCGGCGGCTTCTTCCATCTGCGCGTCGGCGCCGGACAGCACGGCGCCCAGCTGCGCGGCGGCCTCGAACAGCTTTGCGGTCTTGTAGCGGATCACCTGCAGGTAGCGCTCGACTGTGACGTCGGGATCGTGCATGTTCAGCAGCTGCAGCACTTCGCCCTCGGCGATCACGTTGGTCGCGTTCGACAGGATTTCCATGATGCGCATGCTGCCGGCATCGACCATCATCTGGAACGCGCGCGAATAGAGGAAGTCGCCCACCAGCACGCTGGCGGCATTGCCGAACACCGCGTTGGCGGTGTCGCGCCCGCGCCGCAGCTCGGACTCGTCCACGACATCGTCGTGCAGCAGGGTGGCGGTGTGGATGAATTCCACGACCGCGGCCAGCTCATGGTGACGGTTGCCGTCGTAGCCCAGCGCGCGCGCCGTCAGCAGCAGGATCACCGGGCGCAGGCGCTTGCCGCCGGCACCGATGATGTATTCGCCGATCTGCTCGATCAGCGGGACTTCGGAGGACAGCCGCTGGCGGATAACAGCATCGACCGCGCGCATGTCTGCAGCGACCGGGGCAAGCAAGGCAGTGGCGGAAGGCTGGGACAAGATGATCACCGTTACGCAAAACCGGACGATTATATGCGATGCACGCGGCGTTCTACGCATGCCCCGCATTCTTGCCTGGCACTGGCTAAGGGTATGCGCGCAGCGGCGCTGATGACCGGCGCCACTATAATGCGGGCATGGACAAGCCCATACCTCGCCGCCAACTGCGCCGCACCGCGTGGTGGGTGGCGTTTGCCGCACTGGCGGGGTTCCTCCTCGCCGACCTGACCTGACCGAGCCGCCGCCGATTGTGCGGGCTGCGCCGCTCACAGGCTATGTGCCTGTTTTCTTTGCAGTTTTCCCCGATCTCGTTTACAATTCCCGGTTTCCTCCGGTAGTCGCTCGCCTTGCGGGTCTTTGCCGGCGGGAGATAACCGGGCCGCATTGCGCGGTTTCGGCGTTTTATTCACATCCGAGAGGTTCGACAATGTACGCGGTCGTAAAAACCGGCGGCAAGCAATACAAGGTTGCTGCTGGCGAAAAACTGAAAGTAGAACAGATACCGGCAGACATTGGCGCAGAAATCACGCTCGACCAGGTGCTCGCAGTGGGCGCCGGCGACCAAATCAAGTTTGGTACGCCGCTGGTGAGCGGGGCTTCCGTCAAGGCTACCGTTATCTCCCAGGGTCGTCACGACAAGGTGAAGATCTTCAAGATGCGCCGTCGCAAGCACTACCAGAAGCGTCAGGGCCATCGTCAGAATTACACCGAACTGCGCATCGAAGCGATCGTTGCCTGATCGATCGAGCGTAATCCGGTAAAGCGACAGGAGTAAGACATGGCACAGAAAAAAGGCGGCGGTTCCACGCGGAACGGCCGTGATTCCGAATCGAAGCGTCTGGGCGTGAAGGTGTTTGGTGGCCAGGCCATCAACGCCGGCGGCATCATCGTCCGCCAGCGCGGTACCCGCGTGCATGCCGGCGACAACGTCGGCGTGGGCAAGGACCACACGCTGTTCGCCCTCATCGACGGCCACGTGCAGTTCGCCGTCAAGGGCCCTGCCAAGAAGCAGCAAGTCAGCGTCGTTCCGGCGGCCTGATAACAGCCTTTGCAGGACGAAAGGCCCCGCAACGCTTGCGGGGCCTTTTCTTTTCTGGCGAAGTAAACTACGCCAGCGCCCGATCTGCCGATCCACCACGGAAAACCCATCATGAAGTTCATCGACGAAGCCCGAATTGAAGCCATCGCCGGCAACGGCGGCAATGGCAGCGCCTCGTTCCGGCGCGAAAAGTTTGTGCCCTTCGGCGGCCCGGATGGTGGCGACGGCGGCCGGGGCGGCAGCGTGTTCGCCGTGGCGGACCGCAATATCAATACGCTGATCGACTTCCGCTACGCCAAGAAGCATGTGGCCAGGAACGGCGAGAACGGCCGCGGCTCCGACTGCTATGGCGCCGCCGGTGAAGACATCACCCTGCGCATGCCGGTGGGCACGCTGATCACCGACATGGACACCGGCGAAGTCATCGCCGACCTGACCGAGCACGGCCAGCGCGTGTGCCTGGCCGAAGGCGGCATGGGCGGCTGGGGCAACCTGCATTTCAAGTCCAGCACCAACCGCGCGCCGCGCCAGCAGGTCGATGGCAAGCCGGGCGAGCGCCGCATGCTCAAGCTGGAGCTGAAGGTGCTGGCCGATGTCGGCCTGCTGGGCATGCCCAACGCCGGCAAGTCGACCTTTATCTCGCATATCTCCAACGCGCGCCCGAAGGTGGCGGACTATCCGTTCACCACGCTGCACCCGAACCTGGGCGTGGTGCGCGTCGACCATGAGCAATCGTTCGTGGTCGCCGACATCCCCGGCCTGATCGAGGGCGCGGCCGAAGGCGCGGGCCTGGGCCACCAGTTCCTGCGCCACCTGCAGCGCACCGGGCTGCTGCTGCATATCGTCGACCTGGCGCCGTTCGACGAGGCGGTCGATCCGGTCGCCGAGGCCAGGGCCATCGTCAACGAGCTGAAGAAATACGACGAGACCCTGTATGAAAAGCCGCGCTGGCTGGTGCTGAACAAGCTAGACATGGTGCCCGAGGACGAGCGCGCGGCGAAGGTGAAGGACTTCCTCAAGCGCTACAAGTGGAAGGGCCCGGTGTTCCAGATCTCCGCGCTGACCGGCGAAGGCTGCCGCGAGCTGATCTACGCGATCAAGGACCACCTGCAGGCGATCAAGGCCGAAGAGGCCGCGGCGCTGGCAGAGCCGGACATCCGCCTGGACGACCGCCTGCATAACGTCGACCAGGACCAGCGCGAGGCATAAACAAGAATCAGCGGTTCCTAACGATCTCCGGAGACAGGATTTCCACCATGCAATCGGTCATCGCGCAGGCAAAGCGCATCGTCGTCAAAGTGGGCTCCAGCCTGGTCACCAACGACGGCAAGGGGCTGGACCACGACGCCATCGCCCGCTGGGCCGCCCAGATCGCAAGACTGCGCGTGGCCGGCAAGGAAGTGGTGCTGGTCAGTTCCGGCGCCATTGCCGAAGGCATGCAGCGGCTTGGCTGGGCGCGCCGCCCGAAGGAAATCCATGAGCTGCAGGCCGCCGCGGCGGTGGGCCAGATGGGGCTGGCGCAGGTCTATGAAAGCCAGTTCACCCGCTACGGCATCCGCACCGCGCAGGTGCTGCTGACCCACGCCGACCTGGCCGACCGCGAGCGCTACCTGAACGCCCGCTCCACACTGCTGACGCTGCTGTCGCTGGGCGTGGTGCCGATCATCAACGAGAACGACACCGTGGTCACCGACGAAATCAAGTTCGGCGACAACGACACGCTGGGCGCGCTGGTCACCAACCTGATCGAAGGCGACGCGCTGGTGATCCTGACCGACCAGCGCGGCCTGTACACCGCCGATCCGCGCAAGGACCCGGCCGCGCAGTTCGTCGACGAGGCCCTGGCCGGCACGCCCGAGCTGGAAGCCATGGCCGGCGGCGCCGGCACGTCGATCGGCCGCGGCGGCATGCTGACCAAGATCCTGGCGGCCAAGCGCGCGGCCAAGTCCGGCGCGCATACCACCATCGCCTCGGGCCGCGAGGCCAACGTGCTGGAGCGCCTGGCCGCCGGCGAGGCGATCGGCACCCAGCTGCTGGCGCCGACCGGCCGGCTGACCGCGCGCAAGCAGTGGATGGCCGACCACCTGCAGCTGCGCGGCCGCGTCGTGATCGACGGCGGCGCGGTCGAGAAGCTGACCAGCGGCGGCAAGTCGCTGCTGCCGATCGGCGTGGTCGAAGTGCAGGGCGAATTCGCCCGCGGCGAAGTGATCGCCTGTGTCGATGCGCAAGGCAAGGAGGTGGCGCGCGGCATCACCAACTATTCCAGCGCCGAGTCGCGGCTGATCGCGCGCAAGCCGTCGTCCGAGATCGAATCGGTGCTCGGGCACCTGAACGAGCCCGAACTGATCCATCGCGACAACCTGGTGCTGGTCTGAGCGATGGAAAGAAAAACGGCGGGACTGCCTGGCGGTCCCGCCGTTTTTTTATGCCTGCACCGGTTGCGTCAGCGCTTGTGCGGCGCGCGCGATTGCAGCTCGAGCACCATGTCCGCGGGCTTGCCGGCCACGGTGCGGCCTTCGCAGAAGAAATCGATCGCCAGCGTGGCGGCGTAGGCGTTGCGCACCCCGGTCTGCATGCGGTGCCAGGTCTCGCCGTAGTCGCTGCTGTTGGGCACCCACTCGGTGGCGCCCGGGGGCAGGGTTGCATACAGCTTGCGCTCGAACGCGTCGCAGCGCATGCCTTCGAAGGTCACGTTGCGCGCGCCGCTCTGGCTGGTGGTGACCACGGTATAGCGCACCACGTTGTCCTTGCCCACCGAGATCGACTTGCTGTCCACCGCGAACGACAGCGTGCCGGTGCCCGACACCGAGAACGGGATCAGGTTGGCCTCCTGCGGCAATGGCGGCAGCATGGCCTTGGCTTCCTCGAAGGTCTTGGGCGCGAACGGGTTGTTCCAGGTGCTCTCTTCCTCCGCCATCTCCTTGCCGGTGGTCTTGCAGCCGGCCAGGGCCAGGCTGGCCGCGGCAAGCAGCAATCCGGCCGCGCTCAGGCCGCCGCGGCGGCCCACGCCGGTCAAACTAGTCATCAGTGCTCCGTGTAGTGGATACCGGCGTCGCCGGCGAAACGTAGTCGGCCGCGCCCGGGACCTCGGCATTGCCATCGGCATCGGCCTGCTGCGCCGCCTGGGCGCGGCTCAGTGCCTGGCCGCGCGGGCCGCCGTGGCGCCCGTGCACGCCGTGGGCACCATGGGCGCCATGCGTGCCATACGGGCTGAGCGGCACGCGCGGATGCCGGTTCAGGAAGCGTGACAGTTCCGTCAGCGCCATCTGGTAGACATCGCGCTTGAATTCGATCACGGCCTCGAGCGGCACCCAGTAATGGCTCCAGCGCCAGGCATCGAACTCCGGGTGCTCGGTGGCGCGCAGGTGGATGTCGCAGTCCCTGCCGGCCATGCGCAGCAGGAACCAGATTTGTTTCTGGCCCTTGTAGTGGCCGCGGATCTCGCGGCGGATGAACTTGTCCGGCACCTCGTAACGCAGCCAGTCGCGCGTGCGACCGACAATCCTGACGTGCTCCGGAAGCAGGCCGATTTCCTCATGCAGTTCGCGGTACATGGCCTGTTCCGGCGTTTCGCCGTACTTGATGCCGCCTTGCGGGAACTGCCAGGAGTGTTCGCCGATTCGCTTGCCCCAGAAAACCTCGTTTCTTGCGTTGAGGAGGATGATGCCGACGTTCGGGCGAAAGCCTTCACGATCGAGCATGACTGCACCTCGAATCCTTTAGAATTACGCTGATTATAAAGGAAGCGCGCAGCCTGGCCCGGACCGGGGGATGGTGGTTTTCCCCGAGCGGAAGGGCAGTTTCAGGCGCGTGCGCATAAATCAGCGCCGCCGGCCCCCCGGATTGTGCCGGGACGGATTTTTCCACCTTGGCGGCCCAGAGAGAAATTACGGATGAAAGCCTCGCAATTCTTCATTTCCACCCTCAAGGAAGCGCCCGCCGACGCGGAAATCGTTTCGCACAAGCTGATGATGCGCGCCGGCATGATCAAGAAGCTGGGTGCCGGCATCTACAACTACATGCCGATCGGGCTGCGCGTAATCCGCAAGGTGGAGAACATCGTCCGCGAGGAAATGAACCGGGCCGGTGCGGTGGAACTGTCGATGCCGGTGATCCAGCCGGCCGAGCTGTGGCAGGAAACCGGCCGCTGGGACAAGATGGGCCCCGAGCTGCTGCGCCTGAAGGACCGCCATGAGCGCGACTTCGCGGTGCAGCCCACCTCCGAAGAAGTGGTGACCGATATCGCCCGCTCGGAAATCCGCAGCTACAAGCAGCTGCCGGTCAATTTCTACCAGATCCAGACCAAGTTCCGCGACGAGCGCCGGCCGCGCTTCGGCATCATGCGCGGTCGCGAGTTCACCATGAAGGACGCTTATTCCTTCGACCGCGACACCGACGGCCTGCGCAAATCGTACGAGAACATGTACGACGCCTACGTGCGCATCTTCCGCCGCTTCGGGCTGGAATTCCGCGCCGTGGCCGCCGACAACGGCGCCATCGGCGGCTCGGGCTCGCATGAGTTCCACGTCATCGCAGAAACCGGCGAAGACGCCATCGTCTACTGCCCGACCTCGGCCTACGCCGCCAACATGGAGGCCGCCGAGGCGCTGCCGCTGGTGGCCGAGCGCGCCGCGCCCACGCAAGACCTGGTCAAGACCTTCACCCCGGAGAAGGTCAAGTGCGAGCAGGTCGCCGAATTCCTGAACATCCCGCTGGAAACCAACGTCAAGTCGATCGTGCTGGCCACGGACAGCGACGCCGGGCCCCAGATCTGGCTGCTGCTGATCCGCGCCGACCACGAGCTGAACGAGGTCAAGGCCTCCAAGGTGCCGGGACTGGCCGAGTTCCGCTTCGCCACCGAAAACGAGATCGTCGAAGCCTTCGGCTCGCCGCCCGGCTACCTGGGCCCGATCGACATGAAGAAGCCGGTCAAGGTGGTGGCCGACCGCACGGTCGCCAACATGAGCGATTTTGTCTGCGGCGCCAACTACCGCGACTACCACTACACCGGCGTCAACTGGGGCCGCGACCTGCCCGAGCCGATCGTGGCCGACCTGCGCAACGTGGTGGCGGGCGACGCCTCGCCGGACGGCCAGGGCACGCTGGAGATCTGCCGCGGCATCGAGGTGGGCCACGTGTTCATGCTGGGCACGCGCTACTCGGAATCGATGAACGCCACCTTCCTCGACGAGAACGGCAAGACCCAGCCGATGCAGATGGGTTGCTATGGCATCGGCATCACCCGCATCCTGGGCGCGGCGATCGAGCAGAACTTCGACGAGCGCGGCATCATCTGGCCGGCCGCGATCGCCCCGTTCGCGGTGGTGATCTGCCCGGTGGGCTATGACCGCTCCGAGGCCGTCAAGGCCGAGGCCGACCGCATCCACGCCGAGCTGCTGGCGGCCGGCGTCGACGTGATCCTCGACGACCGCGGCGAGCGCCCGGGCGTGATGTTCGCCGACTGGGAACTGATCGGCGTGCCGCACCGCGTGGTGGTGGGCGACCGCGGCCTGAAGGAAGGCAAGGTCGAGTACCAGGGCCGGCGCGACGCGCAGGCCACCGCCGTCAGCGTGGCCGAAGTGGTCGGCCACGTGCGCAGCCTGCTGGCGAACTGAGCCCCATGCGCGCCCTCCGCGGCCCGACTGCCGCCGCCGCGGCCCGCCGCCTGGCGGGCGCGCTGCTGGTCTCGCTGCTGGCCCTGGTTGCCACGGGGGCGCATGCCGGCGCGCAGAAGGAAGAAGACCTGGCCGACTCCGTGCGCGGCGCGCTGGCCGCGGCCATTGCCGACGACCGGCCGCTGCGGCCGGTGTTCGCCTCCGGCGGCGAGCGCCTGGCCTACCTGAAGTGGCTGGGCGAGATGTCGGCGCGGCTGGCCGCGCGCATTCCCGAGCCGCAGGTGCGGGTCGAGCTGATCGAGGTGGCCTACTACGAAGCCAAGCGCGCCGGCCTGGAGCCCGCTCTGGTGCTGGGCCTGATCCAGGTCGAAAGCAACTTCCGCAAGTACGCCATCAGTTCGGCCGGCGCGCGCGGGTTGATGCAGGTGATGCCGTTCTGGGTACGAACCATCGGCGACAGCGATGCACGCAAGCTGTTCCACCTGCAGAGCAACCTGCGCTACGGCTGCACCATCCTGCGCTATTACCTGGACCGCGAGCAGGGCGACCTGTACCTGGCGCTGGGCCGCTACAACGGCAGCCGCGGCCGCCCGGAATACCCCAACGCAGTGCTGGCGGCGTGGAAGCGCTGGCAGTATTCCGAAGCCACCGTCACCGTGGCCGGCGATGCCGAGATCGCGCCGTCGCGCCCGCGCGCGCCGGTGGCCGAGCCGCCGGCCCGCAACCCGTTCTCGTCGCAGCGCGTCGCAGCCAATCCGTCATGATCCGCGAAGCATCCGTTGCCGGCGGCAAGACCGGCTACACCGAATCCTCGCCCGAACTCGAACAATGGCTGGCCCGGCATATCGCCCAGGGCTTCACCGCCGATGCGCTGGTGCTGTCGATGCTGCGCTCGGGCTACGACGATGCCTTCGCGCGCCGTGCCGTGGCCGCGGCGTTTGCCCAGGACTCCGCCGGCGCCGCGCCGGCACAGCCGGCGCAGGCTGAAACCGCGATGGCCGGCGCACCCACCGTCTACGCCGCCGATGGCGGCGACCGCCGGGTGCCCATCCTGTTCCGGCTGGCGTCGCCGCAGGTGCAGCTGTTCCAGCAGCTGCTGAGCGACGACGAGTGCGACGCGCTGGTGGCGCTGTCGCGCGGCCGGCTGGCGCGCTCGCCGGTGGTCAATCCCGACACCGGCGACGAGAACCTGATCGATGCCCGCACCAGCATGGGGGCGATGTTCCAGGTGGCCGAGCACGCCCTGATCGCGCGCATCGAGGCCCGCATCGCCGCGGTCACCGGGGTGCCGGCCGACCACGGCGAAGGGCTGCAGATCCTCAACTACAAGCCGGGCGGCGAGTACCAGCCGCACTTCGACTACTTCAACCCGCAGCGCCCCGGCGAAGCGCGGCAGCTGTCCGTCGGCGGCCAGCGCATCGCCACCCTGGTGATCTACCTGAACACGCCCGAGGCGGGCGGCGCCACCGCGTTCCCGCGCGTCGGCCTGGAGGTGGCGCCGGTCAAGGGCAACGCGGTCTACTTCAGCTACCTGCTGCCCGACGGCACGCTGGACGACCGCACCCTGCACGCCGGCCTGCCAGTGGCCGCCGGCGAAAAGTGGATCGCCACCAAATGGCTGCGCGAACGGCCGTACCGCAGCGCGGCGTGAGCCGCCCCGCGGCCGCACCGGCCGCCAGCTGCTGGTGGGCGGATCCCGCTCTGCCGTTCGCAGAAAGCCGGCGAGCCACCCAGAGCAGCGCCAGCTACCTGCCGCATACCCATGCCACCCTGTCGGTCGGCGCCGTGGACAGCGGCGCCAGCCGCTTTGCCTGCGGCGAGGACACCGCCGTGCTCGGGCCGGGCGCGGTGGTGGTGATCCCGGCGCACCAGGTCCATGCCTGCAACCCGGTGCCCGACGGGCGCTGGAGCTACCAGATGCTGCATTTCGACCCCGCCTGGGTGGCGGGCGTGCTGGAGGAGGACAGCGCCGCAGGGGCTGCCTGGCTGCCCGCACGCGTGATGGCGTCCGCGCACGTCTACCGGCTGGTCTGCGCGCTGAACCGCACGCTGTTCTCGCCCGCCGACAGCGTCGAGAAAGAGGCCGCGCTGGTGGCCTTCGTCGGCGACCTGCATGCCGCCATCGACACGGGCGCAGTCACCCGTACACTGCCGGTGCCCGCTGCCGTCTCCGCCCGCGTGGCGAAGTTGTGCAAACTGCTGCGCGAGCGCCATGCCGAGCGTCTGCCGCTGGCCGAGCTGGCGCGCGCCTGCGGCCTGAGCCGCTACCATCTGGTCCGCGCCTTCCGCGCCGAAACCGGCATGACGCCGCACGCCTACCAGCTCGACCTGCGCATCCAGCATGGGCGCCGCCTGCTGCGGCAAGGTGCGGCGCTGGCCGAGGTCGCCCTGGCGCTGGGCTTTGCCGACCAGAGCCACTTCCAGCGCGCCTTCAAGCAGCGCGTGGCCATGACACCGCGCCGATACCAGCGCGCCGCCTGAGGCGCCGGTCCTGGCGCCACACCGCAACTTTCTTCAAGACCTGCCCCTGCCGCGCGCACGACACTGCGGACTCTTCACGGAGGGTCGGCATGGACATCGCGTTCGATCTTGCCCCCGGGGCGTTGCCATGGCAGCAATTCGCCATGGTGGCCGGCGCGCATGCGCTGGCGCTGCTCAGCCCGGGGCCGGATTTTTTCCTGGTGGTGCGCAGCGCGCTGCTGCACGGGCCGCGGCGCGCCAGCGCCGTCTGCCTGGGCATCGCGCTGGGCAATGGCGTTTTTATCGGCCTCGCGCTGGCCGGCTTCGCCGCGATGCGGGACTCGCCGCAACTGTTCGCGGCGCTGCAGTGGGCCGGCTGTGCCTACCTGGCGTGGCTGGGCTGGCGCCTGCTGAACGCCTCGGGCGAACTGTCGATGCCTGCGGCCGATGCTGCTGCGAGGCCCGCGCCCGCGGCCTGGCTGGCCCAGATGGCCAGCGGCTTCCTGTCTGCCGTGCTGAACCCGAAGAACGGGCTGTTCTACGCCAGCCTGTTCTCCGTCCTGGCCGCCAGCCGCACGCCGGCGGCGGTGCAACTGGCCTACGGGGTCTGGATGTTTGCCGTGGTGCTGGGCTGGGACCTGCTGGTGGCCTACGGCATCGGTCATCCGGCGATGGCGGCGCGCTTCGGGCGGTCGGTGCGGTGGGTCGAGCGCCTGACCGGAGTTGTCCTCTGGCTGCTGGCGATGGGCGTCGCCTGGCACGCGCTGCGGTGAGCGGACCTGTATCGGCGCATTTCCCTCAAAGTGTACCGGTACTGTACCGTTAAGTGGCCGTAGACTGATTTCCCGAAAGCACATGAACGCCGCTGGAGTCAGTCATGGAAGTGTCCCAACTCGCCGCCGGCACCGGTGTCTTTGCCGCCTTTGCCGGCTTTGCCCTGGTGTCGTCGATCACCCCCGGCCCGAACAACACGATGCTGCTCGCCTCGGGCGTGAACTTTGGTTTCCTGCGCACGGTGCCGCACCTGCTCGGCGTCAGCATCGGCTTCGCGCTGATGGTGGGGCTGGTGGGGCTGGGCCTGGGGTCGCTGTTCCACGCATTCCCGTGGACCTGGCAGGTACTGCGCGTGGTGGCGACGGTCTACCTGGTCTGGCTGGCGTGGAAGCTGGCCACGGCCGGCGGCGTGCAGGACCAGCAGGTGGCGCGGCCGATGGGCTTCTGGGCCGCCGCGGCGTTCCAGTGGGTCAATCCCAAGGCGTGGGTGATGGCGGTGGGCGCGTGCAGCACCTACGTGCTGCACGGCAACCTGTGGCTCAACGTGCTGCTGCTGTCCGGGATCTTCGGCGTGGTGAACCTGCCCAGCGTGGCGATGTGGGCGTTGTGCGGCTCGGCGCTGCGGCGCTGGCTGGCGCGGCCGAAGGTGCTGCGGGCGTTCAATATCGGGATGGCGGTGCTGCTGCTGGCTTCGCTGTGGCCGATTCTGGGGACGCACCAGGCTTGACCTGTTTTCTCCCTTCTCCCGCGGCGGGGAAGGGAGAAAACCGTCAGTCTTGCAGACGGCTCAAACCAGCGCCCGGATCGAATCCAGGTTCCGCCAGTATCCCTTGGCATCCATCCCGCAACCGAACACATAGCGATCCGGCACCGCAAAGCCGCAGAAATCCGGGTGCATGGGCTTGGGCTTGCTCAGCGTCTTCTCGCACAGCACCGCCGCGTGGAATTCCCGCGCGCCCATGTCCATGATGCGCTGGCGGATTGCGGCCATGGTCTCGCCTTCATCGAGGATGTCGTCCAGCACCAGCACCACGCGGTCCTTGACCGATTCGCGCGGGGCCACGCGCCATTGCATCTCGCCGCCCACGGTCTTGTTGTTGTAGCGCGAGAGGTGGATGTAGTCGAACTCCAGCGGGAACGCCAGCTTGGGCAGCAGCATGCCGGTGAAGACCACCGCGCCGCCCATCACCGACAGCACCAGCGGGAAGTCGTTGCCCATCCTGGCGGTGATGTCCGCGGCCATCCGGTCCAGCGAATCCTGGACTTCCGCGGCGGAGACGATTTCTTCGGAGTTGGCCCACAGCTCGCGGGCCTGTTCGGCGCTCATCATGATGTCTTTCCTGTTCTTTTGCGGGGAGGCAGTTCGGCTTGCGGCGGCGGGCTTCAGCGGTTGAAGAGGCCCTTCATGCCGCCCTTCATCGCGCCCATCTGGCGCATCATCTTCATCATGCCGCCGCCCTTGAGCTTCTTCATCATGGACTGCATCTGGTCGAACTGGTTGAGCAGGCGGTTGACCTCCTGCACCGGCACGCCGGCGCCCGCGGCAATGCGGCGCTTGCGGCTGGCCTTGATCAGGTCGGGCTTGGCGCGCTCGGCCGGGGTCATGCTGTTGATGATGCCTTCCATGCGCGCGACCTGCTTCTCGGCCTGGTCCATGTTGGCGCCCTGCGCCTGCTGGGCGAACTGCGCCGGCAGCTTGTCGACCAGGCTGCCCAGGCCGCCCATCTTCTTCATCTGGCCGATCTGCGCCTTGAAGTCTTCCAGGTCGAAGTCGCCGGTCTTCTTGATCTTCTTGGCCAGCTTCTCGGCCGCGGCCATGTCCACGCCGCGCTGGGCTTCCTCGACCAGCGCGAGGATGTCGCCCATGCCCAGGATGCGCTGGGCCATGCGGTCCGGATAGAACGGTTCCAGGCCATCCAGCTTTTCGCCGACGCCGACGAACTTGATCGGGCGGCCGGTGATATGGCGCACGGACAGCGCCGCGCCGCCGCGCGCATCGCCGTCCAGCTTGGTCAGCACCACGCCGGTCAGCGGCAGGGTGTCATTGAAGGCCTTGGCGGTGTTGACGGCGTCCTGGCCCAGCATGGCGTCGACCACGAACAGGGTTTCGGCGGGCTTCAGTTCGGCGTGCAGCGCGGCGATTTCCTGCATCATCGCCTCGTCGATACCGAGCCGGCCGGCCGTGTCGACGATCAGCACGTCGTGGTAATGCTTGCGCGCCCAGTCCACCGCCGCGCGGGCGATGTCGACCGGCTTCTGGTCCGGCTGCGACGGGAAGAACTCGGCGCCGACCTGCTCGGACACGGTCTTGAGCTGGGCGATGGCGGCGGGGCGGTAGACGTCGCACGAGACCGTCAGCACCTTCTTCTTTTTGTTTTCCTTGAGCCACTTGGCCAGCTTGCCGGCGGTGGTGGTCTTGCCCGCGCCTTGCAGGCCGGCCATCAGGATGATGGCGGGCGGCTGCACCGCCAGGTTCAGCTCTGACTCTTTATTGTTGCCGCTGGCGGCCTCGGCGCCGCCGATCACCGCGGTCAGCTCGCGCTGGACGACGCCGACCAGAGCCTGGCCCGGGGTCAGGCTGCTGACCACCTCTTCGCCCATGGCCTTTTCCTTCACGCGGGCCACGAATTCGCGCACGACCGGCAGTGCCACGTCGGCTTCGAGCATGGCAAGGCGCACTTCGCGCAGCATCTCGGCGGTGTTGGCCTCGGTCAGGCGCGCCTCGCCGCGCATGGTCTTGACCACACGCGCCAGGCGTTGAGTGAGATTGTCCAGCATGGCAGGAATCGGGGGAGAAGTCGGAGCAGGGCTCGGGGCTGAAAATCGGGACGCAGTCCGGCACACCGGGCGAGCCTGGAACACCGGTCACACCGGTTCAAGCAGGCCGCCACCGTCCGTGGGCACTAAGGTAAACTGCGTAAATGGTCATTGTACTGTATGCCCTGACGGCACTTCTCTATTGCGGCCTGGCCTGGCACGGCTGGGCCACGCGCCACCCGCGCGTGGCCGCTGCCGCCGGCTCCACCGGCGCGGCGGGCAACTCGGCCGCGGCCGTGCTGGTGGCGGGCGGGGGCCCCATCCCCCCGGCCGGCGGCGCTCACGGCGAGGGGCGCCCGGCGTGGTGGCACGTGCTGATGCTGGCCGCGCTGGCCAGCCACGGCATGCTGCTGCACGAAACCATCTTCCCGGCCGAGCGCATGATGTTCGGCTTTGCCTTTGCGCTGTCGGCCATGCTGTGGCTGGGCGTGGGCATCTACTGGATCGAGAGCTTCTTCTTTTCGCTGGCGGGGCTGGGCCTGATCGTGATTCCGGTGGCGCTGGTGGCCAGCCTGATGCCGCTGGCCTTTCCCGGCTCGCAGATCCTGGGCTACGCGGCGCGGCCGCTGTTCAAGCTGCATTTCATCATCGCCAACGTGGCCTACGGGTTGTTCACGCTGGCCGCCTTCCACGCCTTCCTGATGCTGCTGGCCGAGCGCCGCCTGCACGGCTTCCGCCACGCGCCGGCGCGGCCGTCGGCGCCGCAGCCCGGCCAGTGGCTGGGGCGCTGGCTGGACCTGCTGCCGCCGCTGCTGACGCTGGAGAAGCTGCTGTTCCGGCTGATCGGCGCCGGCTTCGTGCTGCTGACGCTGACCATCGGCTCGGGCCTGCTGTTTTCCGAAGAGCTGTTCGGGCGCGCGTTCCGGCTGGACCACAAGACCGTGTTCGCGCTGATCTCGTGGGCCATGTTCGGCGGCATCCTGGCCGGGCGTGTTTTCCGCGGCTGGCGCGGCAAGGTAGCGCTGCGCTGGGTCATCGCCTCGTTCGGCATCCTGCTGCTGGCCTATGTCGGCAGCCGTTTCGTGATTGAAGTCGTCCTGCACCGGCTCTGATTTGCCATGGCACGTATCCTGATCCTGCTGGCCGTGGTGCTGGGCGTCTTCTGGTGGCTGCGCGCCCGCGCCGAGGCCCGGCTGGCCGAGCATCGCGCCCGCCAGGCCCGTGAGGCCAGCGAACACGCGGCCGCTGGCATGCCCGACGCCGCCGCCGAGCGCATGGTCCAGTGCGCCCAGTGCGGCGTGCACCTGCCGCAGGGCGACGCCATTGCCTGGCGCGGCCTGCACTACTGCCGGCGCAGCCACCTGCCCGACGAAAGCCGCACCGAAAGTAGCGACGGCAGCGAGAGCGGCAGCGGCAGCAGCGGCCCGCGCCCATGACCCAGCCGGCGCCGTCGGCCTGGCAGCGGCTGAACGCCTGGCGCGGCCTGGCGCAGCTGTGGCGCCAGCCCGAACCGCCTGACTTCCACTGGCGCCTGCTGCGCTATTTCTGCTGGACCCGCGTCGCCGTGGGCCTGCTGCTGGTCGGCTTTGCGCTGATGCGACGCGGCGAGCCGCCCGCCGGCGTTTCCGGTACGGCCGCTTCCCCCTTCACTGCCGCCATCCCCGCCTTGCCTTTCGGCCTGGAGGCCATGGGCGGGATCGAGCATGCGGCGGCCATGGCCGTCGCCGTCCCTTACCTTGGCATTGCGCTGGCGATGCTGGCGGGCACGCTGTGGCGCCGGCATTTTCACCTGCGCGTGCGGGTACAGGTGCTGGCCGACCTGGCGCTGCTGGCGCTGGTCTTCAGCGTGCTGGGGCGCGGCGGGCACGCCGAGGGCCTGGCCATGATCTTCCTGCTGCCGGCGCTGGAAGCCGGCGCGCTGACCAGCCTGCTGTTCGCGCTGTTTGCCGCGGCGATCTCGGCGCTGGTGGTGATGAGCGGCCCGTTCATGCACACCATCCTGCTGCGCCAGGCCGATGCCGGGCTGCTGGGCTCGGGCCTGTTCGGCCTGGTGTTCATGATCGCCGCGCTGCTGATGTATATGCTGGCCAACCGGCAGATCGCGCAGGAGCGCCTGGCGCTGGCGCGAGAGCAGGAGCTGCGCCTGCAGCAGCTGGTCAACCGGCTGATGGTCAACGACATGCAGGACGGCGTGATGCTGGTGCGCGCCAACGGCGCGGTGGTGGCCGCCAATCCCGCCGCGGTGGTGCTGCTGGGCGTGCAGCCGCACGAGCGCATCTACTCGCGCAAGCTGGGCGGTGCGCCGGGCGGCGAAGCCGGGCAGGGCGGCGGCGATACCGTGCTGTTCGACCTGCGCCGCATCCCGCGCCTGCAGCCGCTGATGGAAATGCTGCGCGACTGGCTGCGCAGCAAGGACGACGTGCCGCGCATCCTGCAGCTGCTGCCGATGGCCTCCGGCCCCGCGCTGGCCGACGGCACCATGCAGCATACCCGGCTGCGGCTGCGCTTCGTGCTGCCGGGCCTGGCCGGGCTGCGCTCGACCATGGCGCATGGCCGCACCGTGCCGGCCGCGCTCGACACCGCCGCGTGGAACGAGCTGTCGCCCGAAGCCGCCGGGCGCCTGCGCCTGGCCATCGCCCAGAACGAGGCCATGGCGTGGTCGCAGGAGGATGAGGCGCTGTTGCGCAGCGAGATGCGCGACACCGTGCTGGTCCATATCGAAAGCTGGGAGCGCATCGCCGAGCAGGTGCAGCAGGAAAAGCTGGCCGCCATGGGCCGGCTGGTGGCCAGCATCGCGCACCAGATCCGCAATCCGCTGGCGGCGATCAGCCAGGCCAGCGAACTGCTGGGCGATTCCGGCCGGCACGGCCCTGAAGCGCAGGACCCGGGCAGTGCCGATGTCGATATTGACGCCCGCCTGCTGCGCATCATCCACGATAACGTGCGCCGGCTGGACCAGGTGGTGTCCGACGTGCTGCAGATGTCGCGCCGCCCGCGCACCGGCCGCAGCACCGTGCACCTGGCGCAGGCGCTGCCCGAGATCGTCGAGCGCTGGCGCGCCGAAATGCGCCAGCGCCGCCCGCGCGCCGGCGAGACCCGCCCGGCGGGCCGTGCGGACATCAATGCCAATGCCATCCGCCTGACCGTCGACGTGGCCCAGCCGGTGGTGTTCGACGCCTCGCAGCTGCAGCAGGTGCTGGGCAACCTGCTGGACAATGCCTGGCGCTACTGCAGCCGGCTGCCCGGCTCGATCCGGCTGCTGGCGCACGCGCTGGATCAGCATCATGCCGAGCTGATCGTCTGGAACGACGGCGCCGAGGTGGCGCGCGAACACCAGCGCAGCCTGTTCGAGCCGTTCTTCACCAGCAACGCCCAGGGCACCGGGCTGGGCCTGTTCATGGCGCGCGAGCTGTGCGGCGCCAATGACGCGCAGGTGCGCTACGGCACCATCTCGCTGCCGGCGCTGATCGAGCGCACCGGCATGCTGGCCTCCAGTGCGCGCGATACACTGCCGGGCAAGGCCTTCGTGCTGACCTTGCGCATCGAGAGCGCAGAGGCTGCCGCGGCGGCCGCCGTCTGACCTGTCTTTATCCAGCCACCACCCATGCCACCCCGACTGTCCCGCGCGCCCGATCCCATCCTGGTCATCGACGACGAGGCCGACCTGCGCGAGCTGCTGGACATCTCGATCCGCCGCATGGGCCATGACGTGGTGCTGGCCGGCTCGCTGGCCGAGGCGCGCGCGAAGCTGGCGCAAGGCCGCTACAGCCTGGTGCTGACCGACATGCGCCTGGGCGACGGGCTGGGCATCGAGATCGTGCGCCAGCTGTCGGCCGCGCCGGAACGCATCCCGGTGGCCGTGATCACCGCCTACGGCAGCGCCGACAACGCCGTCGAGGCGCTCAAGGCCGGCGCCTTCGACTACATCGCCAAGCCGGTGTCGCTGGAACAGCTGCGCAGCCTGGTGCTGAACGCGCTGGGCCGCCAGCCGCGCGACAACGCCGATGCCGACGCCGCCGCGGCGGCGGAGCAGGCCGCCGACCGCGCCGCGGCGCTGCTGCCCGGCCATTCCGCGGCGATGCAGGAGGTGCGCCGCTCGCTGTCGCGGCTGGCGCGCAGCATGGCGCCGGTGGTCATCAGCGGCGAATCCGGCAGCGGCAAGGAGCGCGCCGCGCGCGCCATCCACGCCACCAGCGCGCGCGCCGCGCATCCGTTCGTCGCCGTCAACTGCGGCGCCATCCCCGAGAACCTGATGGAGTCCGAATTCTTCGGCTACGTCAAAGGGGCCTTCACCGGCGCCGATGCCGAGCGCGGCGGCTTCTTCCAGGCCGCCAACGGCGGCACGCTGCTGCTCGATGAAGTGGCCGACCTGCCGCTGCCGATGCAGGTCAAGCTGCTGCGCGCGCTGCAGGAGCGCCGCGTGCGCAAGATCGGCGCCAGCCGCGAAGACGCCGTAGACGTGCGCGTGATGTGCGCCAGCCACAAGGACCTGGCGGCGATGGTGGCGGCCGGGCAGTTCCGGCAAGACCTGTATTACCGGCTGAATGTGCTGGCGCTGCGCATGCCCACGCTGCGCGAGCGTGGCGAAGACATCCCGGTGCTGGCCCGCGCCATCCTGGACCACCTGGCGGTGCGCTACGGCGATGCGCACCCCAAGCGGCTGTCGCCAGAGGCGCTGCAGCGGCTGGCGGCCTATCCGTTCCCGGGCAATGTGCGCGAGCTGGAAAACCTGCTCGAGCGCGCCTACGCGTTTGCGGAAAGCGATGACATCGCGCTGGCCGACCTGGGACCGCTGGACGCGGGCACCGGGCGCGCCGGGCTGATGCCGGCACCGGCGCCGACGATGGCGCCCCAGCCGATGGCGCCTTACCCGTACGCCCCCTGGGGCACCGGCGTGGTGGCGCCCGTGCCGGCCGCCGCAACGCCTGCGCCTGTACCGCCCCCGGCCGAACCGCTCCCGGCAGCCCCCGCGCACGCCGCACCCGAACCCGAGCCCGCCGGCGACCCCGCCGAGCGTGCCTGCCGCGGCATCGTCTTCCCGATCGACCTGCCGGCCAAACTGGAAGCGGTCGAGCGCGAACTGATCCTGCAGGCGCTGGCGCAGACCAACTTCAACCGCACCGCGGCCGCGCCGCTGCTGGGCCTGAACCTGCGCCAGCTGCGCTACCGCATCCAGCAACTTGGCATCCGCGAGGCCATGGACGCCGCCGACCGCGGCGCGGTGGAAGGCGAGGGCACGCCATGACCGCGCCCGCGTCCTCGTCGTCGTCCTCGTCCTCGTCCTTTCTGCCCGGCGCCGACGGCTGGGTCCCGGCCGCGCGCCGCGTGCCGTCGCCCAATTTCGACGCGCGCCCGGACGGCATGCCGGTGGACCTGGTGGTGCTGCACAACATCAGCCTGCCGCCCGGCCAGTTCGGCAGCGGCGACATCGAGGCCTTCTTCCAGAACCGGCTCGATCCGGACAAGCATCCGTTCTTTGCCACCATCCACCAGATCCAGGTGTCCGCGCACTTCCTGGTGACCCGCTCCGGCGAACTGGTGCAGTTCGTGCCGTGCACGCAGCGGGCCTGGCATGCGGGGCAGTCCGAGTTTTTTGGCCGGGCGCGCTGCAACGATTTTTCGATCGGCATCGAGATCGAGGGCACCGACGACGTGCCGTTCACTGCCGCGCAGTACAACACCACCGCCGCGCTGGTGCGGGCGCTGCGCGCCGCTTATCCCGTGCAGGCCATCGCCGGACATAGCGATATCGCGCCGGGCCGCAAGACCGACCCGGGACCGCATTTCGACTGGAACCGTTTTGCCCGGCTCGCGGGGGTTGCGCCAAACCTGTTACCCTACCGCCCCTCGCACGATTAAAGTGCGCGGCGGGGTTGCCACGGCCACATGTCGGTGCCATGTCACTTAGCCAATTCCCTACAATCGGGTGGGCTATCGGACCTCCGCTCTGATAAAAAAATTTTGCAGAAAATGTGCGCTTGCGCACGACTTGCCCCCATCCCTTGTCGTAGCGCGGTTCCCGGGAATGTGGCGCCGCCGCACACATGCCGCCGGGTGTGGCAACTACGCTTGTCAAGACTGGTTTTTCGCATTCGCTTCACTATACTTGGGCCAGTTTCTCGTATCGACCACTACATCTAGTAGTCAGACCGGGGAGCCGGCCCGAGTGTGAGGCAGCCATCGCATACCGTCATGACGGCAATGTGACATGGCAGCATCATCCCTCCGCGAAGCCGGCGCATCACCAAGAGTCCCTGGCGAAATGTCAGTCAAGGCAGTACGTCCAGCCCCCGAACATTGCGGGCCGGATGCGCTTTCCGCCGCATTTCGCCAGGGACTCTTTTGTCTCTAAATAGCCAGGGTAAAAACAGGAGTTCTCATGCAAACGGCACAGAACGAAATCACCACGGGTGGCGCCGCCGCCGGAGTTGCCAGCCAGGCCCCGACCACGCAGCAGACCCCCAGCGCCGCGACCTCGAATTACCCGGATCACAAGATCATTCGTCGCAACGGTGCCGTGGTGGCGTTCGAGCCGTCCAAGATCGCCGTCGCCATGACCAAGGCCTTCCTCGCCGTCAACGGCGGGCAGGGCGCCGCGTCGGCGCGCGTGCGCGAGATCGTCGAGCAGCTGACCGACAACGTGGTGCGCGCGCTGGTGCGCAGCCGCCCGAGCGGTGGCGCCATCCACATCGAAGACGTGCAGGACCAGGTCGAACTGTCGCTGATGCGCTCGGGCGAGCATGAAGTCGCCCGCGCCTATGTGCTGTACCGCGAGAAGCGCAAGGCCGAGCGCGCCAGCGCCAGCGCGCAGGCCGTCGCCCGCGTGCAGGAAGCCGGCATCAGCATCAACGTGACCGACGCCGGCGTGACCAAGCCGCTCGACATCGTCGCGCTGCACGCCCTGATCGACAACGCCTGCTCCGGCCTGGGCGATGCCGTCAGCGCCGAGCCGATCCTGAAGGAAACGCTGAAGAACCTGTACGAAGGCGTGCCGATGACGCAGGTGTACGACTCCGCCATCCTGGCCGCGCGTACCCTGATCGAGAAGGACCCGGACTACAGCCAGGTCACCGCCCGTATCCTGCTGCACACCATCCGCAAGGAAATCCTCGGCACCGAAGTGACCCAGGCCGAGATGGCCACCCGCTACGCCGAGTACTTCCCCAAGTTCATCGCGCGCGGTATTGCCGCCGAGCTGCTGGACGAGAAGCTGGCCACCTTCGACCTGGCCCGCCTGGGCGCCGCGCTGGACGCCGGCCGCGACTTCCAGTTCAACTACCTCGGCCTGCAGACCCTGTACGACCGCTACTTCCTGCATATCGATGAAACCCGCATCGAAATGCCGCAAGCCTTCTTCATGCGCGTGGCCATGGGCCTGGCGCTGAACGAGAAGGACCGCGAAGCGCGCGCCATCGAGTTCTACCAGCTGCTGTCGTCGTTCGACTTCATGTCGTCCACGCCGACCCTGTTCAACTCGGGCACCCAGCGCTCGCAGCTGTCGTCGTGCTACCTGACCACAGTCTCGGACGACCTGGAAGGCATCTACGAAGCGCTCAAGGAAAACGCGCTGCTGTCCAAGTTCGCCGGCGGCCTGGGCAATGACTGGACCAACGTGCGCGCACTGGGCTCGCACATCAAGGGCACCAACGGCAAGAGCCAGGGCGTGGTCCCGTTCCTGAAGGTGGTGAACGACACCGCCGTGGCCGTGAACCAGGGCGGCAAGCGTAAGGGCGCCGTCTGCGCCTACCTGGAAACGTGGCACCTGGACATCGAAGAATTCCTGGAGCTGCGCAAGAACACCGGCGACGACCGCCGCCGCACCCACGACATGAACACGGCCAACTGGATTCCGGACCTGTTCATGAAGCGCGTGATGGAAAACGCCGAATGGACGCTGTTCTCGCCGTCCACCTGCCCGGACCTGCACGACAAGGTCGGCAAGGCATTCGAGAAGGCCTACCTGGGCTACGAAGCCAAGGCCGCCAACGGCGAACTGAAGCTGTTCAAGAAGGTCCCGGCCATGCAGCTCTGGCGCAAGATGCTGGGCATGCTGTTCGAAACCGGCCACCCGTGGATCACCTTCAAGGATCCTTGCAACATCCGCAGCCCGCAGCAGCACGTCGGCGTCGTCCACAGCTCCAACCTGTGCACGGAAATCACGCTGAATACCAACGACAGCGAAATCGCCGTGTGCAACCTGGGTTCGGTGAACCTGGTGGCCCACCTGGCCAAGCAGGCTGACGGCTCGTACGCGCTCGACCACGCCAAGCTGCAGAAGACCATCCGCACCGCCATGCGGATGCTGGATAACGTCATCGACATCAACTACTACGCTGTCGAGAAGGCCCGCAACTCCAACCTGCGCCACCGCCCGGTCGGCATGGGCATCATGGGCTTCCAGGACTGCCTGCACGTGCTGCGCACGCCGTACTCCAGCGACGCCGCGGTGAAGTTCGCCGACACCTCGATGGAAGCCGTGTGCTACTACGCCTACCAGGCCTCCACCGAGCTGGCCGAAGAGCGTGGCCGCTACGAGACCTACACCGGCTCGCTGTGGGATCGCGGCATCCTGCCGCAGGACTCGCTCAAGCTGCTGGCCGAAGAGCGCGGCGGCTACCTGGACGTGGACATGTCCAGCAGCATGGACTGGACCAGCCTGCGTGCCCGCATCAAGCAGCACGGCATGCGCAACTCGAACTGCATCGCGATCGCGCCGACCGCCACGATCTCGAACATCATCGGCGTATCCGCGTGCATCGAGCCGACGTTCCAGAACCTGTACGTGAAGTCGAACCTGTCGGGCGAGTTCACCGTGGTCAATGACTACCTGGTGCGCGACCTGAAGGAACGTGGCCTGTGGGACGAAGTGATGGTCGCCGACCTGAAGTACTTCGACGGCTCGCTGTCGCGTATCGACCGCATTCCGCAAGACCTGCGCGACATCTACGCCACCGCGTTCGAAGTCGAGCCGACCTGGCTGGTGGAAGCCGCCAGCCGCCGCCAGAAGTGGATCGACCAGGCCCAGTCCCTGAACATCTACATGGCCGGCGCCTCGGGCAAGAAGCTGGACG
This sequence comes from Cupriavidus taiwanensis LMG 19424, assembly GCF_000069785.1. Classification (NCBI taxonomy): domain Bacteria; kingdom Pseudomonadati; phylum Pseudomonadota; class Betaproteobacteria; order Burkholderiales; family Burkholderiaceae; genus Cupriavidus; species Cupriavidus taiwanensis. The sequence continues at coordinate 2,841,505 of NC_010528.1, read as the reverse complement.
ACACCTACAAGCTGGCCTGGCTGCGCGGCCTGAAGACCACGTACTACCTGCGCACCATGGCTGCCACGCACGTGGAGAAGTCGACCGTGTCGCGCGGCTCGCTGAACGCGGTGTCGTCGGGCAGCGACAGCGGCTCCGCCCTGGACGCGGCAGCTGCATCGGCCCCGGCCATGCCGGAAGCCGAAGGCGCGGTCTGCACGATGCGCCCGGGTGACCCTGGCTTTGAAGAGTGCGAAGCCTGCCAGTAAAAGAAAAAGCCCGCGGTGGTGGAACACCGCGGGCTTTGCAACAAGGCTGAAGGTTAAGGCACTAGACCTTTGGCCCTCCGGCATCGTTGGGCAAACGGATCTTAGCACCGGAGCAAGCCAAGTTGGTGTGAAGCTTTTTGAAGGAGATTGGGATGTCCAAGAAGACCCCGCCCCCTCAGAAGATTGGCCGCGACGCAGGAACTGGGCAGTTCATTCCGGTGCGTGAGGCGCAGCGCCGTCCCAACACCACTACGGTGGAGACGATCAGGCGCACGCCGGCTAAGACTTCGAAGTAATCAGAAGTAACGGAAGGGCCGCAAGGCCCTTCTCTTTCCTTTGCAGTTTTTTTGAAGGCTGCGAAGGAAAGAGATGTAGAGATGCGCCCCTGTAGATGCTTAGTAGCTTACAGAATGCGATTGGACTGAATAGGAGAATATGACGATGCTAAATTGGGACGACGTTGACGCCACCTCGCAGGCCGCACCGCAGCCTCCCCTGCAACCTGCTGCCGCCCCTGCCACCGCTGACCAGCAAGGCGTCCTGCCGTCGAGCGCCACGCAAGCCGGCATCCTGGGCAACAACCCCAATGCCGCCGCCGCGCAAAGCAACCGGCGCGTCAACGCCGCCGACAAGCGCGTCATCAACGGCTCGACCGACGTCAACCAGCTCGTCCCGTTCAAGTACAAGTGGGCGTGGGAAAAGTACCTGGCCGGCTGCGCCAACCACTGGATGCCGCAGGAAATCAACATGTCCCGCGACATCGCCCTGTGGAAAGACCCCAACGGCCTGACCGAGGACGAGCGCCGCATCATCAAGCGCAACCTGGGCTTCTTCGTCACCGCCGACTCGCTGGCCGCCAACAACATCGTGCTGGGCACCTACCGCCAGATCACCGCGCCCGAATGCCGCCAGTACCTGCTGCGCCAGGCCTTTGAAGAGGCTATCCACACGCACGCCTACCAGTACATTGTTGAATCGCTGGGCCTGAACGAAGCCGAGATCTTCAACGCGTACCACGAAGTGCAGTCGATCCGCGACAAGGACGAGTTCCTGATCCCGTTCATCGACACGCTGACCGACCCGTCGTTCAAGACCGGCACGCCGGAAAACGACCAGAAGCTCCTGAAGTCGCTGATCGTGTTCGCCTGCATCATGGAAGGGCTGTTCTTCTATGTGGGCTTCACGCAGATCCTGGCGATGGGGCGGCAGAACAAGATGACTGGGGCTGCGGAGCAGTATCAGTACATCCTGCGGGATGAGTCGCTGCACTGCAATTTTGGGATTGACCTGATCAACCAGATCAAGCTGGAGAATCCGCATCTTTGGACGGCGGAGTTCAAGGCTGAGATTACGGAGTTGTTCAAGAAGGCGGTGGATCTGGAGTATCGCTATGCGGAAGACACAATGCCGCGTGGGGTGCTGGGGCTGAATGCGCCGATGTTCAAGTCGTATCTGCGGTTCATCTGCAATCGTCGGTGCCAGCAGATTGGTCTTGACCAGTTGTTCCCGAATGAGGAGAACCCGTTCCCGTGGATGAGCGAGATGATCGATCTGAAGAAGGAACGCAACTTCTTTGAGACGCGAGTTATTGAGTATCAGACGGGTGGGGCGTTGAGCTGGGATTGAGTTGGTTGTTTTTTGCTTTGATGATGAGAAATGGGAGCTGATGGCTCCCATTTTTCATAGCTAGAGAAAACAAGTGGCTGCAATCGGCCAGAATGGGCCGATCGACATCGGCCCTGAAAGCAGCCATCTGAAATCGTTTTCGGGTATGCTCCGGCGCAAATCTATTCCTTCACTTACCCCTAGTAATCACCTGTGACGATGTCCTTCGAGCTACTATCAAAAGAAGACCTTCTCATCGCCGCTGTTGCGACAAAGCGTCCCGTGGCCTTCCTTGTCGGGTCACCGCTGTCAGTGAAGGACGGCGTTGGTGTGCCTGGTGTAACGGAAATCCTGGACATCATCCGAGATGAGATTCGTGGCCGTGCTGCTTTCTCGCTCCCCAACTTTGATACCGCTCTGAGTGGAAAAGTAGGCGGCGATGCCTACCAAGAGGGGATGAAGTGGCTCGGTAAAAAGATGGGGCAAGACGCCATAAACGACGTTATCAAAACGGCCATTTTGAAAGCGCGTAAGGCAGGAATCGCGGAACCGCTGCCGGGCATGGATGGACACCCCGAGGAATGGAATATTCCAGCCGGGACCTTGAGTCTGGGTGAGATGGTGGCCGGTGGAAATGAGCGATTTCTGGGGCCAGTCCTCACAACCAACTTCGACCCGCTGATTTCATTAGCAGTTCGAAGCGCAGGAGGTCGATCCGGACGGCGAGTTTTGGCAGCCGACGGAACACTTGCTGGCCAAGCTGAGGATGAGCCTGGAATCTGCTCCATCGTCCACCTGCATGGATTTTGGCGCGATTCCGACACGCTTCACACTCAGGCGCAACTGACCAACCCTCGGCCGAAGTTGACCAAATCCCTGCAACGCCTCCTCCAAAGGCGTACGCTCATCGTCGCTGCCTATGGTGGTTGGGATGATGTCTTCACGCGGGCGCTGATCGAACAAGAACGATGAGCAGGCACCCCTCGATGTCCTCTGGTGCTTCTACGAGGCCAACGCAGACAGGGTGACGGAAAAGTACGGGAAACTCCTTGCTGCTGTCGAACCCGCCATCGCGATGAATCGATTCAGGGCGTTTGGCGGTATCGACTGCCACAGCATTTTTGGCGAGATTCTCTCCACGCTGCAGGAAATGGCGCCGGCCGCTACGGCTCCCTCGGCCGTTTCGCCAATTGCAGGATGGGAAATCATTGACGCTGCTTGCCTAGGTGCGCTACCACCGCTTTGCCACGACGATGTTATACGGTATTTCGATGGCGCAACCCCTACTTGGCGACATGCAGTGTGCGCAGGTATCCCGAGTCGGGCCGCTGTCGCAGAGATCGGCCGCCGCCTTGAGGAAGCCAGAAGCTCTAAGGCTGCCTGTTCGCTTCAGCTCATCCGCGCCGCCGGAGGCGAAGGCAAATCCACGCTCCTTCTACAAGCTGCCGCCGAATGTGCGAAAAGCGGAGACTGGAATGTCTTGTGGCGTCCAGCTTCCCGCATCGGTCTGCCCCCGGAGCACATCAGTACTTTGGATCCGACCAAACCTTGGCTCATCGTCGCCGACGATGCCGAAAATCTGGTTCGCAACCTCAGCGAGGCCGCTAGCCTCCTGCACGAAGCCGGCAGTACTCATGTTCACTTTCTCTTGGCTGCACGCGATACCGACTGGCGTCATAGCAAGGGTAACCAACAGCCTTGGAACACCTTGCTGACGAAGTACCCCGACATCCTACTTCGCGAACTGCAGCCAGAAGACGCGAACAGGTTGGTCGACGCATGGCAGAAATTTGGCAGCGATGGCTTGCGTAAACTCGCCTCACTAGCGGACAGGGGTAAGCAAACAGCCGCGCTCCTCGAAGCCATACAGGGAGCCGCCGCTGGTAATGAGGGCTCGTTCTTTGGCGGATTGCTCGATGTGCGATTTGGACCGGACGGATTACGAAGCCATGTCATTGCTCTGCTCCAGCGGTTGAAGCACACGAAGATTGCGGACAGCAACCATACTCTGTTTGATGCGCTCCTTTACGTCGCCGCCTGTCATGCGGTGGGTATTCCGGGTATTGACGACAGGGTTCTCGCAGACTTGCTTCGCGTGGAGCGCGACTGGATTCAGACTTGTGTTGTAAATCCACTTGGCGAAGAGGCCGCCGCCGTCCGAAGTGCGGGACATGTGTTCACCCGCCATCGCAACGTAGCTGCTGCCATCTTGGTTTCTGCCGAACAGGACTTTGGTGCGGATACCGCAGAAGTTTGGAGCGCCATTGTGCGCCAGACAGTGCGGACAGGCACGGAGGTTCAAATGGATCGCCGTTGGTTCTCAAGTATTATCCATGCAGGCCCGCGACTGCAGCGTGCACTGCCGTCTCAATTCTCCGAACAACGACGAAAAGAAATAGCCGTCTCGGCGGCGAAGGCCGATATTGCTGCTGAACCTGACAGGCTTTGTGCTCTGGTTGATCTCTGCAAGACTTACCGAAACGCGGGCGAGAGTGCAACGGCTGTCCAAGTGTTCCGGGAAAACGTGAGCGCTCTTCCGACGAAAATTGATTTTGATTCTGACGTTCGCGGCTACTGGTATGAGTGGGGAATCGCCGAAGGCTCCGCCGTAGATGATGCAGCACACCCCGCTGCAGATGCCTGGCTTCAAGGCTTGTCAGTTGCTGACCACCTGAAGACAGCGCCAATCACTACCGATCATGCAAAGCTAGGCTGCGCGGGCCTCGGTGTCGCCTTCGGCAAACTCGCTGAACCTCGACCAGACTGCCCGTATGCCCGTGCCCGCCGCGCCACCGCATATCTCGGCCGACTGACCAAGCCTGACCCGAAAACCCTAAGCTACTTCGACAAGCATGATCGCGATGCCGAAACGATTCACACGCCACGTCCGAGGAGCCTTGAAGAAGCTATCGTTTGGCTGACGACGGCAGTAGCCCAGGCGGGTCACGAACTTCAAGACCCGTTCCTGAAGGCCTTGGCCAAGCCCGAGCAAGTCTCCTTCGACATGCTCCGCAATCTTCTCAAGTCCGTCCAATCTCCACGATCAGGCTCCATGCGGCCCAGTCTCAAATCTGTCTCTAATGCATCGGCTGAGTTTGGTGGCAGGTTAATGCTGCAGAAAATGCACAGCGAGCTAAAAGAAAGGATCAATTCAGGCGTCGAGCGCGTATTGAAACAGGCATGGGAAGCGGTCCCGGATGATACCGCAGAGGAAGCCCGATTCAGCACAGCAAAGCGGAAGGCTGGGGAGGCGATTACTCGCCTTTCCCCTGCCATCCGGAAACAAGTCAAAGCCCACTTTGATTCAACAAATTGGGAACCGCTGAGATCACACAAGCCACAGACGTGACAAGGCGCATGTGGCCATGACTTACGAGTTACCCCAGAAGGTTGCCGAAGCACTAATACAGCATCGTTCGTCATATGAGGCCATCTTCACAAACGGGCTCTTTACGTCGGGCCTGTTTATTGAAATTTTAAACGTCCGCCCTTCGTACCCGCATTAATTTCCCGCGGTGGACAAGTCTGTCCGTAGCATTCCGGTTCCAGAAGAGTTGGAGAAAGCAGCCAAAGCCGACGTCATTGAGCGGGCAATAAAGGCTATCGCCAAGTGGGTTACTGCATTCCCACTGACCACGGACTCAACGTCTGATTCGTAGGATCGAACCGCTGTTGCATCGACCGGTTGAATCCGCAGTCGGTAGGGGCCGTATCCGGCGCCTACCGACTTGACAGTCTACGTTATTCCACCCAAATAATTACCCGCCGACGCTGAACTTTTACCTTCAGCGATTGGCCGACGCGGAATCCCGCCCGCTCCAACCAAACACCTCTCAACCGAATCCACGGAATCTCCCGCAGACCAGTGAAATTGTTGCTGCTACCTGGAACAACCGGGAAGTGGGTTCGGCTAATCTTGATTGTCCGAACGTGCGTGCCTGCAGATTTGGTTTTCATGGCGGCTTCCAAGAGAATGACCGCAAGCAGTCCGGGTGCGGTAAAGCCGCTGCAAGAGTGTGCGACTGCGCCGCCATCGAACTGCACCTCATTCGACAAAGGCCAAAACTCTCCGACCAGCCTTTCATGCGGGAACGACGCAATCGCAGCCGTACTCAAGCCTTCACAGTCGACGGAAATGATCTGCCTGGCCACCGTCCGATATCCAGCACGGAAGTGGTTGGCCCCCTTGATCGCAACGAGCTTGTGCCCAGTAACATCCACCCCATGCAGTACAAACGGCTCGACATCAAAAATCTGCTCCGCACGCGAAGCCACGATGACATCGACACCGTTGATGATGAGGCGACACATCACCCCCAGGTCGAAGCGAACGCCTTCGAACATCGAGCCGGCGCGATTCACGAAACGACCGTCCGTGATGCATTTCACATAGGCACCGGCCTTGATCGGCGCGCCCTGGAAGCGGCCTTGCTTGCCGCCCAGCGAGACCCTGATCGTGGCACCGACACCCGCGCGCTGTGCTTGTGCAACCACGGCAGCATCGTTGATCGACGCGAAACAGCACGTGCCGGCTGGCGGATTGGCGTCCAGTAACGCGCGAAGCAGATGCGTGCCGTCTCCGGGTGTGCCGCCGCCCGCGTTGTCTGCGTACTCGTTGACAACGACCGGCCCCTCTGCCGCCGACAGGGCAAGGGCGACGCCCTGTGCGGGGGTCGGAAACGTCGGACGGAACGCCTCGCGATGCGACCAGATCCATTGCGCGACTTCGTCGACGCAACGCTGCGCAAGCGCGGCGTCTCCGGTTGTGGTGCACACGACCGCCGGGCAGGGCGCCGCGATATCCGCGTAGGGGAAACCGTGGAACCACGAGCAGTCGATGACGCCGGGTTGTGCGGCCAGCTTCCGGCAAACGTCGTTGACTTCCGCCGGGATGAACCCGTCTTGTGTCGTCACGATGTACGGCAGCATCGGCAGGCGTCGCATTGCGGTGACCGGTGTGAGCTTGCCCCGAATCATCTCAAGCAGCAGCTCGACGGCTTCGATGCCCCGGTCATGGAAGTCGGTATGCGGATACAGCTTGCACGGCAACGTCAGGTCGCAAGCGTCGCGCATCGCGTCCGTCATGTTGCCGTGCAAATCGTAGACCGCGGCAATCGGGACACCCGGCCCGACCAGCGCACGAACGGCAAGCGCCAGATCGCCTTCGATGTCTTCAGTGCCGTCGGCGACACCGGCGCCATGCAGGGCCAGCAGCACGCCGTCAACCGGCAGCGCAGCGCGAATGCCTTCGAGGATGTCTTGCTTCATTGCGGCATACGCGCCGGCTTCGATCGTGCCCGAGGGCGTCGCCTGCCTGACATAGGTGGGAATGGGACTGCGCGAATAAACTTGCTTTCGCCGGATGGCGTGCCCAGAGGCGCCAGGTCGCGCTTAATTTGACGGCTACCCCACCCACAGTTCCCGAAGGACGAAGGCGTTGCGCTGAAACAGTCGCTTCGACACGTCGTTGCCGGGCGATATTCTCGCGCGACACACGGTGAATCCCTCGACAGAAAGCGCATTCACGCAGCTGCGCAAGAGATAGGTACCCAGACCCGCGCCTTGCGCACAAGGATGGACTGCGATCAGCGCAATGACAGGACCCCGATAGAACAGAAAATTGGTGGCGAGTACCACTCCTGCCAATTGGCCAGCAGTTGCGTCCGCCATAAAGGAAGCCGTTGGCAAGAAGGTGCCGTACTTGCCATTGATGATCGACGAAATCTTACGGGTCCATAGCCCCAGCGGTTCATGATCGACTGTTTCTTCGAAGGCAGCATGAGCCAGCGATGCCAGCTTCTCGATGTCACTGCCGTCGCAAGGCCTTACCGGCATGGCATGCGATCGGAGATCGATGCCCGAACACATTCGCTCCCACAGCGGCTCAATGTAACGGTCCGTGGTCATTCTTGCTTCTCCTCAGGCATCGCAATTCGTGATCCTCCGCCACATTGGGATTCAAAGCGCCGCATTCGCATCGCTCACAGAATGCCCTTGGACGCTGCCGTTCGCGATGCGATATACGCGGTCTGACGCCCGAACAAGCGCATGTCGATGCGTAACCACGATCAGCGTCGGCACCCGCTCCCGGACACGCGCAAAGATGCGCTCCTCGCGTTCCGGATCGAGCGATGAGGTGGGTTCGTCCAGAATGAGGACCGCCGGACGGCGAGCGAGTGCTCGGCCCAGTGCGACGCGCTGACGTTCCCCTCCTGATAGGTCCCTGCCTTGAATGCCCAGCGGACGGTCCAGGATGTTGCCGCTTCCGTCTGCGGCGATCGCATGCAGTTCAAGCAAGGCAACGAGTTCGTGCAGCGCGCGGTCTGAAGGCAAGGTGTCACAGCCGTAGGTCAGATTCTCCCTGAGTGAACCGGTCAGGATCATAGGTGCCTGAGGTGCGACGGCGACTTCGCTGGCGATGTCGCTGACTGAAAGCTTGCTGACGTCCGTGCCAAGTAGATATACCGTGCCAGCCGCGGGGCTGGCGAGTCCGAGCATTAGGTGAACCAGGCTCGATTTGCCCGCGCCCGATGGCCCGATGAGCGCGACGAACTCGCCCCGTCTGATAGTGATGTTCACGTCCTGCAGAATCTGTTTTCCGCCTTGCGTGACAACTGCGTTCTCGATGCGGCAGACTTCATCCGCTGCACGGTCGATGTGCAAGCTCGATTCACTGCGCTCAATTGGCGTCTTCAGCAGACCAAAACCTTCGCGCAGCGCGAGATGGTTGCGGCGCAAATCGGACAGCGATCCCGCGAGGTTGGTGAATGGCATCGCCAGTGTCACGACGTAGCTGACGATCATGACAAAATCGCCCGAGCGCAGTACGGAGCGAGTGACGCCGTATGCGGTCGTCACCGAAAGCAGCGTAAGCAAAAGGCCGGTGCAGATGGCCTGCGCAGCCAGCAGAAGTGCGAGCCTGATGTTCCCACGAGTGACTTTGCCGATATAGACATCAAGCGTGCGTTGCAACGCGGCATCTTCTCTCGCGTATGCCTTGTTGAGTTTGATGTCCAGCATGAATCCAAGTCTTTCAACCAGATGGCTCGACAGCATGTCGGCACCGCTGAAGATCTCTTCATGAGCGCTTTTGCTTTGCTCTGCAAGCAACCATGTCGCGGCAAAGAGAAGTAGCACGGAGATGGCAAATCCGAGAGCGAACGCGCCGTCGGTCAGCTGCCACAGAACGACGCTGGAGAGTACCAACTGGAGAACAATCGGGATGATTGCCCAGAACACCGAAAACGTGATTGCACTGAAAGCGGTGCGACTTCGCGCAATGACTGAGACCAGCTTGCCTGGATCCAGCGCATTCAGGCGCGGGTAGTCAGCCCTGATCAGTCTGGCAAAGATGGCGTTATGGAATGCGGCATCACACCTGGCGAGAACTGCCGCGAAGATCATCGCTTTCAGCCACTCGCAGGCGCGAGCGGTAGTCCAGGTAAGTCCGTACGCGGCTGCCAGAATCACCGGCATGCCTGTAGCGGTGAGCGTGGCGTCTACAGACAGAGCGTTGGTTGTCTCGCGTAAAAGGTAGGGAACCAGCGTTGACAATGCCGCGGACAGCGCTACAAACAGGGTTGCTCCGCAGAAGTGGGTTGGCAAGGCTGGGTACTTCCTGACCGCGATTCGACAGGCGAAGATCCAGTCCTTATACAAATCCAACAGAAACCTCATCGGCGTCACCTTCAGAGATCGAAGTCATGCGGGGTGTCTGGACCAGATTTGCTTATTTCACACTGATCGAGACCATCTGTTCGCAGATTAAGGTGTGTTGCCAGACAATGGTCTCCAGACTATTCGGAACATTGCGGAAGAAACTTCTGTCGATTCGCGATATGCGGCGAAGGCTGGCTGGGACGCAGCGAAAAATCCTCGCAGACGTCTCGCGGGATCAACGCCCTAATCGAGAAAAAACATGATCTTTGCCGTTCGCTTCCACGACAGGCCTGACCAGCTGGCTCTGCGCAACGCATTCTTGCAGACCCATCTCGATTGGCTAGCCCAGCATCGCGACATGATCCCGATCGCCGGCTCTTTGCGCGAAGCTCCGAATGAAGGTGCGGTTGGCGGGCTCTGGATTGTCCGGGCTGCGGATCGCGCGGAGGTTGAGGCCCTCATTCAAACGGATCCGTTCTGGACGCAAGGCCTACGCGAGCGCGTGGAGATTCACAGCTGGCACAGGGCTTTCGATGATCCGGTAACCCTTTGAGGCTTGGCTTCGACCTGACATCGAGAAGACTCGTTACTACTGTCACACACCTACCGGTCGGCCCGCGCGTCCAAAAACGCTACCACCTCCGCTGACCGGTTGCAGCCGTTTCCATCACCCTTGCAGAAACGGACGCATCTCTTTGCGGATTTCCTCCGTTGTCACGACCCATTGCACCAACTACCTTGGGCAAGCATGCACCGGGCATGCCAGACGGCTCTTTCGAGCATAACGAAGGTGGAGGGGTAAGGTGATCTCCGGACTCATTTGCGTGGGCGACCGGACTACGCACGGAGGGACAGTCATTACCGGCGATGCCACGAGCATCATCGGTAATCGCGCCATGGCGCGTGCAGGGGACATGACCATCTGTCCCAAGTGCAAGGGTGCTTTTCCGATCCTGGCGGGCGACGGAATTATCACTGCGCCCAATGGCGTTCCCTACGCCAGGCATATGGACCGCACCGCCTGCGGTGCCAGGTTGCTAGCCAGCCAGGACAGCACGTTGGCAAGCGACATGGAAACACCAGCGGTTGCCGACTTTGAACCGGCAGGAATCGCGGCTGTAACGGGTTCTGGCCTCTGCCTGGATTGCTTGATGAAGGCGGCTGCGACAGGGTCGGCGACTGTCGTGCGAGGGTAGCTGGCTAATGGATGTCCTCGATCGATACAGTCAACTGCGTGCACGCTTGCAGACGCTCAACCTGTATGCGCTGGTGGATGGCGCGCTCTATCAGCAGCATCGGGAGCGACAGCTTGAACACGTGCCCGGCGTGGTGGTTGCCTTGTTCTCCGGTACAGCGGATGACGCGCTGGCACATGCTGGACCTTGGCTGGTTGATGCGACGCAGGTAACCGATGCAGTCCTGCGTGACTTGACCTTGCTGGAGACGACCGCACCGGCCGTCACCTGGCTCATCGCTGAAGCCAACCTCACGGGGCTTTCACAACTGTTGCAGCTGCGACTCGACGTCAAGCTGCCCGACGGACGAATCGCACTCTTGCGGTTTTGGGATCCACGTGTGCTGGCAGCTCTCTTTCAGTTGATGGCAGGTGACCAACGAACGGAATTCTTCGGCCATATCTACGAATGGCACTTCCTGGACAAGGGCATCAGAGTTTGGATAGGGAGACAGCATGCTGACGCTCAGTGAAGCGCAATGGCAGGCGCTGCGGAAGACGGAAGTGCAGAACTTTGTCGGTGCGGTCTGTGAGCAGTTCCTGACTCTTCGGCAGGAGGTGTTGCGAGAACCGGGTAAGGAAGAAGTCCTTGGTCGAATGCTGGCCGCGCACGACTTCGCGGCACAAATTGGCCTGCAATCGACGCCGCATATCGTGAAGCTTCTCTATCTCTGCGCCGATGCGCCGCAATTGGCCTTTGATCACGAAATTCGAACATACCTCCTGAAACCCGACGCTAACCCGGAGCAGAGATTGGATGACCTGTGTGCGGTGGTGATGACTCTTCTGAAGGAGAAGCATTGATGGCATCGCTCGCGGCTCCGGCTATACGCTTGATTGCAACAAGGGTGATCCAATGGCTTGCTGCAGCTACCGCTGCCGGCGCAGCAGCTGAAGCCGCGCGGCAGCGTACGAAGGATGCAGACGACGCGAAAACTACGCCCATCTCGCGTGCCGAACCTCAGACGAAGACAAAAGAAAAATGCAAAGTATGCACGCCTGATATGGGTCGCCCTTTCGTGCGATCTACCGCAGGGTGGTCTCCGATCTCAATTGAGTATCAGGCGCGAATTGTGGGTATGCCAGTCGGACCTGGCGTGATTACGGAATGGCAATTCTCTGGTGTGACTTTCGATGGCTTCGCATCCACCGAGTGCCTTCTGAAAGAAGCCAAAGCGAAATACGACCAGTTTTTCGACGAATTTGGTGGGGTCTATGGGTGGTGGGAATCGAGCGCAAAGGTCATAGAGCTTGAAGCTTATCGTCAAGCATCGACAGCGGTGCCGAGACCACCAGTTCGGCTTCGATGGCATTTCATGCAGCCAGTCAGCTATCGATACTTCTCTCAGATCATTCAAGCAGCATTTCCCGACATTGAAGTGGTATTCCAGCCATGAACTCTATACCTGCACTCGAACTCTCATTCCGGCGCAAGGAAGATGGCCTCATCGACGTCCGGCGCCAGTTGGCAGAGCTTTATGAGTTTGCTCGGATTGTCGGAAGGTATTCGAAACTTCTCGACGAATGGTATCTGTCGTACGGCGACAGCAAAGAAGAAGCGCTTCGTTATCACGCTTTCGACGAAACCGGACCAACCACTGCGGCGCTGGCGGTCCTTGAGGAGCGCAATAGAGGTGTCACCGATATCCGTTCGATTGCTCTTTGGAATGGCGCGGAGAAGACTGCTCAGCAGGCTTCGCTCACGTCGCTCGTCAATGTGCTTGGCCCACCGGACAGGGTTGCGCTATCACTTCGCATTGAGCCTTCCTTCGCTGACTGGAAAGTGCCGCTACTCTGGTTGGAAGCCGCAGTTGCAATCTGGAGGCCGCTTGTCGCGAGCTTTGGTCCATTCTGGTACAACGAACACAAGGTATTCCGGGATCGTCCAGGCGTGAGTTGGCTGTTCTACCTGCCACGCATTCTTTCGGAGCAGCAGGTGCCAGAAGCAGGACTGTTGCATCCGGTACTGAACAAGGAAGGGAAGCAGATCGGCACGGTAGTCGTCAGCATCATCGACGAGCCCTTCTCTGAGCACAATCCAGAACATGTTCGTGTGGCAAACGCAATCGAGATCCGGCTGGCTGATCAGGATTTGCTGCCTCGGTATGCGGAGCTGTGACCCAGGCGCCTGCTCTCCCGTCTTGCTGCTTGCCGCGAACGGCGGGCCGGATACAAATACGTGAAGGCCGCTGAATTCCTCAGTGGTCTTCCGGGTAACGCCGTTGGGAAAATGCAGGAACTGCGGGCAGTGCCGTGATTATCGCTGGGTGAATGCCGCGAAGGTAAGTCGTAGGCGTTGCCCGGGACACGGGAAACCAGCAATTGCCGTGGCCCGACGTTGAGCAGAGAATAGGCAATCCCGCGCAGCATCCCTGTATTGCCGCGGGGGTTTCTCGAATTTCCCTTCGTAGCTCGCCCCAACGACGCCCACCAGCGCGCAGACCATCGTGACGTCCCCCGCCCACTCACGCAATTCAAGGCTGCATTTCGACCTCACGACCATCCAGCTCTTCATCGCCGTAGCCGACCAGGGCAGCATCACCCGCGGCGCCGAACGCCTCCACCTAGCGCCCGCCGCCGCTTCCCGCCGCATCCTCGAACTGGAATCCCAGCTCGGCGTCTCCCTGTTCGAGCGCCTGCCCCACGGCATGGCCTGTACCGAAGCCGGCCGCGCGCTGCTGGCCCACGCCCGCGGCATTACGCACACCGTCCAGCGCATGCAGGACGACGCCGCGTCCTTCGTCGGCGGCGACCTCGGCGTGGTGCGGGTGGCGGCCCCAAAGTCCGCCGTGATCCAGTTCCTGCCGTTCGACATCCAGCGCTGCGCCACGGAATGCCCGGGTGTCCGGATTGACCTGCAGGAGATGAACAGCCAGGAGGTCCAGCAGTCGCTGCGCCGTGGCACGGTCGACATCGGCATCTACGAGGGCAGCCTGGGCGTGGTCGACCTGCCGACCGCGCCGTACCGCAGTGACCGGCTGGTGCTGGTGGTGGCGCGCGGGCATGCGCTGGCGAAGCGCAAGAAGGTGACGACGGAGGACGTGCTGGACTGCGACCTGATCGTGCTGGGCGAAAGTTCGGCGATCTCGGTGGGGCTGGAGCGGCTGGCGGAGGATGCGGGGCGGGTGTTGCGGATGCGCATGCGGGTGAGCGGGTTCGACAGCATCGCGGCGCTGGTCGCGCAGAACCTTGGGGGCGGGGTGATGCCTGAGGCGATTGCGCGCGAGGTGGCGGGCGGCAGCCGTTTCGTGCGGTTGCCGATTGTTGGGGAGTGGGCGGCGCGGCATTTTGTGCTGTGCCATCGGCCCCACGGGACGCTGTCGTCGGCGGCGCTGAGCGTGCTGCAGGTGCTTGCGCAAAACGCGAAACCTGAATCCCGAAAATAGCGATAGCCCTGGACGGGTGCATTGCGCAAGATGGCTCCATAACGATAGAGGAGACACGCAATGCAGCGCAGGCAATTTCTTCTGGCGGCCGCGGCCGGGCTGGCGGTGCCCGGCCTGGTGCGCGCGGCCAATGTGCCGGGGCCGGTTCGTATCATGGTGGGCTTTGCGCCCGGCGGCGGCACGGATGTGCTGGCGCGGGTGATCGGGCAGAAGCTGGGCATGATGTGGAACACCAGCGTGGTGGTGGAGAACAAGCCCGGCGCCACCGGCGCGATTGCCGCGGCCTATGTGGCCAAGCAGCCGCCTGACGGTACCACGCTGCTGATGGCGCATGTGAACAGCCATGCGATCGCGCCGGCGTTGCTGGACGTCAAGTACGACCCGCGCACGGATTTCACGCCGATCTCGATGGTCGGCGTCACGCCCAATATGCTGACCTGCCGTCCGGAACAGAAGGTGCGCACGGTTTCGGACATCGTGGCGCTGTGCCGCAAGAACCCGGGCAAGATCTCGTTCGGCTCGTCGGGCATCGGCTCGGCGCAGCACCTGGCGCTGGAACTGTTCCGGATGCAGGCGAAGATCGACGTGGTACACGTGCCGTACAAGGGCTCGGGTCCGCTGGTGGCGGACCTGATGGGCGGGCAGATCGACTACGCCTTCGACACCATGACGGCGGCGACGCCGTTCGTCCAGCAGGGCAAGGTGATCGCCATCGCGCAGACGCGCCTGAAGCGCGCGGCCAGCCATCCAAATGTGCCGACGCTGGCCGAATCGGGCTTCCCGGGCCTGGATGCGGCGTCGTGGTACGGGCTGGTGGGCCCGAAGGGGATGCCGCCGGCGCTGGCGCAGCGCATGAACGAAGACGTCAACCGCGTGCTAGCCATGCCCGACGTAGCCGAGCGGCTGAAGAGCTTCGGCGCCGAGGATTCGGGCGGATCGAACCAGCAGTTCGCCGCCTACATCACCGCGGAATCGGCCAAATGGGCCAAGGTGATCAAGGACGCCGGCGTGAAGGCGGAGAGCTGATGGGCGACCGCCGACGCACCGATGCACGCAGCACGAACCAATTTCCCAGGATGCAACCGATGATGGATTCCCGCGACGCAAGCGCCGACACGACCCACGCCAACGCTGCGCGCCTGCCGCTTGCCGGCGTGCGCGTGCTCGATGTCAGCCAGGTCATGGCCGGCCCGTACGCCTGCATGCTGCTGGCGGACCTGGGCGCCGACGTGATCAAGATCGAGCCGCCCGAGGGCGGCGACCAGACGCGCGGCTCGATGGGGTTCAAGATGAAGGGCCCGGACAGCATGGGCTTCCTCAACATGAACCGCAACAAGCGCAGCGTCACGCTGGACCTGAAGACCGAATCGGGCCGCGAGGTGCTGTACCGGCTGGCGGAAACGGCCGACATCCTGGTCGAGAACTATCGCCCCGGGGTGATGAAGCGCCTGGGCATCGACTACGAGACGCTCAGCCATATCAACCCGAAGCTGGTCTATTGCAGCATCTCGGGCTTCGGCCAGAGCGGGCCGTGGGCGACGCGGCCGGGTTTCGACCTGATGGCGCAGGCGATGTCGGGCGTGATGAGCGTGACGGGCTATCCCGGTGGTGCACCGGTGAAGGCCGGCGTGCCGGTGGCCGATATCGGCTGCGCGCTGTTCGCGACCTACGGCATGCTGTCCGCCTATATCGGCGCCAAGGAGACGGGCAGGGGGCAGTATGTCGATGCGTCGCTGTTCGATTCCGCGCTGGCGTTCTCGGTGTGGGACACCTGCGAATACTGGGGCACCGGGCGCGAGCCCGAGCCGCTGGGCACCGCCAACCGCATGAGCGCGCCGTACCAGGCGATGAAGGCCGCCGACGGCTACTTCGTGATGGGCGCGACCAACCAGAAGCTGTGGCAGCTGCTATGCAAGACGCTGGACCGGCCCGACCTGCTGGCGGACGATCGCTTTGCCACGGTCGCACTGCGCCTGGCCAACCGGCAGGCGCTGATCGGTGCGCTGGAAGAGAGCTTCGGCAAGCAGAGCGCCGATTACTGGATCGATCAGTTGCTGGCAGTCGGCATCCCGGCGGGGCCCATCCTGACTTACCCGCAGGCGTTCGACAGCGAGCACGGCAGGCACCGCCAGATGCGCATCGAGATCGATCATCCGATCGAAGGCAAGGTGCCCAATATCGGCTTCGCGGTAAAGATGGGCGGCACGCCGCAGCAGGTACGGCGCCCGCCGCCGCTGCTGGGGCAGCACACCGCCGAGATCCTTGCGGAGCTGGGCATGTCGCAGGACGAACAGCAGTCGCTGGCGGCGGCCGGCGCGTTCGGCGCATGAGCGCCCCGCAGCAGGCGCCCGGCGAAGGGCGGGTCACGCTGACGCGGCAGGGCCGGATCGCGACGCTGACGTTCGACCGCCCGGCCGCGCGCAATGCGATGACGTGGGCGATGTACGGGCAACTCGCCGAACACTGCCGCGTGCTGGCCGCGGAAGGCACTGCCGGCGCGCGCGTGGTGGTGCTGCGCGGCGCCGGCGGGGAGGCTTTTGTCGCGGGGACCGATATCGCGCAGTTCCAGCAGTTCTCGGGCGGGGATGACGGGGTCGCCTACGAGGCGCGCATCGACGAGGGCATCGCGCTGGTCGAGCAGCTGCCGATGCCTAGCGTGGCGGTCATCGACGGCTGGGCGGTGGGCGGCGGGCTCGCCATCGCCACCGCATGCGACTTCAGGCTGGCAACGCCCAGTGCGCGCTTCGGCGTGCCGATCGCGAAGACGCTGGGCAATACGCTATCGGCGCGGAACCTGGCCAAGCTGCGCGCGGCATGGGGATTGCAGCCGGTGCGACGCATGCTGTTGCTGGCGCAGATTCTCGATGCCGATGCGGCGCTGGCCTGCGGCTTTCTCGAGGGCGTGCATGCGCCCGAGGTGCTGGACGCCGAAGTCGCCGCGCTGTGCGAGCGGCTCGGTGCACTCGCGCCGGTGACGCAGGCGGTCATCAAGGAGTCGTTGCGCCGCCAGACCGTGGCGGCGGTGGCCGATACCGACGATCTGGTGCGGCAGTGCTATGGCAGCGAGGATTTCCGGGAAGGGGTGGAAGCGTTCGTTGGCAAGCGCCCGCCGGTGTGGAAGGGGCGTTAACTCTTCGGTTCGCCCGGCGCTATAGATAGAAGTGTCGGGCCGATTCACTGGTCGGCAGGCATCGGTTGCTGATGCCCGTCCGGCGGTCCGACTACTTCACCGGCACCGAATACACCACCCGCACAAACTTCCGTGCCGGCTGCCGGTCCACCACGACGCCGCCCATCGCTTCCGCGATCCGGCGGCTCTTCCAGTTCTGCTCCGCGGCCGGATACACAAACCGCGCCGGCCGCAAGGTGGCTGTCGCCCAGCCCGCCACCGCCAGCACCGCTTCCTTGCCATAGCCGTGCCCGTGGGCATCTTCCCGGATCCAGATGCCGAACTCGGGCGCCGGCGTGTCGGCATGATGCAGGCCGGCCAGACCGAGGAAATGACCGTCAAGGGTTCGACGGACGGTGAAGACGAAGTCGGTCCCTTTCTCCATGGCCGGCAGCCATGCCTGCCAGGCGTCGCGAAACGCCTCGGGCGACGGGGCGGGGTCCCATTCCATGAAGCGGGCGAGCGTGGGGGTGATGCACGGCCACGCCTCGGCGGCGTCGTTTTCGCGGAAGGGCGACAGGGTCAGGCGGTCGGAGTGGATCAGCGGGGAGGACATAGGCATGGGGCAGGCCGGGTCGGGTCGGTCAATTGCGAACCGGTTCCCCACGCAGTGTACGCCTCCGTTCCTGCTTCCCGCTGCACGGCGCCGGGAGCGGGCCTCGTGTCCAAGACTCAGCGCACCACCACGGACAAGGTCGTACCGGCGGGCACCGTGACGGTCTCCGCGTACGTGCCACTCACGGCGCGCCGCACCGCGGGAAAGCTGCCCAACGGCGCCAGTTGCGCCGGCACTGTTGCCGGCAGCACGCGGTCTGCGAGGTATTCCGGGCCGTTGACCGCCACCAGGGTCACCCCATGCTCGATCCGTTGCGGCAGGCCAAAGCCAGCCGGCGTGCCGATGGCAGGCAGCAGTGCCGCGTTGAGCGCCGCACGCCGCACCGCCTCTGCCATGCCGTGGCCGCCGGCGTTGCGGATGGCCGCGTCCAGCAGGGCAATCGAGTCCGTGGAGGTGTTGCTGCGCAGCAGGTTGCGATAGAAGTCCAGCCCGTACTGCCGCAGCAGGAAGGCGCCGAAGCTGCCGGCCACGCTGTAGCCGAAACATGCCGATAACGCGTCGTCGTCCCAGGCGACCAGGTTGCAGTTGTAGCCGCCCTGGTTGAGATAGTCGGGGAAGCGGCCGTCACGGATCGGGTTGTAGGTTGGCGTCAGCCCATCGGCCAGCACGTCTTCCAGCATCAGCGCCGACATCTCTTCCATCCAGGTGTCGAAGGTGTTGTCCAGCAACACGCCGCGCTGGTAGAAATTCACCATATGCATGAATTCATGGGAGAGCGTGTTGTACTGCGTGGTTACGCCGACGCCGCTCATGGCGCGGTAGAAGGTCTCCGTGTCCAGGTACAGCGATAGCGATTGGTTGCTTTCCGGCGTGTCGGGACTCACCCGGAAGTTGTTGTAGGACCAGAAATAGCCCATCAGCCCGTATGGCTGGTCATCGTGGTCAAAGTTGACCAGAACGATATCGAGCGGGCCGCCAGGCGCGATCAGGTCGCTGTACTCGTGCGTGCCCCAGGGTTGCCCGACCAGGGCGGTAGCGCGCCCGTAGACCGCATCCGGGTCGGTGAAGAAGCGGGCCAGGATGCCGTCGAGCATGGCATCGGACACCCTGTCCGGGGCGGCCTCGCCGTCTTCCACCCAGAGATTGACCGTGACGCCGTCGCGTGTCGCGCTGCGCTGCAACGTGGTCTCGCGTGTTTCCATGGTTTCCACATGGACATGCCACGTGCGCCGGTCACCGACCGCGGCCGGTGCCGCGCGCATTGCGCGCCGCGGCGGTGCCAGCCGCTGGGTCTTCAGCAGAGCGGGCCCGTCGACGCGGTTGAATTCGCGGATCGCCGCCGGCACGGGCCGGATCGTCGGAGCGGTGCCAGCCTCCATCAACGAGCGGTACGGGGTCTGGCCGGCCCGGCGGGACGCCAGGGGAAGCGGATGCATGGGCTGCGGCGACATCGTGATGTTGGTGAAGACCAGTGTCACGTCCTGCCCGCTCAGCCCCTGGATCGACAGCGGCACGGCAACCGGGGCGGCGGTGTCGTTGACCACTTTCCAGATGCCGACACCGCTGCCGGCGTAGGTGCCGGGGCCGGTTGCCGCGCAGTCCAGTCCCACGCAGTCTGCCTTCAGGCCGCCAAGCGGCAGCACGACAGGTACGTTTTCTACCGGTGCCGCAGGCGCGGTATCGCCAGGCGGCGCAGACGAGACGGCGGACGCCGTCTCGTCCCCGCCGCCCCCGCATGCACTGAGCATCGCCAAGGACGTCAGCATGCAGGCCAGTGCGCGCCATGTCGCGCCCCGCCGGCCGGACCCGATTTTCCCCCGCATTATGGTTTTCCCGTTGGAAGTGATTATTGTGCGGGGATTGTCTGAGTGTGGCGATCTCTCTGCAATAGCCAGGAAGTGGGTTTGTGGCGGTTTTGCTGATTCCGGCGTGGGGCCGGGCGCGGGCCCAGGCTTAACTTACGGATCGGTCGAACGCGTCGCGGCCGACCACACGCTGGTCGCCAACGCCGGCGGCACCATCGAAGAGATGACCGTGGCCACGGCGCATGCCTCACGCATCGTGAACGAGATCGCCGCCGCGTCGGGCGAGCAGCGCCACGGCATCGAGCAGGTCAACCTGGCCGTCGGCCAGCTCGACGAGGTCACGCAGCAGAACGCGGCGCTGGTCGAGCAGGCTTCGGCGGCGACGCAGTCGATGGCTGAACAGGCGCGCGCGCTGCGCGATGCGGTGGCAGTGTTCCGGTTGGGTCGGGTGGCGCAAGCGAAGGGGTCGATGCCCCTCCGCTACCGCAGGTCTGAACGTCGTTTCTCTGCTGGCGTGCGCGCGCTCGACCGAGGTGTTGATCTAGCCGCGGATCTCGCGCGCGGCGACGCCGCAGCGGTGCGCCAGTTGCCGCACCTCGCCGGCCACCACGGCGAAGCCCTTGCTTGGCGGCGCAAGCGGCCAGGATGTTCCGTCCGCTCCGCCCCGCCTCAATCCAGCCGAATATTGTTTTCCTTGATCACATTGCCCCAGTACGCCTGGTCGGCACGCGTCGTCGCCGCGAAGGCCGCCGGCTGCGTGGTCTTGACGATCAGCCCGAGGTCGCCCAGGCGCTGGCGGATGTCGGGTGCAGCCATCACCGTTTCCACGTCGGCCGAGATCTTGTCGACGATGGACTGCGGCGTGCCGGCGGTGGTGAACAGGCCCAGCCATGCCGGGCCGTCGAGGCCCTTGTAGCCGAGTTCCTGGAAGGTGGGCACCTCGGGCAGCATCGGCGCGCGGGTATTGCCGGTCACCGCCAGCGGCTGCAGCTTGCCGGTGCGCGCATGCTGGCGCACCGTCATCGGAGACAGCGTGCCCAGCGAGATCTGGCCGCCGATCAGGTCGGTGGCGATCGGCGCTTCGCCCTTGTACGGCACGTGTACCAGCTCGGCGCCGGCGCCCTTCAGGAACACCTGCATGTAGAGATGGGCGCCGGTGCCGATGCCGTAGGTGCCATAGGAGAACTTGTCAGGATGGGACTTGGCCAGGGCCACCATTTGCGGCAGCGTGCGCGGCATGGCGCTGCTGCCGGTCAGCACCAGGCTGGAGGTGCACAGCTGGCCGATCGCGGTCAGGTCGCGCAGCGGGTCGAACGGCGGCTTGGCTACCATGTACGGGGTCTGCACCAGGCTGGGCAGGGCCAGCAGCAGCGTGTAGCCGTCCGGCTGCGCCTTGGCGACCACGTCGGCGCCGATCATGCCGCCCACGCCGGGCCGGTTCTCGACGATCACCGGGCGTTGCCACAGCTTGCCCAGCGGGTCGCCCAGCGCGCGCGCCAGCACGTCGGTGGCGCCGCCGGGCGGGTAGGGCACGACCAGGCGTACGGGCCGCGCCGGCCAGGCCTGCTGGGCCCGGGCCAGGCCGAGTCCCAGGGTTGAAGCGGCGGCGGCGAGGGATCCGGCTCCCAGCCAGTGCAGGGCCTTGCGGCGGTCGGCTTGCATGGTGTTTCCTCCTGTAGTTGACGTCGTGTCGGCATGCGGCCCTGGGTCAGTGCACCAGCGGCCACGGCAACGCGCAGCGTACGAGGCCGCGACGCATCGCGGCATCGGCGGGATGGACGAAAACGGTGGGGAGTACTTACCCGGATCGGGTGTGCGCAGGGGCAGGCGGCCGTGCCGCAATCCGAACCGCGGCATCGCTTATGATGGCGCCGCCGCTGCCGGCGCGTTCAGTCAGCCGGGTCAATGCGGCGCTCGATCCATTTCCTGCTTGAACCACCATGGCCCGCCTCAAACTCGACCTGCCCGCCGACCAGCTTTGCTACGCCACGCACCTCACCGTGCGCGTGACGGACATCAATTCGGCCAACCACCTTGCCAATGATTCGATGATCTCAATGATTTCGGAGGCGCGGGCGCGGTTCCTGTTCGAATTCGGCAGCGAGGATGTGCGCGAGGAAGGCGTCGGCATCATCGTCACCGACCTGGCGACGATGTACCGCAACGAGGCCCATGCGCGCGACCAGCTGCTGTTCGAGGTGGGCGTGATGGACTTCAACAAGTACGGCGGCGACATCATCTTCCGCATCACGCGGCCGGCCGATGGCGCGCTGATCGCGATGGCCAAGTCGGGCTTCGTCTTCTTCGACTACGTGGCCAAGCGCGTGGTGGAGATGCCGGCGGGATTCGCCGGGCGCTTCCCGAAGGTGAACTGGGTGGAATAGCCGCGGGCGTGGCGCGGTCCGCTGACCGCGCCACGGGTTAGCGAGGACGCCGGCTCAGGCCTTGCGCTCGCCGCCAAGCGCCTCGGTCAGGTCGACCAGCAGGCCCGACAGCTCGCCCGCCATCATGGTGAAGTCGGCGTCGAAGCGCTCGTCTTCATCGTGCGCGGTGCCGTCGGCCTGTTCCTTGATCACGTCGAGCGGCGCCACCTTCTTGACCACCAGTCCGTCGGTCAGCACGAACGAGACGCGGTCGTTCCAGGTCATCGCCAGGCGCGTGCAGCGCTTGCCGGCGGCGATATGGCGGCGCAGGTCTTCCGGGTCGAGCGGATGGCGCACGTAGCGTACCGTGGCCTTGCTTTCGGCGCCGGACTGCAGCTCGATTTCCTGGTCGACGGTAAAGCCGGCGGGCGCGGCATCGCCGGCCAGCCACTCGGTCATGGCCGCCACCGGCGACTGGTTGACGTGCAGGTTGATCAGCGGCAGCGGGTCCAGCGCCTTGAACAGCATGCCGCGCACTTCATCGGCCTTGGCCGCGGCGGCGGCGTCGATGGCGAGCCAGCCATTGTCAGGATCGATCCACACCCGCGTGTCGCGGCGAATGCTGAAGGCGCGCGGCAGCAGCTCTTCGGTGACCTGCTCCTTCAGTTCCTTCATTTGCTTGCGGCCCGGCTTGTAGCCTTGCTGCTCTTCGATCTCGGCGGCGCGGGCGCGCGTGACCTGGTTGACCACGGTGGTCGGCAGCAGCTTCTTTTCGGTGCGCAGGGTCAGCAGCATCTGGCGGCCGACGGTATGGACCAGCGGGCCGTTGTCACGGGGCGAGGCCCAGCCTTGCGTCTGCATCTCGAGGCTGGTGCCGGGAAAGAAGGCGTGCTTCGCCAGGCTGGCTTCGACCTCGTCGGCGCTCGGCGACCACGGGGCGGAGAAACGATGGACCTGCAGGTTCTTGAACCACATGGGGAATTCGGCCAAAGGGACGAATTCTAACGCCGCGGCGCACCATCGCGAAAAAATGCCCGACGCCGCGCGGCCCGACGGCCGCGCGGGCATCCACCGCAATCCGCTGCTACAGGTCGAGCCGGGTGATCTTGCTGCCCTCGAAGCTCAGGCCCGCCATCAGGCCCGCATTGGTCAGCACGAAGCCGACGATGGGCTGCTGGGCGGTATTGGTGTCAAGCACACCGTTTGCGCCAATCGTGGCCAGCGCCACGGTGGCATCGACGCCTGCGGTCCAGCCGCTGCTGCGCACGAACTTGTCGTAGGCTTCCTGCGTCAGGAACATCAGGATCACGGACTTGGACTGCGCGCCGATCTGCCAGCCGACCGAGCCCGAGACCAGCCGGTAATAGCCGCGCGTGGCGCCGCCGGAGCGCAGCACGCCGTCGCCATACTCGCCGCCGACGATAAAGCCGGCCGACAAGGTTTTCGGGAACACCAGGATGCCGCGCGCGCGGTTGCCGAGGTCGCGCGCGCCATTGACCGAACTGTACAGGCGCGACAGCGTGGCATCGGCGCCGGAGTCCAGTTCGCGCCGGCGCGCGCCCTTGTCGGCAGGGGCGTCGGGCTTGGTGGTGGTGCACGCGCCGGTGGCGAGCGTGCCGAGGGCCAGCCCCGCGCTGGCCGAAAGGAAGGTTCGACGTTTCATCTCGTCTCCTTGTTGTTGTTCCCTTTGAAGCATAGGCGCCGAAATCACCCCGGCAAATGATTCAGGACAATCAGACGTTTCCATTTGTGACGAAGGTGGTACGCGATGGCCGTTCGCGGCAAGAATAGTGGGCCTTGCGCCCGGTACGTCCCATGGCTGCCCCATGTGACGCCGCTGCGCCGTGACCGTAACGATTCGCCATGAAGACATTCCTTACCGCCCTGCCGTTGGCCTCGCTGGTCCTGCTGGCCGCATGCGCTTCCCAGCCTCCGCAGGCTTCCGCCGACGCCGCGGCCGCCGCGGCGGCCGACCCCAGCGGCTGGCAGGCGCTGCGCGCCCGATACATGGACTGCACGCAGAAGAAGGCCAACGACAACCTGTCGGCCAAGGGCCAGTCGAAGGACGTGGCCGACCTTGCGCTGGCAGCGTGCCAGCCTGAGCTGGACGCGATGCACACCGCGTTCCGCAGCTATCTCGACGCGCAGATGTCGTCGTCGCACGGCAAGAGCGGCGCGCGCCAGGCGGCGGCGCGCGTGACCACCGACACCCGCGACAAGGCGCGCAGCTACCTGGTGCGCTACGTCGAGCGAGAGCGCTACCTGGCCCGCCAGAACTGACAGGCCCGCCGCCCGATCAGAGCATTTCCAGCGGGCCCGGGCCGTCGGGCGGCGGAAACATGCGGTCGATCTCGGCCAGTTGCGCGGGCGACAGCGCCTTCGAGAGCGCGCCCAGGTTTTCCTGCAGCCGCTCGCGCCGGCCGGTCTTGGGGATGGCGATGACGCCGTCCTGGGCCAGCAGCCAGGCCAGCGCCGCCTGCGCCGCCGTCATGCCGTGGTCGCGCGCGAATCGCTTCAGCCCCGGATGCCCGAGCAGGCGCGACTGCTCGATGGGGGAGTAGGCCATCACCGGCACGCCGCGCTGGCGCAGCCAAGGCAACAGGTCCCATTCGATGCCGCGCCGCCCCAGGTTGTACAGCAGCTGGTTGGTGGCCACGCGGCTGCCGCCCGGCGCGTCCCATAATTCCTGCATATCGGACAGGTCAAGGTTGCTGACGCCCCAGTGGCGGATCTTGCCGTCGCGCTGCAGCGCCTCCATGGCCTGCACGGTCTCTTCCAGCGGCACGCCGCCGCGCCAGTGCAGCAGGTAGAGGTCGATGCGGTCGGTGCGCAGCCGCTTCAGGCTGCGCTCGCAGGCTTGCACGGTGCCGCGCCGGCTGGCGTTGAACGGGTAGACCTTGCTGACCAGGAAGGCGTCGTCGCGCCGGCCGGCGATGGCCTCGCCGATCATGTCCTCGGACTGGCCTTCGCCGTACATCTCGGCGGTATCGATCAGGCGCAGCCCCAGGTCCAGGCCCAGGCGCAGCGTGGCGATCTCTTCGGCACGCGCGGCGGGGGACTCGCCCATATTCCATGTGCCCATGCCGAGCGCCGGGACGCGCTCGCCGTCGGGCAGGGTGACTTGCTTCATCGGATGGCTTCCAGGTTGGCCGGGGTCGGACGCCCGGCGGCACCCAACCACACTAGTTAACAACACCGGCACTGTACAACCCGCGCGCACCGGGAATGCTTCAAACCAGTCCGGTCAGAAAATACAGCGCGATGACGAAGAACACCGCGGCGGTCTTGATCAGCGTGACCGCGAAGATATCGCGGTAGGACTCGCGATGGGTCAGGCCGGTCACGGCCAGCAGCGTGATCACGGCGCCGTTGTGCGGCAGGGTGTCCATGCCGCCGCTGGCCATCGACACCACGCGGTGCAGCACTTCCAGCGGGATCTGCATGGCCTGTGCGCCGGCGATGAAGCTTTGCGACATCGCCGCCAACGCAATGCTCATGCCGCCCGAGGCCGAGCCCGTGATGCCGGCCAGCGTGCTGACCGACACCGCGGCATTGACCAGCGGGTTGGGGATGGCGCGCAGTGCGTCGCTGACCACCAGGAAGCCCGGCAGCGCGGCGATGACGCCGCCGAAACCGTATTCCGACGCGGTGTTCATCGATGCCAGCAGCGCCCCGCCGACCGCGCCCTTGGTGCCCTCGGCAAAGCGTTCGCGCAGGGCGCCGAAGGCGGTGACCAGCACCACGGCGATGCCCAGCAGCAGCGCGCCTTCCACGGCCCAGATCGCGGTAACGCTGGCAATCTTGGTTTCGACCGGTTTGGCCAGTCCGGGCAGCGCCACGCTGTTGGATTCGCCGTACCACAGCGGGATCATCCGCGTCAGCCAGAAGTTGGCCACGCCCACCACCACCAGCGGCAGCAGTGCCAGCAGCGGGTGCGGCAGCTTGCCGGCCTGGCTGCGCTCCGGCTCGTTGCGCAGGTTGGTGCCATAGCCTTCGCCGCGCGCGGCCGCGGCGCGGCGACGCCATTCCAGGTAGCTCAGGCCTACCACCAGGATAAACAGCGACCCGGCCACGCCCAGCACCGGCGCGGCCCACGAGGTGGTGTTGAAGAAGTTGGTGGGGATGATGTTCTGGATCTGCGGGGTGCCCGGCAGCGAATCCATGGTGAACGAAAACGCGCCCAGCGCGATCGCGCCCGGCATCAGCCGCTTCGGGATGTTGCTCTGGCGATACAGCTCGGCGGCAAACGGGTAGACCGCAAACACCACCACGAACAGCGACACGCCGCCGTAGGTCAGCAGCGCGCACACCGTGACGATCACCGCATTGGCGCGCGTTCGTCCGATATAGCGAATCGCCGCCGCGACGATGGATTCGGAAAAGCCAGACAGCTCGACCACCTTGCCGAACACCGCGCCTAATAAGAAGACAGGGAAATACAGCTTCACGAAGCCGACCATCTTCTCCATGAAGATGCCGGTGAACACCGGCGCCACCGCCGACGGGTCGGTCATCAGCACCGCGGCCAGCGCGGCGATCGGTGCGAACAGGATCACGCTGTAGCCGCGGTAGGCGGCGAACATCAGAAAGGCAAGGGCAGCCAGTACGATCAGGAAAGACATCGGATCTCCTTCAGGGTTGCCTTCTCCTGAGGTGCGGTCCGTTGCCGCGGCGGTCCTGCGCTTGTGGCGCGTTGTCTCTTTCTGTGCGTCAGGAAAAGGGATCAGCCGGCGACTGTGCCACAGCTTGGCCCGCGGCGAAACCTTTGAGGCTCGCCGCGGGCGCCGCGGTGGCGGCCGCCGGCAGGAAGGAGCAGCCTGGCTTCACCGGTGCTGGTGGCGATACTCCTGCGTGCGCCCGCCGTAGCCGTACGCCGCGGCGCGCGCGTCGATCACGTGGACGTAGGAGACGGGATGCAGGTTGCCCAGCAGCCCGGACATGGCCTCGAACACGGCTGCGATGAACTGCGCCTTCTCCGCCTTGGTGTTGGTTTCATCGGTCACGCTGATGTCCAGGTGGAAGGCATTGCGGCCCTGCTCGGACAGCGGCGCGTCGGCGATGATCCAGCTGTCGTGCGGGATGTACTGGACCGTGACGGCGATGACGTCGCGCTGCTTGCCGAGCACGCGCTCGGTCAGGTCGGCGATGGCCCTGGCGCTGCGGCGGGTGAGGTCGGCATCGGGCTGGCCGGCCAGGTGCAGGACGATGTGGGGCATGGCGGGGCTCCTTGGTTTCGGGCGGGTTGGTGAAGCCATGGTAGGGCGTGGTGTAGTATCGGAAAAGCAGGAATAACAGATGCCTTCCATCGGCTATGCCGAAACGATTCCAACTCTGCCCGGAGGCTTGCCATGCGTGGATTCGACACCGACCAGTTGCGCACCTTCGTGACGGTTGCCGACAGCGGCAGCCTGTCGGCCGCGGCACCCCGGCTGTTCCTGTCGCAGTCGTCGGTCAGCGAGCAGCTGCGCAAGCTGGAAGAACGCGCCGGGGTGCCGCTGCTGACACGCGGCCGCCACGGCGCGCAGCCGACGCCGGCCGGTCAGCGGCTGCTGGAGCACGCGCGGCGCATCCTGGCGCTGCATGAACTGGCGCTGCAGGAGCTGCGCGGCCACGCGCTGGAAGGCGAGCTGCGCCTGGCGGTGACGGACTATTTCCGCCCCGCCGAGATCGCCGGCATGCTGCGGCGCCTGCGCGAGCGCTATCCGTACCTGCGCCTGCATGTGACGGTGATGAAGAGCGCGGCGATCGATGCCGCCGCCGGGCGCGACACCTTCGATATCGGGCTGAGCATGCGGCTGCCCGGCACGCGCGGCGCGGCCGCGCGCGGCACGGTGCTGCGACGCGAGCCGCTCGCCTGGGTAGCCGCGCCCGCCGAGGCCGACACGCTCCCCGCGACGCTGCCGCTGGTGCTGTTGCCAGACACCTGCTCGCTGCACCAGTACGTGGTGCAGCGGCTGCTGCGCAAGCGGGTGCCGTTCGAGATTGCCCATTCCGCGTCAGGCGTCGCAGGACTGCATCTCGCGCTGGCTGCCGGACTGGGCTTGTCATGCCTGAACGCTTCGGCGATCGGCCCTGGCGTAGCGCCGCTGGACGGTGCCACCGTCGCGCGGCTGGGGCTGCCGCGGCTGCCGGAGGCGGAGTTCTTCCTGCTGCCCGCGCGCCGGGGCGAGTCGGCATTCATTGCGCAAGCGCGTGATGCGCTGGCGGCGCAACTGGCCTAGCGCGACCGGCCCAAAAGTCAGAAAAGGATCACAAAACCGAAGCTGCCATCGGCCACGATTGTGTTGAAAGCAACATATCTTGATTGGGAATAGGAATAATTCGCAATCTCGTTGACCATGACAATTCCGTAATCGATAATTCGCCCGCTTTTCCAAATTATTACAGTCGATTACTGGCCAATGAGAATAAAACTTCACCCGATTTGTGCCGCGGTGGCGGGGAGCTTCGTATTTCAACCGATGCTGGTGTGGGCACAGTCCGCACCGGCGGCGACGCCGGCGCAGTTGCCGGAGGTCACCGTCAAGGCGGACGTCAGCCGTGAACTCGGCGCGGGCTACAACCCGCCCAACGCGGTCAGCGCGACCAAGACCGAAGCGCCGTTGCGCGACGTGCCGCAAACCGTCAACGTGGTCACAGCCGAGGTCATGCGCGACCAGCACGCCACCTCGATGCAGGATGCGCTGAAGAACGTGCCGGGCGTGTCGTTCTCCACAGGGGACGGCCAGCGCGACCAGGTCTCCATCCGCGGCTTCACCGCCATCGCCGACCAGTTCGTCGACGGCATCCGCGACGATGCGCTGTACTTCCGTGACCTGTCCAACGTCGACCGCGTCGAAGTCATCAAGGGACCGGCGGCGGTGCTGTACGGGCGCGGTTCGTCGGGCGGCCTGATCAACCGCGTGACCAAGAAGCCGGGCATCGACGTCACCGACTTCGCGCTCAGCTACGGCATGTGGGCCGACCGCCGGGCCGAGGCCGACGTCGGCCGCGTCTTCGCCGACGGCGCCGCGGCGTTCCGCATCACCGGCGCGGTGGAGAAGGCCAACAGCTACCGCTCGCAGCAGTTCCTGGACCGCAAGGCGATCGCGCCGTCGCTGGAACTGCGCGTCGCGCCCGAGACCACCGTGCTGTTCCAGGCCGACTACCTGGAAGACCGCCGCGTGACCGACTTCGGCATCCCGGCGTACCGCGGCCGGCCGGTGGATGTTCCCGCGTCGCGCTACTACGGCGCGGCCAATGCGCGCGACGCCGACTACTCACAGTCGCGTGTGTTCTCCGGCACTGCCACCATCAACCATCGCTTCAATGAGAACTGGTCGATCCGCAATGCGACGCGGTATTACCACTACTCGCTCGACCGGAACAACACGCTGACCTCCGCGGTCAACGAGGCGACGCAACGCCTGACCATGAACCACGGCAATGTCCGCCGCGAGGAACATGGCTGGTTCAACCAGACCGACCTGATCCAGAAGGCGACGCTCTTCGGCACCAAGC
Organism: Cupriavidus taiwanensis LMG 19424; assembly: GCF_000069785.1. NCBI lineage: Bacteria > Pseudomonadati > Pseudomonadota > Betaproteobacteria > Burkholderiales > Burkholderiaceae > Cupriavidus > Cupriavidus taiwanensis. The sequence continues at coordinate 2,811,980 of NC_010528.1, read as the reverse complement.
ACGAGATCCTGTACGGCATGGAGGTCGGCCAGCAGAACAAGGACCAGGTCAACAACACCAAGCCCGTGCCGGGCACCTTCGACCTGTTCAACCCGGTGCTGCCGGTGCTGCCGCGCCAGGCACCGGGCAACCCGACCACCTCGAACCTGGGCATCTTCGACACGCTGGCCTTTTACACCCAGGACATGATCACCTTCAGCGAGCAGTGGAAGGCGCTGGTCGGGGTGCGCTACGACAACTTCCAGCAGGAGACCCGCAACCGCATCGCCGGTCAGCGCGACCTGTCGCGCAGCGACTCCGCCTGGAGCCCGCGTGCCGGCCTGGTGTGGCAGCCGAGCAAGACGCAGTCGTACTACGTGTCGTGGAGCAAGTCGTTCCAACCGTCCGGCGAAGCCTTTGCGCTGGCGGCCAACAATGCGGATCTCGGCCCCGAGAGCACCAGGAATACGGAAGTCGGCGCCAAGTACGACTGGCTGAACGGCAAGGCCAGCACCACGATCTCGGTGTTCCGCCTGGAGCGCAGCAATATCAAGGTCGCCAACGCCACCAACACGGCGCTGCTGCCGATCGGCGAGCAGCGCACCGACGGCGTGGAGCTCTCCGGCGCGGCCGAGCTGGGCAGCGGCTGGCGCATGCTGGCCGGCTACGCCTACCTGGACGCCACCATCACCAAGTCCAGCGCCGCGCTGCAGGGCAAGCGCGCCACCATCACGCCGCGCCACTCCGGCAACCTGTGGGTGACCAAGGACCTGGGCCACGGCTTCGGTGTCGGCCTCGGCGCCAACCTGGTAGGCGCGCGCTATGCCGACCCGCAGAACACCGTGACCCTGCCAGGCTATGTCACCGCCGACGCGATGGCCTGGTACCGCCGCGGCGCCTTCGAGGCCCAGCTGAACGTGTACAACCTGTTCGACAAGGGCTACATCGTCTCGGCGCACGGCACCAATCCCAACCTGAACATGCCGGGCGCTCCGCGCAGCGTCATGGCTACGCTGCGCTACCGCATGTAAAGCGCAGCATCGGGGACAAAAAAACCGGGCGGTTCATCACCGCCCGGTTTTTTTTCGCCTGCTGTTTCTCCTTAGGCAGGTCACCCACCGCAGGCCCCGGAGAAACCCTGAGTGCCGGCAGCGCTCAGCGCTCGCGCTCCCAGGTCTGGGTGCGTCCGATCAGGCTGATGCCGATGAAGCCGCGCACGTTGAGCTTGTTGCCATCCTCGGCCAGCGACATCTTGCTCTTGTAGACCTTGCCGTTCTCCGGATCGAGGATCTCGCCGCCGCTCCACTCGTTGTCGCCGGTCTTGCGCAAGCCGGACAGGATGGTCATGCCGATCAGGGGCTGGTCCTTGCGCGCGTCGGTGCACTTGTCGCAGACGCGCGGCTTGCCGTCACCCTCGACGAAGCTCTTGAGCAGGCGTCCGCTGTAGACGCCGTTCTTCTCGGTGATCTCCACCAGCCCGCGTGGCTTGCCGGTGTTGTCATCGATGGTCTTCCACGTGCCGCTGGGCGTGGCCTGCGCCAGCGCCGCGGCGCTGGCAAGCAGGGTGGCGGCAAGCACCGCGGCGCGCATGGTGCAGGCGATGGGGGAAGGGCTGCGCATGATGTCTCCTTTGAGGTTCGTAGCCACGCCAATCTACTGGCGCAACCGCCGCGCCGCAATCCGGCGCGGACTGGCGCGCGCCGTGCCGCGGCGCCAGTCCGCTGCCCGCCAGGCCGCATGCAGCGGGCGTTTGCGGGTTTTTGTGGCGCAGCAAAACACGCCTGCGCGCAAGCGCTGAAGCAATCCTCTAAGCGGACGTACGACGCGCCCGACGGCACCTCGGCGCGTCCTTGGCGACGGCGCGAACGCAGCCGCAATGCGCGGCGCGCGCGCTCCGGATCGGGCAGCGCGATGCGACCTCATCGCTGCGACTTCAGGAGTGTTGCCGCGACGCTTCGCTGTCGTCGGCGCTTGGCTCGATCGCAACGCTTCGATGCCTTCGCGATGCCTTCGCGATGCCCTTGCGATGCCTTCGCGATGCCTTCGCGATGCCCTTGCGATGCCTTCGCGAAGGCCATTCGACGTTGCGTCGATGCAAACCGTTGCGTGCACGCATCACTCTCGCGCGTGCGCGGTGATGGTGTCGCGCGGTGACCGACGCCGGTATCGTCGAACATCGAGCACGGCGTCGCGCGTGCGTACGGGGTCGAGCGTGTAAAGCATGCAGCGCGCGCGCCGGTGATCGCGTCGCGCGCGTGTCGAAACGTGCCGCCGCAGCGCTCGACGCGCGCCGCACGCGCATTGGTGCATCGCCCGCAAAGCCTTTGCCCATGCGGCTTTTCGGAAAGTGCGAGGACACGCGGCAGCGCTGTTCGCAGTCGTCGCGCGCATGCTGCGCGGCTTGTCATCGCTACGCGCGACGGTGTGTAAAAGCTGCGGTGCGCACGGTCGGCGAAGGGGCGCCGCGCGGCGTGCGCGAGCGCGCGTAGTGGGTCACGAGACGGGCATGCGCGCGACGCGTTGGCATGTCGTCGGCAACGTCTTCGTGACGACGCGCGTGAGAACTAGTTGGAGCGATGCATGCAGGCAAGTTTTTTTGCACTTTTTTCTTAACATCATCGTGCAAACGAATTATGATTCGCCTTGACAAGAGTCTCACTTCATTGCAGCGAAGCAGGAAGCAAGATGGAACCGAAAAGCGCGATGCGCGCTTCGATGCAATGACGAAGGTAGTAGCTGAGGAGCACGAGAACTTTGACGCAGACCAGGCCCGACCGGCTTCTTAAAACGCGTGCAGTCTCCCTTGGTCCATTAACGGGTTGGACCAGCTACCACCGAATGAATGCCGTCTGCCGTGCGCGAGGCCAAGCCCGCACCGCAGGCCAGCTGTCCGATATCTCCTCATTTCTGGCCGCGCGCCGGCTCAACGGGCGGTGCGGGCTGATCGAATATTCCAGGGCGCGGCAGGTGCCCGAGACCCGCTTGCGGGCTCGCGCCGGCCGCCAAGGCACCGCCATGGGCGGTGCGCCTGCAACCGAATTCATTAGCGTGCAGCAGTGGTCGGGCCGCACGCCGATGAATCGCTCGCTCGACTGGGGCTGCGCTGCTGTGGCGCGCCTCGGGTCGGTCGGGTCGCCAACTTAGGTCATTCGATATTCACTCTCTAGTGAAGGAGTTATCCATGGCAACTGCTGCAAAGAAAAAGCCGGCGGCTAAGAAGGCCGCCAAGCCGGCCGCCAAGAAGGCTGCTGTGAAGAAGGTCGCCGCCAAGAAGGCTGCACCGGCCGCCAAGAAGGCAGCCGCCAAGAAGGCACCGGCCAAGAAGGCCGCGGTGAAGAAGGTCGCCGCCAAGAAGGCAGCACCGGCCAAGAAGGCCGCCGCCAAGAAGGCAGCACCGGCCAAGAAGGCCGCGGTGAAGAAGGTCGCCGCCAAGAAGGCAGCACCGGCCAAGAAGGCCGCCGCCAAGAAGGCACCGGCCAAGAAGGCCGCGGTGAAGAAGGTTGCCGCCAAGAAGGCAGCACCGGCCAAGAAGGCTGCTGCCAAGAAGGCGCCCGCCAAGAAGGCCGCTGCCAAGAAGGCTGCTGCGAAGAAGCCGGCCGCCAAGAAGGCTGCTGCCAAGAAGCCGGCTGCCAAGAAGGCTGCTGCCAAGCCTGCCGCTGCGCCTGCCGTTGCTCCCGCTTCGGCTGCCAAGACCGCGCTGAACCCGGCTGCTGCCTGGCCGTTCCCGACCGGCAACCGTCCGTAAGCTGCGCCGCCACGGCGTGGACCTTACCTGTTCCGCAAGGAACCACAACGGCACGCATGTCGTGCCCGCATGACCGGATACCGCGTATCCGGTCCGCAAGACACCTGAGGTCTTGCCGACCCGCCGATGGCAACCGCCCGGCGGGTTTTTTCATGGGCGCGCGCGGCATGGCTGGGCCGGCGGATCGGCCAAAGAAAAAGCGCCGCACCCTTGCGGGTACGGCGCCTGGGGTGCGCCTTGGGAGAGGGCCTGTGCGGCCGTCAGTGCGTGACCCGGGTCACGCCGCCCGACGACAGCAGCCGCACCCGTTCGCCGGGGCGGAAGGCTTCGTCGGCCTCCTGCGTGATCGCGCGCATCTCGCCGTTGTCCAGGCGCACGGTGATCTCCAGCGCGCGGCGCTGGTTGATCTTGTTCTCGGCCGCGCTGCCGGCGATGCCGCCCAGCACCGCGCCGAGGATGCCCGCCGCCACCGCGCCGTTGCCGCCACCGATGGTGCTGCCGGCCGCGATGCCGCCGATGGCGCCGCCCGCCAGCGTGCCGGCGCCGGTCTGGCCGCCCTGGATGGTGACCTCGCGGATGCCTTCGACCACGCCGTAGCGTACGGTCTGTTCGCGTTGCGCCTGCCCGGTGCCGTAGACACTGTTGGAATTCGATTGCGTGGCGCAGCCGGCGGCCAGCGTGGCAACCAGGGTGGCCCCAAGGACGGCATGCGCGCCGCCGCGTAGCTTGTTGGTCATGTCAGTTCCCGAAAAATTCGCCACGCGCCGGCCGCAGGTCAGGCGTAGCGGTACCCGAATGCAGACTGGAACCGGTTGCCGATTTCGTCGCGCGACAACCAGTGGTTCTGCGGACCCTGCTGCGCGATCTTGACCGATCCCATCAGCGAGGCGAGGCGGCCGGTCGTTTCCCAGTCTAATCCGTTTTCAATGCCGAAGAGCAGGCCGCCGCGGAAGGCGTCGCCACAGCCGGTCGGATCGACGATGCGCTCGGCCACGACGGCCGGGATCGCGTACTGGCGGCCATCGGCAAAGATGCTGGCGCCGCGTTCGCCGTGCGTGACGATGAAGGCACGAACCTTCGCGGCAACCTCGGCGCTGGTCCATGCGGTGCGCGACAGCAGGACCTGCGCCTCGTAGTCATTGACTGTTACGTAACTGGCGAGTTCAACGAACTCCCGCAGGTCGTCGCCGTTGAACAGCGGCATGGCCTGGCCCAGGTCGAAGATGAACGGCACGCCGGCTTCGGCGAACTGGCGCGCGTGGTGCAGCATTCCTTCGCGGCTGTCGGGCGCAACGATGCCGAGGCTGGGCGCCTGGGCGCCGCCCAGCGCGTCCTTGACATGGTTCAGCTGCGACTGGCTCATTGCGCCAGGGTGGAAGGCGGTGATCTGGTTGTTGTCCAGGTCGGTGGTGATCATGGCCTGCGCGGTGAACGTCTCCGGCAGCACGCGGATATGGCCGGTGGGGATCTCCAGCTTGCGCAGGTATTCCAGGTACGGTTCGGCATCGATGCCGACGGTGGCCATCACCACCGGATCGCCGCCCAGCATCTTGAGCGTGTAGGCGATGTTGCCGGCGCAGCCGCCGAACTCGCGGCGCATGCCGGGCACCAGGAACGAGACGTTCAGCATGTGGATCTGGTCCGGCAGGATGTGTTCGCGGAAGCGTCCGTCGAACGTCATGATGGTGTCGTAGGCGACGGAGCCGCAGATCAGGCTGGCCATGCTCTCTCCAGGTGTCGGGTTGGTTTCGGTGGATCGGCGCCCTTGCGGGCAGAAGCAGTAACGCAAAAACAGAAGCGGCCGCCCCGTGGTCGCGGGCGGCCGCTGACATCGCAGGCGCGCCGCCTGTTACTTCAGCGCGGCCAGGGCGGCGTCGTAGTCGGGCTCGTTCTTGATCTCGGGCACCAGCTGGCTGTACTTGACGGTGTCGTTCTCGTCCAGCACCACCACGGCGCGGGCGGTCACGCCGGCGAGCGGGCCGGTCTTGATGTCGACGCCATAGTTGCCCTTGAACTCGGCACCACGCATGGTCGACAGCGGCACCACGTTGGCCAGGCCTTCGGCGGTGCAGAAGCGCCCCATGGCAAACGGCAGGTCGGCGGAGATGGTCAGCACCACGGTGTTGGCCAGGCCGCTGGCGGCTTCGTTGAACTTGCGCGCGGACGCCTGGCACACCGGCGTATCCAGGCTCGGGACGATGTTCAGCACCTTGCGCTTGCCGGCGAAGTCGGCCAGCGAGACATCCTTCAGGTCCTTGCCGACCAGCGAGAAGGCGGGGGCCTTGTCGCCGGCTTGCGGGAACTTGCCTGCGACTTCGATGGCGTTGCCGCCGAGGGTGACGTTGCTCATGTCTACTCCTTGATATCTGATGAGTTTCCGGTTGCAGTCCGGAGCGGGGGCAAGGCCTGCCGCAAGACTCGGATTCGGTCCGGCGGCGGGCCAGGAATTCAGGGGTAAAAAATCAGCACGCGATAGTTGGCTGGCGCCTGCTGCGTCCGGAATCGTACCCGAACCGGCAGCTCCATGCCCGCGCGCAGCCCTTGTAAGGCAAAGGCCTGCTGCGACGGCTCGAGGTATTCCGTGGGCAGCAGCACCCGGCGCAGCAGCAACTGGTCCTGCAGGTCGGTCATCACCAGCTCGATCGCCGGCAGCGCGGTGCTGGCGCGGCCCAGGTTGCGCAGCGTGACCGCCAGCAGGTAGGTGTCGCCGCCTTCATCCTGGCGCTGCAGCTGCGAGGTCTCGATGCGCAGCGCATCGATGTCGCGCCACGGCGGTACCGTGCAGCCGAACGGCGCGCATGCGGCCTCGAGTGCCGGGCGCAGCATCGGGAAGTGCCCGGCGAGCTGGCTGCGCCCCAAGTAGGCAAGCTGCAACAGCGCGGCGATGGCGAGTACCACGGCTGCCGCGCGCCAGGCAACACGGGGCACGGCGATGGGCCGGCGCGGCTGGCGTTCACGTTCGCGCTCGCGCGCGTGCCGCAGGAAGTCAGGGGCGAACACCGGGCCCGCCGGTGCTTCGGCGCGGACCCAGCGGCGGGTCGCCTGCTCGCGCGCGACCGCGCCGCCGGTGACGCTGGCAAGGGTGTCGGGGCCAGCGGAGCGGGCTTGGTCCTGCTCGCTGGCGGCGGGCACTGGGTTCGGCGGCGTGGCGGCCGCAGACTGGTCAGCCGGGCGCTGGGTGTGATCCGGCCACGGCGCTGGCTCGGATGCCTCATCGGCCGATGCCGCGCGCAGGAATTCGCTCGCGCTGGGGATGGCGCCTGGGGCCGCCGCCGCGGGTTTCCCGGCCGGGCTCTCGAGCGCGCCGTGGTCCAGCGCAGGCCAAGCGGCTGCCGGGGCGGGCGGCTGTTCCGACGGTGCTGGTGCCGGGGCCGGGGCTGCTTCGGCGAGCGGGCCTGCGGCCTGGCGCTGCGCGTCGCGCGCATCGCGGTCGGCGACGGCCGCGTTGGCTTCGCGCAGCGCGCGTTCGATCTCGGCATCGTCCATGCCGGCCTGTGGCGGCACGGCCATGTCCTCGGGCGACGACATCAGCATGGTCGGCGCATCCAGCGCCGGCACGTCGTAGCCGGGGTCGATGGTCGGGGTGAAAGCGGGAGTGGGGGCGGGCGTCGGCGCGGGTGCCGCTGGTGACGGTACGAGCGGCGCGCTGGTATCAGCGGTGGCGGAGGCAGGCGCTGCCGGCTTCGGTGCCGAGGCCGGGGCGCTGCCCGCGGTGTTGCCAGCCGGCAGGGGAATTTCGATCAGGTGCTCGCGCGCGTCGAACACCGTTTCGCACTGGCCGCAGCGCACCAGCCCCTGGCGCAGCCGCAACTGGTCGGCGACCAGCCGGAAGGCGGTGCGGCAGGCCGGGCAGCGCGTGACTAGCTTGACGGCGGCCATCGGGCGGAATCAGGGGCGGGTGCCGTGCAGGCAGACCCAGCCTTCCTCGCTGCGCCACACCGTCAGCGGCAGCCAGGGCGCGTAGGCCGCGGCGACTTCCTCGGCCTGGCGCTCCAGCACGCCGGACAGCACCAGCCGGCCGCCGGCGCGCACGCGCGCGCTGAGCATGGCCGCCATCAGCTTGAGCGGATTGGACAGGATGTTGGCGACCACCAGGTCGTAGCTGGCATCGGACACCGATTCCGGCAGCGCGAACGATGCCTCGACGTGGTTGCGCTCGGCGTTGTAGCGCGACGCTTCCACCGCGTTGGGATCGATATCGATGCCGACCGTGTCGCCCGCGCCCAGCTTGCGCGCGACGATCGCCAGGATGCCGGAGCCGCAGCCGTAGTCGAGTACGGTTTCGCCCGGCGTCAGGTTCTGCTCCAGCCACTGCATGCACAGCCGCGTGGTGGGGTGGCTGCCGGTGCCGAAGGCCAGGCCCGGATCGAGCTCCAGCACCACGGCGTCGGGTTCGGGCGCGTCGTGCCACGACGGCACCACCCAGATGCGCTCGCCCACGCGGATCGGCTCGAACTGCGACTGCGTCAGCCGCACCCAGTCCTGGTCCTCGACAGCGCGCAGCTGGTACGGCGGCACCGGGTCGATGCCCAGCTGGTTGGCGGCGGCCGCCACCACCACGGCCGGGTCGGCGTCGTCGCCGAACAGCGCGACCACGCGCGAGCGGTTCCACGCGAGTTGCTTCGGTTCCAGCCCGGGCTCGCCAAACAGCGGCTGCTCGTCGGGCGTGTCGGCGTCGGCGTCTTCCACCGAAACCGACAGCGCGCCGAGGTCGAACAGGGCGTCAGACCAGGCTTCGGCCTGGTCCTGCGCCACTTCGATCACACATTCCTGAAATGCCACGGGCTTCCTTCTGTTGCTGCGGGTTGCTCAGACCGGTGCTCAGGCCTTCGCGCGTTCTGCCAGCCGATGCTCGAGATAATGGATGCTGGTGCCGCCTTCGACGAAGTTGGCGTCCATCATCAGCTCGCGGTGCAGCGGCACGTTGGTCTGGATGCCGTCCACCACCATTTCCGACAGCGCGATGCGCATGCGGGCGATGGCCTGCTCGCGCGTGGCGCCGTAGGAGATGATCTTGCCGATCATCGAATCGTAGTTGGGCGGGACGAAGTAACCATCATACGCGTGCGAGTCGACCCGCACACCCGGGCCGCCGGGCATGTGCCAGGCGGTGATGCGCCCCGGCGACGGCGTGAACTTGAACGGGTCCTCGGCGTTGACGCGGCATTCGATGGCGTGGCCGCGGAACTGCACGTCCTTCTGGCGGAAGCGCAGCTTCTCGCCGAAGGCGATGCGGATCTGCTCCTGCACGATGTCGATGCCGGTGATCATCTCGGTGACCGGGTGCTCGACCTGCACGCGCGTGTTCATCTCGATGAAGTAGAACTCGTTGTTCTCGTACAGGAATTCGAAAGTGCCGGCGCCGCGGTAGCCCATCTTCTTGCAGGCCTCGGCGCAGCGGTCGCCGATGCGCTCGATCAGGCGGCGCGGAATATGCGGCGCGGGGGCTTCCTCGATCACCTTCTGGTGGCGGCGCTGCATCGAGCAGTCGCGCTCGCCCAGCCAGATGGCCTGCTTGTGCTGGTCGGCCAGGATCTGGATTTCCACATGGCGCGGGTTCTCGAGGAACTTCTCCATGTAGACCTCCGGATTGCCGAAGGCGCGGCCGGCTTCTTCGCGCGTCATGTTGACGGCGTTGATCAGCGCGGCTTCGGTATGCACCACACGCATGCCGCGGCCGCCGCCGCCGCCGGCGGCCTTGATGATCACCGGGTAGCCGACGCGACGCGCGGTCGCCAGGATTTCCTTGGGGTCGTCGGGCAGCGCGCCGTCCGAGCCGGGCACGCACGGCACGCCGGCCTTGATCATGGCCTGCTTGGCCGAGACCTTGTCGCCCATCAGGCGAATGCTGTCTGCGGTCGGGCCGATGAAGACGAAGCCAGACTTTTCCACCCGCTCGGCAAAGTCCGCGTTCTCGGACAGGAAGCCGTAGCCCGGGTGGATGGCCTGCGCATCGGTCACCTCGGCGGCCGAGATGATGGCGGGCATGTTCAGGTACGACAGCGGCGACGGGGCCGGGCCGATGCAGACGGCTTCGTCTGCCAGGCGCACGTACTTGGCCTCCTTGTCGGCCTCGGAGTACACCACGACCGTCTTGATGCCCAGTTCGCGGCAGGCGCGCTGGATGCGAAGAGCGATTTCGCCGCGGTTCGCGATCAGAATTTTTTCAAACATGGTCTCTCTCTGCGAGAAGAACAGTAGCTGTCCCGCTGCGTGGCGCAAGGGCACGCCGGGCGCGCTCCGTGATGGCCTGTGGCCACCCGGGCCGCGATACTGCGGGAACTGCATGGAACTGCACGGAACGGGCCGCGAAGCCCACAACGTCCCTGGCGCGGGAAGCGCCGTGGCATGCCGCCCGGGAAGGGCAGCGAGGGGCCGCTTGCGCGGCCGCCGCCGGCACTGGGCCCAGCATGCCGGTCAGGATCAGCCGATGACGAACAGCGGCTGGCCGTATTCCACGGCCTGGCCGTTCTCGACCAGGATTTCCTTGATGACGCCGGCCTTGTCGCACTCGATCTCGTTGAGCAGCTTCATGGCTTCGATGATGCAGACGGTCTGGCCTTCCTTGACCGCATCGCCGACGTTGACGAAGGGCGCGGCGCCGGGCGACGGGGCGCGGTAGAACGTGCCCACCATCGGCGAGGTCACCACATGGCCGGCGGGCAGCTGTGCAACCGGCTCGGCAGCCGGTGCGGCGGCGCTGGCGGGGGCGGCAGCGGCCGGCACGGCGGCGGGCAGGGCCTGCATCTGCGGCATCGCCATCGGCGCGGCGACGACTTGCGGCGGTTGCTTGACGATGCGTACCTTGCCGTCGCCTTCAGTGACTTCCAGCTCGGAGATGCCGGACTCGGCCACCAGGTCGATCAGCGTCTTCAGCTTGCGCAGGTCCATCTTTTTATCCTCCTGAATCGGGTTTTCCACCGCTGCCCGGGACGGGCCTGGCGGAGCAATCGTTGTGCCGGCCACCGGAATCCGGCGCCCGCCGTGCCGAGGCACGCCAACGGGCGCAGGCCGCCGGGCGGCGCGCGCAGGTTGTCGAAAAAATCCTTGGGGTTCAGCTCCCCGAACTCTCGGGTGGCGGCTGCTCCTGGCCCAGTACATAGTCCAGCGCCAGCAGGTAACCCTGCCAGCCCAGCCCGCAGACCACTCCGACCGCCACGTCCGAGAAGTACGAGTGGTGCCGGAAGCTTTCGCGACGGTGCACGTTCGACAGGTGCACCTCGACGAACGGGATCGCCACGCCGGCCAGCGCATCGCGCAGTGCCACGCTGGTATGCGTGTAGGCAGCCGGGTTGATGATGATGAACTCGATCCCTTCCGCGCGCGCGGCGTGGACCCGGTCCACCAGTGCACCCTCGTGGTTGGACTGGAACGTCTGCAGCGACATGCCGGCCTTCGCCGCACGTTCGGCCAGGGCCGCGTCGATATCGGCCAGCGTCGTGTGCCCGTAGGTCTCCGGCTCGCGCGTCCCCAGCAGATTGAGGTTAGGCCCATGCAGGACCAGCACCTTGCGGTAGCGGGGTGAGCGACGGATAGAGCGGGATGCAGTCACGGCGGCTCGACCAGATCAACGAAATTGCGCGGAGATTACCGTAGCTTAGAGGGATTTGTCTAGCACGCCATACAGGGCTTGCCGGCCCGGGGCACGCGTTCGGCGTCGCTTCAAGCACTTTCCCGCCGAAAGGATCCGCGTCTGAGCTAAATCCATCAAGAAAGGTCGTAATTCGCTGATTTTGGCGGAAGAAGTGCTCAGGCGCGCGGCAGCACGGCACGCAATTCGTCCGCGGTCACCCGCCCCATCTTGCGATATTTCACCGTTCCATCCGGATTGATGACCACGGTATAGGGCAGGCCACCGGCGCTGTTGCCGAAATTGCGCGATAGGTCAGTGCCGGCGAAGCCGGCGACGGCCAGCGGATAGGAAACCGGCACTTTCTTGGTGAACTGCTGGATGTTGGCCGCCGAATCGATACCAATCCCGACAAATTCCACCTGGCGGTGCTTGAGCTCCTCATGCAGGGCAGTCAGCTCGGGCATTTCCTCGACGCAAGGCCCGCACCACGGCGCCCAGAAGTTGACCACCACCGTCTTGCCGCGCAATTTGCCGAGGTCCAGTTCTGCCCCGGCGGGATCCGGCAGGCGCGACTGGAACAGGGTTTCGACGGCCTCATCGCTGGCGGGCTTCGGCGAGAACACGAAATGTCCGGCCAGCGCACCGGCGGCACAGGCAACCACGGCGACAGCGATCCACAGCCAGAGGCGCGAGCGGCGGGCGGGTGGGGCGACAGTTTCAGTCATGGAATGGCTTGACCAGTAAAAGAGAAGGTGTGGCTTCAGGCGTTGCCGGCGGCGTCGGCGGCATCGAGCAGCGCCTGCACGGCCTGCACGTCGGCGCGGGCGGCGCGCCCTGAGGCATCCGTGCGCACTGCGCCGCGTTCATCGACGGCATCATACAGTGCTATATGGATGCCGACTGGCGCACCCAGTTCCGCGCGGACCTCGCCCGCCAGCAGCCGCGTCTCGCGGCGGTCGGGCCACTGGCCTTTCCACAGGAAGCTCAGGGTCTCGACCTCGCCGCGGCCGCCGAAGTGGCGGCTCTCACTGGTCTCGAAGTCGACACCCGCGTTGATAAGGTGCAGCGCGGCATCCTTGGCGCTGTCGCAGAAACACTGCAAATAGATATCGGAGTGTTCCGTGGCGGTGCCGTTTAGCACGGCGCCGACCAGGTAAGGACGGAACGGCGCCAGGTCCTGCATGGCCATCACAGCCAGCCGGCGCAGCAGCGCCAGCACGCGCGGCTGGCTGTCGGCGTGGAACAGCGCCTGGTAGGCGCGCACTTCGGCCTCGACCTGCTCGTTGTCGGGCAGCCATTCGCCCGGAACGCGTTGCTCGCCCAACACCTGGCGCGCGGCCTTGCGCTTGGCGGTGGCGTAGTCGGCGCCATCCTCGGCGATCATGCGGGCGGCGGCCTGGGCGATTTCCTCGCGCAGGCGGGTGGGGTCTGGGGCGGTACGTCGGTTCATGCCCCATGATACCGGAGGCGTCCGCGCCCGCGCTGTGGGGCTGCCGCAGTGCAGCGAACGGCGCTGGCGGTCGGGTACAATCGTAGGCTTCCTGCCCGGCCGCCGCCGCGCCGCAAGGCTCTAAACCAGCCGCCGCGCCGCCGGGCCCGAATCCCCACGCCTGCGGGCTTCAAGTCTTTCCGGGAACCCATGCATATTCATATCCTCGGCATCTGCGGCACCTTCATGGGCGGCCTGGCGGTGCTGGCCAAGCAGGCCGGCCACCGCGTCACCGGCTGCGATGCCAACGTCTACCCGCCGATGAGCACCCAGCTCGAAGCCCAGGGCATCGAACTGATCGAGGGCTTCGACCCGGCCCAGCTGTCGCTGGAGCCGGACCTGTTCGTGATCGGCAACGTGGTGTCGCGCGGCAATCCGCTGATGGAAGCCATCCTCGACCGCAACCTCCCCTATGTGTCGGGCCCGCAATGGCTCGGCGAGCACGTGCTGGCGCGCAAGTGGGTGCTGGCGGTGGCCGGCACGCACGGCAAGACCACCACCACGTCGATGCTGGCCTGGATCCTCGAGGATGCCGGCTACAACCCCGGCTTCCTGGTGGGCGGGGTGCCGCAAAACTTCGGCATCTCGGCGCGGGTGACAGAATCGGACTTCTTCGTGATCGAAGCCGACGAATACGACACCGCGTTTTTCGACAAGCGCAGCAAGTTCGTCCACTACCGCCCGCGCACCGCCATCCTGAACAACCTGGAATACGATCACGCCGACATCTTCCCGGATCTGGCCGCGATCGAGACCCAGTTCCATCATCTGGTGCGCACCGTGCCGGGCCAGGGCCGGATCGTCGTCAACGGCGTGGAAGAAAGCCTGGCGCGCGTGCTGGAGCGGGGCTGCTGGAGTGAAGTGGAGCAGTTCGGCGTCGGCGACTGGCGCGAGAGCGACGCGGCCCGCACGCCGGCCGCGCCGGGCAAGGACGCGTTCGATGTCTGGTTCGGCGACGCTGTCGCCGGCACGGTGGTGTGGGACCTGCAGGGCACGCACAACCGCATGAACGCGCTGGCCGCGATCGGCGCCGCGCGCCACGTCGGCGTGCCGGCCGCGCAGGCGATCGAATCACTGTCGCGCTTCGCCAACGTCAAGCGCCGCATGGAAGTGCGCGGCGTGGCCGGCGGCGTCACGGTCTATGACGACTTCGCCCACCATCCGACCGCGATCCAGACCACGCTGGACGGGCTGCGCCGCCGCGTCGGCAATGCCCGCATCCTGGCGGTGCTGGAGCCGCGTTCCAACACCATGAAGCTGGGCGTGATGAAGGCGCAGCTGCCGGCCAGCCTGGAGCAGGCCGACCTGGTGTTCGGCTATGGCGCTCCCGCGGGCAAGGACGCTCTGGGCTGGGACCTGGCCGAAGCGCTCGCGCCGCTGGGCGCCACCGCCACCGCGTTCCAGGACCTCGGCACGCTGGTGCAAGCCGTGCGCGCCGCGGCGCAGCCGGGCGACCATGTGCTGGTGATGAGCAACGGCGGCTTCGGCGGCGTGCACCAGAAGCTGCTGGACGCGTTGGCCCAGCGCACGGCGGGCTGAGCGGACGCATCGCCATGCTGCTGTATCTGCACGGATTCCGCTCCTCGCCCCAATCGTTCAAGGCCCAGCTGGTGCAGGCGCGCATGCGCGAGTGGGGCGTGGGGCGCTACTACGCCTGCCCCACGCTCAATGTCTCGCCGGCGCTGGCCGTGGCCCAGGCGCAGGCGGCGATCCGCGCCGCGCAAGCCGGCGGCGACCAGGACATCGCCATCGTCGGCTCGTCGCTGGGCGGCTTCTATGCGCGCTGGCTGGGCGAGCAGCACGGCTGCAAGACCGTGCTGCTCAATCCCGCCATCCATCCCTGGACCGATCTCGAAAGCTACCTGGGCGAACAGCCGCTGTGGCACGGCGGCGGTTCGGTCACGGTCGAACGCCGCCACCTGCAGGAGCTGCTGGACCTGCGCGTGGACACCATCACCCGGCCCGAGCGCTACTACCTGATCGCCGCCACCGGCGACGAGGTGCTGGATTACCGCGAAATGGTCGATGCCTGCCCCGGCGCGAAGATCCGCGTGATCGAGGGCAGCGACCACGGCATCAGCGAATTTGCCGATTACGTCGACGATGTCCTCGCCTTCTGCGGCTATGGTCCCGGCGGCAAGGTGCCGGCCGGCGCCGGCGCGGCATGAGCGCGCAGTCCGTGCGCGGCTGCGGCTGGAGCCCGCACCTGGCTTTCGATGCGGCGATCCCGCCCAACCTGCGGCGCTGGGTTACCGGCGATGACGGCTCGCTGACGGCGCGGCTGGTGGCCGCCTCCGCGCGCTTTCGCGTGGCGCGGCTGCTGCAGGCGCCGCAGCGCCCGTTTGCCGACGAATGGCAGGCGCTGGGCCAGCCCGACCGCACCCCCGCGCTGACGCGCGAGGTGCTGCTGATCTGCGACGACATCCCCGCCGTGTTCGCCCATACCGTGGTGCGGCTGCGCCATGCGCGCCGCGACTGGCCGTTCCTGCGCGGGCTGGGCGAACGCCCGCTGGGCGGGCGCCTGTTCGTCGATCCGGCGGTGCGGCGCGAGCCGTTCCAGTTTGCGCGGCTGCTGCCGCACCATCCGCTGCGCCAGGCCCTGCACCGCGTGCTGCCGGCCATGGCGGCAGTGCCGATGCTGACCGCGCGGCGTTCGGTGTTCCGGCGCGGCGGCGGCGTCATGCTCGTGACAGAAGTGTTCCTGCCAGACCTGCTGTCGCGGCCATCCCCGGGGACCGAGGCGGTACCGCATCCCAAATATATGCGGACGACAGACCGAAGCCCTGTTTCGACACACACTACCGAAACCAAGAAAGAGACCACGAGATGAAACTGCAGGGTCGGGTTGCCATCATCACCGGTGCCGCCGCCGGCATCGGCTTTGCCACCGCGCAGCGCTTTGCCGAAGACGGCGCCATCGTCGTGCTGTGCGACGTACAGGAAGCGCGCGTGCGAGAAGCCGCCGCCAGGCTGGCGGCCACCGGCGCCACCGTATCGGCCTACCGCGTCGACGTGACGCGCCGTGACGAGGTCGACGCCATGGTCGCCGCCGTGCTGGCCGCGCACCAGCGTGTCGATATCCTCGTCAACAATGCCGGCATCACCAAGGACGCGCGCCTGGCCAAGATGACCGAGGCCCAGTTCGATGCCGTCATCGACGTCAACCTGAAAGGCGTATTCAACTGCGCGCAGGCCGTGGCCGGGCTGATGACCGAGCAGGGCAAGGGCGTGATCCTGAACGCCTCGAGCGTGGTCGGCCTGTACGGCAATTTCGGCCAGACCAACTACGCCGCCAGCAAATTCGGCGTGATCGGCTTCACCAAGACCTGGGCGCGCGAGCTGGGCCCCAAGGGCGTGCGCGTGAACGCGGTGTGCCCGGGCTTCGTCAATACCGAGATCCTGCAGACCGTGCCGGACAAGGTGCTGGACGGCATGACGTCGTCATGCTGGCTGCGCCGGCTGGCCGAGCCGGCCGAGATTGCCAGCATCTACGCCTTCCTGGCCAGCGACGACGCCAGCTACGTCAACGGCGTGGCAATCGAGGCCAGCGGCGGCATGTCGCTCTGAGCCGGGGGGCGGCAGGACCGGGGTGCGGTATCATGCCAGGTCTCAGGCCGGGTCTTTGCCAGTCACCGGCAGGCCACCGGCAGGCACACACGCCCCCCAGCCGTTGCCGTTCGCACGCGTCGATGGCGGGGTGCGCGCGGTGGCACCATTTCTCCCACAGGATCCGCTCCAGCGCTGGCCACAGGGCCGCCCGGCGCGGTTCCGCGCATAGTTGAAAGTACCGATCGATGCAGTTGCTGTTCGAAGAAGGCGGCGAGATCCGCGCCGGCACCGTGCTGAACCAGCAGGGCGAGGCTTACCAGGTGGAACTGCCGGCCGGCAAGCGCACCAAGGTCAAGTCGCGCGACGTGCTGCTGCAGTTCGCGCAGCCGTCGGCGCCCGAGCTGGTGCGCCAGACCGGCGACATGGTGGCCGAGATCGACCTGGACTTCCTGTGGGAATGCGCGCCCGAGGCCGAGTTCGGTTTTGCCGAGCTGGCCGCCGACTACTACGGGGCCGAGCCCGGCCCGGTGCAGCAGGCGGCGCTGGCGATGGCGCTGCACGGCAACCCGGTGTACTTCCGCCGCAAGGGGCGCGGCCGCTACCAGCGCGCGCCCGAAGACCAGCTCAAGGCCGCGCTGGCCGCGCTCGAGCGCAAGCGCCAGCAGGCGCTGGTGCAGGCGGAATATGAGGAGCAGCTGAAGGCGCTGACGCTGCCGGAATCGTTCCGCAACAAGGTGCTGCAGCTGCTGTTCAAGCCGGACAAGAACAGCCTGGAATACAAGGCCATGGATGCGGCCTGCACCGCGCTCGGCATGTCGCCGATGCGGCTGATGGTGGCAGCCGGCGGCGTGGCCAGCGCGCGCGCGCTGCACGAGGCCAAGTTCCTCGCAGAGTGCTTCCCCAAGGGCACCGGCTTTCCTGATACCGACGTGCCCGAGCCGCCCGCCGACCTGCCGCTGGCAGAGGTCCAGGCGTTCTCGATCGACGACGTCACCACCACCGAGATCGACGATGCGCTGTCGGTGACGCCGCTGCCCGACGGCAAGCTGCGCATCGGCATCCATATCGCCGCGCCGGCGCTGGGCATCCGCCGCGGCGAGCCGCTCGACGTGATCGCGCGCCAGCGTCTGTCGACGGTCTACTTCCCGGGCGACAAGATCACCATGCTGCCGGACCCGGTGGTGGAGCGCTACACGCTGCAGGAAGGGCGTACCTGTCCGGCGCTGTCGCTGTACGTGACGGTGGATCCGACGGTGTGGCTGGTCACCGCCAGCGAGACCCGCGCCGAGATGGTGCCGATCGCCGCCAACCTGCGCCACAACCTGCTCGACGACATCATCACCGAGGCCTCGCTCGCCGAAGGCACCGGCGACTACCCGTTCCGCGACGCGCTGACGCAGCTGTGGCACTTTGCCGGCTACCTCTACGACGAGCGCCAGAAGGCGCGCCTGGCCAGCGGCCTGCGTCCCGAGACCCACAACCGCGCCGACTTCAATTTCTACCTGGACGACCAGGCCGACGGCAGCCAGCGCGTGCGCATCGAGCAACGCAAGCGCGGCTCGCCGCTGGACAAGATCGTGGCCGAGATGATGATCCTGGCCAACAGCACCTGGGGCAAGCTGCTGGCCGACAACGGCGTGCCCGGCATCTACCGCACGCAAAAGGCCTGGGGCATGCACCGTACGCGGATGCAGACCTACCCGGCGCCGCACGAAGGCCTGGGCGTGGCGCAGTACGCGTGGAGCACCTCGCCGCTGCGCCGCTATGTCGACCTGGTCAACCAGTGGCAGATCCTGGCGGTCGCCCAGCACGGCGTGACCGCCAAGCTGGTGGCCCCGTTCAAGCCCAAGGACGCCGACCTGCTGGCTGCGGTGGCCGATTTCGAAGGGACCTACGCGGCCTATGCCGACCACCAGTCGACCATGGAGCGCTACTGGTGCCTGCGCTGGCTCAAGCAGGAAAACCGCGAGCGCATGGTGGCGACGGTGCTCAAGGAGGGCGCTGTGCGCTTTACCGAGATCCCGCTGGTCACGCGCGTGCCCGAGCTGATGCAGGCGCAGCGCGGCACCCAGGTACTGCTCGAAATCGGCGAGACCGACGAGATCACGCTGGAGGTCTCGTGCCGGGTGCTGGAGATCTTTGCCGGTGAAGGCGAAGTCCCCGAGGAAGAGCTGGAAAGCGACGAGGAAGCCGCTGAACTGTCCGCCGAAGCCGCAGCCGAGGCCGCGGCCGAGCAAGCCGCCGAGCAGGCTGCCGGCGTGGCGGAGCCAGCGCCGGCCGAGGCGGGCGGCGAAGACGCCGGCGAGGCGTCGGGCGAGCGCGACACCGGCACCCCGGCGGCCGGCTGAAGCCTTCGGAAATCCGCGAGGCTCCCTTACAATGCGGGTCTGATCCGGGGCCCGGTGCCCCGGTCTGCCAGCCGGC
The DNA here is from genome assembly GCF_000069785.1 of Cupriavidus taiwanensis LMG 19424. Lineage (NCBI taxonomy): Bacteria > Pseudomonadati > Pseudomonadota > Betaproteobacteria > Burkholderiales > Burkholderiaceae > Cupriavidus > Cupriavidus taiwanensis. The sequence continues at coordinate 2,793,221 of NC_010528.1, read as the reverse complement.
ACCGGCGGTTGCCGCCGCGCTTGTCTCCCCAGCCCTCATCCAGCCATCGTGAACGCCACTCTTGCCGCTTCCCGCCCCTGGTGGCATGCCAGGTGGCACCACAGCAGTATGCTGGCCCGGGCGCTGGCCATTTCCGTGGCCGTGCATGCGCTGCTGCTGATGGTGCGGGTGGCCGCGCCGGAGGTGTTCGAGATCAAGCGCAGCGATGCCGCGCTGGACGTGGTGCTGGTCAATGCCAAGTCGGCGCAGAAGCCGCGCAACCCGACCGCGCTGGCACAGGCCAATCTCGACGGCGGCGGCGACCATGACCTGCAGCGTGCCACCACGCCGTTGCCGGCGCAGACCGTGACGCAGGAGGGAGACCTGGTGCGCCAGGTGCAGCGCCGGGTCGAGCAGCTGGAGCAGGAGCAGCAGCGCCTGCTGACCCAGGCGCGCGAAGCCTCGCCGGCGGTGCGCAACCAGCCGCTCAAGCCGGGCGAGAAGCGCCAGGACACGCCGCAGCGCGGCCAGGACGAGCGCACCTCGAGCGACGAGATGGCCCGGCTCGAAGCCGAGATCGGCCGCAACCTGGAGCACTACGCCAAGCGGCCCAAGCGCTTCCAGCTGACCGCCACCAGCGCGCAGGCGGTCGACTACGCGCAGTACTACGACCGGCTGCGCCGCAAGATCGAGGCGCGTGGCACCACGGACTTCCCGCAACGCAACGGCAAGCCGCTCTACGGCCAGCTGATCCTCGTGATCAACGTCAACCGGCAGGGCAAGCTCGGCTACAACCGCGATGGCTATAACGTCGACGCCATCGACGTGGTCAAGAGCTCGGGCGATCCCGCGCTGGACCGCCAGGCGGTGGCGATCGTGCGCGCGGCCGCGCCGTTCGGCGCCTTTACCGCCGAGATGGCGTCGCGCCAGGACATCCTCGAAGTCATTTCCACTTTCAAGTTTTCGCGCAGCGGGCTGGAAACCCGCTTGCAGGCACGCTGATGACATCCACTGACCCTTCCCAAGCCAGCGCCGACCGCTATGTGGTGATCGGCAACCCGGTCGCGCACAGCCGTTCGCCGTCGATCCACGCCGCCTTCGCGCGCCAGACCGGCGAGGCCGTGCACTATGACCGCCTCGAGGCGCCGCTGGACGGGTTTGCCGACACCGTGCGCCGGTTCTTCGCCGACGGCGGCTACGGCTGCAACGTCACCGTGCCATTCAAGCTGGAGGCCTATGATCTGGCCGATCGCCTGACCGAGCGCGCCGAGGCTGCCGGCGCGGTCAATACGCTGTGGATCGAAGAGGGTTTGATCCATGGCGACAATACCGACGGCATCGGCCTGGTGCGCGATATCCAGGACAACCTCGACACCCTGATCGAAGGCAAGCGTGTGCTGCTGCTGGGCGCCGGCGGCGCGGCGATGGGCGCGATGCTGCCGCTGATCGAGTGCCGGCCGTCGCGCATCGTGGTGGCCAACCGCACCGCGTCGCGCGCCAGCGACATGCTCGAAGCGTTCGTCGAGGCGGCCGACCAGTATGGCGTCGAGCTGTGGGGCGGCGGCCTCGATGCGCTCGAGGGCCTGTCCGAGGACGAGGCCGTCGACGTGGTGATCAATGCCTCGTCCAGCAGCCTGCAGGGCGAAGTGCCGCCGGTGCCGGAGTTCCTGCTGGGCGAGGGCGTGCTGGCCTACGACATGATGTACGGCGCCGAGCCCACCGTGTTCCTGCAGTTCGCCGCACGCTGCGGCGCGCGCGTGAGCGACGGGCTGGGCATGCTGGTCGAGCAGGCCGCCGAGGCCTTCTATATCTGGCGCGGCGTGCGGCCCCGCACCGCGCCCGTGCTGGCCGAGCTGCGCGCCGCGCTGCAGGCCGAACGCAAGGTCTGACCGGGGCGCCGCCAGCCGTGGTAAACCGCAACCGCACGGCCAGTGCCGCCCGCACCCACGCGGCGCCGGCGGGCGCCGTCTTCAATCCGGTGCGCTGGCTCGGCTACCTGCTGGGCTGCGTGGTTGCCGGGGTGGTGGCGATGCAGCTGTACTTCTTCGTGCAGATCGCCAGCTGGCAGTATCTCAATCCCACCACCACCACCTTCATGCGCGCCGAGCGCTGGCGCCTGTGCGGCATCAATGTGTGGCGCTGCGGCCTCGACCGTCAGTGGGTGCCGTACGACCGCATCTCGCGCAACCTCAAGCGCGCGGTGATCGCCAGCGAGGACGCCGACTTCGTCAATCATCCCGGCTATGAGCTCGATGCCATGCTCGACGCCTGGGAGCGCAACAAGAAGCGCGGGCGCATCGTGCGCGGCGGTTCCACCATCACGCAGCAGCTTGCCAAGAACCTGTTCCTGTCGTCCGAGCAGCATTACCTGCGCAAGGGCCAGGAGCTTGCCATCACGTGGATGCTCGAGTTCTGGCTCGACAAGCAGCGCATCTACGAGATTTACCTGAATTCGGTGGAGTGGGGCGAGGGCGTGTTCGGCGCCCAGGCGGCGGCGCAGCACTACTTCCGCACCAGCGCCGACAAGCTCAGCGTGGGCCAGTCAGCGCGCCTGGCCGCGGCGCTGCCGGCGCCCAAGTGCTTCGACAAGAAGGAATACTGCGCCAACGTGCGCGTGAACTTCCGCGCCAAGGCGGGCATCATCGCGCGGCGGATGGGGGCGGCGACGCTGCCCGATTAATCCGCCGGCCTCAGCTCAACCACCCCTTGCGGCGGAAATACACCAGCGGGATCGCCGCCGACACCGCCATCAGCGCAATCGCCCACGGATATCCGGCGCCCCAGTCCAGTTCCGGCATGAACTTGAAGTTCATGCCGTAGATGCTGGCGATCAGCGTGGGCGGCATCAGCGCCACCGACACCACCGAGAACAGCTTGATGATCTTGTTCTGGTTGATGTTGATGAAACCGACGGTGGCGTCCATCAGGAAGTTGATCTTGTCGAACAGGAACGCGGTGTGGTTCTCGATCGAGTCGATGTCGCGCAGGATCTGGCGTGCCTCGTCCTGCTGCTCGGCCGACAACAGCTGGCTGCGCATCAGGAACGACACCGCGCGGCGCGTGTCCATCACGTTGCGGCGGATGCGGCCGTTCAGGTCTTCCTCGCGGGCGATGGTTTCCAGCACGTCGGCCGCGGCGGCATCGGTCACGTTCTCGGCCAGCACGCGGCGGCTGGCTTCTTCCAGACGCTCGTAGACTTCCTCGATCGAATCGGCGGAGTATTCGGCGTCGGTCGCGTACAGGTCCATCAGCACGTCCTTGGCGTTGCGCACCGAGCCCGGGCGCATGCGCGCGCGCAGCCGCACCAGGCGGAACACCGGCAGGTCTTCGTCGTGGATGGAGAACAGGACGTCCTTGGTCAGCACGAAGGCCACGCGCACGTTGCGCGACACCTCTTCCTCGTCGAGCAGGAAGTCGGTGCGGATATGGATGTTCTCGTCCTCGCCCTCGAAATAGCGGGCGGACGCTTCCAGGTCGCCGAGGTCTTCCAGTTCAGGAAGGGCGACGCCATAGGCTTCCTTGATCCAGTTCAGTTCCTCGTCGTCGGGATTGACGACATCGATCCAGATCGGCTTGTGCTGCAGCAGCTCATTGCGCTCGTCGACCTGCTCCTGGGCAAGCCGGCCTTTTTGCAGGACGAACAGGTTGATCATCCCCGGGATTCCTTATTGCTGATTGCGACGAAAAACTAAGACAAGCGCGAAGACAAGCGCAGGCGGCTCGCCGCATTCCCAGGTATTGCGTCATGCCCCGTCATGGCCCGGCGGCAAGCCGCGCAAGGCCGGGCCACGGGCAAGCGTGATCGCGCTGTCCGGCGGCTGCACGGGGCAGGGCGGACAAGGCGATGGCGTTTGCCTGGGTTGGCTGGCTAGCCGGGAGAGGGAAGATCCGCCACGGTGGGCGCGCATGGAGGCGCCGCCGGTGGCATGGAAAGACACTCGCCCGCAGTTCTGACTGCGGGCAAGGCCGACGAAGCGCGGAGCCGGATGCTCCGGGCGGGTCGTCGTTACGCAGCCCGCAGTGACATGGCATTCGCAGAGGTCGCAGCGTTGCTGCGGCAACTCGAACACCCGATGCTACTGCCCACGTAATTTCTCCGGGATTGTGATGGCCGCGAGTGTAGCCCAACGGAGGGTGGCTTGTTAAGTGAAATCTCCGCGACGGGCGCGCGCCGTTGCCGGCCCGCGACCCCGGCATGGCCGCGCGTTTCAGCCCGGCACGCCGCGCAGGCGGCGCCACAGCAGCGGCGCCAGCATCACCGAGGACAGCGCCAGGAACATCAGCACGATCGCGGCGTAGTCCTGCCAGTGCGGCTGCTCGCCCAGCAGCCACATGCCTGAGAACACGCCGACCACCGGGATGAACATGATCGACAGGCTCGACACCACCGGCGGCAGGCTGCGCGCCAGTCCGAACCAGACCAGGTGGCAGAAGGCGAAGACCACCACCGCGTTGTAGGCGATCGCGGCCCATTCGATGGCCGTGGGCATGCGCCAGCCGTCTTCCAGCAGCAGCGTGCCCAGTGCCAGGAATGGCAGTGTCACGGCCAGCATCCAGAAGGTCATGGCGCCGATGGGCACGTCGGTCTGGGTGCGCTTCATCAGCTGGGTGCCGAAGCCCCAGCCGGCCGCGGCCAGCAGCATCAGCAGCGTGCCGGCCGGGCTGCCGGTCAGCGCGGCGAACTCGCCGGACAGCAGCAGCACCGTGCCCGCCAGCGCGCAGCCGATGCCCAGCCAGGCCCACGCGCCGATGCGCTCGCGGAAGAACACCAGGCCCCAGACCACCGCCCAGATCGGCATGGTGTAGCCCAGGATGGCGGCGCGGCCCGACGACAGCAGCTTGACCGCGCAGATGGCGAACAGGTGCCAGACCACCATGTTCGGCAGCGCCAGCCGGACCACCGTGCCCCATTCGCGCCGCGGCACGGCCAGCGAATCGCCTCGCAGCCGCAACGCCACCCCCAGCGCCACCAGGCCGCCGGCCATGCACAGCAGGCGAAAGCCCAGCGCCGGGAAGTGCGCCACGCCCACTTTCATGATGGGCCAGTTAATACCCCAGGCGAGGGTCAGCACGACAAGCAGGAAAAGACCGCGGCGATCGAGAGACATGACGGGGCGCGGCTGTGCGGGATGCCGCGCATTGTTTTGCGACGAAGCGCAAAACGATAGCACGCAGCGGGTAAAATTGCCGAAAGCGACATATGCTGCAGGGATGAAAGGTTTTCACGCCGCTGCGGCCAACCGCGCCGGCCGCGTCCATCGGCCAACGATGGCCTCACGATGAGGCGCCGGCGCCACCAGGATATTCCGAGTACCCATGACCTTCACCGAGCAGCTGGCTGCCGCCTGGCAGCGCAACGATTCCCTCCTGTGCGTCGGGCTCGATCCTGACCCGCACAAGCTGCCGCTGTCCCTGACGGGGGCCGGCGGCGCCATCTTCTCGTTCTGCCGCGAGATCGTCGACGCCACCGCGGACCTGGTCTGCGCCTTCAAGCCGCAGATCGCCTACTTCCATTCTCAGCGCGCCGAAGACCAGCTCGAGCAGCTGATCCACTATATCCACGATGCCCACCCCGGCATTCCGGTGATCCTGGACGCCAAGCGCGGCGACATCGGCTCGACCGCCGAGCACTATGCGCTGGAGGCCTTCGAGCGTTACAAGGCCGATGCGGTCACGGTCAGCCCGTACATGGGCTTCGACTCGATGCAGCCCTATCTGGCCTACCCGGAGCGCGGCGTGATCGTGCTGTGCCGCACCTCCAACCCGGGCGGTTCGGACGTGCAGTTCCTGCAGGTCGACGGCAAGCCGCTGTACCAGCTGGTGGCAGAAGCCGCGCGCGAGCGCTGGAATACCACCGGCCAGATGGGCCTGGTGGTCGGCGCGACCTTCCCCAACGAGATTGCGCGCGTGCGCCAGATCGTCGGCGACATGCCGCTGCTGATTCCCGGCATCGGCGCCCAGGGCGGCGATATCGAGGCCACGGTGAAGGCCGGGCGCACCGCCGACGGCACCGGCATGATGATCAATTCATCGCGCGCCATCCTTTACGCCAGCCGCGAGAAAGACTTCGCGGCGGCGGCGCGCAACGTCGCGCTGCAGACGCGGGAAACCATCAACCGCTACCGCCACGGCTGAGCGCCGCACGCGGCACGAAAAAAAACCGCGCCTGCTGGCGCGGTTTTTCGTTTGAGCGGCTTGCGACGGCATCGTCTTCAGGCCTCGTTGCGCAGCAACTCCACCAGGCCCCGCATCGCGTGCTCGGCCGCCTGGCGACGGATCTGTGCGCGGTCTCCAGGAAAGCGCTGGGTCTCGACGATGGTGGTGATGCGGTTGCTCCAGCCAAAGCACACCATGCCCACGGGCTTTTCCGGGGTGCCGCCGTTGGGGCCGGCGACGCCGGTGATCGACAGCGACACCTGCGCGCGGCTGTTCAGCAGCGCCCCTTCCGCCATCGCGCGTGCGACCTCTTCGCTGACCGCGCCGTGATCGCGGATCAGCTTGGCCGGCACCCCCAGCATGGTCGATTTGGCCTCGTTGGAATACGTGACGAAGCCGCGCTCGAACCAGCCCGACGAGCCTGACACGTCGGTAATGGCCGCGGCCACAAGGCCGCCGGTGCAGGATTCGGCGGTGGCCAGCATCAGGGATTTGTCGGCAAGGGCGACGCCGGCCTGGATGGCGAGCTGGTCGAGCAGGCGGCTGACGGACATGATGGGTGCAGGGGTTGTTTGGGGGAATCAGTTTGGCGTGCGCCGCTCAGAACGAACGCCACAGGGCAAACACCAGCAGCGTGTAGAACGCCGCGAAGATGTCGTCGAACATCACGCCGAAGCCGCCGCGCAGGCCGGGGCCTTTCAACGTGCGGTCATAGTGGCCGATCGGCGCCGGCTTGGCGATATCGAACAACCGGAACCACAGGAACGCGGCAAACTGGCCCCAGAAGCCGGTCGGCATGACAAAGGCCAGCACCAGCCAGAACGCCACGATCTCGTCCCAGACCATGCTGCCGTGGTCGTGCACGCCCATGTCGCGCGCGGTGCGGGCGCACGCCCACAGGCCCACGACGAAGCCGCCGCTGATGATCCACAGCCAGGTGGCGGGCTCGATCCACAGCGAAATCACCACGAACGACAGCCACGCGTAGAGCGTGCCCACGGTGCCGGGACCGACCGGCGACAGGCCCGAGCCGAAGCCGAAGGCGATCAGGTGTGCCGGATGGGCCAGCATGAAGCGCGCGCTCGGGCGCGTGACCTTGACGGTCTGGCCGGCTTCCAGGGTCAGGGCGGGGTCGCGCGGCGCGGCCCCGGGAGGGAATGTGGACATCAAAGTTGGCTCGTGTGATGCGGATACGGCTTATGGTTATGGCCGGCTTGCGCTGCAATGCGTGCGGGACTCCCGTACCCGCGCAGGCGCCGATGCCGGCATCATGACATGCCTGTGACCCGGTGTCAGGGGGCGGCGAAGTGGTCGAAGCTGGCGCCCTCGTAACGGGTCGGGTTGCCGGCGCGGTCGACCAGCCGCAGCCCGGGCTCGGGCGTGATCGCGCCGACGCGCGTCAATGGCAGCGCCAGCCGCTCGCCGATCGCGGCAATGGCGTCGCGTTGCCCCGCCGGCGCGGTGAAGCACAGCTCGTAGTCGTCGCCGCCGGCCAGCACGCATTCGCGCTGGATCGCCTCAGGCTGGCCGGCCAGCACGGCCGAGCGCGGCAGGGCGTCGACATCGACCAGCGCGCCCACCTGCGAACGCGACAGGATATGGCCGAGGTCGCCCACCAGGCCGTCTGAAATATCAAGTGCGGCGTGCGCCACGCCACGCAAGGCCATGCCCAGTGCCACCCGTGGCGTGGGTGTGTCCATCCGCGGCCGGACCTGGGTGAATTCGGGTTCGGGCAGCAGCCATTCGCCGCGGCAATCGCCCAGCGCCAGGCGCGCATCGCCCAGCGTGCCCGAGACCCAGATATCGTCGCCCGGGCGGGCGGCGTCGCGGCGCAGCGCCGCGCGCAGCGGCACGTCGCCGAATACCGTCAGCGACAGCGTCAGCGGCCCGCGGGTGGTATCGCCCCCCACCAGTTCGCAGCCGTGCTCGTCGGCCAGCGCCAGCATGCCGCCGGCCAGCTCGGCCAGCCACTCGGGCTCGGCTTCCGGCAGGGCCAGGGCCAGCGTGAAGGCGCGGGGCTCGGCGCCCATGGCGGCCAGGTCCGACAGGTTCACGGCCAGCGCCTTGTGGCCAAGCGCGCGCGGTGCGACATCCGGGAAAAAATGCCGGCCGCTGACCAGCATGTCGGTGCTGATCGCCAGGTGGTGGCCAGGACGGCCCTCGACCAGCGCGCAGTCGTCGCCCACGCCGAGCGCGGCCTTGCGTACCGGCCGGGTGAAATAGCGGCGGATCAGGTCGAACTCGGAAAGCTGGGCGGGCTGGACGTGGGGCATTGTAGACAGGCTGCCCGGGGCGGGCGGCTGGGATGACGGCGATTTTCGGGGGAGATCCATGGCGTTTGCCGGCGGATCCCGAAAAGGGAGCGCAGCGTCAGCATGGGTTGCAACCGGCGTTTCAGCAAGATACTGCCGCGCATCACAGCCATGACCGCCATGCGCTGCGCTGCTTCAGCGTACCGGCGCTACGCTTGCTGGTATTGCCCCGGAGGATGGGGCATATTGTACCGAATCGCAAAGGTGCCCCAAGCAAAAGGCTTATTGTGAAATAGTTTTTCACTATATAAAATGCGGGGTTCCAAAGGAAGAGAAGGGCGGACGCGTGGAGCCGGTCCGCCGATCGTCCCCGCCTTGTCAATGACGGCTCCACCGATTGGAAGATGCGCCGATGACCAGCCCACAGTCCCCGTCCCAAGACGATCTGAAACAGCAGCAGCGCGAGGCGCTGCGCAAAGCGGCGCTCGAGTATCACGAGTTTCCGACTCCCGGCAAGATCTCGGTCACGCCCACCAAGCCGCTGTCGAACCAGCGCGACCTGGCCCTGGCGTATTCGCCCGGCGTGGCCGCGGCCTGTGAAGAAATCGTTTCCGATCCCGCCAACTCGTTCCGCTACACCGCGCGTGGCAACCTGGTCGCCGTGATCACCAACGGCACCGCCGTGCTGGGCCTGGGCGACATTGGCGCCGCGGCATCCAAGCCGGTGATGGAGGGCAAGGCCGGGCTGTTCAAGAAGTTTGCCGGTATCGACGTGTTCGATATCGAAATCGACGAGAAGGACCCGGAAAAGCTGGTCCAGATCATCGCCGCGCTGGAGCCCACCTTCGGTGGCATCAACCTGGAAGACATCAAGGCACCGGAGTGCTTCTACGTCGAGCGCAAGCTGCGCGAGAAGATGAAGATCCCCGTCTTCCACGACGACCAGCACGGCACCGCCATCGTGGTGGCCGCGGCCATCATCAATGGCCTGAAGGTGGTCGGCAAGGACATCGCCAAGGTCAAGCTGGTGGCCTCGGGCGCCGGCGCCGCCGCGCTGGCCTGCCTGGACCTGCTGGTCGACATCGGCCTGCCGATCGAGAACATCTGGGTGACCGACCTGGCCGGCGTGGTCTACGAGGGCCGTACCGAGCTGATGGACCCCGAGAAGGCCCGCTTCTCGCAAAAGACCGACAAGCGCAAGCTGGGCGAAGTGATCGACGGCGCCGACATCTTCCTGGGCCTGTCCGCAGCGGGCGTGCTCAAGCAGGACATGGTCCAGCGCATGGCCGACAAGCCGCTGGTGCTGGCTCTGGCCAACCCGAATCCGGAAATCGCGCCGGAACTGGTCAAGGAAGTGCGTCCGGACGCGGTGATGGCCACCGGCCGCACCGACTACCCGAACCAGGTCAACAACGTCCTGTGCTTCCCGTTCATCTTCCGTGGCGCGCTGGACTGCGGCGCCACCACCATCACGCGCGAGATGGAAATCGCCGCGGCCAATGCGCTGGCTGAACTGGCGCGCCAGGAACAGAGCGACATCGTCGCCACCGCCTACGGCATCCAGGATCTGTCGTTCGGTCCGGAATACCTGATTCCGAAGCCGTTCGACCCGCGCCTGATCGTCAAGGTGGCGCCGGCCGTGGCCGAAGCCGCGATGAAGTCCGGCGTGGCCGCCCGCCCGATCGAGGACATGGACGCGTACCGCCTGCAACTGCAGCAGTTCGTGTACCACTCGGGCACGGTGATGAAGCCGATCTACGCCGCCGCGCGCAAGGTCGAGATGGACAAGAAGCGCATCGTCTTCGCCGAGGGCGAGGAAGAGCGCGTGCTGCGCGCCGTGCAGGTGATCGTCGACGAAAAGCTGGCCAACCCGATCCTGATCGGCCGCCCCGCCGTGCTGCAGCACCGCATCGAGCGCTTCGGCCTGCGCCTGCGCGCCGGCGTGGACTTCACCGTGGTCAACCCGGAACACGACGAGCGCTTCCGCGACTATTCCGACGCCTACTACCGCATGATGGCGCGCCAGGGCATCACGCCCCAGTACGCCAAGCTGGAAATGCGCCGCCGCACCACGCTGATCGGCGCGATGCTGGTGCACAAGGGCGAGGCCGACGGCATGATCTGCGGCACCGTCAGCAACACCGCGGCGCACCTGCGCTATATCGACCAGGTGCTGGGCGGCACCAACAAGGTCTATGCGGCGATGAACGGCCTGGTGCTGCCGGGTCGCCAGATCTTCCTGGTGGACACGCACGTCAACGTCGACCCGAGCGCCGAGGAACTGGCCGCGATCACGCTGATGGCCGCCGAGGAACTCAAGCGCTTCGGCATCGAGCCGAAGGTTGGCCTGTTGTCGCATTCGAATTTCGGCTCGTCCGAGGCGCCTTCGGCGCGCAAGATGCGTGAAACCCTCGCCATCCTGCGTGAGCAGGCGCCCGACCTGGAGATCGACGGCGAAATGCACGGCGACTGCGCCCTCGACCAGAAGCTGCGCGACCAGCTGGTGCCGGACGGCACGCTCAAGGGTGAAGCCAACCTGCTGGTGTGCCCGAACATCGACGCGGCCAACATCTCGTACAACCTGCTGAAGGTTGCCGCGGGCAACAACGTTGCGATCGGTCCGATCCTGCTGGGCGTGAAGGCACCGGTGCATATCCTGACCCCGTCGGCGACGGTGCGCCGGATCGTCAACATGACGTCGCTGGTGGTCGTCGACGCTGCCGCGAAGCGCTAAGCCGCGGGCGCTGGCTCCACGCGGGCCAATATGACGGAAAGCCGGGTTCGCCCGGCTTTTTTTGTCGCCGCGCGGTAGCGGTTAGTATGCGCACACATACGCTTAACATGTTGAAACAATTGAAGAAATCGCGCTGCAACAGAGCCGGGATTGATTAATTGCGTGCATGCGCGTAACCTTACGCCTTTGATACAGGCGCTCGCCATGAGCGCCCCGGTGCGGCCGGTATTCCTCGCGCGACGCTTCACGCAGCGCAGAGGGGCAGGCCAGGGTGGCCCGGACAGATCGTCTACCCAACCAGCGGCAGGCTCGATTTCCGGTTCAACCAAGACAAGCAACGTGGGTTTCCAAGTTTCTCCGACGCGGCAGGCAACGCGCATGCTGGCCCGGTCCCTGACCGGCGCGGCGCTGGTGCTGGCCCTGGCGCAGCCGACGCTGGCACGCCAGGCGCAGACCGAAGGGCTGGGAACCATTGCAGTGCAGCAGTTGCCCAATGAAGCACGGCAGACCCTGGAGCGCATCGAAGCCGGCGGCCCGTTCCCGTATGACAAGGACGGTTCCCGATTCGGCAATTACGAACGCATCCTGCCGCAAAGAGAACGCGGCTATTACCGCGAATACACGGTCAAGAGCGCCAGGAGCCGGAACCGGGGAGCCAAGCGGATCGTCTGCGGCGGGGAACAGCGCGCCGCCAACGATTGTTACTACACGGAAGACCACTACAACAGCTTCAAACGGATACTCAAATGATGACTGACATTTTCGGACTGGGCGACGCCCTTGCCGCCCGCGAAGAGCGCGGCGCCGGAGATGGCTGGCAGCGGGCTCAGCAGCAGGCCCAGAACCTATACGACAACGTGCTGATGATGCCGAGCCAGGAGCTCATGCAAAAACTCCCGCCCGCGACCGCGCCCGTGGCCATGCCCGCCGGTCCCGGTTGGAATGACGGCACCAGCGAGGGGGCCATGAACCTGTTCAAGACGGTGCGTCCGAACATCGTCCAGTCGATCCGCGCCTTCCGCGTGCCGGAACTGGCCCAGGCGGCGGCTGATCTCGGCCAGCATTTCCTCTACGCCAATTGCGCGCATTGCGCGAGCAAGGCGGAGATCCTGGAAACCATCGCCACCTCGTTCACCTTCCCCAAGCATTTCGGCAAGAATTTCGACGCGCTGGCCGACTGCCTGACCGACATGATCTACAAGGCCGGCCCCCAGCCGGGTTTCGTGATCGTGCTGGAGGGGCTGCCGATCGCGCAGAAATTCGACAAGGAAGCGCGCGAAGTGCTGCTCGACGTGTTCCGCGACGCCGCCGAGTTCTGGGGCGAACGCAAGGTGCAGTTCCGCGTGTTCTATTCGTTCGCCTGAGCGCGCCGGGTACGGTTCGGCGGCATATCTGGCAAAAAGCCCGCTGATGCGGGCTTTTTGCTTGTCAGGGCCGGTGTCGCAGTTATTCCTGCACCGGCACATGCCCATGCGGTGTGAGCCGGTCGATCAGTTCCGGCAGGCCTTCGCTCAGCTGCGCCGCCACGTCGTCCTGCGACATGCCTGTGCTCTGCGCCAGCGACTGCAGGGCGCCGGTGTCGTTCAGCGCATCGCTCAACGCCGAGGGCGTCACCGGCTGGTTGGCGCCGCTGCCGATCCAGGAATTGACCTGTTCGCCCAGTCCGGCCTGCGCCAGGATCTGCTGCAGCGCGCCGATGCCGCCGGCGGCCGCGCCCAGCGCCTGGCTGTTGGCCGGCGCGCCGCCCTGGCCGCCGAGCAGGCCGCCCAGCAGCGAGCCCAGGTCGAGCCCGCCAGTGGCTCCGCCGGGCGCGCTGGCGCCGCCGCCGAGCATGCCGCCCAGCAGTCCGCCCAGGCTGCCCAGCCCGCCCAGGCCATCATCGGCCGCCGGCGCGCCGCCGACGGCATCGCCGCCTTGCGCGCGGCCGCGCATGGCCAGCGTGGCCAGCAGGCCCAACGCCATCATCAGCTTGGGGTCGAGCCCGCCAGCCTGGCCGCTCTCTGTGCGCGCGCCGCCGAGCTGCCCGAGCACACCGCCCAGCACGCTATCGAGTAGTCCCATGGTCGACTCCTTTCAGTCAGGGTTGCAACGTAACGCAGGGCCGGGGTGCCCCGTCGTCAGAATCCGCCCAGCAAGGCATTCAGGGTTGCCAGGCAGGCGAGCCCGGCGGTTTCGGTACGCAGGATGCGCGGGCCGAGCGACACGCCGGTGAAACCCGCCTGCAGCGCGGCTTGTTCTTCTTCGGGCGCCAGGCCGCCTTCGGGGCCGATCAGCAACGTGACGCCATCGGCCAGCAAGGCCTCGCGCCGTTCTGCCACCAGCGCCGGCAGCGCTTGCGCGGCACGCGGCGATAGCAGCAGCCTGGTGCCGCCGTTGCCGGATTGGGCGACGCGCGCCAGCCACGTATCCAAGTTAGTGACCTCGGCCACTGCCGGCAAACGATTTCGGCCGCATTGCTCGCAGGCGGCCTGGACCAGCGCCTGCCAGTGCGACTGGCGCTTCTGCGCACGCTCGCCGGACAGGCGCACTACCGAGCGGCTGGCCTGCAGCGGCTGGATCGCCGCGACGCCCAGTTCGACGGCCTTCTCGATCAGCCAGTCCATCTTGTCGCCGCCGGCCAGTCCCTGTGCCAGCGTGACGCGGAAGGGCGGCTCGGCCTCGGCCGCGTCATGCGCGCCGATGCGCGCGAGCGCGTGGCGCTTGCCCAGTTCGACCAGCGTGGCGGCGTGGCTGCCGCCGCGGCCGTCGAACAGCGTAATGGCGTCGCCCGGCGCCAGGCGCAGCACCTGCGCGTGGCGCACTACCGGTTCGGGCAGCGGGAAATCCGACTCGGCAGCCAGCACGGCGTCAGCGCCGCCGACAAAAAATCGTGGCGCCATCAGTTTGCCAGGCCTGCCGGGTTGGCCTGGGCCAGCGGCTTGCCGAAGCCCCAGCGGTAGCCGTCGGGATCCTCGACCATGCAGTAGCGGTCGCCCCAGAACTGGTCGGCCGGCGCCATCAGGCTGACCGCGCCGGCGTCAACCGCGCGCTGGTGCATGGCGTCGACATCGTCGCAATAGACATAGAAGGTTTGCGGGCATTCCACGCCCAGCGAGCGCGGCGTGCGCGCGGTGCTGCCCCACGCGCCCTCGGGCGCGAACATCACCACCAGCTGGCCCTGGTAGTGCATCTCGGCGTGGGTGGGGACGCCGTTCTCGTCGACCACGTTGCCGGCGGTGAAGCCGAAGGCGCGGCCATAGAAGTCCAGCGCGGCGCGCCCGTTGGCGACGGTCAGGTACGGGGTGAGCCAGGGGGTGTTGGCCGGTCTGCTCATGATCGTCTCCTGGTTGCGGGAAACCCGGCGCGGCCATGTGCCGCGCGGTGCGAGAGTGCATCTTACGCGTGCCGCGCTACGCTGTCGAAGTGCCGCGCCACCGCGCGCGCGTGGCGCCGGGGTGAAGCATCAGGCATGCCGGAGCCCGGATGGTTCCGTTGCCGGCGTGTCGCCGACCGGACGGCTTGCGATGATCGCCCGGCCGTGCCGCACGGGGCGTCTGGGAGTCCGGAAAACCCCCTAGCTTCTGCTAAAATTGCGGTTTTCCTGCCGCCAAGGCTTACGCCGATTCCGCCCGCATGTCCGCCCTTGCCCATCCCGCCACAAGTCCTTTTGCTTCCCAGCCCGCCAAGCTGATGGCCGATGCCATCCGCGTGCTTGCCATGGACGCCGTCCAGCAGGCCAATTCCGGCCACCCCGGTGCGCCGATGGGCATGGCAGACATCGCCGTGGCGCTGTGGGGCCGGCATCTGAAGCACAATCCGAGCAACCCGCAGTGGGCCGACCGCGACCGCTTCGTGCTGTCCAACGGCCACGGCTCGATGCTGATCTACGCGCTGCTGCACCTGACCGGCTATGACCTGCCGATCGAAGAGCTGAAGAACTTCCGCCAGCTGCACAGCAAGACCGCAGGCCACCCGGAATACGGCATCACCCCGGGCGTCGAAACCACCACCGGCCCGCTTGGCCAGGGCATCACCAACGCGGTCGGCATGGCGCTGGCCGAGCGCCTGCTGGGCGAGGAATTCAACCGCCCGGGCTTCGACATCGTCGACCACTACACCTATGTGTTCCTTGGCGACGGCTGCCTGATGGAAGGCATCTCGCATGAAGCCTGCTCGCTGGCCGGCACGCTGAAGCTGAACAAGCTGATCGCGCTGTGGGATGACAACGGCATCTCGATCGACGGCGACGTGGTGCACTGGTTCAACGACGACACCCCGAAGCGCTTCGAAGCCTACGGCTGGAACGTGATCCGCGGCATCGACGGCCACGACGTGGTCGCGGTCGACAACGCCATCGCGCAGGCCAAGGCCAGCGACAAGCCCACCCTGATCTGCTGCCGCACCAAGATCGGCAAGGGCGCGCCCAACAAGGAAGGCGGCCACGACGTGCACGGCGCGCCGCTGGGCGGCGCCGAAGTGCTGGCCACGCGCGAGGCGCTGGGCTGGGCCCATGCCCCGTTCGAGGTGCCTGCCGAGGTCTACGACGCCTGGGACGCCAAGGCCAACGGCCAGGCGCTGGAGCGCGCCTGGAATGCGCTGTTCGAATCGTATGCCGAGCGCCACCCGTACGAAGCCGGCGAATTCACCCGTCGCATGAAGGGCGAACTGCCTGGCGCGTTCGACGCCGCCGTCGAGGCCTTCATCGCCAAGTGCGAGGAAAAGGCCGAGACCATCGCCACCCGCAAGGCCAGCCAGAACACCATCGAGGCCTTCGGCCCGGTCCTGCCCGAGTTCCTCGGCGGCTCGGCCGACCTGACCGGCTCGAACCTGACCAACTGGTCGGGTAGCAAGGCCGTGCGCGTGGACGCGTGGGGCAACCACATCAACTACGGCGTGCGCGAGTTCGGCATGAGCGCCATCATGAACGGCATCACGCTGCATGGCGGCTACATTCCCTACGGCGCGACCTTCCTGACCTTCTCGGACTACAGCCGCAATGCGCTGCGCATGGCGGCGCTGATGAAGATCCGCTCGCTGTTCGTGTTCACCCATGACTCGATCGGCCTGGGCGAAGACGGCCCGACGCACCAGTCGATCGAGCACGTTGCCAGCCTGCGCCTGATCCCGAACATGGACGTCTGGCGTACCGCCGACACCACCGAGACCGCCGTGGCCTGGGCCGAGGCGATCCGCCGCGAGAACGGCCCGAGCTGCCTGATCTTCAGCCGCCAGAACCTGCCGTTCCAGCAGCGCGACGACGCCACCCGCGCCAATATCGCGCGCGGCGGCTACGTGCTGCGCGACAGCGTCAATGCCGGCACCGGCCGTCCGGATGCGGTCATCATGGCAACCGGCTCGGAAGTGGGCCTGGCAGTCGGCGCCGCAGACGCACTGGCCGCGGAAGGCGTGCATGTGCGTGTGGTCTCGGTCCCGTCGACCACCGTGTTTGACAAGCAGGACACCGCCTACAAGGCCAGCGTGCTGCCGGCAGGCGTGCCGCGCGTGGCGGTCGAGGCGGGTGTGACGGACTTCTGGTGGAAGTACCAGGTCCAGGCGGTAGTGGGCATCGATACCTTCGGTGAATCGGCCCCGGCCGGCGTGCTGTTCAAGCACTTCGGCTTTACCGTCGACAACGTGGTCCGTACGGTGAAGGACACCCTTATCTAAGCATCCGGGCGCCTGTGCCGCGCGGTGCGCCGCGCGGCAGACGCGGCGCCCGCCGGTTTCAATCGATCCTCAGGAGAGACAGTCATGACCATCAAGATCGGCATCAACGGCTTCGGCCGCATCGGACGCATGGTGTTCCGCGCCGCCGCCGCCAACTTCAAGGACATCGAAGTCGTTGCCATCAACGACCTGCTCGAGCCCGACTACCTGGCCTACATGCTGAAGTACGACTCGGTGCACGGCCGCTTTGACGGCGAAGTGTCGGTCGACGGCAACACCCTGGTCGTCAACGGCAAGAAGATCCGCCTGACCGCGGTCAAGGATCCGGCCGAGCTGAAGTGGGGCGAAGTCGGCGCCGACGTGGTGATCGAGTCGACCGGCATCTTCCTGACCAAGGAAGGCGCGCAGAAGCACATCGACGCGGGTGCCAAGAAGGTGATCATGTCGGCGCCGTCGAAGGACGACACCCCGATGTTCGTGTACGGCGTGAACCACGACACGTACAAGGGCGAGGCGATCATCTCCAACGCGAGCTGCACCACCAACTGCCTGGCCCCGGTGGCCAAGGTGCTGAACGACAAGTGGGGCATCAAGCGCGGCCTGATGACCACCGTGCACGCTGCCACCGCCACCCAGAAGACCGTTGACGGCCCGTCCAACAAGGACTGGCGCGGCGGCCGCGGCATCCTGGAAAACATCATCCCGTCGTCGACCGGCGCCGCCAAGGCCGTGGGCGTGGTGATCCCGCAGCTGAACAAGAAGCTGACCGGCATGTCGTTCCGCGTGCCGACCTCGGACGTGTCCGTGGTCGACCTGACCGTCGAGCTGGAAAAGTCGGCGTCGTACGAAGAAATCTGCGCCGAGATGAAGGCCCAGAGCCAGGGCGCGCTGAAGGGCGTGCTGGGCTATACCGAAGACAAGGTGGTTGCCACCGACTTCCGCGGCGATGCCCGCACCTCGATCTTCGACGCCGAAGCCGGCATCGCGCTGGACGGCACCTTCATCAAGGTCGTGAGCTGGTATGACAACGAGTGGGGCTACTCGAACAAGTGCCTGGAAATGGCGCGCGTGGTGGCCAAGTAATCCGCCGCTTGCAGCCGGGGAAACGCGCCTTCGGGCGCGTTTTTCATTTTTCGGGCAGGATGGCGGCGTGGCGATGGCGCTGCCACAGGCGTGTCAGAAAAGAATGATAAAAGTGGAAGCTCGGGCGCCAAGTGGGCGGGAAACGAAGTGCTCGTTCCGCCGCCGGCAATGTACGCAACTGAGATCAATTGCAGCAAAAATGCGCAATTTATCTGGGTTATGTCGGGGCTGACCGTTTCAGAAATGCCGAATTTGCTTTCCGAGCTTGATTTTTCCTCTTACACTATTAAGACGCTGTTGAAATCTGATGTGCAGCCAGTGCAAGTGGTGGGGCCATCTTAGCTGTGAAAAATCTGACCGGGGGCCTGATCATGGTGAACGTAGACACAAAGCTTCTAGTGATCTTCACCGAGCTGCTGAGCAAGCGTAATGCCACCTACGTGGCTGAGAAGATGCACATGACCGCGCCGGCGGTCTCGCATTCGCTGGGCAGGCTGCGCGAAATCTTTGACGATCCACTCTTTATCCGCGTCCCGCACGGGCTGACGCCGACGCCGCGCGCGCTCGAGCTGGGCCCTAAGATCCGCGACATGCTGGACCTGTGGTCCTCGATCAACGAGGGCGACGCGGACAACTTCGATCCGGCCACCGCCACCGGCACGCTAAGCATCGGCTTTGCCGCGGAACTCGGCGATACGGTCTTCAACCGCTTCGTGCTGCGCATCAAGGCGCTCGCGCCGGACCTGCATATCAAGCTGGTCGAGTCCCACTCCTGGGAAACCGATGTGGCGTCGATGCGCGCCAATGAACTCGACCTGGCATTCTCGCCATTCCCGACCCGACATCCGGAAATCGTCGAGGAAATGGTGACGTCGCTGAACCTGTGGGTGTGCGCCCGCAAGGACCATCCGGTGCTGAAGGGCCACTGCACGCTCGAGCAATACCTGGACTGCGGCCATATCTTCATGGCGCATTCCGGTGGCTCCGGCCGTCCTGCCCCTTCGCTGATCCCGCTCGACTACGCGCTGCAGCAGCGCGGCCTGAAGCGCAATGCATCGCTGACGGTGCATTCGTGGCGTGCCCAGGCCGAACTGGCCTCGCAGACGGACATGATCTTCACGGTCAACGCGCTGACCAAGGACATGGCCTGCGAGACCTATGGGCTGAAGGCCTTCCCGCTGCCGGCGGAGCTGAACACCACGCTCGGCCTGAACATGTTCTGGCACCGCAGCCGCAACACCCACCCGATGCTGGTGTGGGCGCGCGGCCTGTTCCGCCAGGTGGTGGGGGAGTTCGTCGGCCTGCCGCCGGCACGCCCGGCACGGGTGGTGAGCGAGCAGGACCTGCAGGACCTGCAGGCGCGCTGACCGCAGCGGCGGCTGGCCTCCAACAAAAAACCGGCGCCTGGCGCCGGTTTTTTGTTGCCCTTCTGCGCTCCGCCCGGGGAGCGAGCGGCTTATCGTTTGGGTCTGTGGGGACAGTTGGTCTTGGTGCAGTTGCCGTACAGCGACAACGCGTGTTCCTGCAGGGTAAAGCCGCGCTCGCGCGCAATGCTTTGCTGGCGCTGCTCGATCTCGGAATCGAAGAACTCTTCGACCCGGCCGCAATCCAGGCACACCAGGTGGTCGTGGTGCTTGCCTTCGTTGAGTTCGAAGATGGCCTTGCCGGACTCGAAGTTGTTGCGCGACAGCAGCCCGGCCTGCTCGAACTGGGTCAGCACGCGGTAGACGGTGGCCAGGCCGATATCCATGTGCTCGTTGAGCAGGATGCGGTAGACGTCTTCCGCGCTCAGGTGCCGCTGTTCGCTGGTCTGAAAAATTTCAAGAATCTTCAGCCTGGGCACGGTGGCCTTCAGCCCGATATTCTTGAGGTCCGCCGGACTCGGCATGTGGGTGACTCCCTAGAGTACAATGTCTGGATAGTTGAATCATAAGGGTTTTGGCAGCAAAAGTCGCTCGCGCCGACGATGTCCACAGGTCGGCGTCGCGTGTCCGGCAAGCTTGCCGACCCATGTGGTTGCGGCGGCAGATGCCATCCGCTCGTGTGGTGCAATCGGCGCATTTTGCGCCGTTTTCATGCCCACACAGTCCGTTCTCTGCCGCGTTACTTTTCTTTCCCTCCGGAAACGAGATCCATGCGTTCTATCCGTTCGTCCGCCATGCGTCCGACGCTGGTTGTCTCCCTGCTCGCCGCGGCCCTGCTGGCCGGCGCCTGCTCGGCCTACGATTCCACCTCGCGCAAGGTAGCCAACGCCATCACGCCGTACCGGATCAACATCGTGCAGGGTAACTTCGTCTCGCGCGAAGCCGCTTCGCAGCTGCGCGAAGGCATGACCCGCGACCAGGTCAAGTTCCTGCTCGGCACGCCGCTGCTGACCGACGTGTTCCACGCCAACCGCTGGGATTATGTGTTTTCGTTCCGCCGCGGCAATACCTCGGTGGTGCAGCAGCGCCGCTACACGGTGTTCTTCGACGGCGACCGCCTGGTCAAGTTTGGCGGCGACGAACTGCCGTCCGAGTATGAGCTGATCGCCGAAATCGACGGCATGAAAAAGGCGCTCAAGGAGCAGACGCCGGGCAAGATCTCCACCAGCGCGGCCGCCGCCCCGGCACCGGCCGAGCAGCAGACCACGGTCGAGAACTTCGTGCCGCGCCAGGCGCAGCAGCCGGAAGCGCCCAGCGCCGCCGCACAACCGGCGCAGCCCGCCGCCGAACCGTCGGCGCCGGCCCAGGCGACCGCGCCCGCCGACGCGGCCAAGCCAGCCGCCAACTGATCTATCACGCGCGCCGGCCGCCGGCGCGCTGCCGGTTTTCCGGGCCGGCCAGGCATGGCCGGCTCGCTTCCCTTTCGCGCACCGCGCATATTCCGCAGAGCCAGACACCATGAACATCGCCATTGCAGGCGCATCGGGCCGCATGGGCCGCATGCTGATCGAACAAGTGCTGAACACCGAAGGCGTGACGCTGTCGGGCGCGCTCGACGTGCCGGGCTCGCCGGCGCTGGGCCAGGATGCCGGCCTGTTCCTGGGCCGCAACACCGGTGTCGCGATCACGGCGGACCTGGAAGCCGGGCTGGCCGGTGCGGACTGCCTGATCGACTTCACCCGTCCGGAAGGCACGCTGGTGCACCTGGCCGCGGCAAAGCAGCTGGGCGTCAAGATGGTGGTCGGCACCACCGGCTTCGACGAGGCCGGCAAGGCCGCGCTGGCCGAGGCTGCCAAATCGATCGGCATCGTCTTTGCCGCCAACTTCAGCGTCGGCGTCAATGCCACCTTCAAGCTGCTGGAAGTGGCGGCCAAACTGCTGTCGACCGGCTATGACATCGAGGTGATCGAGGCCCACCACCGCTTCAAGGTCGACGCCCCGTCGGGCACCGCGCTGAAGATGGGCGAAGTGATCGCCGATGCGCTGGGCCGCGACCTGAAGACCTGCGGGGTCTTTGCCCGCGAAGGCCATACCGGCGAGCGCGATCCCAATTCGATCGGCTTTGCCACCATCCGCGGCGGCGACATCGTCGGCGACCACACCGTGATGTTCGCCGGCATCGGCGAGCGCATCGAGATCAGCCACAAGTCGTCGAGCCGCCAGTCGTATGCCGACGGCGCGGTGCGTTCGGCCCGTTTCCTGGCCGACAAGCCGACCGGGCTGTTCGACATGCAGGACGTGCTGGGCCTGAAGTAAGGCCGGCCCCGGGGCGGCCAGCACTGCCGCCACGGTTATAATCGATTGCTTTAGCATTGCACGCCGGGCGGGCGCCCACACTGGCTCCCGCCGCTTACCTTCGAACGAATCTTCCCGGATGCCGGCAGGCCAGTTGCCGCGCAGACGCTGTCCTTGACCGCTGTCCCGACCATGCAAGACAAATACCTTCCTTCCGCCGTTGAACAAGCCGCCCAGCAGCACTGGCAAGCCATCGACGCCTATCGCGTGTCGGAGCATGCGGCCGGGCCCGACGGCAAGGAGAAGCCCAAGTTCTATGCCTGCTCGATGCTGCCGTACCCGTCGGGCAAGCTGCACATGGGGCACGTGCGCAACTACACCATCAACGATGTGATGGCGCGCTACCTGCGCATGAACGGCAACAACGTGCTGATGCCGATGGGCTGGGACGCCTTCGGCATGCCGGCGGAAAACGCCGCGCTGAACAACGGCGTGGCGCCGGCCGCCTGGACCTACGACAACATCGCTTACATGAAGAAGCAGATGCAGTCGATGGGCCTGGCGATCGACTGGTCGCGCGAGGTCGCCACCTGCAGCCCGGACTACTACCGCTGGAACCAGTGGCTGTTCCTGAAGATGCTGGAAAAGGGCATCGCCTACCGCAAGACCGGCACCGTCAACTGGGACCCGGTAGACCAGACCGTGCTGGCCAACGAGCAGGTCATCGACGGCCGCGGCTGGCGCTCGGGCGCGGTGGTCGAGAAGCGCGAGATCCCGATGTACTACCTGCGCATCACCGAGTATGCGGAGGAACTGCTGGGCGACCTGGACGGCCTGGGCTGGCCCGAGCGCGTCAAGGTGATGCAGCAGAACTGGATCGGCAAGAGCGTGGGCGTGCGTTTCGCCTTCACCCATGACATCCCGGGCGAAGACGGCAAGCCGATCAACGACGGCAAGCTCTACGTCTTCACCACGCGCGCCGACACCATCATGGGCGTGACCTTCTGCGCGGTCGCCGCCGAGCACCCGCTGGCCACGCACGCCGCGCTGAACAACCCCGAACTGGCTGCCTTCATCGACGAATGCAAGCACGGCTCGGTCATGGAAGCCGACATGGCGACCATGGAGAAGAAGGGCATGCCGACCGGCCTGCAGGTCGTGCACCCGCTGACCGGCGACAAGGTCGATGTG
The DNA here is from genome assembly GCF_000069785.1 of Cupriavidus taiwanensis LMG 19424. Taxonomy (NCBI): domain Bacteria; kingdom Pseudomonadati; phylum Pseudomonadota; class Betaproteobacteria; order Burkholderiales; family Burkholderiaceae; genus Cupriavidus; species Cupriavidus taiwanensis. The sequence continues at coordinate 2,770,521 of NC_010528.1, read as the reverse complement.
TGGGTCGGCAACTACGTGCTGATGAGCTATGGCGACGGCGCCGTAATGGGCGTGCCCGCGCACGACGAGCGCGACTTCGCCTTCGCCAACAAGTACAGCCTGCCGATCAAGCAGGTGATCGACGTGAAGGGCCAGCCGTACTCGACCGAAGCCTGGCAGGAATGGTACGGCGACAAGGAAAACGGCACCTGCATCCACAGCGGCAAGTATGACGGCCTCGGCTACCAGGCCGCGGTCGAAGCCATCGCCGCCGACCTGGGCGCGATGGGCCTGGGCGAGAAGAAGACTACCTGGCGCCTGCGCGACTGGGGCATCTCGCGCCAGCGCTACTGGGGCACGCCGATCCCGCTGATCCATTGCGACAGCTGCGGCGTGGTGCCGGTGCCCGAGCAGGACCTGCCGGTGGTGCTGCCCGAAGACCTGGTGCCGGACGGCACCGGCAACCCGCTGGCCAAGGATCCGCGCTTCCTGCAGTGCACCTGCCCGTCGTGCGGCAAGCCGGCGCGCCGCGAGACCGACACGATGGATACCTTCATCGATTCGTGCTGGTACTACATGCGCTATACCTGCCCGGACGCCGACACCATGGTCGATGCCCGCAACGACTACTGGATGCCGATGGACCAGTACATCGGCGGTATCGAGCACGCGATCCTGCACCTGCTGTATGCGCGCTTCTGGACCAAGGTCATGCGCGACCTGGGCCTGGTCAAGTTCGACGAGCCGTTCGCCAACCTGCTGACGCAGGGCATGGTGCTGAACGAGACCTTCTACCGCGAAGACGCCTCGGGCAAGAAGCACTGGTACAACCCGGCCGACGTCGACGTGCAGACCGACGAGCGCGGCCGCCCGATGGGCGCCACGCTGAAGGCCGACGGCCAGCCGGTGGTGATCGGCGGCATCGAGAAGATGTCGAAGTCCAAGAACAACGGCATCGACCCGCAGGCGCTGATCGACCAGTACGGCGCCGACACCGCGCGCCTGTTCGTGATGTTCGCCGCGCCGCCCGAGCAGCAGCTCGAGTGGAGCGGCTCGGGCGTGGAGGGCGCGTCGCGCTTCCTGCGCCGCGTGTGGAACTACGGCTATGCCAATGCCGCCGCGATCCGTGACGGCGCCGCCGGCGCGCCGGGCGCGGACGATGCCGAGCTGCGCCGCGAGATCCACGGCGTGCTCAAGCAGGCCAACTACGACTACCAGCGCATCCAGTACAACACCGTGGTGTCCGCCACGATGAAGATGCTGAACGCGCTGGACGACGCCAAGACCGCGTCGCCGGCGGCGCGCCGCGAGTGCTTCGGCATCCTGCTGCGCGTGCTGTACCCGGTGGTGCCGCACATCACCCACGGCCTGTGGGAGCAGCTGGGCTATGCCGCCGAGGCCGGCGACCTGCTTGACGCCCCGTGGCCGCAGGTCGATGAAGCCGCGCTGGTGCGCAGCGAGATCGAACTGGTGCTGCAGATCAACGGCAAGGTGCGCGGCAGCATTACCGTGCCCGCCGACGCCGACCGTGCGGCCATCGAGGCCACCGCCGCCGCCAGCGATACCGTGGCCAAGTTCGCCGAGGGCAAGGCCCCGAAGAAGATCGTGGTGGTGCCTGGCCGCCTGGTCAACGTGGTGCTTTGACAGCGCCGTCCGCCCGCCGGAACCTGACAAAGGAATCGCCAACCATGAAGCGACTGAACCTGGGACGCCGCAAGCTGCTCGCGGCCCTGCTGGCAGTGCCGGCCACGGGCCTGCTGGCCGGCTGCGGCTTCCATCTGCGCGGCAACTCGGACTTCGCCTTCAAGCGGCTGTATATCGGCATCCCGCCCAACTCGCTGATGGGCGCGGACCTGCGCCGCGCCATCCGCGGCGGCTCCGACACCCAGGTGGTGGCCGACCAGAAAGAGGCCGACGCGCTGCTGGACGTGCTGCAGGACACCCGCACCAAGACCATCCTGTCGATCACGACCGAGGGCGTGGTGCGTGAATACCGCCTGACCCAGCGCTTCACCTTCCGCCTGCGCGATGCCGCCGGCAAGGAGCTGATCGCGCCGTCGCAGCTGGTGCTGACGCGCGACCTGACCTACAACGAAGCCAACACGCTGGCCAAGGACTACGAAGAGCAGCAGCTGTACCGCGACATGCAGCGCGATATCGTGCAGCAGCTGATGCGCCGGCTGGCCGCGGTCAAGGCGATCTGAGCGCGCGGGCCGGCATGCAGCTCAAGCTCGACGGGCTCGACGCGCACCTGCGCCAGGCCAAGGCCAAGGGGCTGGCGCCGCTGTACGTGGTGCACGGCGACGAGCACCTGCTGGTGCTGGAGGCGGTCGACCGCCTGCGTGCCACGGCGCGGGAAGCGGGCTTCTCCGAACGCGAGGTGCTGGTGGCCGAGCGGGGCTTTCACTGGGGCCGGCTGGTCGAGGCGCAGCAGTCGATGTCGCTGTTCGGCGACCGCAAGATCGTCGAGCTGCGCATTCCGTCGGGCAAGCCGGGCAAGGATGGCGGCGAGGCGCTGCGCGCCGTGGCCGCGCAGCCGTCGCCCGATGTGGTGATGCTGGTGACGCTGCCGCGGCTGGACTTTGCCGCGTCCAAGTCGGCCTGGTTCCAGGCGCTGGAAGGCGCCGGCGTGTCGATCAAGGTCGACACCGTGGACCGCACCCGCTTGCCGGCGTGGGTCGGCGAGCGGCTGGCGCTGCAGCAGCAGCGCGTGCAAGGCGGTGAGCCTGGCCGGCGCGCGCTGCAGTTCATCGCCGACAAGGTCGAGGGCAACCTGCTGGCGGCGCACCAGGAAATCCAGAAGCTGGGCCTGCTGTACCCGCCCGGCGAACTGAGCTTCGAGCAGGTGCACGACGCGGTGCTGAACGTGGCCCGCTACGACGTGTTCAAGCTGTCGGAATCCATGTTGTCGGGCGACGTGCCGCGGCTGGTGCGCATGCTCGAAGGGCTGCGCGGCGAGGGCGAGGCCACGGTGCTGGTGCTGTGGGCGCTGACCGAGGAAATTCGCGTATTATCCAAGGTCCGGCAAGGGCTGGCGGCCGGCAAGCCGGCGGGCGTGCTGATGCGCGAACTGCGCGTCTGGGGCCCGCGCGAGCGGCTGGTGCCGCAGGCCGCGCAACGCCTGGCGCAGCCACGGCTGGAAGCAGCCTTGGCGCTGGCCGCGCGACTGGACCGCCAGGTCAAGGGCCTGCAGGACCTGCCGCCGCCAGGCGCCGCGCCGCTGCCGGCGGAGCCGTGGGACGGCTTGCAGCAGCTGGCGCTGATGATTGCGCGCTAGGAGTTGCGTTCCTGAGGCGTTTGCTCGCCGAAGGTTTGCTCCCCTCTCCCGCGCGCGGGAGAGGGGAGGAACACACACTGACACGGCCTTTCCCCCGGCCACTGACATGACCGAGTTCGACCTCAACCAATACATGGACCGCGTCGGCCGCCAGGCCCGCGCGGCGTCGCGCGCGATCGCGCGTGCCTCCACCGCCGACAAGAACCGTGCGCTGCTGACCATCGCCGCCGCGATCCGCCGCGATGCCGACCAGCTCAAGGCCGTCAACGCGCGCGACGTCGAGCGCGCCCGCGCCAACGGCCAGGACGCCGCCTTCGTCGACCGCCTGACGCTGTCGGACAAGGCCATTGCCACCATGGCCGCGGGGCTGGAGCAGATCGCCGCGCTGCCTGACCCGATCGGCGAGATCTCGAACATGAAGTTCCGCCCGACCGGCATCCAGGTGGGCCAGATGCGCGTGCCGCTGGGCGTGATCGGCATCATCTACGAGTCGCGCCCCAACGTGACCATCGACGCCGCCGCGCTGTGCCTGAAGTCGGGCAACGCCACCATCCTGCGCGGCGGATCCGAGGCGATTGAATCCAACACCGCGCTGGCCGCGCTGGTGGCCGAGGGCCTGTCCGCCGCCGGCCTGCCGCCGGAAGCCGTGCAGGTGATCGAGACCACCGACCGCGCCGCGGTCGGTCGCCTGATCACCATGACCGAATTCGTCGACGTGATCGTGCCGCGCGGCGGCAAGAGCCTGATCGCGCGCCTGATGGAAGAAGCGCGCGTGCCGATGATCAAGCACCTGGACGGCATCTGCCACGTCTACATCGACGCCGAGGCCGACCTGGACAAGGCCGTGCGTGTCTGCGACAACGCCAAGACCCAGCGCTACGCGCCGTGCAACACCATGGAAACGCTGCTGGTGTCCCAGGACATCGCCGCCGCCGCGCTGCCGCCGCTGTGCCGCATCTACCAGCAGAAGGGCGTCGAGCTGCGCGTGTGCCCGGCCACCCGCGCCACGCTCGAAGCGGCGGGCTTCAGCGGCCTGGTCGATGCCTCAGAGGAAGACTGGCGCCTGGAATACCTGGCGCCGATCCTGGCGATCAAGACCGTCGTTGGCCTCGATCAAGCCATCTCGCATATCAATGAGTACGGCTCGCACCATACCGACTCGATCATCACCGAGAACTACTCGGCGGGCATGCGCTTTATCCGCGAGGTCGATTCGGCCAGCGTGATGATCAATGCCTCGACCCGTTTTGCCGATGGCTTCGAATACGGCCTGGGCGCGGAGATCGGCATCTCCAACGACAAGCTGCATGCGCGCGGCCCGGTCGGGCTGGAAGGGCTGACCTCGCTCAAGTACGTGGTGTTCGGGCACGGCGAGGTTCGGACGTAAGTGCGGCATTCGCTTGCCAGTGGAATTTGGAAGTTGTCGAAAACAATAACGTCATCAGGCACCGATGCTCTGGGTCAAAGCGCTGCATATCGTCTTCGTCGTTTCGTGGTTCGCCGGCCTGTTCTACCTGCCGCGCATCTTCGTCAATCTGGCGATGGAAACCGAAGCCGCCAGCACGCAGCGCCTGCTGTTGATGGCGCGCAAGCTGTTCCGCTTCATGACCATGCTGGCAGTGCCGGCGGTGGTGTTCGGGCTGTGGCTGTACCTCGGCTATGGCATTGGCCGCGGCGCGGGGCAGGGTTGGATGCATGCCAAGCTGGCGCTGGTGCTGGTGCTGATCGGCTACCACCACGGCTGCGGCGTGCTGCTGCGCAAGTTCGAGGCGGGGCGCAACGCGCGCTCGCACAAGTTCTATCGCTGGTTCAACGAGCTGCCGGTGCTGGTGCTGCTGGCGGTGGTGATCCTGGTCGTGGTCAAGCCGTTCTGAGGCTGGCCGCGTTTCGCCTTTATATTGCTGCCTGATTTCGTCTCGGAAACCAACATGAGCAAGCTGGTCGACTACTACCTGACGCCGCAATCGCCGTACGTCTACATGGGCCATGCCCGGTTCAGCGACATCGCCGCGCGCCATGGCGCGCAGGTGAACCTGAAACCGGTCGACCTGGGAAAGGTGTTCTCTGTCTCCGGCGGGCTGCCGCTGGCGCAGCGCCCGCCGCAGCGCCAGGCGTACCGCCTGGTCGAGCTCAAGCGCTGGAGCGAGTTCCTGAACCTGCCGCTGAACCTGGAGCCGACGTTTTTCCCGGTGTCGGGCGACGCTGCCAGCAAGCTGATCATTGCCGCGCAACTGGCGCATGGCACCGCGCGCGCGATGGCGCTGACCGGCGCGATCGGCGCGGCGGTGTGGGCGCAGCAGCGCAATATCGCCGATGCCGCCACGCTGGCGCAGATTGCCGACGAGACCGGCCTGGATGGCGCCGGCCTGCTCAAGGCCAGCGAAGCCCAGTCGGTGCAGGCCGCCTATGCGCAGAACACGCAGGACGCGATCTCGGCCGGCGTATTCGGCGCGCCGTGGTACGTCTACGACGGCCAGCCGTTCTGGGGCCAGGACCGGCTCGATTTTCTCGACCGCGCGCTGGCCGCGGCCTGACCTAAGCTACCGATACTTCCCCGTCCGCCACGGCGGACGTTTTTGTTTGCAGGAATCCCTCTCATGACCCAAGCCTTCTTTGCCCCTTGCCCGCGCGGCCTGGAGAGCGCGCTCGCCGAAGAGCTGCGCGAGATCGCCGCGATGCCGGGCATGGCTGCGCTGGCGCCTTTTTCGGTGCACCAGGAAGTGCCGGGCGGCGTCAACTTCTCGGGCGAGATGGCTGCCGCCTATGCGGTCAACCTGCACTCGCGCATTGCCAGCCGGGTGCTGATGCGCGTGGCCGCGCGCGGCTACCGGCACGAGGACGACATCTACACGCTGGCGCGCGGCGTGCGCTGGGAGCAGTGGTTCTCGCCCGACGAGTCGCTGCGCGTGGACATTACCGCCCACAAGTCGCCGCTGCGCAGCCTCAATTTCACCGCGCTGCGGGTCAAGGACGGCGTCTGCGATGCCATGCGCGAGCGCCTGGGCGCCCGGCCCAGCGTCGATACCGTCAGCCCCGATGTGCGCATCTACGCCCACCTGACCGAGCGCGACTGCACGCTGTATCTCGACACCACCGGCGAGCCGCTGTTCAAGCGCGGCTGGCGCACCGAGAAGGGCGAGGCCCCGCTGAAGGAAAACCTTGCGGCCGGTATCCTGCGCCTGGCGGGCTGGGTGCCGGGCCAGACCTTCCGGCCCTTCTACGACCCGATGTGCGGCAGCGGCACCTTCCTGATCGAGGCCGCGCAGGTGGCGCTGGGCATCGCGCCGGGCGGCAGCCGCAGCTTCGCCTTCGAATGGCTCAAGGGCATGGACACCAAGGCGTGGCAGAAGCTGAAGTCGGACGCGCAGCGCGCCCGCATGCTGGCCTCGGCCGATGAACTGCAGGTGGTCGGTTCGGATATCTCCACCGACATGCTGGCGATCACGCGCGCCAACTGGGAGCGCGCCGGCCTGCCGGGCGAGGCGCGCACCAAGCAGGTGGACGCGCGCTTCGTGCAGCCGCCCTATGACGAGCCGGGCCTGCTGCTGATGAATCCCCCGTACGGCGAGCGCATCGCGGTGCGCGGCCAGCGCCGCGCGCCGGAGGACGAGCTGCCGCGGGATGAAGTCGAAGAGGCCGCCGCCAACCAGTTCGCCAGCGCCTTTGCCACCACCCTGAAGCAGCATTTCGCCGGCTGGCAGGCGTGGGTGTTCACCGGCGACCTGGGCTTTCCGCGCCGGCTGCGGCTGAAGGAATCGCGCCGCACGCCGCTCTACAACGGCAATATCGAGTGCCGGCTGTTCCGTTTCGACATGGTGCGCGGCGCCAACCGGGCACCGCAAGGGGACTGACCGGGGCCGCGCGCCGCCCCTGTGATGTCAGGGGCGCTTGCGCCCCGTCAGCGCGTCGGGGTTGCGGCTGAAATCCGCGAGGAAGCTCTGCAGGCTGACCACCGGCTCCTGCAGCAGGTGGCGCGGCAGGTCGAACAGCGCGTAGAAGAACTCTTCCCTGCCTTCGCAGCGCTCGGCCGGCAGGCAGTATTGCTCCCAGTCGACGCAGGCCGGCGTGTACATGCCGTTGCCGGGCCAGAAGAAGGGCACGAGCCGGCCTTCGCGCAGGCCTTCGATCAGCGCGGCGGGGGCGTCGTAGGCTTCGGCCGACTCCACCTGCGTCATCAGGCCGGCGCGGGTCTCGATCACCATCAGCGTGGCGTGGCCCTGCGCGGTCAGCAGCAGGATGCCGGCGGGATTCGGGTACAGGTAGTACTCGACGAAGCCGTAGCGCGCGGTCAGCTGGCGCACGCGCTCGGTCATGGCCGGATCGGACAGGAACGAGAACGAATGCCGCGTCAGCAGCTCGCGCAGCGTGCGCGACAGCGTGGCGAAGTACGCCTGCTGCATGGCCTCGATTTCCTGGTCCAGCCGCTCCACCATATTGCTGTCGTGCTTTTTCACATAGCGGTCGATCAGCCCGTGGTTGAAGCCCTGCACGGCGATGCTTTCGTCGGCGGTGCCGGTAAGCAGGATGGTCTTGCAGGGCAGGTCCTGCAGCGCCTGGCAGAATTCCAGGCCGTCCATCTGCGGCATCGAATAGTCGACCACCACCACGCCAGGCTGCAGGAAGCGGTTGACGTCGTGGATCTGGCGGTAGATGCGGTCGATATCCAGCTGCACCGTGCGCCGCTCAGTCAGGAAGGTGAGGTCGTCGTGCGTGACGCGCACCGGCAGGAAGCCGGGGAAGCGGGTGGCGTAGGCTTCGCGGATCCACTGCAGCGCTTCGCGCGGGTCGGTGAAGGTAATCACCCCGCGCGTGGCATCCATCTGGAACGCCAGGCTATCGATGAAGGACTTGCTGTCATCCACCAGCACAGTCAGGACCGGGTGATGGAAGACCGACAGGTTCCTGTCGTGCGGATTGAAGGTCATGGAGCGGCGGGCAGGGGTTGGCACAGGCATGGCGCAAGTGGCAAGCCAGCGTGCGTATTCGCAGGCCAGTATAGCGCGCCACGGCTGCCTTGCAAGGCACGCCTGGCTGGCAGCGCCCCCTGGCGGCTGGGCGGCGGGGCGGGCCGGCCCGTGTTTCCGCGGGGCCGCCGGGCGATGACCATGGCCCGCGCCAGGACCGGAAAGATCCCGGCCGGCGCGGAACCGGAGCGGCCTGGCGGCGTCAGTCGACCGCCTTGAACATGTCCTCGACCACCTTCTTGGCGTCGCCGAACACCATCATGGTCTTGTCCATGTAGAACAGCTCGTTATCCAGCCCGGCATAGCCTGCGGCCATCGAACGCTTGTTGACGATGATGGTCTTGGCCTTGTACGCCTCCAGGATCGGCATGCCGGCGATCGGCGACTTGGGATCGGTCTTGGCCGCGGGGTTGACCACGTCGTTGGCGCCCAGCACCAGCACCACGTCGGCCTGGCCGAACTCGCTGTTGATGTCCTCCATCTCGAAGACCTGGTCGTACGGCACCTCGGCCTCGGCCAGCAGCACGTTCATGTGGCCCGGCATGCGGCCCGCCACCGGGTGGATCGCGTACTTGACGGTCACGCCCTTCTCGGACAGCTTCTCGGTCAGCTCCTTCAGCGCGTGCTGCGCGCGCGCCACCGCCAGGCCGTAGCCGGGCACGATGATCACGGTCTCGGCGTTGCCCATCAGGAAGGCGGCGTCGTCGGCCGAGCCCGACTTGACGTTGCGCTGTGCCTGCGCGCCGGCCGCCGCGCCAGCCGACGCATCGCCGCCGAAGCCGCCCAGGATCACGTTGAAGAACGACCGGTTCATCGCCTTGCACATGATGTACGAGAGGATCGCACCGGACGAACCCACCAGCGAGCCGGCGATGATCAGCATCGGGTTGTTCAGCGAGAAGCCGATGCCCGCCGCCGCCCAGCCCGAGTACGAGTTCAGCATCGACACCACCACCGGCATGTCGGCGCCGCCGATCGGGATGATGATCAGCACGCCCAGCACGAAGGCGATCGCCAGCATCACCAGGAACGGCAGCCACTCCTGCGAAATGAAGAAGGCGATGCCGAAGCCGACCATGGCCACTGCCAGCGCCAGGTTCAGCATGTGCTGGCCGGCGAACACCACCGGCGCGCCCTGGAACAGGCGGAACTTGTAGCGCCCGGCCAGCTTGCCGAAGGCGATCACCGAGCCCGAGAACGTGATCGCGCCGACGAAGCAGCCGATAAACAGCTCGATGCGGTTGCCCAGCGGGATCAGGTGCGAGCCGGCCGGGCTGATGCCGAATGCCGCCGGCTCGGCCACCGCCGCCACGGCGATGAACACCGCCGCCAGACCGATCAGCGAGTGCATCGCCGCGACCAGTTCCGGCATCTTGGTCATCTGCACCTTGCGCGCGACGTAGGCGCCGATGCCGCCGCCGACCACCAGCGCGGCGAAGATCAGCACGATGCCGGTGCCCACTGAGGACTGGGCCGTGCCCGCCGCGAGGAAATCGTTCTTCAGCTTGACGATCAGCACCAGCGTGGTCACCACCGCGATGGCCATGCCGATCATGCCGAAGGCATTGCCCTTGCGCGCCGAGGCCGGGTGCGACAGCCCCTTGAGTGCCTGGATAAAGCAAACCGAGGCCACCAGGTAGAGCAGGGTGACGAGGTTCATGCTGACAAGGCCCGCCATCACGCGCCCTCCTTGGCCAGTGCCGGCTTGCCCTCGGGCGCCTTGGCCTTCGGTTCCTTCTTCTTGAACATCTCCAGCATGCGCTGGGTGACCAGGAAGCCGCCGAACACGTTGACCGCCGCCAATGCCACCGCCAGCGTGCCCATCACGCGCCCGACGCCGCCTTCGGTCAGGCCCGCGGCGAGCATGGCGCCGACGATGATGATGGCCGAGATCGCGTTGGTTACCGCCATCAGGGGCGTATGCAGGGCCGGCGTGACCGTCCAGACCACGTGGTAACCCACGTAGATCGCCAGCACGAAGATGATCAGGTTGATCACCGTGTGGTTCACCATCTCCATCGACTTCTCCTCCGTTGCTTTGAAACCGGGATGCTGCGTGTTGCTGTGATTGTTCTATGCAGTATGACGGTGGGGCACGCCAACGGCCCGTGGCTCTTGAATCGCCGGTGGCGTGCTCCCTCTCCCGCAAGCGGGAGAGGGGAGCAACCCCTCAGGGGTTGATATTCAGACCTTCTTGATTTCCTTGATGCCGTTCTTCTCGTTCACCAGGATGACCTTGGGCTTGTAGGTGGCGATCTCCTCGTCCGTCATCGGCGCATAGGTGCAGATGATCAGCTGGTCGCCCAGGTGCGCGCGGCGCGCGGCGGCGCCGTTCAGCGAGATCTCGCCGCTGCCGCGCTCGCCCTTGATGATGTAGGTGGAGAAGCGCTCGCCGTTGTTGACGTTGTACAGCTCGATCTTCTCGAACTCCTTCATGTCGGCAGCGTCCAGCAGGTCCTGGTCGATGCCGCACGAACCCTCGTAGTTGAGGTCCGCCTGCGTCACGGTGACGCGGTGGAGCTTGGCGCGGAGCATGATGCGTTGCATGGGTGATACGTCCTTATATCTGAAGCGAAAGCAGTGGGCGCGTGGCGCCCGTTGGGTTTACGCCGCCTCGCGCACGACCTGGCCGTCCCTGCACATCAGGCAGGCGGCGACGATGTCGTCTTCGAGGTTGAGCGTGAACTGGCCGTCCTTGTCGACGACCAGCTTGAGGAAGTCCAGCACGTTGCGGGCGTAGAGCGCCGATGCGTCGGCCGCCACCATGCTGGCCAGGTTGGTATGTCCGATCAGGATCACGCCGTTGTGGTTGACCACCTGGTCGGCCACCGTCAGCGGGCAGTTGCCGCCTTGCGCGGCGGCCAGGTCGACCACCACCGAGCCCGGCTTCATCTGCGCCACGGTGGCTTCCTGCAGCAGCACCGGCGCCTTGCGCCCGGGGATCAGCGCGGTAGTGATGACGATGTCGGCCTGGATCGCGCGCTGGTGCACCAGCTCGGCCTGGCGCTTCATCCAGTCAGGCGGCATCGGGCGTGCGTAGCCGCCCACGCCCTGCGCGATCTCGCGCTCTTCGTCGGTCAGGAACGGCACGTCGAGGAACTTGGCGCCGAGCGATTCGATCTGCTCCTTGACCGCGGGGCGCACGTCGGAGGCCTCGATCACCGCGCCCAGGCGCTTGGCGGTGGCAATCGCCTGCAGGCCGGCCACGCCGGCGCCCAGGATCAGCACACGCGCGGCCTTGACGGTGCCGGCGGCGGTCATCAGCATCGGCATGAAGCGCTGGTAGTGGTGCGCGGCCAGCAGCACGGCCTTGTAGCCGGCAATGTTGGCCTGCGACGACAGCACGTCCATGCTCTGCGCGCGCGTGGTGCGCGGCGCGGCCTCGAGCGCGAAGGCGGTGATGTTGGCGGCCGACATGCGCGCGTTGTTCTCGGCATCGAAGGGATTGAGCATGCCCACCAGCACCGCGCCGGGCTTCATCTGCGCCAGTTCGGCGGCGTCGGGCGCGCGCACCTTCAGCACCAGTTGCGCGCCGAGCGCGTCGGCGGCGCTGCCGATGGTGGCGCCGACCGCCTCATACGCGCCGTCGGGCTGGCTGGCGCCCAGGCCGGCACCGGCCTGAACCACCACCTTGTGCCCCTGGGCGACGTATTTCTTGACGGTCTCCGGGGTGGCGGCGACGCGAGTCTCGCCGGCCCGCGTCTCCTGCGGGATGCCGATGTACATCGTCAATTTCTCCTTTAGCTGGCGTCTTGTCTGGTTGGACGGACCGACGTCTGGCCCGTGCGCGCTGCCGGACCTGGCTTAAGCCGCAGCGCACAATTTTTCCGCAGCTTACAGGAATCTGACTTGCAATGGTGACCGGCTGGTCGGCTTTTGCCAGGCCCGGAACGGGGCGCCTGCACCCTCCGCCGCGCTGCACGATGGGCCCGCAACCGGTAAAATGCGGGATTGCCTAAAAATTGAGCATCATGTCAAGTGACTGGAATGCCAGCGTGACCGTTGCCGCCGTGATCGAGCGCGGTGGCCGGTTCCTGCTGGTGGAAGAAGAGACCGCCGACGGGCTGCGCCTGAACCAGCCCGCGGGCCACCTGGATCCGGGCGAAAGCCTGATCCGCGCCGTGATCCGTGAAACCCTGGAAGAAACCGCCCACACTTTCGAGCCGCGCGCGCTGCTGGGCTGCTACATGGGCCGTTCGCTGTCGTCGCGCACCGGGGGCGACGTGACCTACGTGCGCTTTGCCTTTACCGGCGACCTCGGCTCGCTCGACGCCGGCCGCCAGCTCGACACCGGCATCGTGCGTACGGTCTGGATGGGTGCCGATGAACTGCGCGCGTGCCCGGAGCGGCATCGCTCGCCGCTGGTGATGGCGTGCGTGGACGACTACCTGGCCGGCAAGCGCTTTGCGCTGGACGCGCTGTACACGCACCCCTCGGTGCTGCAATCGGGGGCGCAGTCGTGAGCGGTGCCGCAAAGCGTGTCGTGGTGGGGATGTCCGGCGGGGTCGATTCGTCGGTCACCGCGTGGCTGCTCAAGCAGCAGGGCTACGAGGTCATCGGCCTGTTCATGAAGAACTGGGAAGACGATGACGACAGCGAGTACTGCTCCACGCGCCAGGACTGGCTCGACGTGGTCTCGGTGGCCGACCTGATCGGCGTCGACGTGGAGGCGGTCAACTTCGCCGCCGAATACAAGGACCGCGTCTTTGCCGACTTCCTGCGCGAATACTCGGCCGGCCGCACGCCCAACCCGGATGTGCTGTGCAATGCCGAGATCAAGTTCAAGGCCTTCCTGGACCATGCCATGTCGCTCGGCGCCGAGACCATCGCCACCGGCCACTATGCGCGCGTGCGCCAGAACGCGGCCGGCCGCTTCGAGCTGCTCAAGGCGCTGGACCATACCAAGGACCAGAGCTACTTCCTGCACCGGCTGAACCAGGCGCAGCTGTCGCGCACGCTGTTCCCGCTGGGCGAGATCCCGAAAACCCGCGTGCGCGAGATCGCCGCCGAGATCGGCCTGCCCAACGCGAAGAAGAAGGACTCGACCGGCATCTGCTTTATCGGCGAGCGTCCGTTCCGTGATTTCCTGAACCGCTACCTGCCCACCAAACCGGGGCCGATGAAGACGCCCGAGGGCAAGGTGGTCGGCGAGCATATCGGCCTGGCGTTCTATACGCTGGGGCAGCGCAAGGGCATCGGCCTGGGCGGCAGCCGCGACGGCAATGGCGACGCCTGGTATGTCGCGCGCAAGGACATGGCGAACAATACGCTTTACGTGGTGCAGGGCCACGACCATCCGTGGCTGCTGACGCCGGTGCTGAACGCATCGGACCTGTCCTGGGTGGCGGGCGAGCCGCCTGCTGCGGGCGCGGCGATGGCCGCCAAGACCCGCTATCGGCAGAGCGATGCCGCCTGCACGGTGCAGGCGGTCGACGCCGATGCGCTTTCGCTGGGGTTTGCCGAGCCGCAATGGGCGGTCACTCCCGGCCAGTCGGCGGTGCTGTATGACGGGGATATCTGCCTGGGCGGCGGCATCATCCAGTAGCCGCGCTGCGGTCGGAAAAACACCCGCGCGAGCGGGTGTTTTTTTATGACGGGGCAGGCTTTCAGCCGCGTGGCGGCTCGGTATCGATGAACGACTGCCGCTTCGACAGCTTTTCTTCCAGCGCCGCCAGGTTCGGATGGCGCTCGCGCCAGGCGATCTCCGGGAAGCGGAAGTCCAGGTAGGACAGCGCGCAGCCCACCGCCACGTCGGCCAGTGAGTAGTGGATGCCGGTGCAGAAGGGGCGGTCGGCCAGGCCGTGCGCCATGGCCACCAGTGCCGCGTCGATCTTGCCGCGCTGGCGCTGCACCCAGCGCTCGCTGCGCTCGTGCGGCTCGCGCTGGGTCGCTTCCAGGCGCACCAGCAGCGCGGCGTCGAGCAGGCCGTCGGCCAGCGCCTCCCAGCAGCGCACTTCCAGGCGCTCGCGCCCGCCTTGCGGGATCAGCCGGCTGACCGGCGTGAGCGTGTCGACATATTCGACGATCACGCGCGAATCGAAGATCGCGCCGCCGTCTTCCATCACCAGGCAGGGCACCTTGCCCAGCGGGTTGTACTGGCCGATCCGGGTGTCAGGCGACCAGACGTCCTCTTCGATCAGCTGGCATTCGATCTTCTTCTCCGCCATCACCACGCGCACCTTGCGCGCGTACGGACTGGTCCGGGATGCATACAGCTTCATGTTCTCCCCTTGAGCTTGTTATGAAGTGCATCGTCGCTCGGCGGCAGCGGCAGCGGCGGGGAGGCAGCGATGGCTTGCCCGATGCACTTCATAACAGGCTACTGGAACGGCGTGCGCGAGTATACCCGCGGCGCATGGCGAATGCGGGGTCGCGCACCGATGCCCCGTGGCCGCGCTTTGCCGCTGCCCGGAGCGGGGGCAGGGGTGGTAAAATCGCGCGTTGCGCAGCGCCCGGCCGCCCGCCGAAGCGGCGTGACGGGCGCATCGGCCCGTTCGTACCCGCCAGCGCTGCTGGCGCCAGCCCCCGCGGCGCCCCTTGTTCGCCTTCTTCTATTCCTCCCTTTCCCGGTTTCCAGCATGACCTCCTCCTCGCTTTCGCCGCTCACCGCCCTGTCCCCGATCGATGGCCGTTACGCCGCCAAGGCCGATGCGCTGCGCGAATGGCTGTCCGAGGCGGCCTTCATGCGCAACCGCGTCAAGGTCGAAGTGCACTGGCTGATCGCGCTGGCGCAGACCGGACTGCCCGACATGCCGAAGTTCTCGGCCGCGTCCGAGGCCGCGCTGCTGGCGCTGGTGGACAAGTTCAGCGAGGCCGACGCCGCCCGCATCAAGGAAATCGAGGCGGTCACCAACCATGACGTGAAGGCGGTCGAGTACTGGCTCAAGGAGCAGGTCAAGGGCAACGCCGAACTGGAAGCCGCCAGCGAGTTCATCCACTTCGCCTGCACTTCGGAAGACATCAACAACACCTCGCACGGCATGATGCTCAAGGGCGCGCGCGAAGGCGTGGTGGTGCCGGCGCTGAAGCGCGTGCACGCGCGCCTGGTGGAGCTGGCCCGGCTCAATGCCGCGCAGCCGATGCTGTCGCGCACCCATGGCCAGCCGGCCAGCCCGACCACGCTCGGCAAGGAAATGGCCAACGTGGCCGCGCGCCTGGCGCGCGCGATCCAGCGCATCGAGCAGGTCGAGCTGCTGGGCAAGATGAACGGCGCCGTGGGCAACTACAACGCCCACCTGTCGGCCTACCCCACGTTCGACTGGGAAGCGTTCTCCAAGCAGGTCATCGAAACCCGCCTGGGCCTGACCTTCAACCCGTACACCATCCAGATCGAGCCGCACGACTACATGGCCGAGCTGTTCGATGCGATCGCCCGCGCCAACACCATCCTGCTGGACCTGAACCGCGACGTCTGGGGCTATATCTCGCTGGGCTACTTCAAGCAGAAGACCAAGGCCGGCGAGATCGGCTCGTCGACCATGCCGCACAAGGTCAATCCGATCGATTTCGAGAATTCCGAAGGCAACCTGGGCCTGGCCAACGCGGTGCTGCGCCACCTGTCCGAGAAGCTGCCCGTGTCGCGCTGGCAGCGCGACCTGACCGACTCGACCGTGCTGCGCAATATCGGCGTGGCCTTCGGCTACAGCCTGCTGGCCTACGAGGCCTGCCTGCGCGGCCTGGGCAAGCTGGAGACGAATCCGGAGCGCCTGGACGAGGACCTCGACAATTGCTGGGAGGTGCTGGCCGAGCCGGTGCAGACCGTGATGCGCCGTTTCGGCGTGCCCAATCCGTACGAGCAGCTCAAGGAGCTGACCCGCGGCAAGGGCATCTCGCGCGAAGCGCTGCAGACCTTCATCAACGGCCTGGCGATCCCCGACGACGCCAAGAAGCTGCTGCTGGAGATGACGCCCGCCAGCTATATCGGCAAGGCCGTCGTCCTCGCCGAGCGCATCTGACGCCACTTGTCGCCGCCCTGAACGGGCGGCCCTCACGGAAAGCCATCCCGAGGGATGGCTTTTTTGCTTGTTGGGCAGCCTCTCCGGGGCAGTAGCCATCCCGCTGTGACGCCTGCGCCGGAATGTCGCTTCAAAGCATTTGAATAACTTAATGAAGGACTGTCCTGCATGCGCGCACATCCCGCCGCAATAATGCGAGAATCGTAAGCGCACGGCGGTTGGATCGCGCCGTTGCCTTCCCCAAAATTGTGAAACGCCCGCGCTCCGGGCTAGAGGAATCCGATGCGTTCTACCGCCCCCGCTCCCGTCGGCTACGGTGCCACCGCGATCGCCCTGCACTGGCTGGTGGCGCTGGCCATATTCGCCGCGTTCGGGCTGGGCCTGTACATGACCGGCATCCCGGGGCTGACGCCGACCAAGCTCAAGCTGTACTCCTGGCACAAGTGGCTGGGCGTGACGATCTTCGCCATCGCCGTGCTGCGCGTGCTGTGGCGCGCCACCCACGCCGCGCCGGCGGTCGCGCCCGGCACCCCGGCGTGGCAGGCGAGGGCGGCGGCGGGGGCCCACCACCTGCTGTACCTGCTGATCGTGATCGTGCCGATCAGCGGCTACCTGTACAGCTCGGCCGCGGGCGTGCCGGTGGTCTACCTGGGCCTGTGGAAGATGCCGGCGCTGATCGAGAAAAGCGATGAACTGAAGGAAGTGCTCAAGTTCGCCCATATCTGGCTGAACTACCTGATGGCTGCCGTGGTCGTTGTCCATGCGGCGGCGGCGGTGAAACACCAGTTCGTCGACCGTGACGGCACGCTGGGCCGGATGCTGCCATTCCTGCGCTGAGCCGGGCGCGCCAACATTTTCGTTCCGCGGCGCGCATGCGCCGTCCCTGACAGGAGTTTTCCCGATGAAACGCAATTCCCGCCGCGGCTCGGCCACGCTTCGCGCCACCCTGGCCGCCGTGCTGGCAGCCACCGGCATCGCCGCCAACCTGGCCTGGGCCCAGGTCGACGCCGCCAAGAGCTCGGTGACCGCGGTGGCGCGCCAGATCGGCGTGCCGATGGAAGGCAAGTTCAAGAAGTTCGACGCCAACGTCAGCTTCGACCCCGCCAAGCTGGCGACATCGACGGCCAAGATCGAGATCGACGTGGCCAGCTTCGAGATCGGCGATGCGGAGACCACCAAGGAAGTGAAGGGCAAGGACTGGTTCGACGCCGCCAGGTATCCCAAGGCGGTGTTCCAGTCGACCAGCATCAAGAACGGCACGCCGGGCAAGTACGACGTCGCGGGCAAGCTGACCATCAAGGGCAAGACCGTGGACGTGGTGGTGCCCGCCACCTACCGCCAGGAGGGCGGCGCGCAGGTGTTCGAGGGCGCGCTGCCGATCAAGCGCACCGCGTTCAATATCGGCGACGGCGAATGGAAGGACACCTCCGTGGTCGCCGACGACGTCCAGATCAAATTCCGTATCGTGCTGGCCAGGAAGTAAGGCCGGCATTCCGCTGACGTACCCCCAGGACTTACCTGAACCGCTCCATCCCAACCCTGATTTGTCGGGAGACACCATGAAACTGCGTTCCCTCGTTGCCGCCGTCGCGGCCGTTTCCGCAACCGCCGCCTTTGGCGTGGCTTCGGCCAACACCGTGACGTACAACCTTGATCCGACCCATACCTACCCCAGCTTCGAAGCCGACCACCTGGGCGGCCTGTCGACCTGGCGCGGCAAGTTCGACAAGTCCAGCGGCGTGGTGACGCTGGACCGTGCCGCCAAGGCGGGCTCGGTCGAGGTCAAGATCGACCCGGCTTCGATCGATTTCGGCAATGCCAAGCTGAACCAGCACGCCAAGGGCCCGGACATGTTCGATGTCGAAGCCTTCCCCGAGGCCACCTACAAGGGCAAGTTCTCCAAGTTCAAGGGCGACGTGCCGACCGAGGTCGACGGCGTGCTGACGCTGCGCGGCGTGTCCAAGCCGGTCAAGCTGGAAATCCGCGACTTCAAGTGCATCCAGCACCCGATGCTCAAGCGCGAAGCCTGCGGCGCCGATGCCGTGGGCCAGTTCAACCGCGCCGATTTCGGCCTGGACTATGGCGTCAAGATGGGCTTCAAGCCCGAAGTGAAGCTTGCCATCCAG
Organism: Cupriavidus taiwanensis LMG 19424; assembly: GCF_000069785.1. Lineage (NCBI taxonomy): Bacteria > Pseudomonadati > Pseudomonadota > Betaproteobacteria > Burkholderiales > Burkholderiaceae > Cupriavidus > Cupriavidus taiwanensis. The sequence continues at coordinate 2,752,220 of NC_010528.1, read as the reverse complement.
GTGGAAGGCGTGCGCGCCGACTGAGCGCGCGGCCCGCTGCGGCGGGCAAACTGCTGTCAAGGCCGGCCCATGCCGGCCTTTTTTGTTTGCCTTACCCCTTACCCCATGCGGGGGGGCTGCCACGGCACTTTGTTGTGCGAGTTGCGACGGGCACAGTACAATGACCCGCGGCAATTCACCATGATCCGGGGTGTTGCGACTCCTGCCAAGGCGGGGGCAGCCATGCCCGCAACCGGCCAGAGCGCATCACTATGAGCATTCGCTGCATGTCCCGATACCGGTAGCCACTCCCGCGACCCCCTCGCCCTCATGCTGTACCCGGCCGTTCTGCCCTGGCTGTATGGCCCGCAGCGTTTCCCGGTTTTCCCTGGCGCTATACCGTGTACTCCAAAACGCAAATCGATCCGGTAGTTAGTTTCCGCAACTCGCAGGGCGAGCAGGTGCGGGGCACGATCATCAATCTCCAGAGGAAATCTCTGGTGATGGAAATCTACAACCCGTATTCGATCGTGCAGGTCAGCGAGGTGCTGAGCGAGCTCAGCGTCCGCATGGGCGCCAAGAATGCCTATCTCGGCAAGGCCGTGGTGATGAGCCTGGTGAACACCGGTCTGACCGCGGTGGTGTCGCTGACGCTGATCGACGAGTGGCGCGAGCTGTCCGATCTCAACAACGAGCCCAAGTCGGTCGCGCGCGAAGCCGAGCTGTTCGTGCAGGATTGGGACACGCGTTTCAACATCCGGCGCGACTACCAGATCGTGGTCAACGAGATGCGCGCCTTCCTGTCCGAAGTGTCGCGCTGGGTCGAGCAGGTCGACCTGACCGAGTCGCTGCCCAAGACCGAAGGCAAGCTGCGCCAGGACGTCTTCTACGAGCTGGCCACGCCGATCATGGCCAAGACCAAGACCTACCTGGACTGGCTCGAGGGCGAGGCCCAGCGCGTGGACGCCGAAATCGCCCCGGTGCACCGCACCTACGCGCAGTCGGCGCTGCATCCCTTGCTGCTGCGCGCGCCGTTCGTCTACCGCACTTTCACCAAGCCGCTCGGCTATGCCGGCGACTATGAAATGGTGAACCAGATCCTGGGCGATCCGCAGCAAGGCCCGACTACCTACTTCCAGATCGTCAATACCGCCTTCCTGAAGGCGGCGGTGGCGACCGCGCACCGCAACCGCATCGACCTGCTGATCGATTTCCTCACGCGCCAGGCCGAACGCGCGCGCGCCGCCGGCCGGCCGTTCCGCGTGCTCAATGTCGGTTGCGGCCCGGCCTTTGAAATCCAGCGCTTCGTGCGCGAATACCCGAACCCGGAGCTGTTGTCGTTCCAGCTGGTCGATTTCAGCGAAGAGACGCTGGAATACACGCACAAGTCGATCGAGCGCTCGGCCAGCAGCGTCGGCAACAAGTTTGCCGTCGAGATGGTGCACCAGTCGGTGCACGAACTGCTCAAGCGGCGCATCTCCCCGGACGATGCCGCCGCGCGCGAGTTCGACGCGGTCTATTGCGCCGGCCTGTTCGACTACCTTTCGGACAAGGTCTGCGCCCGGCTGCTGTCGTACTTCGCCTCGCGCTCGCGCCCCGGCGGCCAGATCCTGGTGACCAACGTCCATGCCGACAATCCGGAGAAATTCGGCATGGAGCACCTCCTCGAGTGGTACCTGATCTATCGCGACGATGCGGGCATGGCGCAACTGCTGCCCGAACACTCGCATTCGCACCGCGTCTACGTCGACAGCACCGGGGTCAACGTATTCGCGGAGGCCACCATTGACTGAGGCTGTCCTCGCGGGTCACGCCATGAGCACCAACCAACTCTACGCCGGCTACCAGTCCGAACTGGTCGACTTCCGTCTGGCCTTCAGCCGCGGCGGCGCCTATACCGCGATCGTGCTGGTCCTGCTCGGCGTCGGGCTCGACTACGGACAGTATCCGCAGCAGCAGTTTCCCTTTGCGGTGGCACGCGTGGTGGTGTCGATGCTGATCGCCGGGGTCGTGGTGGTCCTGTACAGTGCCGCCGGCCGCCGCTTCGCGCCCTGGCTGACGCTGACCTGGCTGCTGTTGCCGCAGATCATGATCGCCTGGATGATCTCGCAGACCGAAGGGGTGCATTCGCCGTACTACGTCGGGCTGAACCTGGCCATCTTCGCATCAGGCATCGCGCTGCCGTTCGGGCTGTGGCAGAACCTGGTGTTCGGCGTGCTTTCCTACCTGCTGTATGTGCTCGCCTGCCTGTTTCACCCCGGCGGCATCGAGCCGCTCGGCACCTTTATCGTCAATTCGCTGTTCCTGTTGTTTGCCGCCGCCGCCAGCGCGGTCTACACCTATTTCAACGAGCGCGCGCGCTTTATGCTGTTCCGCCTGAAGGCGGAGGTGGCCGAGAAGAACGCCGAGCTCGAAGCCATCAACCGCAAGCTGGTCGACATCAAGGGCCAGATGCTGCAGCAGGAAAAAATGGCGGCGATCGGTACGTTGGCCGCGGGCTTGTTGCATGAGGTCAACAATCCGGTGAACTTCTGCCTGATGGCGATCGAGGTGGCGATGGAAGAACCCCAGGCCAAGGAAAGCGAATCGCTGACTGAATGCCTGGTGGATGCCAAGCAGGGGATGCAGCGCATCCAGCATATCGTCTCCGACCTGAAGACCTTTGCCTATCGCAAGCCGGGCGCGGAGGTGGAGGGCACGCCGTTCATGTTCGAAAAGGCGCTGGATTCCTCGATCCGCCTGACCGCGCATGAGTTGCGCGGCGTCAAGGTTACGCGCGAGTTACCTGCGGATACGCTGGTGCTGGGCGACGAAGCCGCCATCATCGGCGTGCTGATCAACCTGTTTTCCAACGCGGCTCTGGCCATGCGCAAGGCCGGCACCACCGCCCCCGCGATCCATACCACGGTGCGCTGGGCCGAAGGCCGGTTGCACGTGACCGTGCGCGACAACGGCCCCGGCATCGCGCCGGAACACCTAGCGCGGGTGTTCGAGCCCTTCTTCACCACCCGTGAAGTCGGGCAGGGCCTGGGCCTGGGGCTGTCGATCAGCTATGCCGTGATCGAGCGCCACGGCGGCCAGCTGTTTGCCGAAAGCGAGCTCGGCCAGTGGGCTGCGTTCAGCTTCGACCTGCCTCGCGCGGAGTAAGTCGCATGAGCGAACTCCAGCAAGCCCGGCCCAATGTCGTCCTCTATGTCGACGACGAAGACATGGCGCGCAAGTACTTTGCGCGCGCGGTCGGCAGCGAGTATGAGGTCCTGCTTGCCGCCGGCGCCGACGAGGCGATGGCGACGCTGCGCGCCGAGGGCGGGCGGATCGCGATCCTGGTCACAGATTTCCGCATGCCCGGCCGCGACGGGGGCGACCTGCTGCGCGAGGTCGCCCAGGCCTATCCGCAGATCGTGCGCATCCTGGTGACGGCCTACGCCGACAAGGACATGCTGTTGCAAACGGTCAACAGCGGCGAAGTCTTCCGCATCCTCGAAAAGCCCCTGAGTGTCGGCGACGTGCGCCAGGTGCTGCACCTGGCCGGCGAGCGCCACCTGGAGCGCGCGTTGCGCCAGCATCGCCTGATGGCGATCGACGAAACCCTGGCCTTCCTGGCGCATGAACTGAACACGCCGCTGGCCGCCATTGCCAACTTCGCGCGCGGCATCGAAAGCCGCGTCCAGGCCGACTACAGCGAGCAGCGGCAAGGCGAGATCGGGCAGGCTGCGGGCGCCATGCACGACAACGCGCAGTATTGCCTGGCGGTGCTGTCGTCGTTCCTGGAGTCGGTGCGCAACAGCGCGGGAGCCAGCAAGACGCCGGCGGCCGACGCCGGCACCGAGGTCAGTGCGGGCGCGCTGGTGGCGTCGCTGCTGGATACGTATCCGTTCACCGGCGGGCAGCGCCAGTGGGTCGACGTCGACATGCAGGGCGATTTCCCCGTGCAGACGCTGCCCAACTGCGTCGCGCTGGTCCTGTCGTCGGTGATGAGCAACGCGCTGCGCGCGCTCGCGGGCGTGGACCAGCCGTCCCTGCGCTTCGTGGTGACAACCCAGCCCAACCAGGAAATCCGCATCTGCGACAACGGCCCCGGCATCCCGCCAGAGGTGATGGGGCGGCTGCTGGTCGATCCGGTCACTACCCACGCCAGCGCTGGCGGCAGTGGCCTCGGCATGATTTTCTGCAACCGCGTCATGCAGTCTTTCGGCGGCGGCATCCGGATCGCCTCCGCCCCCGGTGCCGGGACCACAGTGACGCTGGACTTTCCAAATTTCAGGAATCGAATGATTAGGAGTGACCGATGAGCGAACCGATTGCCACCCAGGCACCACCCCCGGCGATTCTGTTCGTCGATGACGAGGCGACCGCCGTCAAATATTTCCAGCGGGCCATCGGCGCGCTGGCGCCGGTGGTGACTGGCGGCTCGGTGGAGGAGGGCAAGACGCTGCTGGACGCTCACGCCGACAGCCTGGCCGTGCTGGTCTCGGACCAGCGCATGCCGGGCGAGTACGGCAACGAACTGCTGCGCTATGCACGCGAGCGCTACCCGCATATCGTGCGCATCCTGACCACCGCGTACTCTGAACTCGACCAGACCGTCGAGGCGGTGAACCAAGGGCAGATCCACCGCTATATCAAGAAGCCGTGGGATATCACCGCGCTGCGCATGGAACTCAAGCAGGCGCTGGAAATGTCCGGCCTGCGCAAGGAGCGGGACCAGCTGGTGCGCGAGAAGCTGGCGGTGCTGCAGACCCAGACCGTGGCAACCCGCATCGGCATGCTGCACGCGCTGTGCGCGAGCCTGATCGGCCCGGGCCATTTCCAGCCGGTGGAGACTTACCTGGCGGCGGTCGACGTGGCGGGGGCCCGCAACGCCGAGCCGGACTGGCAGCGCATGGACTATGCCGACCTGGTTCGCGCCGAAGCTGAGCGCAGCGGTAGCTTCGGCCATGCCGTGGGCACACGCTTGGCCGGGCTGCGCAGCGCCAATGCGGGCCGGGGCGCTGCCGATGTCGCCGCCGTGGTTGCCGACGCGCTCGGCAGCGAGGTGGTGCGCCGCGACGGCGATACGGTGGTCTGGACCCAGCCGGCCGCGCTGGCCGAGTTCCTGGCCCAGCCCGTAGGCACGACGGTGTCGGCCGAGCATGCAGCCTGGCTGGCCAGCCTGCTGTGGCTGGAAGAAGCGGGCGGCGCGCTGAAGTTCGTTCGCGACGGCGACACCATCGTCTGCCGCGCCGCCCCGCGCAGCGAGAGCTTCGCCGCCGACCGCCTGGCCGCGTGGATCGAGCGCTTCTCGATGCCGGCCTGAGTTTTTTCGGGCTGGCCATGAAAAACGGCGCCCCGCGGGGCGCCGTTCTGTTTTTGCAGTCGGGCAGGGTTCAGGCCTGCGCGCCGTAGTTGGGGTCGTTGCGGTCGGTCGAGTCGGCCTTCTTCTCGCCCTTGACCAGGTCCTCGCGCTTCACGCCCAGCCACATCGCCAGCGCCGCGGCCACGAACACCGACGAATAGATACCGAACAGGATACCCACCGTCAGCGCCAGCGCGAAGTAATGCAGCGTCGGGCCGCCGAAGAAGAACATCGACAGCACCATCATTTCGGTCGAGCCGTGGGTGATGATGGTGCGCGACATCGTGCTGGTGATGGCGTGGTCGATGACCTCGTGGGTGGTCATCTTGCGGTACTTGCGGAAAGCCTCGCGGATCCGGTCGAAGATCACCACCGATTCGTTCACGGAGTAGCCCAGCACCGCCAGGATCGCCGCCAGCACCGAGAGCGAGAACTCCCACTGGAAGAAGGCGAAGAAGCCCAGGATGATGACGATGTCGTGCAGGTTGGCGATGATGCCCGCCACCGCGAACTTCCACTCGAAGCGGAACGACAGGTAGATCACGATCCCGATGATCACGCACAGCAGCGCCAGCAGGCCGTCGGTGGCCAGCTCCTTGCCGACCTGCGGGCCGACGAACTCGACACGCTGCAGCTTGACGTCGGGCGACGCCGCGGTGAGCGCGCCCATCACCTGCTCGCTCTGCTGGGCCGAGGTGGCGGGCTTGCCGTCCGGGCCCTTTTGCAGCGGCAGGCGGATCATCACGTCGCGCGAGGTGCCGAAGTTCTGCACCTGCACATCGGTGTAGCCCAGCTTGCTAACCTGGCCGCGGATCTTTTCCAGGTCGGCCGCCTGCTGGTAGCTGACCTCCATCACCGTGCCGCCGGTGAATTCGATCGACAGGTGCAGGCCTTTCTGCCAGAGGAAGAACACGGCCGCGGCAAACGTCAGGAAGGAGATCACGTTGAAGATCAACGCGTGCTTCATGAACGGAATGTCGCGCCGGATGCGGAAGAATTCCATGTTGAATCCTGTTCTGTACTACGTGTTGTGCCGCGGGTCGCTTACTTGGCGACCGGCGTGTCGGTGGTATTGCCGGGCTTCCAGATCTGGCCGATGGCCACGCTCTGCAGCTTCTTCTTGCGGCCGTACCAGAGGTTGACCAGCCCGCGGTTGAAGAACACCGCCGAGAACATCGAGGTCAGGATGCCCAGGCAGTGCACCACGGCAAAGCCGCGCACCGGGCCCGAGCCGAACGCCAGCAGCGCCAGGCCGGCGATCAGCGTGGTCACGTTGGAGTCCAGGATGGTGGCCCAGGCGCGGTCGAAACCGACCGCGATCGCCATCTGCGGCGACGCGCCGGCGCGCAGTTCTTCGCGGATGCGCTCGTTGATCAGCACGTTGGCGTCGATGGCCATGCCCAGCACCAGCGCGATGGCGGCGATGCCCGGCAGCGTCAGCGTGGCCTGCAGCATCGACAGCACCGCGATCAGCAGCAGCAGGTTCACGCCCAGCGCGATCACCGAGAACACGCCGAACAGCATGTAGTACAGGATCATGAACACGCCGATGGCGGCAAAGCCATAGGCGACCGAATCGAAGCCCTTCTCGATGTTGTCGGCACCCAGCGACGGGCCGATGGTGCGTTCCTCGATGATCTCCATCGGCGCGGCCAGCGAGCCGGCGCGCAGCAGCAGGGCCAGGTCGTTGGCGGCCTCGGTGGAGTAGGAGCCGGTGATCTGGAAGCTCGAGCCCAGTTCGGACTGGATCGTCGCCACCGTCAGCACTTCGCCCTTGCCCTTTTCGAACAGCACGATCGCCATCGGCTTCTTCAGGTTCTCGCGCGAGACGTCGCGCAGCACGCGGCCGCCCTGGGCGTCGAGCTTGATATTGACCGAAGGCTGCTGGTTCTGGTCGAAGCCGGCGGAGGCGCTTTCGATGCGGTCGCCGGTGAAGATGACCTGCTTCTTCAGCACCACCGGGGCGCCGTTGCCTTGCGTGAACAGCTCGCTGCCGAACGGGATCGGGTCGCCCGGACGCGGGCTGCGCGGCGCGTCGTTGTCGACCAGGCGCGCTTCCAGCGTGGCGGTGCGGCCGATGATGTCCTTGGCCTTGGCGGTGTCCTGCACGCCCGGCAGCTGCACCACGATACGGTCGGCGCCTTGCTGCTGGATCACCGGCTCGGCCACGCCGAGCTCGTTGACGCGGTTGTGCAGGGTGGTGATGTTCTGTTTGACCGCGGCGTCCTGGACGGCCCGGCGGGCGGCCTCGGTGAAGGTGCCGACGATGTTGTTGCCGTCCATGGCGAAGGCCACTTCGCGCACGTTGTCGGCCAGCAGCGTGCGGGCGCGGCTGGCATCGTCGGCATTGTTGAAGCGCACCGTCAGGCGTTCGCCGTCGCGGTCGATGCCGCCGTGGCGGATGTTCTTGTCACGCAGCAGCGTGCGCGCGTCGCCGGCCAGGCTGTCGAGCTTCTTGTCGACCGCGCCCTTCATGTCGACCTGCAGCAGGAAGTGCACGCCGCCGCGCAGGTCCAGGCCCAGGTACATCGGCAGCGCGTGCAGCGAGGTCAGCCAGCGCGGCGAGCCCGACAACAGGTTCAGCGCGACCACGTAGGCGGGGTCGGATGCGTCCGGGTTCAGCGCGCGCGACAGCACGTCCTTGGCCTTGAGCTGCTCGTCGGTGGTGCGGAAGCGCGCCTTGACCGAGCCCGACTGGCCGGAAATATCGAAGAAGACGCCGTCGGGCTGCAGCTGGTTCTGCGCCAGGATCTCTTCGACCTGCTTCTGCATCGACAGGTCGACCTTGACCGTGGCCTTGCCCGAGGACACCTGCACGGCAGGCGCCTCGCCGAAGAAGTTCGGCAAGGTGTAGATGATGCCGATGGCCAGGGCCACCAGGATCACGAGGTATTTCCAAAGCGGATAACGATTCATCTCGGGCCAGTCATTCAGCGGTTGGCGGGGCCGGCACAGGCGTGGCGCGCCACGTCGGCGGGGCCGAACCGGTTTGGCAAACAGCCGCCTGGCAGCCTCGGATCGAAGCGCAAAGGGCTTCGTCGGGCTGGATCAGGCGGCTGCCGGGGCATGCGCGAACAGGCATGCCGGAAAAGACAAAGGCGGGAGTCGCGCGCGCGATCCGGGGATCAGAGCGCCTTCAGCGAGCCCTTGGGCAGCACCGTGGTCACGGCATTCTTCTGCACCGTGATCTCGGTGCCTTCGGCGATTTCCAGGCTGACGTACTGGTCGGTGACCTTGGTCACGCGGCCCAGGATGCCGCCGGCGGTGACGACTTCGTCGTTCTTGGCCAGCGCTTCGAGCATTGCCTTGGCTTCCTTCTGGCGCTTCATCTGCGGGCGGATCATGATGAACCACAGCACACCAAACATCAGGATGATGGGCAGGAAGCTCATCAGGCCGCCAGCCGCGCCGCCGGCACCGGCGGTCTGGGCAAATGCGTTAGAAATCAGCACGTTGATTCTCCGTCACAAAAGTCAATCAATTAATCGAACATTCTACCATTCGCACCCAGCCCGCCCTTGGCATTCTAGGGCGGAATACGGGTTTGTTCGGGGTGATGCCGGGGCGACTCTCAGCTCGCATGTCGTTCGCGCTCAGGCGGGAACCCAGTGACTTCGAAAGACGCTGGATTCCCGCCTGCGCGGCAATGACGGTGGAAATGACCCCGCTATTCGACCGGCACGGCCGCGAAAGTTCTCGGACCGGCCGCGCCGGTCACTGCGTGCCGCGCGCGCGGTCGGCGGCGAACTGGCGGCGGAAGTCGGCAAAGCGGTGCTGCTCGATGGCCTCGCGCACCTCGCGCATCAGCTGCAGGTAGTAGTGCAGGTTGTGGATGGTGTTCAGGCGCGCGCCCAGGATCTCGCCCACGCGGTGCAGGTGGTGCAGGTAGGCGCGCGAGAAATTGCGGCAGGTGTAGCAGGCGCAGCTCTCGTCGAGCGGGCGCGGGTCGTTGCGGTGCGCGGCGTTCTTGATCTTGACATCGCCGTAGCGCGTGAAGAGCCAGCCGTTGCGCGCGTTGCGGGTCGGCATCACGCAGTCGAACATGTCGACCCCCGCGGCGACGCCGGCAACCAGGTCTTCGGGCGTGCCCACGCCCATCAGGTAGTGCGGCTTGTTGGCCGGCAGGCGCGGCGCCACGTGTTCCAGCACGCGCATCATGTCTTCCTTGGGTTCGCCGACGGACAGCCCGCCGATGGCAAAGCCGTGGAAGTCCAGCTCGGACAGCCCCGCCAGCGACTCGTCGCGCAGGTCTTCGTACATGCCGCCCTGGACGATGCCGAACAGCGCGTTCGGGTTGGCCAGCCGCTCGAATTCATCGCGCGAGCGCCTGGCCCAGCGCAGGCTCATGCGCATCGACTTGGCGGCCTCCTCGTGCGTGGCCGGGCGGCCGTCGATTTCGTACGGGGTGCATTCGTCGAACTGCATGACGATGTCCGAGTTCAGCGTGCGCTGGATCTGCATCGAGATCTCGGGCGACAGGAAGAGCTTGTCGCCGTTGACGGGCGAGGCAAAGGTGACCCCATCTTCGGTGATCTTGCGCAGATCGCCCAGCGAAAACACCTGGAAGCCGCCGGAGTCGGTCAGGATCGGCTTGTCCCAGCCGATAAAGCGGTGCAGGCCTTCGTGGGCGTTGACCACGTCCAGCCCCGGGCGCAACCACAGGTGGAAGGTATTGCCCAGGATGATCTGCGCGCCGATCTCGTTCAGTTCCAGCGGCGACATCGCCTTGACCGAGCCATAGGTGCCCACCGGCATGAAGATGGGCGTTTCGACCACGCCGTGGTTCAGCGTGACGCGGCCGCGGCGGGCGTTGCCGTCGGTGGTAATGAGTTCGAAGTTGAGCATGGCGAATAAGCTGAAATCAGGCCGCGGCGGCGTCCGGCTGCCGGGTCAGCAGCATGGCGTCTCCGTAGCTGAAGAAACGGTAGCGCTGCTCGACCGCATGGCGGTAGGCGGCGCGGATGGCTTGCACCCCGGCCAGTGCCGACACCAGCATCAGCAGCGTCGACTTGGGCAGGTGGAAGTTGGTGATCAGGGCGTCGACCAGGCGGAAGCGGTAGCCGGGCGTGATGAAGATATCGGTGTCGCCGCTGCCGGCGGCGAGCGTGCCGTCGGGCTGCGCGGCCGATTCCAGCGCGCGCAGCGAGGTGGTGCCGACCGCGATCACGCGGCCGCCGCGTGCCCGCGTCTCGCGCACGGCCTGCGCCAGGTCTTCGGAAATTGCGTACCACTCCGAGTGCATCTTGTGCTCGGCCAGGTTCTCGGTGCGCACTGGCTGGAAGGTGCCGGCACCCACGTGCAGCGTCAGGAAGGCGCGGCGCACGCCGGCGGCATCGAGCCGCGCGAACAGCGCGTCGTCGAAATGCAGGCCGGCGGTGGGCGCGGCCACCGCGCCCGGGCTGCGCGCGTAGACGGTCTGGTAGCGGGTCTCGTCGTAGGCGTCGGGGTCGTGCGTGATATACGGCGGCAGCGGCAGGCGGCCGTAGCGCTCGATCAGGTCCAGCGCCGGCTCGGGGAAGCGCAGCGTGAAGAACTGGTCCACGCGCGGGCCCACGGTCACGGCGAAGGCATCGTCGGCCAGGTGCAGGGCGCTGCCTTCGACCGGCGTCTTCGAGGCGCGCACCTGGGCCAGCACGGTATGGGTGTCGAGCACGCGCTCCACCAGCACTTCGACCTTGCCGCCGCTGGGCTTGTGGCCGAAGAAGCGGGCCTTGATCACGCGGGTGTCGTTGAACACCAGCAGGTCGTCCGGACGCAGGTAATCGACGATGTCGCTGAAGGCGCGGTCGGCCATGTGCACCGCGTCGGCGGTGTCGCCGGGGGCGAGCCGCTCCACCACCAGCAGCCGGCTGGCGCTGCGGTCGGGCAGCGCGCTCTGGGCGATCAGTTCGGGCGGCAGCGGAAAGTCGAAATCGGAAAGCGTCAACATCGTGGGAAGGGCGGGCTGCGCGGTCGGCAGGCTGTGGAGCATGGCGCATCACTCCGCTGCCCGGTTTGGCAGCCGGCATGGGTACAATCGGCGAATCCGATATTGTAAGGCCACGGGCGCGCTTGCCGCCGCGCCGGGCGTGATACCCGCCATTCGCCGGCGCCGCGCCAGCCAGTCCAGAAGCCCGCAGCGACTGCTGCCAACTGATTCGCCGATGCCCGGAACCGCCGCCGAACCGATCCAGGAACCTGCCGACGCCAACGACGCCAGCGACACGGCGGCGCCCGCGCGCGGCAAAGCTGGTGCGGCCAGGGGCAAGGCCGCCGGCTCGGGCGCATCCACGGCCGCCGCGCGGCTGGCCAAGCTGGGCCTGCGCCGCCCGGTCGACCTGGTGCTGCACCTGCCGATGCGCTACGAGGACGAAACCACGGTGGTGCCGATCGCCGAGGCCATCCACCGTGCCGGGCTCGGGCTGCCGGCGCAGGTGGAAGGCGAAGTCGTCTCCAACGAGGTCACGTTCCGGCCGCGCCGCCAGCTGGTGGTGAAGCTTGCCGACGACAGCGGCGAGCTGACCCTGCGCTTCCTGAACTTCTACGGCAGCCAGACCAGGCAGATGGCCGAAGGCGTGCGCCTGCGCGTGCGCGGCGAGGTGCGCGGCGGCTTCTTCGGCGCCGAGATGGTCCATCCGACAGTGCGCCCGGTGCTGGCCGGCGAGGCGCTGCCGGACCGCCTGACGCCGGTGTACCCGTCCACCGCCGGCATCCCGCAGGCCTATTTGCGCAAGGCCATCGGCGGCGCGCTGGCGCGCACGCCCTTGCCCGAGACGCTGCCGCAAGCGGTGCTGCAGGGGCCGCTGGCGCGGCTGCAGCTGCGCCCGCTGGCCGAGTGCCTGCGGTTGCTGCACGCGCCGCCGCCGCAGGAAAGCGAGGCAGCGCTGGCCGACCGTTCGCACCCGGCCTGGCAGCGCGTCAAGTTCGACGAGCTGCTGGCGCAGCAGATCTCGCTGCGGCGCGCGCACGCGGCGCGCCGCGACAAGACCGCGCCGACCATGCCGCGCCGCGAGGGCGGGCTGCTGACGCGTTTCCTGGCCGCCTTGCCGTTCCGGCTGACCGGCGCGCAGCAGCGCGTGGTCGGCGAAATCGCCGCCGACATGACCCTGCCGCATCCGATGCACCGGCTGCTGCAGGGCGACGTGGGCAGCGGCAAGACCATCGTGGCCGCGCTGGCGGCGTGCCAGGCCATCGATGCCGGTTACCAGGCGGCGCTGATGGCGCCGACCGAGATCCTGGCCGAGCAGCATTTCCGCAAGCTGTCGGCATGGCTGGAGCCGCTGGGCGTGCCGGTGGCGTGGCTGGCCGGCAGCCAGAAGGCGCGCGAGAAGCGCCATGCCGTGGCGCGCGTGGAATCGGGCGAGGCCCAGCTGGTGATCGGCACCCATGCGCTGATCCAGGACACCGTGCGCTTTGCCAAGCTGGGGCTGTCGGTGGTCGACGAGCAGCACCGCTTCGGCGTGGCGCAGCGGCTGGCGCTGCGCGGCAAGGCGGGTGTGGCCGAGGCGCCCGCTGCGATCAGCGCGGCCGAAACCGTGCCGCACCAGCTGATGATGTCGGCCACGCCGATCCCGCGCACGCTGGCCATGACGTACTACGCCGACCTCGACGTCTCGGTGATCGATGAACTGCCGCCGGGGCGCACGCCCATCGTCACGCGCCTGGTTAACGACGAGCGCCGCGACGAAGTGATCGGGCGCATCCACCATGCCGCCGCCGAAGGCCGGCAGGTCTACTGGGTGTGCCCGCTGATCGAGGAAAGCGAAGCACTGCAGTTGCAGACCGCGGTCGAGACCTACGAGACACTGGTGGCCGCGCTGCCCGACCTGCGCGTGGGCCTGGTGCACGGACGCCTGCCGCCGGCGGAGAAGGCGGCGGTGATGGATGACTTCAGTGCCAATCGCCTGCAGGTGCTGGTGGCCACCACCGTGATCGAGGTGGGCGTGGACGTGCCCAATGCCTCGCTGATGGTGATCGAGCACGCCGAGCGCTTCGGCCTGGCGCAGCTGCACCAGCTGCGCGGCCGGGTCGGGCGGGGCAGCGCCGAATCTGTTTGTCTGCTGATGTACCAGGCACCGCTGTCGCCCACCGCGCGCGAACGGCTGGCGACCATGCGCGAGACCACCGACGGCTTCGAGATCGCGCGGCGCGACCTGGAAATCCGCGGCCCGGGTGAATTCCTCGGCGCGCGCCAGTCCGGCGAGGCGATGTTGCGCTTTGCCGACCTGCAGACCGATGCCTGGCTGGTGGAGTATGCCCAGGCGGCGGCCGAGCTGATGCTGGCGCACTATCCGGAAGCGGTCGAAGCGCACCTGTCGCGCTGGCTCGGTGGACGCGAGCACTACCTGAAGGCCTGATTGAAGTCTTGCTGGCCGGCTTTGTGCGGAAGCCGTCGCATACCGGCTCGCGTGAAGTGGGCACTCTGACAGATCCGGCAATCGAAGGTAAAATCTATCGCTTACCCGGATTTGATAAGTCATGACGCTCACTGAACTCAAGTACATCGTCGCCGTGGCGCGCGAGCGCCATTTCGGCCGGGCCGCGGAAGCCTGCTTCGTCTCGCAGCCGACGCTGTCGGTCGCCATCAAGAAGCTGGAAGACGAACTCAACGTGCAGATCTTCGAGCGCGGCACCTCCGAGGTGTCGGTGACGTCGGTCGGCGAGCAGATCGTGGCGCAGGCCCAGCGTGTGCTGGAGCAGACCATGGCCATCCGCGAGATCGCCAAGCAGGGCAAGGACCCGCTGGCGGGACCGCTGCGCGTCGGCGTGATCTACACCATCGGGCCGTACCTGCTGCCGTCGCTGGTCAAGCAGATGATCGACACCGTGCCGCAGATGCCGCTGATGCTGCAGGAGAACTACACCCACAAGCTGATCGAGCTGCTCAAGCAGGGCGAGATCGATTGCGCGGTGATGGCCGAGCCGTTCCCCGATTCCGGGCTGACGGTGCGCCCGCTCTATGACGAACCCTTTGTCGTGGCCGTGCCGCGCGGCCACCAGCTGGCCCAGACGCAAGCGGTCGACCCCGAGGAACTGAAGCAGCAGACCATGCTGCTGCTGGGCAGCGGCCACTGCTTCCGCGACCACGTGCTGGGCGTGTGCCCCGAGCTGTCGCGCTTTTCGCAGGCGGCCGACGGCATCCAGAAGACCTTCGAGGGCTCGTCGCTCGAGACCATACGCCATATGGTGGCCAGCGGTGTCGGCATCACCGTGCTGCCGCGCACCTCGGTGCCCGACCTGAAAGCCAAGGGCGACATGCTGTCGTACGTCCCGTTTGCCGAACCCGTGCCTGACCGGCGCGTGGTGCTGGCGTGGCGCAAGAGCTTTACCCGGCTGCCGGCGATGGAAGCGCTGGCCAACGCCGTCGCCGCCTGCGACCTGCCCGGCGTGCGCAAGCTCGACGCCAAGGAACTGGCCGAAGCCGCCTGAGCGCTCGCGTCGAAGGACCTGGCCATGCAACGGCCGCAGCGGAGATGCCGCTGCGGCCGTTGTCGTTTCTGCTTCCCTGACCAGTCATTGCGCCAGGCTGTCTTTGGGTGGTCACCTGCCGGTGGCATAAGTTTCCCTAACCCCGAATAGCTTTGACCTAATACATAGGTATAAATAATTAAATTCTCAACTTAATAGATAATTTGTAGACTGGTTCCTGTCGATGCGGATGGCGTCGATGCAAGACAGGAACCGATGATGAGCACCAGCGCCCAGTCACTGAAAACCATACCGACCCAGCCCCGTTTTTCCTCCCGCATGGGGCGCTGCCTGCTCGATTGCCTGGCCTGCTATGCCGCTGCGCACTGACGCGGCATTCCCTTTCAGCCCACCCACAAAGAGGAAAAGATGAGCAAGAAGGACACCCTTACCACTGCCGCCGGCGCACCGGTCGCCGATAACCAGAACTCGCAGACCGCCGGCCCGCGCGGCCCGATGCTGCTGCAGGACGTCTGGTTCCTCGAAAAGCTGGCCCATTTCGATCGCGAAGTCATTCCCGAGCGCCGCGTGCACGCCAAGGGCTCCGGCGCCTACGGCACGCTGCGCATCACCCACGACATCACGAAGTACACCAAGGCCTCGGTGTTTGCCGGGATCGGCAAGGAAACGCCGCTGTTCATCCGCTTCTCCACCGTTGCCGGCGAGCGCGGCGCGGCCGACGCCGAGCGCGACGTGCGCGGCTTCTCGATCAAGTTCTATACCGACGAAGGCAACTGGGACCTGGTCGGCAACAACACGCCGGTGTTCTTCGTGCGCGACCCGCTGAAGTTCCCAGACTTCATCCACACGCAGAAGCGCAACCCGCGCACCAACCTGCGCGACCCGATCGCGGTGTGGGACTTCTGGTCGCGCCATCCAGAGTCGCTGCACCAGGTCACCATCCTGATGAGCGACCGCGGCCTGCCGCAGAACTACCGGCAGATGCACGGCTTCGGCTCGCACACGTACTCGTTCATCAACGCCAGTAACGAGCGCTTCTACGTCAAGTTCCACTTCAAGTCGCAGCAGGGCGTGGAAAACTGGACCAATGAGGAAGCGGCCAAAGTGGTGGCCAACGACCGCGAGAGCGCGCAGCGCGACCTATTCGACAATATCGAGCGCGGCAACTTCCCGCGCTGGAACCTGCGCGTGCAGGTCATGCCGGAGGCCGAGGCGGCCAAATACCACATCAACCCGTTCGACCTGACCAAGGTCTGGCCGCACAAGGACTACCCGCTGATCGACGTGGGCGTGGTCGAGCTCAACCGCAACCCCGACAACTATTTTGCCGAGGTCGAGCAGGTGGCGATGAACCCGGCCAACATCGTGCCCGGCATCGGCTTCTCGCCCGACAAGATGCTGCAGGGGCGGCTGTTCTCGTATGGCGACACGCAGCGCTACCGCCTGGGCATCAACCACGCCCAGATCCCGGTCAATGCGCCGAAATGCCCGTTCCACAACAGCTTCCACCGTGACGGCGCGATGCGCGTGGACGGCAACCAGGGCGGCAAGCTCAACTACGAGCCCAACCGCGAAAGCGCCTACGCCGCCAGCGAGCGCGCGATCGAGCCGCCGCTGGCACTGGATGGCGCCGCCGACCGCTGGGACCACCGCGTCGACACCGACTACTACAGCCAGCCCGGCGCGCTGTTCCGCCTGTTCGACGAGGGCCAGCGCCAGCGCCTGTTCGCCAATATCGCGGCGGCGATGCAGGGCGTGCCCGAGGAGATCGTGCGGGTCCAGCTGGAGCATTTCACCCGGGCCGACCCGGCCTACGGCGAGGGCGTGAAGCGCGCGCTCAACCTGCAATAAGCGAAAGCCAGGCAACGGCCGCCCGGCACGGGGTTTGGCCGGGACCGTTGCCGGGTGCAATAATGCGGGGTACCGCGCCGCCCGGCCCCGAATCGCCACGAATCGGCAAGCCCGGCGGCGCGCCTCGTGGCTATACCTGAACGGAGCGTATCTACTATGGCAAAGAAGAACGAGATGAGCGTGAATATCGGTATTTCCGACAAGGACCGCAAGAAGATCGCGGAAGGGCTGTCCAAGCTGCTGGCGGACACTTATACCCTCTACCTCAAGACCCACAACTTCCACTGGAACGTGACGGGTCCGATGTTCAATACGCTGCATCTGATGTTCGAGACCCAGTACAACGAACTGGCGCTGGCCGTGGACTCGATCGCCGAGCGTATCCGCGCGCTGGGTTACCCGGCCCCAGGCACGTACAAGGAATACGCGCGGCTGTCGTCGATTGCCGAGGAAGAAGGCGTGCCCGAGGCCACCGAGATGATCCGCAAGCTGGTCGAAGGCCAGGAAGCCGTGGTGCGCACCGCGCGCTCGATCTTCCCGGTGATCGATGCGGCCGGCGACGAGCCCTCGGCCGACCTGCTGACCCAGCGCATGCAGACGCATGAAAAGACCGCGTGGATGCTGCGCTCGATGCTGGCCTGACGCCTGCCTGCTCGCCGGGCGGCCGTGCCTGCGGCCGCCGGTACAGCGCGTCGCAGCCGTCCGGGCTGCGGCGCGTTTTCATTGAATCGCCCGCCCCGGATCCACGCCGTGCAGACCCTCTCGCCGTTGCCTCCCACCCCCATGCTTGAACGCCTTGCCCTCTACGCGCGCCTGGTGCGCATCGACAAGCCCATCGGCACGCTGCTGCTGCTGTGGCCGACGCTGTGGGCCATGTGGATGGCGGCCGACGGGCCGCCGCGCTGGAGCCTGTTCTGGATCTTCGTCGCCGGTACCTTCCTGATGCGCTCGGCCGGCTGCGCCATCAACGACTGGGCCGACCGCGACTTCGACAAGCACGTCAAGCGCACCCGCGAGCGGCCGCTGACCGCGGGCAAGATCGCCGCATGGGAGGCGCTGGCGGTGGCCGCCGTGCTGGCGCTGGTGGCGTTTGCGCTGGTGCTGCCGCTGAATGCGCTGACCAAGTGGCTAGCGGTGGTGGCGGCGGTGGTGGCGGGCACGTACCCGTTCTTCAAGCGCTTCTTTGCGATTCCGCAGGCCTACCTGGGGATCGCGTTCGGCTTCGGCATCCCGATGGCATTCGCGGCGATCCAGGACCAGGTGCCGCCGGTGGCCTGGCTGATGCTGCTGGCCAATGTGTTCTGGGCGGTGGCGTATGACACCGCCTACGCGATGGTCGATCGCGACGACGACCTGCTGATCGGCATGAAGACTTCGGCCATCACCTTTGGCCGCTTCGATGTGGCGGCGATCATGCTGTGCTACGCCGCGTTCTTTGCGCTGATGGCGTGGGCGGGCGTGCTGCTCGGATTGGGATGGCCGTACTGGGTGGGGCTGCTTGCCGCGATCGGCTGTGCCGGCTACCACTACACGCTGATCCGCGAGCGCGACCGGATGCGGTGCTTCGCCGCGTTCCGGCACAACAACTGGCTGGGGGCTTGCATGTTTGCGGGGACGGCGCTGGCGTATGCGGTGCGGTGACGTCGACGCTGACTGAGGGTTTGCTCCCCTCTCCCGCAGGCGGGCGAGGGGAGCTTGCTGCTGGCGTTGCAGTACCTCAATCCTTCCCGAACTCCGCCCCCATCTCCTTGCCGCGTGCCGCGGCCGCGTGCATCGCGCGCACGAAGGCATCGCCGATGCCGGAGGCCTCCATCGCGGTCAGCGCCGCATAGGTGGTGCCGCCCTTCGACGTCACGCGCTCGCGCAGCGTCGCCACCGGTTCGGGCGATTGCCCTGCCAATGTAGCCGCGCCGCGGAAGGTCTCCACGGCGAGTTCGCGTCCCTGTTCTGCGCTCAGCCCCAGTTCGGTGGCGGCGCGCTGCATGGCTTCGATGAAATAGAACACATAGGCCGGGCCGCTGCCGGAAATCGCGGTGACGGCGTCGATCTGGTCATCCCCATCCACCCACACGCACTTGCCGACGGCTTCCGCCACGGCGCTGGCAATGGCCCGGTCTTCGACCGACAGCCCGGCCGGTGCGGCCAGCCCGGTCATGCCCATGCCCGACAGCGCCGGCGTATTCGGCATCGCGCGCACCACGCGGTTGCGCCCGCCGAGCCAGCGCTGCATGTCCTGCAGCCGGATGCCGGCGGCCACGCTGATCACCAGGTTGCCCGGGCCATCGGCCGGCAGGTGCGGCAGCAATTGCGCCGCGGCGTCGCGGAACTGCTGCGGCTTGACCGCCAGCACCAGCACATCGCTGGCGCCGAAGGCGGCATCCGGCGCCCCGGCCGCATGCACGCCGAGGTCGCGCGCCAGGCGCTGCTGCGCTTCCGGAAACGGGTCGACCACGCGGATCGCGCCGGCGGGCACGCCGCGGGCGATCAGGCCGCCGATCAGTGCGGAAGCCATATTGCCGCCGCCAAGAAAGCCAAAGGTGAGGGTGTCGAGCATGAGGATTTCCGAAGTCTGAATTCGTTGGACCGTGGGCGCTGCGTTCAGCCGCGCGCGCCGAAGATGGCGGTGCCGATCCGCACCAGGGTCGCGCCCTCGGCGATGGCGGCCTCCATGTCGCCCGACATGCCCATCGACAGCGTGTCGAGATCCAGGCCGTCGGCGCGCAGCGCCTGCAGCATGGCGCGCATGGCGGCGAACGGGCGGCGTTGCGCGGCGGGATCGTCGGCGGGTTCGGGAATTGCCATCAGCCCGCGCAGCCGCAGGCCGGGCAGGGCCGCGACCGCATGCGCGAGCGCGGGCACCTCCGCCGGGGCGACGCCGCTCTTGCTGGCTTCGCCGCTG
The DNA here is from genome assembly GCF_000069785.1 of Cupriavidus taiwanensis LMG 19424. Taxonomy (NCBI): domain Bacteria; kingdom Pseudomonadati; phylum Pseudomonadota; class Betaproteobacteria; order Burkholderiales; family Burkholderiaceae; genus Cupriavidus; species Cupriavidus taiwanensis. The sequence goes on along the minus strand of NC_010528.1, from coordinate 2,732,748 downwards.
ATATTGACCTGGATGCAGACCTGCAGCGGCGTCATGCCGGCCGGGCGCTGCGCCGACAGCCGCTCGGCGATCCTGAGCCGCTCGATGGAATGCACCCAGTCGAAATGTTCCGCCACCGGCCGCGTCTTGTTGCTTTGCAGCGGGCCGATGAAATGCCATTGCAGCCGGCCACGCAGGTCGGCCAGCGCGGCGATCTTGTCGAGGCCTTCCTGGACGTAGTTTTCGCCGAAAGCGAGTTGTCCGGCGGCGTATGCGGCCCTTATGCGGTCGGGGGAAACAGTCTTGGAAACGGCCAGCAGGGCGACGTCCGCGGGTTGCCTGCCGGCCTGTTGTGCTGCCGCCGCAATGCCCTGGCGCACGGCTTGCAAGTTGGCGGCAATCACAGACATAATCCGGCGAACATATATATAAGGTACGTCAAGTACCGATAACAAATCAGGGTGGGGTCATTATAGATGGACATCGCGCAGCTATTGGCTTTCGCCGTCAAGAACAAGGCGTCCGATCTTCATCTGTCCGCGGACATGCCGCCGATGGTGCGTATCCATGGCGACATGCGGCGCATCAACGTCGCCTCGATGACGCACAAGGATGTCCACGCCATGGTGTACGACATCATGAGCGACACCCAGCGCAAGGCCTACGAGGAACGCCTCGAAATCGATTTCTCGTTCGAGATCGCCGGCCTGTCGCGCTTCCGCGTCAATGCCTATAACACCCAGCGCGGCGCGGCCGCGGTGTTCCGTACCATTCCGTCCAAGGTGCTCACGCTGGAAGAGCTGCGCGCGCCGGCGGTATTTGCCGACCTGTGCATGAAGCCGCGCGGGCTGGTGCTGGTGACGGGCCCCACCGGCTCGGGCAAGTCCACCACGCTGGCGGCGATGGTCGACCATCGCAATGAAAACGACATGGGCCACATCCTCACGGTGGAGGACCCGATCGAATTCGTGCACAGCTCCAAGAAGAGCCTGATCAACCAGCGCGAGCTGGGGCCGCATACGCACTCGTTTGCCAACGCCCTGCGCTCGGCGCTGCGCGAAGACCCCGACGTGATTCTGGTGGGTGAGCTGCGCGACCTCGAAACCATCCGCCTGGCGCTGACCGCGGCCGAGACCGGCCACCTGGTCTTCGGCACGCTGCACACCAGCTCGGCGGCCAAGACCATCGACCGCGTGGTCGACGTGTTTCCGCCCGAAGAGAAGGACATGGTGCGCACCATGCTGTCCGAATCGCTCGAAGCGGTGATCTCGCAGACGCTGCTGAAGACCCGCGACGGCAACGGCCGCACCGCCGCGCACGAGATCATGATCGCCACGCCCGCGATCCGCCACCTGGTCCGCGAAAACAAGATCGCGCAGATGTACTCGATGATGCAGACCAGCAGCGGGCTGGGCATGCAGACGCTGGACCAGTGCCTGTCGGACCTGATCAAGCGCAGCGTCATCAGCTACAACGACGCCCGCGCGATTGCCAAGAACCCGGACGCGTTCATGGGCTGAGGCCCGTCTTGCGCCTTCGCCCTTTCTCCAGCAGGACACCGCCATGCTCGACCGCGAATCCGCCGCCAAGTACATCAACGACCTGCTCGAGCTGATGGTCAGCAACCGCGGCTCGGACCTGTTCATCACCTCAGATTTTCCGCCGGCGATCAAGGTCGACGGCAAGATCACGCCGGTGTCGCAGCAGCCGCTGAACCCGACCCAGGCGCTGGGCCTGGTGCGCTCGGTGATGAACGAGCGCCAGGTGCAGGACTTCGACACCAGCCGCGAATGCAACTTTGCCATCAGCGCGCCCAAGGCCGGGCGCTTCCGCGTGTCGGCCTTTATCCAGCAGGGCAAGGCCGGCATGGTGGTGCGCACCATCAATACGCGCATCCCGTCGGTGGCCGACCTGGACCTGCCGCCGACCCTGCATGACGTGGTCATGGCCAAGCGCGGGCTGGTGATCGTGACCGGGGCAACCGGCTCGGGCAAGTCGACCACGCTGGCGGCGATGCTGGACCACCGCAACGCGCATTCCTACGGCCACATCATCACCATCGAGGATCCGATCGAGTACGTGCACGCGCACCAGAACTGCATCGTCACGCAGCGCGAGGTCGGCATCGATACCGAGTCCTGGCACGTGGCGCTGAAGAACACGCTGCGCCAGGCGCCCGACGTGATCCTGATCGGCGAGATCCGCGACCGCGAGACCATGGAGTACGCGATGCAGTACGCCGAGACCGGCCACCTGTGCCTGGCCACGCTGCACGCCAACAATGCCAACCAGGCGATCGACCGCGTGGTCAACTTTTTCCCCGAGGAGAAGCGCCAGCAGCTGCTGATCGACCTGTCGCTGAACCTCAAGGCGATGATCTCCCAGCGGCTCCTGCCGCGCGCCGGCCGCAAGGGACGCGTACCGGCGGTGGAAATCATGATCGGCACGCCGCTGGTGGCCGACCTGATCTTCAGGGGCGAGATCCATGAACTCAAGGAAGTCATCAAGAAGTCGCGCGAGCAGGGCATGATCTCGTTCGACCAGGCGCTGTTCGACCTGTACGAGGAAGGCAAGATCACCTACGAGGACGCGCTGCGCAATGCCGATTCGCTCAACGACCTGCGCCTGATGATCAAGCTGCACAGCGCGCGGGCCAAGGACTCGGACCTGGGTGCCGGCACCGAGCATCTCAACGTCATCTGAGGGCTGCGCAGTGCTGACCATTGCTGCGCATTGCCGCGCGTGGCGCTATGCTTGGCTATCTACAGGAGTCTGCCATGAGCAATGTCTACCAGTTCGAAGCCAGTTCGCTCGCCGGCCAGCCGGTGCCGCTGTCGCAGTTCCAGGGCAAGGTGATGCTGGTGGTCAATACCGCCAGCGAATGCGGCTTTACCCCGCAGTACGAGGGCCTGCAGAAACTCTATGACGAGTACCACGGGCGCGGCCTGGAGGTGCTGGGCTTCCCGTGCAACCAGTTCGGCAAGCAGGAGCCGGGCGATGCGCAGCAGATCGGCCAGTTCTGCGAGACGCGTTTCGCGGTGCGCTTCCCGATGTTCGCCAAGATCGACGTCAACGGCCCCAACGCCCATCCGCTGTACCAGTGGCTGACCACCGAAAAGCGTGGCGTGCTCGGTACCCAGGGCATCAAGTGGAACTTCACCAAGTTCCTGCTGCGCCGCGACGGCACCGTGTTCAAGCGCTACGCGCCGACCACCAAGCCGGAAGAGCTGCGCGCCGATATCGAGCGGCTGCTGTCCGACCCCGCTGCCTGAGCCTCAGGCGCTGCTGGCGCGCACCGCGCGCAGGAAACCGTTGAGCGAACGCTCCGGGGTCTCATGGAAATGGTCGTCGAGCATGCGGATGGCGCGGCAGCGGTCCAGCCGGAAGCTGCGGTAGTCCTCGCGCGTGGTGCACCACGTCGCCAGCAGCCACGCATTGCCCCAGAAGAACAGCCCCAGCGGCATCACCACGCGCTCGGTGAGGCGCTGCTGCACGTCGCAGTAGTCCAGCTGCAGCAGCTTGTGCGCGCCCAGCGCGCCGTGGACCACGTCGAAGGCCTCGCGCACATGCGCCTGGTTGACGTACTCGGGCGCGAACACGCGGCTTTGCTGCGCCGCCAGCCGGCGCAGCGGCGGCAGCGCCGCCATCAGCTTCTCCAGCGCCGGATCTGCCGCGGCGGCGAGCGCGCCGCCGCCCCAGGCCTTCAGCAGCCGCAAGCCGGCGACCAGCGCTTCCACTTCCATGGCGGTGAACATCAGCGGCGGAACGTCGAAGTCGGCGCGCAGGCGGTAGCCGATGCCGGCCTCGCCCTCGACCGGCACGCCTGACAGCGACAGCGCCTGGATATCACGGTAGACGGTGCGTTCCGAGACCCCGAGCCGCTGCGCCAGCAGCGCCGCCGTGGTCAGGCGGCGGCCGCGCAGCACCTGCACGATCTGGAACAGGCGGTCGGCGCGGCGGCTCATCGGTCAGCGTGGTCCATGGCGGTCATCCGGCCACCGGTTCGTGCAGGCCGATGCGGTTGCCCTCGCTGTCGGTGATATGCGCGATGCGGCCGATCTCGCCCGGCAGGCGCAGCGGCCCGAACACGGTCTTGCCGCCGGCGCGGGTGGCGCGTTCCAGCAGCGCGTCGAGTTCCGGCGCGTGCAGGTACGGTACCGTGCCGTAGTAGTTGCTGGGCCGGTAGCCTTCGCCGGCGACCAGCGCGCCGCCGGGATCGGGATGCGGGAATACGGCCATGTCGACCTGGCTCATGGTTTCGCGGCGCAGCCGGATATCGAAGACCTGCTCGTAGAAGCCGACGGCGCGGTTCATGTCGACGACGGGGATTTCCAGCCAGTTGATCAGGCGTTGGTTCATGATGGGCTCCTGGGTTCCATGGGTAGGGGAGTGAGGAGCTCGCATCATGCGCGGGGGCTGCTGACAGCGTGCTGTCAGGAGGCTGTCAGTGGGGGAGGTCAGTGCGGCATCCAGGCCGCCATCACCGGCACCAGGATCGCGGTCAGCACGCCGTTCAGGCCCATGCCGAGCGCGGCGAACGCGCCGGCCTCCTGGTTGACCTGGAACGCCCGCGCGGTGCCGATGCCGTGCGCCGCCACGCCGGTGGCGAAGCCGCGCACGCTGTAGTCGCGGACGCGCAGCAGGTTCAGCAGCAGGGTCGCGCTGACCGCGCCGATGATGCCGGTGCCCATCACCAGCACCGCCGTCAGCGACGGCAGCCCGCCGATCTTCTCGGCCACGCCCATGGCGATCGGGATCGTCACCGACTTGGGCGCGAGCGAGCGCACCGTTTCCGGCGAGGCACCCAGCAGCCAGGCAATGCCCACCGCCGACACCACCGCCACCACCGAGCCCGCCACCAGCCCCGCCAGCAGCGGGAACACATGGGTGCGCAGCTTGGGCAGCTGCAGGTACAGCGGCACCGCCAGCGCCACCGTCGCCGGCCCCAGCAGGAAGTGCACGAACTGCGCGCCGTCGAAGTAGGTCTTGTAGGGCGTGCCGGTGACGGTCAGCACCGTGACCAGCAGCGCCACCGCGATCATCACCGGGTTGGCCAGCGGCGAGAAGCGCGATTTCTCGTAGATGCGGAAGGCGAACACATAGGCCAGCAGCGTCGCGGTGAGTCCCACCAGCGGGCTGGCGGCCAGGTAGACCCAGATCTCGTTCAGGCGTGGCGTCATCATGCCTGTTCCCCCCTGGCGTCGGCGGGCGGCGCGTCGGGCGTGCCGGAGCGCTTGCGCATCAGCATGCGCGTGACCACCGCGGTGGTGGCGATGGCCAGCCACGTGGACACCACCAGCGCGACGAGGATCGGCATCCACTCGCCCTCGATGCGGTTGGCGTGGACCATGATGCCGACGCCGGCGGGCACGAACAGCAGCGACAGGTGCTTGAGCAGCTCGGTGGTGGTGCCCTGGATCACGGGCAGCAGCCGGTCGTCGAAGACGAGCCAGCCGAACAGCAGGATCATGCCCAGCACGGGGCCGGGCACGGGCAGGGTCAGCGCGTAGCTGATCACCTCGCCGACGGACTGGAAAACCAACAGGATGGCAAAGGTCTGGAGCATGGGGCGTGTTTGGTTGGCGCTTCGTCCCCTCTCCCATTTATGGGAGAGGGGAGACAACCACAGGGCCTTGCTCCGGTCGGGGCTTATCCCAGCATCCGGTCGACCAGTTCGATCCAGTGCATGACCGGCGTATCGGTGCCGCCCTGCAGGTGCGAGATGCAGCCGATATTGGCCGAGACGATGGCTTCGGGCTGCGTCGCCTGCAGTTTGGCGAGCTTGTCGTCGCGCAGGCGCTGGGACAGTTCCGGCTGCAGCACCGAGTAAGTGCCCGCCGAGCCGCAGCACAGGTGGCTGTCAGCGCAGAGTTTGACTTCCACGCCGAGGCCGGTCAAGAGCGCTTCGACCTTGCCGCGGATCTGCTGGCCGTGCTGCAGCGTGCACGGCGGGTGGTAGGCCACGCGCCGGCCGTCGCGCGGCACCGCGCCGGCGGCGGCATGCAGGTCGTCGGCAAAGTCCGGCAGGATCTCGGACAGGTCGCGCGTCAGCGCCGAGATGCGGCGCGCGCGCTCGGCATAGGCGGGGTCGTTGCGCAGCAGGTGGCCGTAGTCCTTCACCATCGCGCCGCAGCCCGACGCGGTCATGACGATGGCTTCGGCGCCGGCCTCGACATGCGGCCACCAGGCGTCGATATTGCGGCGCATATTGTCGAGGCCGCCATCGTGGTCGCCGGTGTGGAAGCGGATCGCGCCGCAGCAGCCGGCCTCGCGCGCCACCACCAGTTGTACGCCGACACGGTCGAACACGCGCGCGGTGGCGGCATTGATGTTGGGCGACATCGCCGGCTGCACGCAACCGTCGAGCAACAGCATCTTGCGCGCATGCGTGTTGCGCGGCCACACGCCGGGCGCGGCGCTGGCCGACAGCGGCGGCACCTTGGCGCGCAGCGTGCCGGGCAGCAGCGGGCGCACCATCTGGCCCAGGCGCAGCGCCGTGCCGAACAACGCCGGGCGCGTCAGCCCCTCGCGCAGCACCCAGCGCGCGATGCGCTGGCTGGCCGGGCGCCGCACGCCTTCGGCTTCCAGCTTGTCATCGACCAGCTGGCGGCCGATGTCGACCAGCCGTCCGTAGCGCACGCCGGAGGGGCAGGTCGATTCGCAGTTGCGGCAGGTCAGGCAGCGGTCCAGGTGCAGGCGCGTGCTTTCGGTGATGGCATGGCCTTCGAGCACCTGCTTCATCAGGTAGATGCGCCCGCGCGGCCCGTCCAGTTCATCGCCGAGCAGCTGGTAGGTGGGGCAGGTGGCGGTGCAGAAGCCGCAATGCACGCATTTGCCGACGATGGACTTGGCTTCCTCGCCTTCGGGCGTGTCGCGGAGAAAATCGGCCAGGGTTGTTTGCATGATGTGGGGTGTAGTGCCTGGATGTCTTGGCCCGCGGTCTCAGAGCCCGGGGTACATGCGCTGCGGATTGAAGATGCCGGCGGGGTCGAAGGTCTCTTTCAGGCGGCGATGGATCGCGGCGAGCGGCGAAGCCAGCGGCGTGAACACGCCCATCGACTTGTCGCCATGGCGAAACAGCGTGGCATGGCCGCCGGCGGCCTGGGCCACCGCGCGCACGCTTTCGGCGTCGGCTTTGGCCGAGCCCTCTTCCGGCAGCCACCAGCGCTGCCCGCCGCCCCATTCGACCAGCTGTTCGCCGGGCAGCGCCAGCGGCGCGGCCACGGTCGGCACCGCCAGCCGCCACAGCGCGCGGCCGGCGTGGGCGGGGGCAAAGAACGGGTGGGTCTGCTCGCGCAGCGCTTGCCACAGCGCGGCGGCAGGCGCCGGGTCCAGGCGTTCGCCGCCCAGCCTGGCACAGGCCGCGCGCACCGCGGCGCTGGCGCCGGACAGGCGCACGTGCAGCACGCCCGCATGCCACACGGAAGACGCCAGCGGCAGCGGCTGCCCGCCCCACTGGTTCAGTTGTCGGATGGCTTCGGCCTGCGTCATCTCGAAGCGCAGCGTGGCCTCGTCGAACGGCGCCGGCAGCACCTTGACCGAAACCTGCAGGATCAGCCCCAGCGTGCCGAGCGAGCCCGTCAGCAGCCGCGACACGTCATAGCCCGCCACGTTCTTCATCACCTGGCCGCCGAAGTCCATCACCTCGCCACGGCCGTCCATCAGCTGCGCGCCCAGCACGAAGTCGCGCAGCGCGCCCACCGACTGCCGGCGCGGGCCCGACAGCCCGGCGGCGACGGCACCGCCCAGCGTCGCCACGCTGGGCCGGCCGGGCAGCGCGAAGTGGGGCGGCTCGAATGCCAGGATCTGGCGCTTTTCCGCCAGCGCGGCTTCGATCTCGGCCAGCGGCGTGCCGCAGCGCGCGGTGATCACGAGTTCGGCCGGGTCGTAGTCGACAATGCCGGTGTAGGCGCGCGTGTCCAGCAGCTGGCCTTGCGGCGGCTGGCCGTAGAAGTCCTTGCTGCCGCCGCCGCGCAGCCGCAGCGCGGTGCGGGTCTCGGTGGCTTGCCTGACGGCGTCGCGGAAGGCGTCGAGGGTGGCTTGCATAGTCGTGCGAATCGGGAAGGAGGTTCTGTTCAGGGGCCGGTCGCGCCATCGCGGCCGCCCGGGACTTCCGGCCGGTCGTTCTGATAGGCCGGCAGCTGGCTGCCGCAGTGCTTGCAATACTGCGCGTCGGGCTCGTGCCCCTCGGTCAGGCAATGGGTGCAGGTGCGCGTGGTCAGCGGCCGCTTCATGATGCTGGCGGCCAGCTCGGCGCCGACGATGCCGGTGGGAAAGGCGATGATGCCGTAGCCCAGCAGGATCGTCAGCGAGGTGATGAACTGCCCCAGCGGCGTCTTCGGCACCATGTCGCCGAAGCCGGTAGTGGTCAGCGTCACCACGGCCCAGTACATGCTGACCGGGATGCTGTGGAAGCCGTGTTCCGGGCCCTCGACCACGTACATCACGGTGCCGAGGATCACGGTGATGATGAACACCGCGGCCAGGAACACGAAGATCTTGCGCCGGCTGTTGACCAGCGCGCGGTACAGGATCTCGGCTTCCTCGAAGTACACGGTCAGCTTCAGGATCCGGAACACGCGCAGCAGCCGCAGCAGGCGCACGTCGATCAGGAAATGCAGTTCCGGCACGAAGAACGCCAGCCAGGTCGGCATGATCGAGATGAAATCGATGATGCCGTAGAAGCTCAGTGCATAGCGCCACGGCCGCCGCACCACCAGCAGGCGCATGACGTACTCGGCGGTGAACAGCAGCGTGAACATCCATTCCAGCGCCGTGAACACCCGGCCCAGGCGCTGGTTCAGCGCCGGCAGGCTGTCGAGCATCACGATCATCACGCTGGTGACGATGGCGAGCAGCAGCGCGACATCGAAGATGCGCCCCTCGCGGGTATCGGCCTCGAAGATGATGGTGTACCAGCGCTGGCGCCAGCCGGCCTCCGGCTGGCCCAGGCGCTGGCGCACCACCGCTTCCTGGTGCTGGCGCCGGCGGGGATTCTCTCGCATGGCGCGGCTCAGAAGCGCGGCAGCTCGGGATGCGGCAGCAGGCCCTTCTTCACGTGCATCTTGCCGTATTCGGCGCAGCGCGCCAGCGTCGGGATGGCCTTGTCCGGATTCAGCAGCCGCGCCGGGTCGAAGGCGGCCTTGACGCCGAAGAAGGCGTCGCGCTCCGCGGTCGAGAACTGCACGCACATGGAGTTGAGCTTTTCCACGCCCACGCCGTGCTCGCCGGTGACGGTGCCGCCCAGCTCGACGCAGGTTTCCAGGATGTCGGCGCCGAACAGCTCGGCGCGGTGCCATTCGTCCTGGTCGCCGCCGTCGAACAGCACCAGCGGATGCATGTTGCCGTCGCCGGCATGGAACACGTTGATGCAGCGCAGGCCGTACTTCGCTTCCATGGCCTCGATGCGCTTGAGCAGCGTGCCGATATGCTTGCGCGGGATGGTGCCGTCCATGCAGTAATAGTCGGGCGAGATCCGGCCCGCCGCCGGGAAGGCGTTCTTGCGGCCGCTCCAGAAGCGCAGCCGCTCGGCCTCGTTCTGCGAGACCACGATGCGGGTGCAGCCCGATGCCGTCAGCACAGCGCTCATGCGTTCGATCTCCTCGGCCACTTCCTCGGGGGTGCCGTCGGACTCGCACAGCAGGATGGCGGCGGCATCGAGGTCATAGCCCGCATGCACGAACTGCTCGACCGCGGCGGTGGCGGGCTTGTCCATCATCTCGAGCCCGGCCGGGATGATGCCCGCGGCGATCACGTCGGCGACCGCGTTGCCGCCCTTCTCGACATCGTCGAAGCAGGCCATGATCACCTGCGCCAGCTGCGGCTTGGGGATCAGGCGCACGGTGACCTCGGTGACCACGGCCAGCATGCCCTCGGAGCCGATCAGCACGGCCAGCAGGTCCAGCCCGGGCGCGTCGGGAGCCTCGGAGCCGAACACCACCACCTCGCCCGACATCGTCACCGCGCGCACGCGCAGCACGTTGTGCACGGTCAGGCCGTACTTCAGGCAGTGCACGCCGCCGGAGTTCTCGCTGACATTGCCGCCGATGGTGCAGGCGATCTGCGACGAGGGGTCGGGCGCGTAGTACAGGTTGTGCGGCGCGGCCGCGTCGGAGATGGCCAGGTTGCGCACGCCCGGCTGGACCACCGCGGTGCGCGAATACGGATCGACCGAGAGGATGCGCTTGAACTTGGCCAGCGACAGCACCAGGCCCTCGGCGATCGGCATGGCGCCACCCGACAGGCTGGTGCCGGCGCCGCGGGGCACGACCGGCACGCCCAGCTGATGGCACAGCCGCAGGATGGCGCAGACCTGCTCCTCGGTGTCGGGCAGCGCTACCGCCATCGGCACCTGCCGGTAGGCGGCCAGGCCGTCGCACTCATAGGGCACGGTGTCTTCCGGCTTCCACAGCACCGCGGCGTCGGGCAGGATCTGCGCCAGGCCGGCCAGCAGTGCGTCGCGGCGGCTGCCGGCCGCGGCCTGGGCATCATCGGCGGCGGCGAGGGTTTTGGCTTCGTGCGGGGCATTCATGAACGACTCCTGTGGGGTCTCCGGGGCGGCGGACGCCGGCAGTGGTTCGCCGGCCTGCCAGCCGGGTCGGTGCCAGGCGGCCCAGGGGGACGGGTGACTATAGCGCAGGCCAACTGGCGCGGGCACCACGCCAGACGTGAATTCCGCATGCCGGGCCGATCAAAAATGCTCATCATCGCCGGTGGCACGCGCCCCGGTTTCAGCGTAGCACCGGCGGCAGGATCCCGGAAAGCCGGGTGCCGGACTCAGCGTTGCGGCTGCGCCGGGGCGGCCGGCAGCCGCAGCACCATGTCCAGCTTGTCGTGGAAGTGCGGCGCGACGTACAACGCTTCCGGCTCCAGCCCGAAGCGTTCGAACCCGAGCGATTCGTACAACCGCACCGCGCCCGCGCTGCCAGCATTGACGCACAGCGTGACCTGGCGCACCCCCGGCATGGCGCCGGCCTGCTGCAGCGCGCGCAGCATCAACGCCCGGCCGAGCTGGCGCGCGCGCCAGGCCGGCGCCACGTACATGCCGAAGATCGAGGCCTTGTGCCAGTGCTTGCGCCGGGGCTCGCGCATCACGCCGACCATGCCGGCCAGCACGATACCGCCGGGGCCGCCCGGGCTGGTCTCGAAGGCGCCGAACACGGCCTTGTCCGCGCTCGGCGCAAGGCGTTGCGCCACCGCCTCCGGCGCCAGCTCCTGTTCTTCTTCCAGGCTGGCGGCAAAGGCTTCCGGCGCCTCGGCCAGTCCCTGCAGGCGCAGTGCGTGGAACGCGGCGGCATCGTCGGGGGTCAGCAGGCGGATTTCCATCGGCGCAGTCTCCTACCAGTCCAGGCTCAGCAGCCAGTCAACGAAATAGCGCGCCTCGGGCTTGAGCGGCGCCTGTTCGCGCTCGACGATGTAGTAGCCGTGCGGCGATACCGATTCCACATCGAGCAGCCGCACCATCTGCCCCAGCGACAGCCAGTGCCGCGCCATGCGCTGGCGCACCAGCGCCACGCCCTGGTTGGAGGCGATCGCCTCCAGCATCAGGCCGATGTCGTTGAACTGGGGGCCGGTCTGCGGCTCGGGCCAGTCCAGTCCGGCAGTCTCGAACCACGGCTTCCACGGCTCCAGCGGGCTGCGCAGCAGCACCAGGCCGTGCAGGTGCTCGGGTTTGGTGATGGCGCGGCCGTTGACGCGCTCGTAGTACTCGCGCCCGCACGCCGGGAACACCGGTTCCACCAGCAGCTTGGTGGTCTTCAGGTCGGGATAGCGGCCGGTGCCATAGCGAATTTCGACATCGGTGTCCTCGGCCTTGACGTCGAGGAACGGGATCGCCAGGTGCAGCTCGAGGTCGATATGCGGATACAGCGCACCGAACTCGGGCAGGCGCGGCACCAGGTGCTGGCGCCCGAAGGTGGGCGGGATCGCCACCCGCAGCCGCGTGCGCAACTTGTTGTACTCGGGCCGCGCCAGCTCGTTGAGCGACTTGAGCGCGTCCTGCACGTTGCGCAGATAGCGCGTGCCGGCCGCGGTCAGCCGCAGCGCGGCGTTGGCACGCACGAACAGGTCTTCGCCCCACAGCTCCTCGAGGTTCTTGATGCGGTGCGAGACCGCGCTGGGCGTCACCGACAGCTCCTCGGCCGCGCGCGCGAAGCTGCCCAGGCGCGCCGCCGCCTCGAAGGCGATCAGCAGGTGCAGTGGCGGCACGCGGTTGAACATGGAGGCCATCCCCGGGTTTGCCTGTCGGGCGCCTTACTGCGTGCCGGCGCGCGCGGCGCTGAAGATCTTGCCGGGGTTCAGGATGTGGTTGGGGTCGAGCGCATCCTTGATCGCGCGCATCAGGTCCAGCGCGTCCTCGCCGTGCTCCGCCACCAGGAAGCGCTGCTTGTGCAGCCCCACGCCGTGCTCGCCGGTGCAGGTGCCGCCCATCGCCAGCGCGCGTTCGACGATGCGCTGGTTGATGGCCTCGGCCTCGGCCATTTCCGCGGGCTTGGCCGGGTCGACCAGGATCGCCACGTGGAAGTTGCCGTCGCCGACATGGCCGACGATGGGGCAGGGCAGCGCCGAGGCGTTCAGGTCCTTCTCGGTCTCGGTGACGCAGTCGGCCAGCCGCGAGATCGGGACGCAAACGTCGGTGGTGACCGACTTGCAGCCCGGCTTGAGCTGCAGCATCGCAAAGTAGGCGGTATGGCGCGCGTTCCACAGGCGGCTGCGGTCTTCCGGACGCGTGGCCCACTCGAAGCCCTGGCCGCCGTGCTCGGCGGTGATCTGCTGCACGGTCTCGGCCTGCTCGCGCACGCCGGCCTCGGTGCCGTGGAATTCGAAGAACAGGTGCGGGGTCTCGGGCAGGGTCAGGTTGTCGTGGCGGTTGATGGCGCGGATCGCCAGCGCATCGACGAATTCCACGCGCGCCACCGGCACGCCCAGCTGGATCGTCTGGATCACGGCCTGCACCGCGCTGCCCATGCTGGGGAAGGCGCACACCGCGGCGGAGATCGCCTCGGGCTGCGGGTAGAGCCGCACCGTCACCTCGGTGATGATGCCCAGCGTGCCTTCGCTGCCGATGAAGAGCCGGGTCAGGTCATAGCCCGCCGACGACTTGCGCGCCTGCGTGCCGGTGCGGATCACGCGGCCGTCGGCGGTCACCACCGTCAGCGCCAGCACGTTCTCGCGCATGGTGCCGTAGCGCACCGCGTTGGTCCCCGACGCGCGCGTGGCGCACATGCCGCCCAGCGACGCGTCGGCGCCCGGGTCGATCGGGAAGAACAGGCCGGTGTCCTTGATCTCCTGGTTCAGCTGCTTGCGCGTGACGCCGGGCTGCACCGTCACGGTCAGGTCCTCGGGCTGCACCGCCAGCACCCGGTTCATCTGCGACAGGTCCAGGCTGATGCCGCCGGCCACGGCCAGCAGGTGGCCCTCGAGCGACGAGCCCGCGCCGTACGGAATCAGCGGCACGCGGTGCTGGTTGCACAGGCGCGCCACCTCGGCCACTTCCTCGGTGCTGTGGGCGAAGACCACCGCATCCGGCAGCGCCGGCGGGAACGGCGACTCGTCGCGGCCATGGTGCTCGCGCACGCCGGCGGAGGTGGTGAAGCGCTCGCCGAAGCGTGCCGCGAGGGCGTCGGACAGGGCCGGCGGCAGCGGACGGCGGGCGAGGGAGGCGGGCGGCGTGGGGTGGTTCATCGAGGGTCTCCGGCGGGTCGGTGCTGCGGCAGATCCGGCGAGGGTGCCGGCGCTGGCCTTGCGGTGGCGGCGTGCCGGCATGCCGGTGGCGGGGCTGGGGCGCGACCCGGTTATCGAATGGACGAATAACGGCATTCTACGCCGCGCGGCGGCTGGTACACCTCCCCGCACCGACTGCGCGGCCGATAGCCGCACAAGCGGATGGCGACGGAAACCGATGCCGCGGTTGCTGCGCATGGCGAATTCACCGGCTCTGGCGCGATAATGCGCCATTTCCCCAAGACAAACCGCTGACAAGGAGACCGGCATGGGCAACCGCCTGTCGAAGATCGCCACCCGCACCGGCGACGCCGGCACCACCGGCCTGGGCGACGGCAGCCGCACCGGCAAGGACAGCCTGCGCATCGCCGCGATCGGCGACGTCGACGAACTGAACTGCCACGTCGGCGTGCTGCTGACCGAAGACCTGCCCGCCGACGTGCGCGCCGCGCTGCTGCATATCCAGCACGACCTGTTCGACCTGGGCGGGGAGCTCTCCATCCCGGGCTACACGCTGCTCAAGCCCGGGCAGGTGGCGCAGCTCGACACCTGGCTGGCCGACTACAACGCCAACCTGCCGCGGCTGGCCGAATTCATCCTGCCCGGCGGCAGCCGTGCCGCGGCGCAGGCGCATGTGTGCCGCACCGTGTGCCGGCGCGCCGAGCGCGCACTGGTGGCGCTGGGCGCGGCCGAGGCGCTGAACGAGGCGCCGCGCCAGTACCTGAACCGGCTCTCGGACCTGATGTTCGTGCTGGCCCGGGTGCTGAACCGGGCGGCCGGCGGCTCGGACGTGCTGTGGCAGCGCGATCGCGATGCGTCGTAAGGGCCCGCAAAAGTAATTTAGGGTCCACAAAACACCGCTTACGGGCGCTGCCGGCTCAAGCCTGGGCAGTGCCTGCCGTTGAGAAAGGGCAGAAACCGAGAAAATTACTCGGATTTGCCGGTTCTGCCCTTGAAAAGCCCCCGGACGGCCACATTTCGGCCTCAGGTTGAATTGCAGCCGCGCGGATAGCGATGGCTCAAGAGGAGAGAATAATGGGTAAGATCATCGGTATCGACCTCGGTACCACCAACAGCTGCGTCGCGATCCTGGAAGGCAACACGCCCAAGGTTATCGAGAATTCGGAGGGTGCCCGCACCACCCCGTCGATCATCGCCTACATGGAAGACGGCGAGATCCTGGTCGGCGCGCCGGCCAAGCGCCAGGCCGTGACCAATCCGCGTAACACGCTGTACGCGGTCAAGCGCCTGATCGGCCGCAAGTTCGAAGAGAAGGAAGTCCAGAAGGACATCGGCCTGATGCCGTATTCCATCGTCAAGGCCGACAACGGCGACGCATGGGTGTCGGTGCGCGACCAGAAGCTGGCGCCGCCGCAGGTGTCGGCCGAAGTGCTGCGCAAGATGAAGAAGACGGCCGAGGACTACCTCGGCGAGCCGGTGACCGAAGCCGTGATCACCGTGCCGGCCTACTTCAACGACTCGCAGCGCCAGGCGACCAAGGACGCCGGCCGCATCGCCGGACTGGACGTCAAGCGCATCATCAACGAGCCGACCGCGGCCGCGCTGGCCTTCGGCCTGGACAAGAACGAGAAGGGCGACCGCAAGATCGCCGTGTATGACCTCGGCGGCGGCACCTTCGACATCTCGATCATCGAGATCGCCGACGTGGACGGCGAGAAGCAGTTCGAAGTGCTGTCGACCAATGGCGATACGTTCCTGGGCGGCGAAGATTTCGACCAGCGCATCATCGACTACATCATCGGCGAGTTCAAGAAGGACCAGGGCGTCGACCTGTCCAAGGACGTGCTCGCGCTGCAGCGCCTGAAGGAAGCCGCTGAAAAGGCCAAGATCGAACTGTCCAGCTCGCAGCAGACCGAGATCAACCTGCCGTACATCACGGCCGATGCCTCGGGTCCGAAGCACCTGAACCTGAAGATGACCCGCGCCAAGCTCGAATCGCTGGTCGAAGAGCTAATCACGCGCACCATCGAGCCGTGCCGCACCGCGATCAAGGACGCCGGCGTCAAGGTCAGCGACATCGACGACGTGATCCTGGTCGGCGGCATGACCCGCATGCCGAAGGTGCAGGAGCAGGTCAAGGAGTTCTTCGGCAAGGAAGCGCGCAAGGACGTGAACCCGGACGAAGCCGTGGCCGTCGGCGCCGCGATCCAGGGTTCGGTGCTGTCGGGCGACCGCAAGGACGTGCTGCTGCTGGACGTGACGCCGCTGTCTCTGGGCATCGAGACCCTGGGTGGCGTGATGACCAAGATGATCACCAAGAACACCACCATCCCGACCAAGCATGCGCAGGTGTTCTCGACCGCCGACGACAACCAGCCGGCCGTGACCATCAAGGTCTACCAGGGCGAGCGTGAAATGGCCACCGGCAACAAGCTGCTGGGCGAGTTCAACCTGGAAGGCATCCCGCCCGCACCGCGTGGCACGCCGCAGATCGAAGTGTCGTTCGACATCGACGCCAACGGCATCCTGCACGTGGGCGCCAAGGACAAGGCGACCGGCAAGGAAAACCGGATCACCATCAAGGCGAACTCGGGCCTGTCGGAAGACGAGATCCAGCGCATGGTCAAGGACGCCGAGGCCAACGCCGAGGAAGACAAGAAGG
This sequence comes from Cupriavidus taiwanensis LMG 19424, assembly GCF_000069785.1. Classification (NCBI taxonomy): domain Bacteria; kingdom Pseudomonadati; phylum Pseudomonadota; class Betaproteobacteria; order Burkholderiales; family Burkholderiaceae; genus Cupriavidus; species Cupriavidus taiwanensis. The sequence goes on along the minus strand of NC_010528.1, from coordinate 2,716,424 downwards.
CCCGCGAGCTGGCTGACGCCCGCAACCAGGCCGATGCGCTGATCCACTCGACCAGGAAGGCGGTCACCGAATACGGCGACAAGCTGGAAGCCGGCGAGAAGGAAAAGATCGAAGCCGCGATCAAGGAACTGGAAGACGCCGCCCGCGGCGGCGACAAGACCGAGATCGATGCCAAGGTCAACGCCCTGTCGGAAGCCAGCCAGAAGCTGGGCGAGAAGGTCTACGCCGACATGCAGGCCAAGGCCGGCGAGCAGGGCGCGGCAGGCGCGGCAGGTGCCGGCGCGCAGCAGCAGGCCCAGCCGCAGGACGACAACGTTGTGGACGCCGAATTCAAGGAAGTCAACGACAAGAAGTAATCGGGATACGCGGGCGGCGGTGCAGGCACTGGCCGGCGCCGCTCCCGCCCCGACGCCGGGCGACGGCCATCAGACCCGCGGGAAACCGCCGTCGGATGCCGCGCTCGGCTTTTTTGCTATTCGCCGGCCCGTGCCGCTTGCACCCGCCGGCCAATGAGGTAAAGAGCCACCATGGCAAAACGTGACTACTACGAAGTGCTCGGGGTAGGCAAGAACGCGAGCGACGACGAGATCAAGAAGGCCTATCGCAAGCTCGCGATGAAATTCCATCCGGACCGCAATCCGGACAGCAAGGACGCCGAGGAAAAATTCAAGGAGGCCAAGGAGGCCTACGAGATGCTTTCCGACCCGGAGAAGAAGGCCGCGTATGACCAGTACGGCCATGCCGGCGTGGACCCGAACATGGCGGGCGGCTTCGGCGGCGCGCAGGGCTACGGCGGCTTCGCCGAGGCCTTTGGCGACATCTTCGGCGATATCTTCGGCCAGGGCGGCGGCGGCCGCCGCGGCGGGGGCCCGCAGGCCTACCGCGGCGCCGACCTGCGCTACAGCATGGAGATCTCGCTGGAGCAGGCCGCGCACGGCCACGAGGCCCAGATCCGCGTGCCCCACTGGGACGACTGCGACCACTGCCACGGCAATGGCGCCGAGCCCGGCTCCAGCGTCGAAACCTGCCCGACCTGCCACGGCGCGGGCCAGGTGCGCGTGTCGCAGGGCTTCTTCACCATGCAGCAGACCTGCCCGAAGTGCCACGGCAGCGGCAAGTTCATCCCCAAGCCCTGCACCAAGTGCCACGGGCAGGGCAAGCTGAAGTCGCAGAAGACGCTGGAAGTGAAGATCCCGGCCGGCATCGACGAAGGCATGCGCATCCGTTCGTCCGGCAACGGCGAGCCGGGCATCAACGGCGGCCCGCCGGGCGACCTATACGTGGAAGTCCACATCAAGCCGCACGCGGTGTTCGAGCGCGACGGCGACGACCTGCACTGCCAGATGCCGATCTCGTTCGCCACCGCGGCGCTGGGCGGCGACCTCGAAGTGCCTACGCTGAGCGGCAAGGCCACCTTCCCCGTGCCCGAGGCGACCCAGTCCGGCAAGACCTTCCGGCTGCGCGGCAAGGGCATCAAGGGCGTGCGCTCCGGCTATCCGGGCGACCTGTACGTGCATGTGAACGTGGAGACGCCGGTCAAGCTGACCGAGGCGCAGAAGGAAATGCTGCGCCAGTTCGACCGCTCGGTGCACGAGGGCGGCTCGCGCCACAGCCCGCAGGAGACCTCCTGGCTGGACAAGGTGAAGAGCTTCTTCAGCTGATCCGGCTTGCGGTAGGGAACCGGCCACGTGCGAGCGTGGCCGGTTTTGTTTTTGGGGGCATGACGCCGGCGCACCGCGGATTTGCACACCTCTCCCGCCTGCGGGAGAGGGGCCGGGGGAGAGGGCCGGCGTATCCATCGCCACCATCCCTGCACCGCGCGATAATGCATGCCTGCGCCCTGTCGGTATGCCGGCAATCCTGTTTTTCCTGACGAATTTCCGTGGTAGCAAGCATCCAGCGCCCCCCCTCTCCCCCAGCCCCTCTCCCGCAAGCGGGAGAGGGGGGCACGCAAGCGGGCGGCGTTGACGCCTACGTCCTGCTCGACGACGCCACGGCACCCGCCGGGCAAGCCGCATCCCGTCTCTACACCGGCTTCGTCCGAGAAGACCTGCTGCCGCCCGGCAGCGACATCGCCCGGCTCGACGCCATGCTTGCCGAAGGCTGGCGCCAGGGCTGGCACGCGACCCTGTTCGCGCCGTATGAATTCGGCGGTGCGCTGGTCGGTGCCCCGGTGCATACCGGCAACGCCATGCCGTTCCACGACGGCGCGCTGCGCCTGCTGTGGTTCCGGGAGCTGCAACGGCTCGATGCCGCGGCGGTGGGGGCGTGGCTGCAAGCCGAGGCGGACCCGCAGCCAGCGGGCCTGATGCATATCGCTTCCGATACGTCCCGCGCGGCCTTCGATGATGCGATTGCCCGCATCCACCAGTGGATCGAAGCCGGCGACACCTACCAGGTCAACTACACCCAGCGCCTGCGCTGCGATGCCTTCGGCGATCCGGTGGCGCTGTACGCGGCGCTGCGTGCCGCGCAGCCGGTGCCTTACGGCGTGCTGGCGCGGCTTCCGGGTGACGCCATGGTGCTGTCGCTGTCGCCTGAGCTGTTCGTGCGCCACGACGGCGAGGGCCATCTGCTGACGCGGCCGATGAAAGGCACCGCGCCGCGCGCCGGCGATCCCGCGCGCGATGCGCAGGCGGCCGCCGCGCTGGCTGCCGACGCCAAGAACCGGGCCGAGAACGTGATGATCGTCGACCTGCTGCGCAACGACCTGGGCCGCATCGCGCAGCCGGGCAGCGTGGCGGTGCCGGAGCGCTTTGCGGTGCAGCCGTTCGGCGCGGTGCTGCAGATGACTTCCACCGTGACCGCGACGGCGCGGCCCGGCACCAGCCTCGGTGCGCTGATGGCGGCGCTGTTCCCCTGCGGCTCGATCACCGGCGCGCCCAAGCGGCGGACCATGCAGATCATTGCGCAGCTGGAGCGCGCGCCGCGCGGGCTCTACACCGGCGCGATCGGCTGGATCGACGCGCCGTCCGGGGCCATGGCCGGACCGTTCGCGCTGTCGGTAGCGATCCGCACGCTGGTGCTGGCGCCGCGCGCCGCCAGCGGCTTGCGCGCGGGCGAGATGGGCGTGGGTGGCGGCATCGTCCATGACAGCGTGGCGGCGGAGGAATTCGCCGAATGCGGCTGGAAGGCCCGCTTCCTGACCCGCCACGATCCCGGCTTCACGCTGTTCGAGACCTTGCGCGTGCAGGACGGGGCCTGTCCGCAGTTGCCGCGCCACCTGGCGCGCATCGGCGCCTCGGCGCAGGCGTTCGGCTTTGCCTTCGATGCTGACGCCGCGTGCGAAGCCGTGGCCGCGGAGGCCGCCCGACTGGGGGCCGGCACCTGGCGCCTGCGCCTCAGCGTGGACAAGTCCGGCACGCTGGCGTTGGCCAGCGGCACGCTGGCGCCGTTGCCCGCGGGACCGGTTGGTGTCGACATCGCGCCGGACCCGCTGCCGCTTGCCGACCCGCTGCGCCGCCACAAGACCAGTGCGCGCGCGGTCTTCGATGCCGGCTGGCAGGCGGCCGAGCGCGCCGGCGGCTTCGACCGGCTGTTCTTCAACACCCGCGGCGAACTGCTCGAGGGCGGGCGCAGCTCCGTGTTCGTGCGCATCGATGGCCGCTGGCTGACCCCGCCGCTGTCGGCCGATATCCTGCCAGGCGTGATGCGGGCGGTGGTGCTGGAAGCGGGCGGCGCGGCGCTGGGCACGCCGGGCGAGCAGGTCGAAGAAGCCGTAGTCACGCGCGCGATGCTGGCGCGCGCCGAGGCCATCGTGCTGGTCAACGCCCTGCGCGGCGTGATGCCGGCCAGGTTGCAGGCCTGAGCCGGTGGCTAGGGGTGGTGGGTGTCGAGCACGCCGTCGCCGAGTTTCCAGCGCACCACGCCCGGCAGGTTGATCAGCTCGCGGTCGTGGCAGATCATCACCACGGTGCGGCCTTCGGCGGCGAGGTCGCCGACCAGCGCGATCACCTGCTCGCGCGCGTGGCCGTCCAGGCTGGAGGTCGGTTCGTCGAGCAGCAGCAACTCCGGTTCCAGCACCTTCGCGCGCGCCAGCGCCACGCGCTGGATCTCGCCGCCGGACAGGTATTCGGGCGCGGTGTCCTGCAGGTGCGAGACCCCGGCCCAGCCCAGCGCCTCGCCCACGCGAAGGTCGATCTCATGGCGCGGCAGGCCGCGCGCGCGCAGGCCGTAGGCGATGTTCTCGCGCACCGAGGTGCGGAACAGATAGGGATGCTGGTGCAGATAGGCAATGCGCCGGCGCAGCTCGGGCGGCAGCGGCGTCAGCAGTGCGCTGTGGTCGTGGCCCTGCGCATCGGTCCACTGCGCGACCGCGCCGGGCGCGGGCTCCAGCCCGGCCAGCATGCGCAGCAGCGTGGTCTTGCCGGCGCCGTTCATGCCGGTCATCACGATCGCGGTGGCGCGCGGGATCACCAGCCTGTCGATCGCAAACAGCCTGCGCAGGCCGATGCTGCGCGCCAGCCCGCGCACGGTCAGCAGCGGGCCATGGCTGGCGGCAACGGACGGTGTCATCGGCGAAACCCCCCGGCACCTTGCAGCCACGCCATGCCGATATTGACCAGCAGCGCCAGCGCCACCAGCACCAGGCCCAGCGCAATGCCCTGCGCGAATTCGCCCTTGCTGGTTTCCAGCGCGATGGCCGTGGTGATGGTACGGGTCGAGCCCTCGATATTGCCGCCGATCATCAGCGCCGAGCCCACTTCGGCAATGACCCGGCCAAAGCCGGCGACGACCGCCGCCATCAGCCCGAAGCGCAATTCGCGCAGCACCGTGACGAAGGTGCGCCAGCGGCCGGCGCCCAGCACCCAGGCGGTCTCGCGCAGGCGCACGTCGGCACCTTGCAGCGTCGACAGCGCAAACGCCAGCACCACCGGGAAGCCGATCACAGCCTGCCCCAGCACCATGCCCGCGGGGGTGAACAGCAGGTGCAGGCTGCCCAGCGGACCCTGGCGCGTCAGCAGCAGGTAGAGGATCAGCCCGACCAGCACGGTCGGGAACGACAGGAAGGCCTGCGCCACCACCACCACCGCGCGCCGGCCCGGGAACTGCCGCGTGGCGATCAGCCAGGCCGCGGCGATGGCCGGCACGGTGGCGATCGCCAGCCCCAGCACCGCCACCACCAGCGAGGTCCAGACGATGAACCACAGGCCGGGGTCGCCGCTGGCCAGCAGGCGGAAGGCGTCGGCGGTGGCGGTGCCGATCTCCACCGCGTCAGGCGGAGAAGGTGTGCTCGGCGGCGGGGAAGCTGCCGTCCTTGACGGCGGCCACGTAGGCGCGCACCGCGGCCTCGATCGAAGGCTGGCCGTCCATGAAGTTGCGCACGAACTTGGCCTTGCGGCCCGGGTAGATATTGAGCATGTCCTGCAGCACCAGCACCTGGCCCGAGCAGTCGGCGCCGGCGCCGATGCCGATGGTGGGCACCGCCAGCGACTGCGTGATCTCGCCGGCCAGTGCCGCGGGCACCGCTTCCATCAGCACCACCTGGGCACCGGCGGCCTGCAGGGCCAGCGCATCGCGCCTGAGCTGGGCCGCGCCGGCGTCGGTCTTGCCCTGCACCTTGAAGCCGCCCAGCGCATGGACCGACTGCGGCGTCAGGCCGATATGCGCGCACACCGGGATGCTGCGCTCGACCAGGAATTTCACGATCGGCGCGAGCCAGTCGCCGCCCTCGAGCTTGACCATCTGCGCGCCCGCCTTCATCAGCGTGACGGCGCTGGCAAACGCGGCTTCCGGCGTCGGATAGGTGCCGAACGGCAGGTCCGTCAGCAGCAGCGCGGTCTGGTTGCCGCGCGCCGCGCATTCGGTGTGGTAGGCCATCTGTTCCAGCGTGACCGGCAGCGTGGTCTGCTGGCCCTGCATCACATTGCCCAGCGAGTCGCCCACCAGGATCATCTCCACGCCGCAGTAGTCGAGCAGCGCGGCGAAGCTGGAGTCGTACGCGGTCAGCATGGCGATTTTCTCGCCGGCGTCACGCATCGCCTGCAGTTTGGGAATCGTGATGGTCTTGCGGGAGGGATCGAGGAGGTAGCTCATGGCAGTGCCCGTGTAGGACGGCTTTGCCGGTGCCGGGAGGGCAGCCCGCACGGCAGCGACAGCCGTCGTTATTGTGTTGTGTCTGGCAGGCGAGGGGGCCTGTCAGGGCGCGGCGAGATTGAGAAAGGCCTTGCGGCCGCGCATGTTTTCGATGCGCGACAGTAGTGTACGGAAATCGTCGTCATTGTCCACCGGATTGAAGTGGGCGGTGTCGACCACCAGCACCGGGGCGTCGTCGTAGCGGTGGAACAGTTCGCCATAGGCGCCGGCCAGGCGCTGCAGGTAGTGTTCGTCGATGCCGGCCTCGCCCGGCTCGCCGCGGCGCACGATGCGCTCGCGCAAGAGCGACGGGGTCGCCTGCAGCACGATCACCAGGTCGGCCCGCTGCGGCGGCAGCGCCAGCCGGGCGGCGATGGCGTCGTACAGCGCCAGTTCATCCTCCGACAAGGTCAGCGCGGCGTGCAGGCGGTCCCTGGCGATCAGGAAGTTTGTGACCATGCGCTGGCCGGCGGCGACGCCCGCCTGCCACTGCTGCAGCTGCGCCGCGCGCTGGGTCAGGCACCACAGCTGCAGCGCCAGCGCATGGCGCGCGGGGTCGCGGTAGAACGGCTCGAGGAAGGGGCTGCGGCGCGCGTGGTCGGGCAGCTCCTGGGCCTGCAGCGTGCGCGCCAGGCGCTGGGCCAGCGAGGTCTTGCCCGATCCGACGGGGCCTTCGACGACAATGCGGCGCAGGTGATCGAGCATGGCGCTCCGGCGTCAGTGTGGAGGAGGGCAGCGTCGCGGGCGCTGCCGGGCCGGCTTAGCCGGGCGTGCCGCCATGGTCGGGCTCGCCGGCGGCGGCCTGCAGGCGCAGGCACTTGCAGGTGGAGACCTTCTCGATGCGCTGCGCGCCCACGCCGGCCAGGTAGTCGGCGGCGCGGCCGCGCCCGGGGATCGCCAGCGCGGCGTCCAGCTCCAGCAGCGGCACCAGCGTGAAGGCGCGCTCGGTCAGGCGCGGGTGCGGCACGGTCAGGTGCTCGTGGTCATGCTGTTCGTCGCCGAACAGCAGCAGGTCCAGGTCCAGCGTGCGCGGTGCGTTGCGGAACGGGCGCTCGCGGCCGAACTGGTCTTCGATGTGGTGGCAGATGCGCAGCACCTGCGAAGCGGTGAACGAGGTCTGCACCTTGACCACCGCGTTGTAGTAGTCGTCGCCGCCGGCATCGACCGGCGCGGTGCGATAGAGCGAGGAGCGCGCCAGCACCGTGATGCCGACCTGCTGGGCCAGGCACACGATGGCGTCCTTGATGGCCTGGCGGGCATCGCCAAGATTTGCGCCGATGCCGATGAAGGCGAGAGTCATTTACGTTTCCTCCGGCTGGCCGGGGCCGGCATGTGCTGCCTCGCCCGCGTCCGAGTCGCTCCGGGAAGAAACTTTATCCGATTTCCGCGGACCGCGCCGGCGGCGCTTCTTGCGGGCCGGACCTTCGCCCTCGGCGCCCTGGGCGCCATGGCCACCGGCGCCGCGCGCGCTGCGCACCGCATCGATCAGGTCTTCGCGCTCATTCGGCTCGGCGTTCTGGAAGTCGTTCCACCAGGCGGCCAGCTCTTCCGGCAGTTCGCCGGACTGGCAGCGCAGCACGAGGAAGTCGTAGCCGGCGCGGAAGCGCGGCGACTCCAGCAGCCGGAACGGCATGCGGCCCACGCGCTTCTCGAAGCGCGGCTGCATGCCCCAGATATCGCGCATGTCGGTGACGAAGCGGCGCTGGATCGCCAGCTGGCCGGTCTGCTTTTCCAGCACCGAATCCATGGCGCTGTTGAGCGCGGCGATGGCGTGCTCGCCTTCCTCGCGCAGCTGGGTCCAGCGCTGCAGCACGTGGTGCCACAGCAGCGCGGCGAACAGGAAGCCCGGCGACACCGGCTTGCCGGCCTGCACGCGGCGGTCGGTGTTGTCCAGCGCCAGCTGCACGAAGCGCTGGCCCATGGGCTGCTCCAGCGCCACGTCCAGCAGCGGCAGCAGGCCCTTGTGCAAGCCCGCCTTGCGCAGTTCCTGCAGCGAGGCCCAGGCGTGGCCGGACATCAGCAGCTTGAGCATCTCGTCGAACAGCCGCGCGCTGGGCACGTTGTGGATCAGCTCGGCCAGGCCGGCGATCGGGTGGCGCGTGGCCTCGTCGATGTCGAAGCCGGTCTTGGCGGCAAAGCGCACCACGCGCAGCATCCGCACCGGGTCTTCGCGATAGCGCGTGGCCGGGTCGCCGATCATGCGCAGCGTGCGCGCGCGGATGTCTTCCATGCCGTGATGGTAGTCATGCACGGTCTGCGCGGCCGGGTCGTAGTACATCGCGTTGATGGTGAAGTCGCGGCGTTCCGCGTCTTCGGCCTGCGAGCCCCACACGTTGTCGCGCAGCACGCGGCCCGAGGCGTCGATCGCATGGGTCTTGCTGTCGAGCTCGGCGCGCTTCAGGCGGCGGCCCTCGGGCAGGGTCTCGCTGGCGATGGCATCGACCAGCGCGCGGAAGGTCGAGACCTCGATGATTTCCTGCTCGCGCCCGCCGTAGAAGGTCACGTGCACGATCTGGAAGCGCCGGCCGATGATGCGCGAACGGCGGAACAGCGACTGCACCTGCTCGGGCGTGGCGTTGGTGGCGACGTCGAAGTCCTTGGGCTTGATGCCGAGCAGCAGGTCGCGCACGGCGCCGCCGACGATATAGGCCTGGTAGCCGGCCTGCTGCAGCGTCGAGGTGACCTTGACGGCATTGCGCGACAGCAGCGTGGGGTCGATCCGGTGCTCGTCCACGTTGACGATGCGCGGCGTATGGGCACGGCCGGTGCGGCGCTGCTTGGGGCCGGGTTTGCCCAGCAGCCGGGTAATGAGCTTCTTGATCACGTCAGAACAGATCCATGATGCGCCAGCCGGCCGCGGCGGCGTGGTGGCGCAGGCGATCGTCCGGGTTGGTGGCGATCGGCTCGGAGACCTTTTCCAGCAGGGGCAGGTCGTTGGCCGAGTCGCTGTAGAAGGTGGTGGTCTCGAAGTTGTCCCAGGTCGCGCCCTGGGCCTTGAGCCAGGCTTCGACGCGGGTAATCTTGCCTTCGCGGAAGCTGGGCACGCCGAAGACCTCGCCGGTGAACTGGCTCTCGGGCTTGCCGTCGACGGTGGCCGGCTCGGTCGCGATCAGGTGCTTGATGCCGAAGGCGGCGGCGATCGGCGCGGTGACGAAGCTGTTGGTGGCGGTGACCACGGCGCACAGGTCGCCGGCTTCGAGGTGCTTGTAGACCAGCGCGCGCGCCTGCGGCGTAATCACCGGGTCGATCACCTCGTGCATGAAGCGCACCCGCATGGCATCGAGCCGGTCGCGCGGATTGGCCGCCAGCGGCGCCAGCGCAAAGCGCAGGAAGGCCTGGATATCCAGCGTGCCGGCCTTGTAGTGGCCGTAGAACTCGTCGTTCTTCTGCCGGTAGATTACCTCGTCGACGACGCCCAGGCGGACCAGGAAGCGGCCCCATTCGTGGTCGCTGTCGGTCGGGATCAGGGTGTGGTCGAGGTCAAAGAGTGCCAGATTCATGGGCGGCGATTTTACCTGAAGGCAGGATGAGGGGAGGGAGCGTGCGGGGCCGGGGCCGCCGCCTAGTCCCGGAATTCGGCGAACATCTCGCGCAGCAGCGGCAGCGTGACCGGCCGCTTGCGTTCGAGCGAGTAAGTATCGAGGGCGTCGAGCAGCGCCATCAGGCTGGGCATGTCGCGGTAGTGGCGCGTGACCAGCCAGTGCGTGATCTCGGGCGACAGCTGCAGGCCGCGCTCGCGTGCCGCATGGAGCACGGCGGCCTTCTTGTCGTCGTCCGACAGCGGCGCCACCTGGTACACCAGGCCCCAGCCCAGGCGCGTGCGCAGGTCCTCGCGCACCGGCATCGCGCGCGGCGCCAGGCCGCCCGCCACCACCAGCGCGGTGCGCCCGTGGGCGCGGACCTCGTTGTAGAGCGAGAACACCGCGATCTGGCGCGCTTCGTCGAGCAGCTCGACGTCGTCGACGGTGTAGAGCTGGCACCACGGGTCGAACAGGAAATCGGACAGCGGGTGGTGCGGGCTCAGGTAGCGGCAGCGGATGCCATGTTGCGGCCCGGCCTCGCACACCGCGTGCAGCAGGTGGGTGCGGCCGCAGCCGACCTCGCCCCACAGGTAGATCAGGCGGTCGCTGGCATGCTCCTGCGCCAGCGCGGGCGGCAGCTCGCGCAGCCGCTGCACCGCCTCGCGGTTGGACGCCACCACGAAATTCTCGAACGTCGAAGGCGGCGGGCTGCCCAGCTCGAGCGACAGTTGCTTGGGACGCGGAGACATGACGTATGGCTAACTTCGGCTAGATTCGTGGGGCGGGCAGCAGCGGGTAGCGGGCAGCAGCCGTTATTTTCGATAGAGATCGCTGGCCAGGTAAACCCGCCGCAGCTGGCGCGCCCCCACCAGCAGCACGGCGCAGGTTGGCAGGGCCAGCAGCACGCCGAAAAAGCCGAACAGCTGGCCGAAGGCAAGCAGCGCGAAGATCACCACCAGCGGGTGCAGGCCGATGCGCTCGCCGACCAGCCTTGGCGTCAGGTAGAAGCTCTCGATGAACTGGCCGAAGCCGTACACCACCGCCACCGCCGCCAGTCCGTACCAGTTGCCGAACTGCAGCAGCGCGGCCAGGACCGCCATCACCAGCCCGACGCCGAAGCCAATATACGGGATAAACACCGCCAGCCCGGTGAAGACCCCGACCGGCACGCCGATATCGAAGCCGGCTATGGTCAGGCCGATCGAATAGATCGCCGCCAGGATCACCATCACCAGGATCTGGCCGCGCAGGTATTGTGACAGCAGCGCGTCGGTCTCGTTGGTCAGCTCGCGCACCTTGGGCACCCATCGGCGCGGCACCACGCCCTCGATGCGGCGCATCACCATGTGCCAGTCCATCATCAGGTAGAACATGACGATGGGCACGATAAAGACGATGCCCGCCACCGTGATCAGCGCCGAACCCGACATCTTGACGTAGTTCAGCAGCACCACCAGCAGGTCTTCCGGGCTGGCGGCGAAGCGGTCCGACATCATGTTGCGCAGGCCCGGGAAGTCGAAGCGCACGCGCACGCCGAACTCGGCCAGCCGCGGCGACACCACCGAATTGAGCTTCTTCAGCAGGATCGGCAGCTGCTCGCGCACCTGCGGGATCTCGCGCTGGAGCACCGCGATCAGCAGCAGCACCAGCATCACGCAGACCACGGTCAGCAGCAGGATCATCAGCGTCACCCCGATCGCGCGCGGCACGCGACGGCGCTGCAGCCAGTCGACGCCGGGGTTGAGGATGTAGGCGAAGATGAATGCGAACAGGAACGGCGTCAGCACCGGCGCCAGCGCAAGGATGGCGGCGAACAGCGCCACGGCCACGACGATCCACAGCAGGATGCGCTTGGCCTCTTGGTTCAACAGCGGGGCATTCATCAAGGGTTGCAGGAGGGTGGCAGCGCGGTTTGCGGCGCGATCTCGCCGGAAACTGGAAGCGGGGGGCCTCTATCCGTTAAAATTGCGATTCTACTGGACTCGCGCCCGCCTTCCGATGCCAAGCGACGGAAGCGACGGTGGCCCGAGAGCCGAATTCCTCACTTTATTTCCTCCAGGACAAGCAGGTTCCCATGAGCGCATCCCCGACCGCCGGCCAGGCAGGCCTTTCCTACCGCGACGCCGGTGTTGACATCGATGCCGGCGACGCGCTGGTCGACCGCATCAAGCCGTTCGCCAAGCGCACCATGCGCGAGGGCGTGATGGCGGGCATCGGCGGGTTCGGTGCGCTGTTCGAGCTGTCGAAGAAATACCAGGAGCCGGTGCTGGTGTCGGGCACCGACGGCGTCGGCACCAAGCTCAAGCTGGCGTTCCAGCTGAACCGCCACGACACCGTCGGCCAGGACCTGGTCGCCATGAGCGTGAACGACATCCTGGTGCAGGGCGCCGAGCCGCTGTTCTTCCTCGACTACTTCGCCTGCGGCAAGCTGGACGTCGACACCGCCGCCACCGTGATCCAGGGCATCGCCCGCGGCTGCGAACTGGCCGGCTGCGCGCTGATCGGCGGCGAAACCGCTGAAATGCCGAGCATGTACCCGGACGGCGAATACGACCTGGCCGGCTTCGCCGTCGGCGCGGTCGAGAAGAAGAAGATCATCGACGGCAGCACCATCACCCCGGGCGACGTGGTGCTGGGCCTGGCCTCGTCGGGCGCGCATTCCAACGGCTATTCGCTGGTGCGCAAGATCATTGAAGTGGCCAAGCCGGACCTGGACGCCGACTTCCACGGCCAGCGCCTGCAGGACGCGATCATGGCGCCGACCCGCATCTACGTGAAGCCGCTGCTGTCGCTGATCGAAACGCTTCCGGTCAAAGGCATGGCGCACATCACCGGCGGCGGCCTGACCGAAAACGTGCCGCGCGTGCTGGCGCAGGACGTCACGGCGGTGCTGCATCGCGACGCCTGGACGCTGCCGCCGCTGTTCCAGTGGCTGCAGGCGCAAGGCCGCGTGGCCGACGACGAAATGCACCGCGTCTTCAACTGCGGCATCGGCATGGTCGTGATCGTCGCCAAGGAAGACGCCGAACGGGCCATCCGCCACCTGCAGGCCGCCGGCGAAGCCGTGTGGCAGATCGGTGAGATCCGCGAGCGGGCCGAGGGCGAGGCCCAGACCATCGTGATCTGACGCGACCTCAGCGTTTCACGCAGAAAACGGCGCATGCCTTCGGGCATGCGCCGTTTTTTTTCGTCCGTACCCTGGCGAATATGGTGGTTAGGTGTTTACCCCAATCCGCTGCCACCATTTTGTGGCAGATACCGCTTTAGTGCATCGCACCAAATTCCAGCATGCATATGCACCATATCTGACAAACAATATTTTGCTTGATTGTATGGCGGTTTATGGCCTAATGTACTGAGCAAAGGCGAGGCACATGCATGCCCCGTCGGAGACAACCCAGCGCGCATCCGGCGACCGGTGCGCAGCGGGCAGGCCAGGGACCATTGGAGGACCACCATGCAAGCAGTCAGCATCGACGCCGCGGACAAAGGCGCGTCGGCCAAGAAACAGTCAGTCGCGCGCGTCGCCGGGGCCAGCCTGGCCGGCACCACGCTCGAGTTCTACGACCACTTCATCTACGGATCGGCCGCCGCGCTGGTCTTCCCCAAGCTGTTCTTCCCGCAGAGCGATCCGCTGACCGCGACGCTGCTTTCGTTCGCCAGCTACGGCGTGGCATTCGTGGCGCGGCCGCTGGGCGCGGCGATCTTCGGCCACTACGGCGACAAGATGGGCCGCAAGTCGATCCTGATCATCACGCTGCTGATGATGGGCCTGGCCACGTTCGGCATCGGCCTGCTGCCGACCTATGCCGCAGCCGGCGCGCTGGCGCCGCTGCTGCTGGTGCTGCTGCGCGTGGTGCAGGGCCTGGCGCTGGGCGGCGAGTGGGGCGGGGCCGCGATCATGGTCAACGAGCTCGATCCCGAAGGGAAACGGCGCGGCATTCTCGGCAGCCTGGTGCAGCTGGCGGCGCCGATCGGCCTGCTGCTGGCCAACGGCATCTTTGCGCTGGTGACGTGGCAGGTATCGGAAGAAGCGTTCCTGAGCTGGGGCTGGCGCGTGCCGTTCCTGATGTCGGCGCTGCTGGTCGGGGTGGGGCTCTACATCCGCTCCAACGTGCGTGAATCCGGCATGTTCGAGAAGCTGGAGGAATCGCATGCCGAAGCGCGCGCGCCGATCATGGAAGTGCTGCGCAATTACAAGAAGCAGCTGCTGATCGCGTTCGGCGCGCGGCTGGGCGGCGACATCGCCTTCTATGTTTTCACGCTGTTCCTGCTGTACTTCGTGCCGACCAAGCTGGGCCTGCCCAAGAGCATCGCGCTCAATGCCGTGCTGCTGGGCGCGGTGGCGCAGATCCTGTTCATCCCGATCGCCGGCCTGCTGGCGGATCGCATCGGCCGCCGCCCGGTGCTGATGATCGGCGGCATCGGCGGCGCGGTGTGGGCGTTCGTGTTCTTCGCCATGGTCAAGACCGGCAGCCCGGCGCTGATCATGCTGGCCTCGTTCGTGGGCATGGTGCTGGTGTCGTTCATGTTCTCGCCGCTGGCGTCGTTCCTGCCCGAGCTGTTCGCCACCCGGGTGCGCGTGACCGGCGCCTCGCTGGGCTTCCAGTTCGCCGGCGTGTTCGGCGGCGCGCTGGCCCCGCTGATCGCCGTGGGCCTGCTCGACCGCTTCGGCAACACCATGCCGGTGGCGCTCTACCTGGCGGCGGTGTGCGCGCTGATCGCGGTGGCGGCGTTCGCGGCGCGTGAAACCGCGCGCATGCACCTGTCCGACGCCGACCGCTGAAGCGCGGCCGCTCTCCTTGTCCTCACAACAAAACCGTACCGTGAAACAGTTCGACCTCATCATCCGCAACGGCACCGTGGTGACCGCCAGCGACACCATGCAATGCGATATCGGCATCGCCGGCGGCCGCATCGTGCAGCTTGGCCATGACCTGGGCGAGGCCGCGCAGGTGATCGACGCCGGCGGCAAGCTGGTGCTGCCGGGTGGCGTCGATGCGCACTGCCACCTGGACCAGCCCATGCCGGACGGCCTCCGCATGGCCGACGACTTCCGCACCGGGTCGGTCTCGGCCGCTTGCGGCGGCACCACGACCGTGATCCCCTTCGCCGCGCAGGAGAAGGGCCATTCGCTGCGCGCGGCGGTAGACGACTACCATCGCCGCGCCGGCGGCAAGTCGGTGGTCGACTATGCCTTCCACCTGATCGTCGCCGACCCGACCGAGGCGGTGCTGAACGACGAGTTGCCGGGCCTGATCCGCGAAGGCTATTCGTCGTTCAAGATCTACATGACCTACGACGACCTCAAGCTGAACGACCGCGAGATCCTCGAGGTGCTGTCGGTGGCGCGCCAGGAAGGCGCGCTGGTGATGGTGCATGCCGAGAACTCGGACTGCATCGCGTGGCTGACCGACAAGCTCGGGGCCGCCGGCAATACCGCGCCGAAGTTCCACGCACTGGCGCGGCCGATGGCGATCGAGCGCGAGGCCACGCACCGCGCCATCACCTTCTCCGAGCTGGTCGACGTGCCGATCCTGATCGTCCATGTCTCCGGCAAGGAGGCGGTCGAGCAGATCCGCTGGGCGCGCAACCGCGGCATGAAGATCTTTGCCGAGACCTGCCCGCAGTATCTGTTCCTGACTGCCGAAGACCTCGACCAGCCCGGCTACCACGGTGCCAAGTGCGTGTGCAGCCCGCCGCCGCGCGACCGCAGCAACCAGCAGGTGATCTGGGACGGCCTGGCCGACGGCCTCTTCACCATCTTCTCGTCCGACCATGCACCGTTCCGCTACGAAGACGCGCAGGGCAAGAAGCCCGGTGGCCAGGAAGTCCCGTTCCAGTACATCCCCAACGGCATCCCCGGACTGGAAACGCGGCTGCCGCTGCTGTTCTCGGCAGGCGTGGTGGGCGGCCGCATCTCGGTCAACCAGTTCGTGGCGCTGACCTCGACCAACCCGGCCAAGCTCTACGGCCTGCATCCGCGCAAGGGCACCATCGCCATCGGCGCCGATGCCGACCTGGCGATCTGGGACCCGCAGCGCGAAGTGACGATCCGCAATGAGGGGCTGCACCATGCCGTCGACTACACCCCCTACGAGGGCCTGCGCGTGACCGGCTGGCCGGTGACCACGGTGGTGCGCGGCAAGGTGGTGGCGCACGAGGGCGAGGTCATGGCCGAGGCCGGGCACGGCGAGTTCCTGCCGTGCGGCCTGCCCGAGATGGCGCGGCCTCGCTACCGCACCTCGGGTGGCACCCTGTGACCACCGCCTTGCGTGACTGATGCCTTGACCGATACTGCAGACATGGAACTGACCAACCGCCTGGACGCCGCCACCATCGCGGCCCGCGTCGCCGCCGGGCGCCTCGACCCCGCCGAGGTGATCGCGGCGTTCCAGGCCCGCATCGCGGCGCGCAACGACCAGCTCAACGCCGTCTTCGAACAACGCCAGGAGCTGGTCGATGCCGACCTGGCGCAACTGCGCGCGCGCCTGGCCCAAGGCGAGCGCCCGCTGCTGGCGGGCGTGCCGGTGATCGTCAAGGACGTGATCTGGAGCCAGGGCCGGCGCGTGACGCAGGGCTCGCAGCTGTACCGCGACTTCATCGCACCCGCCGACGCGATCGCGGTCGAGCGGCTGCGCCGCGCCGGCGCGATCGTGCTCGGCATGGGCAACACCTCGGAGTTCGCCTGCAAGGGGCTGACCACCAACAAGGTCTATGGCCTGACGCGCCATCCGCTCGACGCCACGCTGACCGCGGGCGGCTCGTCGGGCGGCTGCGCGGTGGCGGTGGCGGCCGGCATGGCGCCGCTGGCGCTGGGCACCGATGGCGGCGGCTCCAGCCGGCGTCCGCCCGCGCATGCCGGCGTGGTCGGCTTCAAGCCCTCCTACGGCGCGATTCCCGACTCGGTCGGCTTTGCCCATGCCTTCAACGGCATCCAGGTGATTGCGCCGATCACGCGCACCGTCGCCGATGCCGAGCTGATATTCGAGGCGCTGGCCGGCACCGATCCGCGCGACCCCGACACGCTGGGCTTCTCGCTGGGCGCGGCGCGGCCGCTGCATACGCTGAAGATCGCGGTCAGTCCGCGCCTGGGCCTGGACACGCCGGTCGACGACGATGTCGCGCAGGCGTTCGAACAGGCCGTGGCCCGTTTGCAGGCCGCGGGGCTGAGCATCGAGCGCGCCGACCCGGCGTGGCCGCAGGGCGCCGACGAGGCCGCGCTGATGCCGCTGCAGCATGTCGGCCTGGCCAACCTCTATGGCGACGCCTGGCGCCGCGACCCGGAGGTGTTCGATGCCGACGTCGCGCGCCAGATCGAACGTGGCCTCGCCTGGACCGGCGCCGAGGTGGCGCGCGCGCGCGAAGCCAGCCGCCAGATCGCGCTGGCCGTGGCCGGCTTTTTTACCCGTTATGACCTGCTGCTGTGCCCAACCACGCCGTGCGTGGCCTGGCGCAACGATCGCCTCGGGCCGGAGCGCATCGGCGGCGTCGCGGTCGAGCCGCGCGCCCATGCCGTGTTCACCCCCTTCTTCAACCATGCGCTGGCGCCGGCAATCTCGGTGCCTTGCGGCAGCGGCCGCGACGGCTTGCCGGTGGGCCTGCAGATCGCCGGCCCGCGCGGCGCCGACCGCAGCGTGCTGGCCGCCGCCAGACTGGCCGAAAGCCTGCTGGCGTCCCTAGTCAACCCCGCCTGATCCCTGACATGCGAATCCTTGTTCTGAATCCCAACACCAGCGAAGGCATCACCGCGCGCCTGATGGCCGCGGCCACGGAAGCCGCCGCGCCCGGCACCGAGCTGGTGCCGCTGACCGCGAGCCGCGGCGTGCCGTATATCGCCACCCGTGCCGAGGCGCAGATCGGCGGCGCGATCGCGCTGGAAATGCTGGCCGAGCATCACGGCCAGTTCGACGCGGCGGTCATCGCCGCGTTCGGCGATCCCGGCCTGATGGGCGCGCGCGAGCTGTTCGACCTGCCGGTGGTGGGGATGGCCGAGGCGGCGATGCTGTCGGCGTGCATGCTGGGGCGGCGCTTTGCCATCGTCACCTTTGCGCGCGCGCTGGGCCCCTGGTACGAGGAATGCGTCGACATGCACGGCCTGCGCGGCCGGCTGGCCGGCATCCGCATGCTTGACGGCAGCTTTGCCTCGGTGTCGGACGTGCAGGAAGAGAAGGAGGCCGTGCTGGTGGAACTGGCCAACCGTGCGGTGGTGGAGGACGAGGCCGATGTGGTGATCCTGGCCGGTGCGCCGCTGGCCGGCCTGGCCGCGCGCGTGCGCGACCGCATTCCGGTGCCGGTGGTCGACCAGATGGCCGCTGCCGTCAAGCAGGCCGAGGCGCTGGTTGCGCTGCAGCCGCGCAAGGCCACCGCGGGCACCTTCCGCCGCCCCGACGCCAAGCCCACGCTGGGTTTGCCGGCGGCGCTGGCGGCGCGCATCGAGCACCGCTAAGCCGCGCAGCGGCTTGCTTTCAAGGTAACGCCGCGGTTCAGACCGCGGCGAACACCGCTTCCAGGTCGACCTTTTCTTCGGCCGGCAACTCCAGCCGCAGCGTGCTTTCGACGTGGCCGAGGTGCTCGGCCATCAGCCGCGCGGCGCGTTCGCCGTCGCCGGCCTCCAGTGCATCGACGATATCGTCATGCTCATGATGCGGGCACGACGGCACGCCCGGCGCGTCATACAGCGCGATGATCAGGCAAGTCAGCGAGCACAGCTCGCGCATGTACTTGCCCAGGTACTGGTTGCCTGTCATTTCCGCCAGCTTGCAGTGGAACTCGCCGGACAGCCGGATGATGGCGCGGCGGTCGTTGCTGTCGCGCGCCTGTGCTTCCTGGCGCGTGGTTTCGCGCAGCGCGCGCACGCCGCTGGCGCTGATCGCGCCGGCCAGGTCGCGCACCAGCGCGGGTTCCAGCAGGTGGCGCGAATGCAGCACCTGGCGCGCTTCGGCCACGCTCGGGCTGGAGACGAAGGTGCCGCGGTTGGGATGCACGGTCAGCACGCCCTCGTGCGCCAGCTTGGCGAAGGCAAGACGCACCTTGGTGCGGCTGACGCCGAACACGCCGCCCAGCTTTTCCTCGACCAGTTTGGTGCCGGGCGGCAGCCGGTGCTCCCAGATCGCGGTCAGGATACGGTCGGCGATGGCCTCGACCGATGCGCCGCGCGCACCGTCCGCGTCAGTGTCGGGGAGTCCGTCGGTGGGCCTGGCGGCCGGTTCGGCTTTGGTGCGTGGCATGGCGGTTGGCGCAGTCCGGGAAAAAGACAGTTGGTGCTGCCATTGTATGGCGGTTCGACGTCAAGTGTATAACACCGATGGTGGACCGGTTGCCGCCTTACTTCGCGCCGAGCTGGTCCAGCGCCGCGCCGGTCACACGGCAGATGCGCCAGTCGGGCAGCACGTCGGCGCCCATGGCCCGGTAGAAGTCGATCGACGGCTGGTTCCAGTCCAGCACCGACCATTCGAAGCGGCCGCAGCCGCGCTCGACCGCGAGCGCCGCCAGATGCTTGAGCAGGGCCTTGCCCAGGCCGTGCCCGCGCCAGGCCGGATCGACGTAAAGGTCTTCCAGGTAGAGGCCCGGCTTGGCCAGGAAGGTCGAGAAATTATGGAAGAACAGCGCAAAGCCCACCGCCTTGCGGACCGCCTTGCCATCGACATCGGTGTCGACTTCCACCAGCACAGCCTCGGCATGCGGCGTGGCGCCGAACAGCGCCGCCTCGATCTTCTGCGGCGTGGCGCCGACCAGATGGGTCAGCTTTTCGTATTCGGCCAGCGCCAGGATCAGGTTAAACAGGGTTTCGCTGTCGGCGGCGGTGGCGGGGCGCAGCGTGAAGGTGGGCTTGGACATGCGGGTCGGCCTTGTGGGTACGGGGATCGGCAATTATCGCCTGTCCGTCACTCGCCATGCGAGCCGGCACGCCGGCGGATCAGTGGCCGAAGTCCGCCAGCCTGCGCACCTGGTCGACATAATCGGTCGCCAGGCAATCGACCACCCGCCGCTCGGGCGTGCTGCGCAGCCAGGTCAGCTGGCGCTTGCACAGCTGGCGCGTGGCGGCGATGCCGCGCTCGCGCATGGTGGCGAAGTCGGCCTCGCCGTCCAGGTATTCCCACACCTGCCGGTAGCCGACACAGCGGATCGACGGCAGCCCGGGGTGCAGGTCGCCACGCGCACGCAACCGTTCGACCTCGTCGATAAAGCCTTGCGCCAGCATGGCGTCATAGCGCCGGGCGATGCGGTGATGCAGCGCCAGACGGTCCGACGGCTCGAGCGCGATCACGCGATAGCGCTGGTCGGCCGCGCCGGCAAAGGTGCGGCCCTCGGCCTGGCGCGCCAGCAGCGCCGACATCGGCTGGCCGGACAGCCGGTGGATCTCCAGCGCGCGCTGGATGCGCTGCGCGTCATTGGGCGCGAGCCGCGCCGCGGTGACCGGGTCGACCTCGGCCAGCATCGCATGCAGGGCCGGCCAGCCGCGCTCGGCGGCGAGCTGGTCGAGTTCGGCGCGCAGCGCGGCGTCGGCCTGCGGCAGGTCGTTGAGTCCCTGCGTCAGCGCCTTGTAATACAGCATGGTGCCGCCGACGATCAGCGGCACATGGCCGCGCGCATGGATCTCGCCGATCAGCCGCTCGGCATCTGCGACAAACTGCGCGGCCGAGTAGCTGTCGGCCGGGTCGATGATGTCGATCAGGTGGTGCGGCGCCACGGCCAGCTCTTCGCGCGTGGGCTTGGCAGTGCCGATATCCATCTCGCGGTACACCAGCGCCGAGTCCAGGCTGATGATCTCGACCGGCGCGTCGGCCGCCAGCGCCAGCGCGGCGGCGGTCTTGCCCGACGCGGTGGGGCCGAGCAGGCAGACCACGGGCGGATGCGCAGGGGAATCGTGAGGGACGGCGGACATCGAAAAGCCTTGTTGCGGAAGGGACGTGCGTGCGCTTATTGCCCGCGCAGGAACAGCCGGTCGAGCTCGGTCACGGTCAGCTGCACCCAGGTGGGCCGGCCGTGGTTGCACTGGTCGGCGCGCTCGGTCTGCTCCATCTGGCGCAGCAGCGCGTTCATTTCCTCGACGGTAAGCTTGCGGTTGGCGCGCACCGCGCTGTGGCATGCCAGGGTGGCAAGCAGTTCGTTGCGGCGCTCGGCCAGCACGCGCGAGCCGCCGTAGGCGTGCAGGTCGCGCAGCACGTCGCGCGCCAGCGCCTCGGCATCGGCCTGCTGCAGCAGCGCCGGCACCGCGCGCACCGCCAGCGTGGTCGGCGACACCGGCGCGATGTCGAAGCCCAGCAGCGTCAGCGTTTCCTGGTGTTCTTCGGCCACGCCGATCTCGACCGGGCTGGCGGGCAGCGTGACCGGGATCAGCAGCGGCTGCACGGCCAGCTCGCGCGCGTCCAGCGCGGCCTTGATCTGCTCGTAGAGGATGCGCTCGTGCGCCGCGTGCATGTCGACCAGCACCAGCCCGCGCGCATTCTGCGCCAGCACGTAGATGCCGTGGAGCTGGGCGATGGCATAGCCGAGCGGGTGTTCGTCGGCGGCGCCGGTCTCGTCGGGCGCCGGCGCCGGCGGCAGCCGGTCAAGCAGGCCGGGCGGATCTCCGGCGCGCGCGGCCTGGACGTCGGCCAGCCATGCCGGCGGTTGCGCCGACGCGCCGGCCCAGCCGCCGGCGCCGGAGGCCGGCGCGCCGTAGGGGCGTGGCGCCGGCGCGGTGGCCTCGCGCACCATGCCCAGGTAAGCCTGGCGCGGCTGGGCGATGCCCAGCTCAGTCTGGCGGGCCGCGGAATAGTTGATCCACTGGGCCGGGGTGCCTGCGCCAGGGCGCGCTGGACCCGCCGGCGTCGCGGCGCCTGGCGGCAGCGTGATCTCGCCGTCGGCATCGGTATGCAGGCTGTCGCCGTTGGCACCGGCCTGGCGGGCCAGGCAGCGCTGCACCGCGTGGTAGACAAACTGGTGCACGGCGCGCGATTCGCGGAAGCGCACTTCGATCTTGGACGGGTGCACGTTGACGTCGACCATCTCCGGCGGCAGGTCCAGGCACAGCACGTACGACGGGAAGCGGTCGCCGTGCAGCACGTCCTGGTACGCGCTGCGCACCGCATGGTTGAGCAGCTTGTCGCGCACGAAGCGGCCGTTGACAAAGAAGTACTGCTGGTCCGGCCGCCCGCGCGAGGCGGTGGGCAGCCCGGCAAAGCCGTACAGGCTCAGGGTATCGGCGTGCTCGTCCAGCGCCAGCCGGGCGCGGGCGAAGTCGTTGCCCAGCACCTGGGCGGTGCGGGTGGCCACGTCGCCGGCATTCCAGTGCTCCAGCGGCTTGCCGTTGTGGTGGACCGAGATGGTCACGTCCGGCCGTGCCAGCGCCACGCGGCGGACCATCTCCAGGCAGTGGCCCAGCTCGGTTTGTTCGGTCTTCAGGAACTTTCTGCGGGCCGGGGTGTTGAAGTAGAGGTGCTGCACGTCGACGGTGGTGCCGACGCCGCCGGAAGCGGGTTGCAGCGCGCCGGAGTCGGCGCTGACCTGGGTAGCGTGGGCATCGGCCGCGGTGCGGCTGGTCAGCGTCATCTGCGACACCGACGCGATCGAGGCCAGCGCCTCGCCGCGGAAGCCTAGCGTCAGCACCGATTCGAGTTCGTCGAGCGAGGCGATCTTGCTGGTGGCGTGCCGCATCAGCGCCACCGGCAGTTCTGCGGCGGGAATGCCGCAGCCGTTGTCGGTGATGACGATGCGCCGCACGCCGCCTTCCTCCAGCCGGATGCCCAGCTGCGTGGCGCCGGCATCGAGCGCGTTTTCCAGCAGTTCCTTGACCACGGACGCCGGCCGTTCGACCACTTCGCCGGCGGCGATCTGGCTGATGAGCTGGTCCGGCAGCGGCCGGATGGGGCGCGGCTGCTGGGTGGTGCGCAAGGCAGTGCTGGAAGGGGAGGCGGGCATCCGGCGATTATACGTGGACGTTCCCCCACGCAGACGGGTTGCGGAGCAGGGGGAAAGGCGCGGCCGCTCTTGTATGATTCAGGCCATGGCGGCGTGGATCGGACACCGGCGCCGCATGGAACGAAACCGTCAAACCATCACACGGGGAACGACTTGGATCTCGCTTTGCAGCTCATCGACATGCTGGTGCATGTCGACAAATACCTCGGCACGGTCATCGACCAGTACGGCCACTGGGTCTATGCCATCCTGTTCCTGATCGTTTTTGCCGAGACCGGGCTGGTGGTGCTGCCGTTCCTGCCGGGCGACTCGCTGCTGTTTATCGCCGGTGCCTTCTGCGCGACCGGCGCCATGAACGAATGGGGGCTGATCGGCCTGCTGCTGGTGGCGGCCATTTCCGGCAATACCGTGAACTACATGGTGGGCAACTGGATCGGGCCCAAGGTGTTCGATCACCAGTGGCGCTTCCTGGACCAGGATGCCTTGCGCCGCACCCATGACTTCTATGAGCGGCACGGCGGCAAGACGCTGGTGATGGCGCGCTTCGTGCCGATCGTGCGCACCTTCGCGCCGTTCGTGGCCGGCGTGTCGCAGATGACCTTCGCGCGCTTCCAGATGTTCAACGTGATCGGCGCGCTCGCCTGGGTGGTCGGGCTGGTGTTTGCCGGCTACTTCTTCGGCAACCTGCCGTTCGTCAAGCAGTACCTGAACCTGATCGTGCTGGCGGGGATCGGCGCGGCAGTGGTGCCGCTGGTGCTGGGCGGCCTGTGGAAGCTGGTGCGCGGCAACCGCCGCCGGCCCACGCGCGTGGAGCGCTGAGCCGCATCAGCGCTACAGTTTCAGCTGAGCCGCGTCAATTGAGGCTGCGGCTCATCATCCGCAGCGCTGGCATGCGCTCGCGGATCTGGCCGATATCGGCGGCGTCGGGGCGGGCCTGGACATAGGCTTCCAGGTCGGCCAGCGCGGGACGGAAGCACTCCAGGTTGGCATAGGCCAGGCCCCGGTCGCGCACTTCCTCGATCGAACCCGGCAGCAGGATCACCAGCCGGTTCTGCACCGCCAGCAGCCGCTGCCAGCGCGATTCCTGCAGATAGATCGCCTTCAGGTTGCGCAGCATGCGCGCGATGATCTCGCGGTGGCTGGCGGCGCGCAGGAACAGGCCCAGCGGCACCTGGCTGGCATCGCTGATACCCTCGCGCTCCAGGTACGGGTCCAGCATCTCCTGCAACTGCTCCTTCGACAGGGTCTCGCCGGTGAGCGGGTCCAGTATCACTTCGCCGGCCGGGATCGTCATGCGCAGCAGGAAATGGTTGGGGAACGACACCCCCTTGAGCGGCAGGCCGATCTGCTGGCCCAGCTCCATGTGCAGCACCGCGAGCGAGATCGGGATGCCGCGGCGCTGGCGCAGCACCACGTTCAGGTAGGAGTTGTCGGGATCGTAGTAGTCGTTCGCGTTGGCGCCGAAGCCCAGATCGCGATAGAAGAAATGGTTCAGCAGCCGCAGCCGCTGGATCGCGGGGGTGCCTTCGGCAATCCGGCGCTTCAGCCGCAGCGCCAGCACGTCCAGCGCCGCCAGTTCGCCCTGCAGGTCCAGGTCGGGATAGGCGTCCTGCGCGATGGACAGCGCGGTCTCGGTCAGCGGGATGCCGTTTTCGTCGGCCACGAGGCTGGCGAAATAGTCCAGGACTTTGGTCGATGTCATGTCGGTTTCCCGGTGCAGCCGCCGGCACCGCGCGCAGCGTTGGTCACCCATGCCAGGCGCTCAGCCGGCAATGGCAGTTGCCGCTGACCCATCAGCCGGCCCGGCGCCTGAAGGCAGAGTAGCGCAGTCCCATGAGCCACAGTGTACCGAAGTAGACCACCGCTGCAAGTACCAGGCACGAAGCCAGCAGTGCGATGCGCAGCAGCGGTGTCGCGCCCAGGCCGATCCAGTCGAAGTTGCGCGCGAACCAGAGCAGCATGCCCGACAGCAGCAGCACCGAAGCAGTCAGCTGCGCCAGGAACAGCCACCAGCCCGGCGCCGGGCGGTACAGCCCGCGCCGGCGCAGGCCGTAGAACAGCAGCAGCGCGTTGAGCGTGGCGCCGGCGCTGATCGACAGCGCCAGCCCGGCATGGCCGATCCAGGGCACGAACGCTACGTTGCAGGCCTGCGTGATCACCAGCACCAGCAGCGCGATCTTGACCGGCGTGCGGATATCCTGGCGCGCATAGAAGCCCGGCGCGAGGATCTTGATCGAAATCAGCCCCATCAGGCCCACGCCGTACGAGACCAGCGCCTGGCGCGTCATCTCGACCGCATGGGCGTCGAACTTGCCGTAGTTGAACAGCACCGCGGTCAGCGGCGCGCCGAACACGAACAGGCCGACCGCGCACGGCACGGCCAGCAGGAACGTCAGGCGCAGGCCCCAGTCGAGCAGGCTCGAGTATTCGGCATGGTCGCCCGAGGCGTTGGCCCTGGACAGGCTCGGCAGCAGGATCGTTCCCAGCGCGACACCCAGCAGCGCAGTGGGGAATTCCATCAGCCGGTCGGCGTAGGTCAGGTACGACACGCTGCCAGCCGCCAGCCGCGAGGCGATATTGGTATTGATGATCTGGCTGACCTGCGCCACCGATACCGCCAGCAGCGCCGGCCCCATCTGGCGCAGGATGCGGCGCACGCCCGGGTCCGACCACGCCGCGCGCAGGTTGAAGCGGATGCGCGGCATCACCCCCAGGCGCCGCAACGCCGGCACCTGGATCGCCAGCTGCAGCACGCCGCCGATCAGCACGCCCCATGCCTGGGCGTAGATCGGCTGCTCCATATGGGGGCCGACGAACAGCGCCGCCACGATCAGGCACAGGTTGAGAAGCACCGGCGTAAAGGCCGGCACCGCGAACTTGCGCCACGTATTGAGAATGCCCGACGCCAGCGCCACCAGCGAAATCAACCCGATATACGGGAACATCACGCGCGTCATGAACACGGCGGCGGTATAGGTATCGGCCTGCCCGCGAAAGCCCGTGGCGACCACCGTCATCACCAGCGGCGCGCCAATCACGCCCAGCAGCGACACGGCCATCAGCACCCAGGTCATCACGGTGGCGACCGCGTCGATCAGGGCCTTGGTCGGGGCGTCGCCGCGCTTGGTGTGGTATTCGCCAAGGATGGGCACGAAGGCCTGCGAGAACGCGCCTTCGCCGAAGATGCGGCGCAGCAGGTTGGGGATGCGGAAGGCCACGTTGAACGCGTCGGTCATGTCCGACGCGCCGAAGGCGCGGGCGATCAGGATCTCGCGCACCAGGCCGGTGATGCGAGAGAGCATCGTCAGGCTGCTGATGGTGGCGAGCGCTTTGAGCAGGTTCAAGGTGCGGACGGGTGCGGGACGGGTGGGCCGGTGCCCAGGAGCACCGCGAGCTCTTTGAGACGCGGTCCGGGCAGTAAAGTTGCCGGCGCGCCACGTGGCCCGGCACAATGTGGCGCTTATTATACGGATCACGCCCCGCCCCCTGCCTCTGGGCGGCAAAGTCCCAGCGGTCTTGTCACTTGCGTTGGCATCTGTGTATAATTGCCGATTCACAAGGACAGTTGCGTTCCGGATTCGTGTGTCAGTGCATCCCGGGTCGCTCGATATGACTTAATTGTTGTGTCCCCCGCGGCACGCATCTGAATTCAGGATATTTTTTACATGGCAAATTCCGCACAAGCCCGCAAGCGCGCCCGCCAGGCCGTTGCCCAGAACGCCCACAACTCCAGCCTGCGTTCGCGTCTGCGCACCGCCGTCAAGGCCGTCCGCAAGGCCATCGACGCTGGCGACAAGGCCGCTGCCGCCGAGATCTTCAAGAACTCGCAAGCCGTGATCGACAGCATCGCCGACAAGAAGATCGTGCACAAGAACAAGGCTGCACGTCACAAGTCGCGCCTGTCGGCCGCCATCAAGGCCATGGCTGCCTGATAGCAGCCTCGCAGCTGCCCGGGCCGCTCAGGCGGCCCAGCAGAGGCGGGTGCCCAGGGGCATGCCGCCGACAATAAAAAAAGCTCGTCATCCGACGAGCTTTTTTGCTTTCCGGCGCCGCCTGGCTTATTCGAGCGAGCAGGCTTCGACCAGCTGCAGGTTGTTGTCGCGGGCGAAGTTCAGCACGAAGTCCAGCGCCTTGGGTTCGATGTCGCGCAGGCGCACGTCCACCACCACGCATTTGACGTTGCCGGCAAAGATCGGCCGCACGTAGGGCGAGTAGGTCAGGCGGGGGTCGCCGCTGTCGCCCTCGGGACGGAACTGCGCCATCACGCCGCACAGTCGTTCAGCCCAGTCGCTCGGGCGGAAGGTCTTGCCTTCCTTGGTAATGCCTTGGATAAAGTATTCGCGAACGTTGGGGTTCATGAGGCTGGACACTGCGGGTGAGGCGGATGACTCGACGGTAAGCCCGCTTGGACGGGGCGCCCGTTTGACGCGGCCGGGACGCGATTGGTTCGCGCTGGTTCCAGCCGGAAGGCGGGGCGTCGGTGTCCTGCAGGGGCACTTTTGATGCCGGCGGCGGGCACTGGCATGGGTATGCCGGGCCCCGCGTGAATCAGCCAGTATTATATCTTATATAAGAGTTGCGCATAAGGGCAAAATCCTGTCAGGAAGCTGTCAGCGCAACGGTGCGGCAGGCCCCGGCCGGGTTGATCCGGGCTCGCCAAAGCAGAAATAATCCCTTATGATCCTTGCAGTTAAATTGCGTATGCGACGCGAAAGGCGGCTCCGCGACGCGCTTCGATCCTGGACAGTTTGCAAGAACAGTTCGTGACGGCGCGTCCCCACCGAGCCGCCTTCTTTGTTTTATGAGCTCAACCCCGATCAAGCATTACCTCCAGTTCAGCGACTTCACTCCCGACGAGTACGAGTACCTGCTGGACCGCGCACGGATCCTGAAGGCCAAGTTCAAGAACTACGAGACCTGGCACCCGCTGCATGACCGCACGCTGGCCATGATCTTCGAAAAGAATTCCACGCGTACGCGCCTGTCGTTCGAAGCCGGCATCCACCAGCTGGGCGGCCACGCGGTCTTCCTGAACACGCGCGACTCGCAGCTGGGGCGCGGCGAGCCGATCGAGGATGCGGCGCAGGTGATCTCGCGCATGGTCGACATCATCATGATCCGCACCTTCGGCCAGGACATCATCGATCGCTTCGCCGCGCACTCGCGCGTGCCGGTGATCAACGGCCTGACTAACGAATACCACCCGTGCCAGGTGCTGGCCGACGTCTTCACCTACATCGAGCAGCGCGGCAGCATCCGCGGCAAGACGGTGGCGTGGATCGGCGACGCCAACAATATGGCGTACACCTGGATCCAGGCCGCCGAGCGACTGGGCTTCACCTTTCACTTCTCGGCGCCCCCTGGCTATCAGCTTGACCCGGTCATGGTGCCGGCTTCCGCGTCTGGCCTGGTCAAGGTCTTCGACGACCCGCTCGCGGCCTGCCAGGGCGCCAGCCTGGTCACCACCGACGTGTGGACCAGCATGGGCTTCGAGGCCGAGAACGATGCCCGCAAGCGCGCCTTCAAGGACTGGATGGTCACCACCGCGATGATGGACCGCGCCGAGCCCGACGCGCTCTTCATGCATTGCCTGCCGGCGCACCGCGGTGAGGAAGTCGAGGCCGCCGTGATCGACGGCCCCAAGAGCGTGGTCTGGGACGAGGCGGAAAACCGCCTGCACGTGCAGAAGGCGCTGATGGAATACCTGCTCTGCGGCCGCTACTGAGCGCGTCCGGGGTGAACAGGGGAGGGGCCGCGATGGCCCCTCTTTTTACGTCCTATTCAAGACAGTGAAGGAGATGGAAGTGAGCCAGTTCGACAACGTATCGGTCGTCAAGAAAGCCAACCTGTATTTCGACGGCAAGTGCGTGAGCCACACCGTGCTGTTCCCGGACGGCACCCGCAAGACGCTGGGCGTGATTTTCCCGGCGTCGCTGACCTTCAACACCGGCGCTGCGGAAATCATGGAAATCAACGCCGGCACCTGCCGCGTGCGCCTGGCCGGTTCGGAAGACTGGCAGGCCTACGGCGCCGGCCAGCAGTTCAGCGTGCCGGGCAACAGCAGCTTCGATATCGAAGTGCAGGAGACGCTGGACTACGTCTGCCACTTCGAGTAACAGGCAGGGGGCCAGCCGGGCTGGCCCGCGGCGTTACAGCACCACCGGCTCGGGCTCGATGCGCACGCCGTAGCGCGCCTGCACGGTATCGGCAATACGGTTGGCCAGCGCCAGCAGCATCGCGCCGGTGCCGCCGCCATGGTGCACCAGCACCAGGGCCTGCTTGCCATAGACACCCACGGGCCCGTCGCTCACGCCCTTGAAGCCGCAGCGGTCGATCAGCCAGCCGGCCGCGAGCTTGTAGCTGCCGTCCGGCTGCGCATAGCTCACCAGGTCAGGATGCGCCTGCAGCAAGGCGTTGCGCTGCGTGGCGCTGACCAGCGGATTCTTGAAGAAGCTGCCGGCATTGCCCAGCTGCGCGGGATCGGGCAGCTTGCGCGAGCGGATCGCGACCACGGCGTCGCGGATGGCGGCCGCGTCCGGCGAGGCTTGTCCGTCCAGTTCGCGCGCCAGTTCGCCGTACGACAGCACGGGTTGCCAGCCCTTCGGCAGGCGCAGCGTGACCGCGGTAATGATGTAGCGGCCGGCGCCAGCGCGCTTGAACAGGCTGTCGCGGTAGCCGAAATCGCAATCCTGCAGATCCAGCCAGACGAAGGCGCCGGCCTGCCGGTCATAGGCCCGCACGCCGGCAAAGCGCTCGCGCAGTTCCACCCCGTAGGCGCCGATGTTCTGGATCGGCGCCGCGCCGGCGGTGCCCGGGATCAGCGCCAGGTTTTCCAGCCCCGGCATGCCGTCGGCGATGGTGCGGTTGACCAGCACGTTCCAGTTTTCCCCCGCGCCCACGGTGACCAGCCAGGCATCGCCGCCTTCGCTGGTGGCCTCGACCTGGTAGCCGGGGATTTCCATCAGCAGCACCAGCGCGTCGAGGTCGCCCGTCAGCACGACATTGCTGCCGCCCCCCAGCACCACCAGTGGCAGGCCTTCGGCGCGCGGGTCGGCGAGGGCTGCGCTCAGGTCGGCCTCGCTGCGCACATGCACCGCAAAACGCGCGCGCGCGTCGAATCCGAATGTATTGTGGCGACGCAGGGGATAGAATTCGTGGAAATCTGCCATGCAAGGGAAAGGTGACGCGGCCGCCGCTGGTGTGCGCGACCCGGAACTGCGAGGTAGGCTGGATTATACGGAAGGCGCCGTGCGCGGCTGGCTTCCGGGCATACGGATCACAAGGAGAATGCAATGCCGTCGTTTGACGTAGTGTGCGAAGCGAACATGGTCGAGGTGAAGAACGCCGTCGAGCAGGCCAACAAGGAAATCTCGACGCGCTTCGATTTCAAGGGCTCCGACGCCCGGGTCGAGCACAAGGAAAACGAACTGACCGCCTTTGCCGACGACGATTTCAAGCTGGACCAGGTCAAGGACGTGCTGATCAGCAAGATGGCCAAGCGCAACGTCGACGTGCGCTTCCTGGATTACGGCAAGACCGAGAAGATCAGCGGCGACAAGGTCAAGCAGGTGATCACCATCAAGAAGGGCGTGACCGGCGACCTGTCCAAGAAGATCGTGCGCATGATCAAGGACAGCAAGATCAAGGTACAGGCCAGCATCCAGGGCGACACGGTGCGCGTGTCGGGCACCAAGCGCGACGACCTGCAGAACGTGATCGCGATGCTGCGCAAGGATGTGTCCGAGGCACCGCTGGACTTCAACAACTTCCGCGACTGAGCGGCACCCGCGCCGGCTCCCGTGCCGGCGCCGCTCGCGGCCGCCGTTCAGCGCGGCTGCGGCAATCCCCCGATCTTCGCGCCGGCCTTGATGCCCTTCTGCGCGAACCAGCCCTGGTTCATCTCCAGCGCATAACGGATAGCCGCCTTCGGGCAATGGTTGTTTTCGGTCCGCGGCGCCATGTCTTCGATATTGACGATGGTGCCGTCGTCAGCGAGGAATGCAATCGACAGCGGCAGCTCGGTATTGCGCATCCAGAAGCAGTGGCCCGCCTTCTGCTCGAATACGAACAGCATGCCGGCATTGGGCGCCATCGATTTCCGGTACATCAGCCCTTGCTCGCGCGCGGCGGGCGAGGCGGCGACTTCGGCCTGGATTGCATACATGCCCGCGGTCAGCGGCGCCACCGGCAGCGCGCCTTGAGCGTTGGCAACGCCGGCGGCCAGTGCGGCGATCGCTAAGCAGCAGCTTGAGGTCAGGGTCTTCGACAACAGGGGCATGATGATTGGTCCGGGAAGGCTCGGCGTCGGGCAGCCGCAAGCATAACGCACGTTGCACCCGCGGCCGCGCGCGGTGCAACCGACGCGAAATAAAAAAGGCAGGCGCCCGGTGGCCGCCTGCCTTGCTTTCTACCGCCGGCTATTGCCCGGCAGTGGCGCCAGCCTTGTTACGCGGCCGGGGCAGAGGCAGCAGTGGTTTGCTTCTTCGTGCTGTGCTTCTTGTGGCTGGACTTCTTCTTGGTGGTCTTCTTCGGGGCTTCCTTGGTGGCCGCGGGCGCTGCCGGATCGGCAGGCGCAGGCGCCGCGGCCTGGGCGAAGGCGCCGGTGGCGAACAGGCCGACAACCAGTGCAGCGATCAGTTTTTTCATGGCGTATTACCTCGAAGGATAAGAACAGTCGGGAAAGGTGTGACGCGTTGATTGACGTGTCCCCGACAAGAACGAGGCTGCTGTTGCAAGCGTTGACGTTGTGTTTGTTATCTTTTGTAACGCAAGCGCCGCTTGGTGCCGTTCGCCTGTCTGGTCTTTGAGACATGGATGCGCGGGGCCGGTGCCGCGCGTCCGTTGGACGTCGCCAGGGCCATGCCCGACTCAGCGAGCGGGACTTCGCAGCTTTCGCCGGGCGCCAGGTTGAGAGAGCGCAGGTCGAGCGCGCCGATCCCCACCCGTATCAACCGCAGCGTCGGCAACCCTACCGCCGCCGTCATGCGCCGCACCTGCCGGTTCTTGCCTTCACGGATCTTCAGTTCCAGCCACGACGTCGGGATGGCGGCGCGGAAGCGCACCGGCGGGTGGCGCGGCCATAGCCAGTCGGGGGCTTCAACGGCACGGACTTTTGCCGGCCGGGTCACGAAATCGCCAAGGTCGACTCCGGCGCGCAAGCGGGCCAGGGCGTCGGCGTCGGGAATCCCTTCGACCTGGGCCAGGTAAGTCTTTTCCAGCTTATGCCGCGGATCCGCGATCCGCGCCTGCAGCACGCCATCGTCAGTCAGCAGCAGCAGGCCCTCGCTGTCGGCGTCGAGTCGCCCGGCCGGATACACGCCCGGCACGGAAACGCACGACGCCAGCGTCGGCCGCGTCGGGTGTTCCGAGAACTGGCTCATGGTGCCAAACGGCTTGTTCAGGGCAATCAGGGTCATGGGGCGCAAGTATGCCGCAGCGGGGCGCGCGCAGCGCGGTCAGAAGGGGGATGGGGGTCCGGCCCGATTGGCGGATGATGAAAAATTGCTGCATAATACAAAATTAGTCTTGTGTCTTATATAAGACTGAATCCGATCCGGCATGGCGCCGGCATGATGCACGGCAGTATGGGGGCGCATCCAGGCCAGCTACAATGCACAGCGCCATCCCTCCGAATCTCGCCGTCCGGCCACGAACCGGCGGCAGTCCTAACCGTTCCGTAACTGGAGACGTCATGTACCAACACATCAAGGTTCCGGCCGGCGAAAAGATCACGGTCAACCAGGATTTTTCGCTGAATGTCCCGGACAATCCGATCATTCCTTATATCGAAGGCGACGGTACGGGCCTCGATATCACCCCGGTGATGATCAAGGTGGTCGATGCGGCCGTGGCCAAGGCCTATGGCGGCAAGCGCAAGATCGCCTGGATGGAGATCTACGCCGGCGAGAAGTCGACCAAGGTCTACGGCCCGGACGTGTGGCTGCCGGATGAGACCCTGGACGTGCTGAAGGAGTACGTGGTGTCGATCAAGGGCCCGCTGACCACGCCGGTCGGCGGCGGCATCCGCTCGCTGAACGTGGCGCTGCGCCAGCAGCTGGACCTCTATGTCTGCCTGCGCCCGGTACGCTACTTCAAGGGCGTGCCCTCGCCGGTGCGCGAGCCGGAAAAGACCGATATGGTGATCTTCCGCGAGAACTCGGAAGACATCTACGCCGGCATCGAATGGGCGGCCGAGAGCGACCAGGCCAAGAAGCTGATCGCCTTCCTGCAGAACGAGATGGGCGTGAAGAAGATCCGCTTCCCGGCCACCTCGGGCATCGGCGTCAAGCCGGTGTCGCGCGAGGGCACCGAGCGGCTGGTGCGCAAGGCGATCCAGTACGCCATCGACAACGACAAGCCGTCGGTGACGCTGGTGCACAAGGGCAACATCATGAAATTCACCGAAGGTGGCTTCCGCGACTGGGGCTACGAGCTGGCGCAGAAGGAATTCGGCGCCGAGCTGGTGGACGGCGGCCCGTGGTGCAAGTTCAAGAACCCGAAGACCGGCAAGGACATCGTGGTCAAGGACGCCATCGCCGACGCCTTCCTGCAGCAGATCCTGCTGCGTCCGGCCGAATACTCGGTGATCGCCACGCTGAACCTGAACGGCGACTACATCTCTGACGCGCTGGCCGCGCAGGTTGGCGGCATCGGCATCGCGCCGGGCGCCAACATGTCGGACTCGGTGGCCATGTTCGAAGCCACCCACGGCACCGCGCCGAAGTACGCCGGCAAGGATTACGTCAATCCGGGCTCGGAAATCCTGTCGGCGGAAATGATGCTGCGCCACATGGGCTGGACCGAGGCCGCCGACCTGATCATCGCGTCGATGGAGAAGTCGATCCTGTCCAAGAAAGTCACTTACGATTTCGCCCGGTTGCTGGAAGGCGCGACGCAGGTGTCGTGCTCTGGCTTCGGGCAGGTGATGATCGACAATATGTAAGCACGGACTCCCGCCAAGACGGGCGAACTGTCTAGAAGACCCCGGTACCGGATCCACGGTACCGGGGTTTTTTCTTGCCGCCCGCCATTGCGTTGGCTAGAACGTCAGGACTGACTGACGGGCATCCTGCCCGGGGAGACTGGCATGGACGATCCCTTCCGCCGCACCGCCTTCGGCGCGGCCCTGTTCTACAAGGATCCGCTGGCGGCGCTGGACTGGCTGGAGCGGGCCTTCGGGTTCGAGCGGGTCATGGTGATCCGCGACCAGCAAGGGCAGCTGGTGCATTCCGAAATGCGTTTCGGCGACAGCTATCTGATGGTGGGCAGCGAGTGGGCCGACTTTACCGCCAGCCCGGCGTCGATCGGGGGCAAGAACACCCAGACCGTGCACGTGCATCTGCCCGAAGGGCTCGACCAGCATTGCGAGCGGGCCCGGGCCGCCGGGGCCGTGATCCTGCGCGAGCCGCAGGACGAATTTTATGGCGACCGCACCTACACTGCCCGCGATGCGGAGGGCCATGTCTGGACCTTCGGCCAGACTGTGCGCAAGGTCACCAAGGAGGAGGCCGAACAGGCCAGCGGGCTGAAGATCGACGGCTGGACCTGACCGGTGCGATCGGGCGGCGCAAGGAAAGGCCGGCCCAAAAACCAGAAAGCCCGGCGCCAGGCCGGGCTTTCGATGGGGTGTGCGTGCCGCTGATGCGAGCCGGTGCCCGCCGCGCCGCCCTTGGCGGCCAGCGGGCCGCTGGCATCGGTCCCGTCCCGGGGGAGTTCCCCCACACCCTGGTTGACCGCTCCGGTGGCTCTGCGGCCGGGGATGCGGTCGCGGCGCGCTTTAGCTGGCGTCCTGGATATTGGTGGCCTGCTTGCCCTTAGGGCCCTGTACCACCTCGAACGAGACGCGCTGGCCTTCCTTCAGCGTCTTGAAACCCGCCATCTGGATAGCCGAAAAGTGCGCAAACAGTTCTTCTTCGCCCTCGTCCGGCTTGATGAACCCGAATCCCTTGGCGTCATTGAACCATTTGACGATACCGCTTGCCATATACTCCCCCAACGAAATAGCAGATTTTCAAGCGGGGAAGCTTGCCAGCCAGACGGCACGGACTGCGGCGCCATGACCGGCCGCGTGCTGACTTGCGGCCGGCGATGACGCGCGGCGAGGTGCTGTCGCGAGGCGGCCAGTCTGTTTGCTGACTCGCCGCCGCGGGCCGTGGGCCTCCCTGCTCACGGATCACCCGCCTTGGCTGTTGCTTTGGCTCGCTGCCTTCGGTGGGTGTGCGACTGATTTTTCTGGCAAAGCCGGAGACTGTCAAGCTGGCGGATTCCCCACTGCCAGAAGGGTGTGGCAGGAACAGGACGGCGCCCGGTGTTACCGTTGCCATGAATTGGCGGCCGTCGGCGCGATTTTCGGCCGGCGCGGCGACGTGCCTTGCAAGGCCTTCCGCGGAACCATCCGCTCCCATAGACCTCGGAAAACCGGTGGCCGGACTCTTGAATCCACCGCCTTTTCCCCAAATTGCAGAGTTGCGAGTAAGGGTTAGAATAAAGCCATGGCTACACGGCTTGCGAATGTCCCACAACGCGAAGCGGGCACCATCCTGGAGCGGAAAGAGCAGGCGCTGAAACCGCCTGCCATGTTCAAGGTGGTGCTGCTGAACGACGACTACACTCCGATGGAGTTTGTCGTGATGATCCTGCAGCAGTATTTCAGCAGGGACCGGGAAACGGCGACGCAGATCATGCTGACCGTGCACCGGGAAGGAAAGGGCGTCTGCGGTATCTACACCAGGGATATCGCGGCGACTAAAGTCGAGCTGGTGTCAACGCACGCGCGGCAGGCGGGGCACCCCCTGCAGTGCGTGATGGAGGAAGCATGATTGCGCAAGAATTGGAAGTGAGCCTGCATATGGCTTTTGTCGAAGCCAGGCAGGCACGCCACGAGTTCATTACCGTGGAGCATCTGCTGCTGGCATTGCTCGACAATCCCACGGCAGCTGAAGTCTTGCGCGCCTGCGCGGCCAATATCGAGGACCTGCGCACCAGCCTTAAGAACTTCATCGCGGACAACACGCCGGTGGTGCCGGGTACCGACGAGGTCGATACCCAGCCCACGCTCGGTTTCCAGCGCGTGATCCAGCGCGCGATCATGCACGTCCAGTCCACTTCCAACGGCAAGAAGGAAGTGACCGGTGCCAACGTGCTGGTCGCGATTTTCGGCGAGAAGGACTCGCACGCGGTCTATTACCTGCAGCAGCAGGGCGTGACGCGCCTGGACGTGGTCAACTTCATCAGCCACGGCATCCGCAAGGACCAGTCCGAGCCGGCCAAGCATGGCGATGCGGCTGGCGAGGGTGAGGGAGGCGACGGCAAGGAAAGCCCGCTCGAGCAATACACCCAGAACCTGAACGCGCTGGCCAAGGCCGGCAAGATCGATCCGCTGATCGGCCGCGAAAGCGAAGTCGAGCGCGTGGTCCAGGTGCTGTGCCGCCGACGCAAGAACAACCCGCTGCTGGTGGGCGAGGCCGGCGTCGGCAAGACCGCCATTGCCGAAGGCCTGGCGTGGCGCATCACCAAGAACGAGGTGCCGGACATCCTGGAAAAGGCGACGGTCTACTCGCTCGACATGGGCGCGCTGCTGGCCGGCACCAAGTACCGCGGCGATTTCGAGCAGCGCCTGAAGGGCGTGCTCAAGTCGCTCAAGGACAATCCGAACGCGATCCTGTTCATCGACGAGATCCACACGCTGATCGGCGCGGGCGCGGCCTCGGGCGGCACGCTGGACGCCAGCAACCTGCTCAAGCCGGCGCTGTCGTCGGGGCAGCTCAAGTGCATCGGCGCAACCACCTTCACGGAATACCGCGGCATCTTCGAAAAGGACGCGGCGCTGTCGCGGCGTTTCCAGAAGATCGACGTGGTCGAACCGTCGGTGGACCAGACCGTGCAGATCCTGCGCGGACTGAAGTCGCGCTTCGAGGAGCACCATGGCGTCAAGTACGCGTCGTCGGCGCTGACCGCAGCGGCCGAGCTGTCGGCGCGCTTCATCACTGACCGCCACCTGCCGGACAAGGCGATCGACGTGATCGACGAAGCCGGCGCGGCGCAGCGCATCCTGCCGAAGTCCAAGCAGAAGAAGACCATCGGCAAGGGCGAGATCGAGGATATCGTCTCGCGCATCGCGCGCATCCCGCCGCAGAGCGTGAACCAGGATGACCGCAGCAAGCTGCAGACGCTGGAACGCGACCTGAAGTCGGTGGTGTTCGGGCAGGATCCGGCGATCGAGGCATTGGCCTCGGCGATCAAGATGTCGCGCGCGGGCCTGGGCAAAACCGACAAGCCGATCGGCTCGTTCCTGTTCTCGGGCCCCACCGGCGTGGGCAAGACCGAGGTCGCCAAGCAGCTGGCCTTCATCATGGGCATCGAGCTGCTGCGCTTCGACATGTCCGAATACATGGAACGCCATGCGGTGAGCCGCCTGATCGGCGCGCCGCCGGGATATGTCGGCTTCGACCAGGGCGGCCTGCTGACCGAGGCCGTCACCAAGAAGCCGCACTGCGTGCTGCTGCTGGACGAAATCGAGAAAGCGCATCCGGATATCTTCAATATCCTGCTGCAGGTGATGGACCATGGTTCGCTGACCGACAACAACGGCCGGCGTGCCGACTTCCGCAACGTGATCATCATCATGACCACCAACGCGGGAGCGGAGACCATGAACCGCGCCACCATCGGCTTCACCAGCTCGCGCGAGCAGGGCGACGAGATGGCCGACATCAAGCGCATGTTTACGCCGGAGTTCCGCAACCGGCTGGATGCCACCATCAGCTTCCGCTCGCTCGATGAGGAAATCATCCTGCGCGTGGTCGACAAGTTCCTGATGCAGCTGGAAGAGCAGCTGCACGAGAAGAAGGTGGAAGCCAGCTTCAGCGAGAAGCTGCGCAAGTTCCTGGCGCACAAGGGCTTCGACCCGCTGATGGGTGCGCGTCCGATGCAGCGCCTGATCCAGGACATGATCCGCAAGGCGCTGGCCGACGAGCTGCTGTTCGGCCGCCTGGTATCCGGCGGCAAGGTGGTGGTGGATCTGGACGAGCAGGACCAGATCAAGCTCGATTTCTCCGAGATCGAGCCCGAACCGCCCGAGGCGCCCGAGGAACAGCGCGCGGAAGCCTGAGCGATATTCGGCCGCGTTGCCAGCAACGGGGTCGATCATCGGGCAAAATAGCGGGGCGGCCACTGGCCGCCCCGTTCTCTTTTGTCCCGGCCGTGCCACGCCCCAGCCTGAAACCCCTGATGTCCTCTGCCGACCGCACGCGGCGCCGCCGCCTGCTGCTCAAGATCCTGCCGCTGGGCGCCTTGCCGGGCCCGATGCTCCATGCCGCCGCCGCAAGCGCTGCCGATGGCGCTGCCGGCAACCGTCCGATCGCACTGGTGCTGCCGTTCCCGCCGGGCGGCAGCGTCGATATCGTCGCCCGCCAGCTGCAGCCCGGGCTGAAGGCGGCGCTGGGTCAGACCGTGGTGGTGGACAACAAGCCGGGCGCGGGCGGGCTGATCGCGTCGAGCGCCGTGGCGCGCGCGAGGCCCGACGGCAATACGCTGCTGATAGCGTTCGACACGCATGCGATCAACCCCTTTGCCTACAAGCAGCTGCCCTACGACACCTTCCGCGATTTCTCGCCGATCTCGCAGCTGGTGCGCTTCCCGCTCGTGATCGCCGCCAACCCGGCGCTGCCGGCGTCCAATGTGCGGGAACTGGTGGCGCTGGCCAGGGCCAGGCACGACGGTGTGCGCTATGCGTCGTCGGGCATCGGCAGCCTGAACCAGCTCGCGGCCGAGGCGCTCGCGACCGAGGCCGGCGTGCATATGCTGCACGTGCCCTACAAGGGCGGCGGCCCGGCGGTGCAGGCGGTGCTGTCCAATGAGGTCGACATCTTCTTCAGCAGCTACGCCGCGGTGCAGGCGCACGTGGCCGCGCGCACGATCAAGGTGCTGGGCGTGACCGGCACCAGCCGGCTGCGCCAGTTGCCGCAGGTGCCCACGGTGGCCGAGCAGGGCATCAAGGGCTTCGAGGCGTATTCGTGGATCGGCGTGTTCGGTCCGGCCGACCTGCCGGCGGCGACGGTGGCGCGCCTCCACAGCGCGCTGGTCGAGTCGCTGCGCCAGCCGCGCGTGGTCGAGGCGCTCGGCGCGCAAGGCTTCGAAATCGTCGGCGGCAGCCCGGCCGAGCTCGGCCAGCTGGTACGCCGCGAGCATGACAAATGGCAGGCGGTGGCGCGCAAGGCCAATATCCAGTTCGAATAAACCAGTCCGGCGCCGCCGTGCGCCATGCGTCCGGGGGGATGCCGATGGCAACGCAAGCAGCTATGTTCGATCACGCCGTGGTGGTGTGCCCCGACCTCGATGCCGGGGCACAGGCCTGGCAGCGGCTCGGTTTCACGCTGACGCCGCGCGGCTACCACACGCTGGGCTCGCAGAACCACTGCATCATGCTGGAGCGGGACTACGTCGAGCTGCTGCACGTGACCGCGCCCAGCCCCAGCCGGCAGTATTACTGGGACGCCCAGCAGCGCGGCGGCGGCTGCGCGGCGATGTCGTGCAAGAGCGCCGATGCCTTTGCCACCGCGGCGCGGCTGCGCGCGGACGGCTGGCACACCTCGGATCCGATCGAATTCTCGCGCCCGGTGCGGCTCGACGATGGCAGCGAGCATCCGGCCACCTTTCGCGTGACCGCGCTCGACGACGCCCCGGGTGCCCGCTATTTCGTCTGCGAGCACCGCACCCCCGAGCTGCTGTGGCGGCCCGAGTGGACCCGTCATGCCAACGGCGCGCACAGCATCGCGGCCATGTTCCTGGTGGTGGCGCCGGCGCTGGTGGATGCCGCCGCGCGCGCCTATGCCGAGCTGACCGGCGGCGAACTGACGCAACTGAGCGAACATGTCAGCAGCCTGGCGCTAGACGACGCCACGCTGGTCCTCAGCACCCCGCAGGCGCTGGCGTCGGCCACCGGCACCGCGCATATCCGGCGCGACGGGCCGGGCTATGCCGCGATCCGCCTGCGCACGCGTGACCTCGCGGCGGCCCGCGCCGGATGGCGCGAGCAGGGCGTACCGGCCCACGACCTGGGTCCGCACGAAACGCTGGTGCCGGCCGATGTCGCCAGCGGCGTGGCCTTGCTGTTCGAGCAGCAGGGCTGAAATGCAAACTGGCGCCCCGCGGAGCGCCAGTCCTTCATGCCGGGGCCGACAACCCGTCAGGCGCTGGCCCTGGCGTGATGCACGCCGGTCGAGCCAAAGCCGCCCGCACCGCGTTCGCTGTCCTGGCTGAACTCCTCGACCGTCGAGAACACCGGCCGCAGCACCGGCACGAACATCATCTGCGCGATGCGCTCGCCCGGCTGGATCACGATCGGCTCGGTGCCGGGCGCGTTGCGGTTCCACACGCTGACCATGATCTGGCCCTGGTAGTCGGCGTCGATCACGCCGATCGAATTGCCCAGCACCAGCCCCTTCTTGTGGCCCAGGCCCGAGCGCGGCACGATGGTCGCGGCCATGTACGGGTTGCCCATGTGCACGGCGATGCCGGCCGGCACCAGCTGCGCGGGCGTGCCCGGCGCGATCGCGACGGGGGCGTCGACGCAGGCGTGCAGATCGATGGCGGCCGCCATCTCGCTCTGGTAGGCGGGCAGGCCCCATTCGTTCAGGCGCGCATCGAGCACCTTGATTTCGACGGTCGGGTTCAGAGGCTGGGTCATAACACTCTCGGGAATACGTTGCAAAGTCAGGGACGCGCGCGTCCGGGCAGGCGCGCGCCGATGGCGGCAACCAGCTGGCGTGCCAGCGACAGCTTGTCGGCGCGCGGCAGCCGCGTCATGCCTGCGGCGTCGAACAACACGATCTCGTTGTCGTCCAGGCCGAAGGTGTGGTGGCCGATATTGCCCACCAGCAGCGGCACGCCCTTGCGCTGGCGCTTCTGCTCGCCGTACTGCTCCAGGTTCTCGCTTTCGGCGGCAAAGCCGACGCAGTAGGGCGCGTCGGCGCGGCCCGCGACCGCGGCCAGGATGTCGGGGTTCTGCACGAACTGCAGCGTCGGCGTATCGGTATCGCTGGCCTTCTTCAGCTTCTGCTGCGCGACCTCGGACGGGCGCCAGTCCGCCACCGCGGCCACCGCGACGAAGACATCCACGCCGGGCAGCTGCGCCATCACCGCGTCATGCATCTGCTGCGCGCTGCGCACGTCGGTGCGCATCACGCCGCGCGGGGTCGGCAGGCCGGTGGGGCCGGCCACCAGCAGCACTTCGGCGCCGGCCTCGCGGGCCGCGCGCGCGATCGAGAAACCCATCTTGCCGGACGACAGGTTGGTGATGCCGCGCACCGGATCGATTGCCTCGAAGGTCGGCCCGGCGGTGATCAGCATGCGCTTGCCCTGCAGCGGCTTGGGCTGGAAGAAGGCGATGATGTCTTCGAGCAGCTCCTCGGGTTCCAGCATGCGGCCGTCGCCGACTTCGCCGCAGGCCTGGTCGCCGCTGCCCGGCCCCAGGATGACCACGCCGTCGGCGCGCAGCTGGGCGGCGTTGCGCTGCGTGGCGGGCGCGGCCCACATCTGGCGGTTCATCGCCGGTGCCACCAGCAGCGGACAGTCGCGTGCGATGCACAGCGTGCTCAGCAGGTCGTCGCACAGGCCGTTGGCCAGCCGCGCCATGAAGTCGGTGGATGCAGGGGCGATGACAATGGCGTCAGCCTCGCGCGAGAGGTCGATATGCGCCATGTTGTTGTCGATGCGCGCATCCCATTGCGACAGGAAGACCGGCCGGCCGGACAGCGCCTGCATCGTCACCGGCGTGATGAAATGCGTTGCCGCCTCGGTCATGGCCACCTGCACGGTGGCGCCGGCCTTGGTCAGCAGCCGGACCAGTTCGGCCGACTTGTAGCAGGCGATGCCGCCGGTCAGGCCGAGAACGATGTGCTTGCCGCGCAAATCCATGGTGGGAACCTGGCTGGGAAGGGAAGAGGAATGGTACCGGTGCCGCTCAGTGCTTGCGCACCCGCCGCAGCTCATCCACGATCAGCAGCACCGCGCCGACCGTAATGGCGCAGTCCGCGACGTTGAAAGCCGGCCAGTGATACCTGCCCACGTAGAAGTCCAGGAAATCGATCACATGGCCGTAGATCACGCGGTCGACCACGTTGCCGACCGCGCCGCCCAGGATCAGCGACACCGCGAAGCAGAACAGCCGCTGGCCGGTATGGCGGTACAGCAGCCAGACGATGAACGCGCCGACCACCACGCCCAGGCCGGTGAAGAACCAGCGCTGCCAGCCGCCGGCGTCGGCCAGGAAGCTGAACGCCGCGCCCTTGTTGTAGACCAGCACGAGGTTGAAGAAGCCGGTCACCGGGCGCGACTCGCCATAGGTGAAGCTGCGCACGATCACGATCTTGAAGAACTGGTCGAGCAGCACCACCAGCAGCGCAAAGGCCAGCCACAGCAGCGGAGTGGTGCTGCCGGCAGCCTTGTTGTTGCGGCGCGCGGGGCGCGCCGAACGGGACGTGGTCGATGCCATCAGGCATGGCTCCTGTGTTCGCCGGCGCCGAACAGGTTGCTGTCGCAGCGGCCGCAGAGGGTGGGGTGGTCGGGGTTGTGGCCGACGTCGGCGCGGTAGTGCCAGCAGCGCTCGCACTTGGCATGCGCCGACGGTGTCACCGTCACCAGCAGGTCGCCGGCCTCGGGCGCGGCCGTCACCTTGGCCGCCGACGTCAGCAGCACGAAGCGCAGGTCGTCGCCCAGGCTCTGCAGCGCCTCAAGCACCGGGCCGCCGGCCTGAATGGTCAGCTCGGCTTGCAGCGACGAACCGATCTCGCCTTCCACGCGCACCGCCTCCAGCTGACGGGTGACCTCGGCGCGCACCTCGCGCAGCGTATGCCATTTCTGCAGCAGGTCGTCGGCGTCGTCGACTTCCGGCACGGCGTAATAGGTGCTGGTGAAGATGGTGTCGGTGTGCGCGGTGCCATGGGCGAACACCTGCCACGCTTCCTCGGCGGTGAACGATAGGAACGGCGCCATCCAGTGCAGCATCGCCTGCGTGATGTGATACAGCGCGTTCTGCGCGGCGCGGCGCGCCTTCGAGTCCGGCGCGGTGGTGTACAGGCGGTCCTTCAGCACGTCGAGGTAGAAGCCGCCCAGGTCCTCGGAGCAGAAGGTCTGCAGCTTGGCCACCACCGGGTGGAATTCATAGGCCTCGTAGTG
This sequence comes from Cupriavidus taiwanensis LMG 19424, assembly GCF_000069785.1. Lineage (NCBI taxonomy): Bacteria > Pseudomonadati > Pseudomonadota > Betaproteobacteria > Burkholderiales > Burkholderiaceae > Cupriavidus > Cupriavidus taiwanensis. Next base: position 2,673,747 of record NC_010528.1, on the reverse strand, counting down.
CGACAGCACTTCCTTCTGCAACTGCGCGGTCAGCGCGACGGCGTAGCGGTCGATCTCCAGCCACTCGGCGGCCGGCAGCGCGTGCTTGCCGTGGTCGTAGTCGGACAGGTTGGACAGCAGGAAGCGCAGCGTATTGCGGATGCGGCGATAGCTTTCCACCACGCGCTTGAGGATCTCGTCCGAGATTGACAGCTCGCCCGAGTAATCGGTCGAGGCCACCCACAGGCGGATGATCTCCGCGCCCATCTTGTTGGCGATGTCCTGCGGCGACACGGTATTGCCGATCGACTTGGACATCTTGCGGCCTTCGCCGTCGACGGTGAAGCCGTGCGTCAGCAGCGCCTTGTAGGGCGGCTTGCCATACAGCATCGAGGCGGTCAGCAGCGACGAGTGGAACCAGCCGCGGTGCTGGTCCGAGCCTTCCAGGTACAGGTCGGCCAGACGGCCGTCGGCCTCGTCGGCGGACGGGTCGTACAGGTCGTCGCGGTGCGAGCCGCGGATCACGGTCCAGTGCGTGGTGCCGGAATCGAACCAGACGTCGAGGGTGTCGCGGTTCTTCTCATACTGGCTGGCCTCGTCGCCCAGCAGCTCGGCCGGATCCAGCGTCTGCCAGGCTTCGATGCCCTGCTGCTCGACGCGCTTGGCGATCGCTTCCAGCAGCTCGGGCGTGCGCGGATGCAGCGCGCCGGTTTCCTTGTGCACGAAGAACGCCATCGGCACGCCCCACTGGCGCTGGCGCGACAGGGTCCAGTCCGGCCGGTTGGCGATCATGTTGTGCAGGCGCTGCTTGCCCCAGGCCGGGTAGAACTCGGTGGCGTCGATGCCGGCCAGCGCGGTCTCGCGCAGGGTCGGCACCGGCTTGCCGTTCTCCTCGGCCGGGTCCACGTCCATGCCGGCGAACCACTGCGAGGTGGCGCGGTAGATGATCGGCGTCTTGTGGCGCCAGCAGTGCATGTAGCTGTGGGTGTACTTGTGCGAGTTGAACAGGTTGCCCGATTCCTGCAGCGCCTCGACGATCCTGGGGTTGGCGTCCCAGATCGACAGGCCGCCGAACAGCGGCAGCGTGCCGGCGTACACGCCATTGCCCATCACCGGGCTGATGATGTCGCTGTCGGGCATGCCATGCGCCTTGCACGACTGGAAGTCTTCCACGCCATAGGCAGGGGCCGAGTGCACGATGCCCGAGCCGGTATCGGTGGTGACGTAGTCGCCGAGGTAGATCGGCGACAGGCGGTCATAGCCCCCGTCCATCTTGGCCAGCGGGTGATGGAACCGGATTTCCGACAGCGCGGCGCCGGTCGCGGTGGCGATCACCTTGCCTTCCAGTGCGTACACTTTCAGCTGTTCTTCGACACGCTCGGTGGCCAGGATCAGGTGGCCGCGCGGCGTATCGACCAGCGCGTATTCCACCTCCGGGTGCACGTTCAGCGCCTGGTTGCTCGGGATGGTCCACGGCGTGGTGGTCCAGATCACGATCCAGCCCGGCCTGGCGTCGATCTGCTCGACCGGCACCTTGAACGCGTGCGCCAGCTTGTCGGCCTCGGCGAACGGGAAGCCCACGTCGATCGACAGGTCGACCTTGTCCTTGTATTCGACTTCGGCCTCGGCCAGCGCCGAGCCGCAATCGAAGCACCAGTTCACCGGCTTCAGGCCGCGGAACACATAGCCCTTTTCCATGATCTTGCCGAGCGCGCGCAGTTCGTCCGCCTCGTTGCGATAGTTCATGGTCAGGTAGGGGTGGTCCCAGTCGCCGAGCACGCCCAGGCGCTCGAAGTCCACCATCTGCCGCTTGATCTGCTCGGTGGCATAGGCGCGCGCCTTGGCCTGGACTTCCTGCACCGGCAGGCCCTTGCCGAACTTCTTCTCGATCTGGATCTCGATCGGCATGCCGTGGCAGTCCCAGCCCGGCACGTAGACGGCGTCGAGGCCGGTCAGGCCGCGCGCCTTGATGATCATGTCCTTGAGCACCTTGTTGACGGCGTGGCCGATATGGATGTCGCCGTTGGCATACGGCGGGCCGTCGTGCAGCACGAACTTCTTCGCGCCCTTGCGCGCCGCGCGGATCTTCTTGTAGAGCTGCTTGTCCTGCCACTGCTTGACCCATTGCGGCTCGCGCTTGGGCAGGTCGCCACGCATCGGGAAGGGCGTGTCGAGCAGGTTGACGGGATACTTGTTCTTCTCGTTCTTATCGGATTTGGCGCGTTTGTCGTCGGACATTTCGATTCTCAGGGCAATTCGGTTGGCGCGCGGCCGGTGGTGGGCCGGCGGCGCGCGTGAAGACTGGAGCAGGCGGCGTGCGAACCGGGCCCGCGCAGCGGGGCGCGGGGCGCCGGCCGCTACCTAATTCGGTCGGTGGCCGAGGTGGCGAAATCGCGGCAGCCGCTGCCTTCCGCCTCCGCCGCAGCAGCGCCTGGCGCCGTCAGGCCGAAAAAGGCGCGCGCGTCGGCGCTGTCCTTGGCGATCGCGGCGGTCAGTTCGTCCAGGGAGTCGAAGCGCGCCTCGTCGCGCAGCTTCTTCATGAATTCGACCCGCACCAGCTTGCCGTACAGGCTTTCATTGAAATCGAAGAGATGGACTTCCAGCAGTACCCGGCCGGCGTCCTCGATGGTGGGGCGCACGCCGATGCTGGCCACGCCGGGCAGCGGATGATCGGCGATGCCGTGCACCTGCACCACGAAGATGCCGCTGACCGCCGGGCGCTTGTGCGAGATGCGCAGGTTCAGCGTCGGGAAGCCGAGGTCGCGGCCCAGCTTGCGGCCGTGGATCACGTGGCCGCTGATGGCGTAGCCGTGGCCGAGCAGGCGCCGCGCGTGTTCCAGGTCGCCATCGGCCAGCGCCTGGCGCACCGCCGAGCTGGAGATGCGGATCCCGCCTTCGGACACCGACCCCATCTGCTCGACATCGAAGCCGTAGCGGCGCCCGGCCTCCTGCAGGTAGGCAAAATCGCCGGCGCGTTTGGCGCCGAAGCGGAAATCGTCGCCGACCAGCAGCCAGCGGGTATGCAGGCCGTGCCAAAGCACGTTCTCGACGAATTCCTGCGGCGACTGGCCGGCAAAATGGGCGTTGAAGTGTTCCACCACCACGCGGTCCACGCCGTTGCGGCGCAGGCTTTCCAGCTTGTCGCGCAGCAGCGCGATCCGGGTAGGGGCCTTGTCCGGCGTGAAGAACTCGCGCGGATGCGGCTCGAAGGTCATCACGCACAGCGGCAGGCCGCGCGCATCGGCCGCCGCGCGCGCACGCGCGAGCAGCGACTGGTGGCCGCGATGCACACCGTCGAAATTGCCGATGGTGAGCGCGCAGGGCGCCCGGCTCTCGGCGTTGGGCAGGCCGCGGAAGACTTTCACGGGACGGCGGGAATCGATTCGGGTAAAGCGAGCATTATAAGGCGAATGGGTCGGCTTGCCGCTGCCGCCGCCCCCGGCCGGTCCCGGCGCTGCGGCTTTTGTGCCGCAACCGGCCCTCCCGCCATGGCGCGATACCGCAAAAGGCGGCATGATAGGCGCCACTTTGGCTCACTGCGGTGACTCGCTAGAGGCCTGCCGCCGGCTTGGCCGCGCGGCGTGTCCGAGCTTCGCCCATCCCTGATTCCCAGTTGAAAGCGCTGACCTATCGGTTCTTTTCCCGGCTCCTGCCCCGGGGCCTGCCTCAGGCGAGCGCTCAGCTCGACGTCGAGACGCGCGCCAAGCTGATGGCGATCGTGCACAAGAATGCGCCAACCGCCATCGTCGCCTCGGTGCTGCTGCCCGCGCTGACCGCCATCGGCTTCTGGAACGACGTCAGCCGCGGCGCGCTGCTGGGCTGGTGCGCGGTGATGCTGCTGCTCACGGCCGGAGGGCTGTGGTTCTACATCGGCTACCAGCGCGACCACGCGCTGATGAGCCGCTCCGCGCACACGCACAAGTGGTGGAACAACATGCGCGCGGTCGCTTTCCTGACCGGCATGACCTGGGGCAGTTCGGCGCTGCTGCATTTGTATACCGGCTCGCCGGTGTTCTCCAGCGTGCTGTACCTGCTGACCCTTGGCGTGCTCGCCGGCGGCGCGGTGTCGCAGGCCCCGGTGCCGTCCAACCTGGTTTACGCCGGCGTGCCCATCCTCGTGCCGAACCTGCTGATGGCGGAATTCGCCTTCCCCGGCCACGGCATCTATGTGCAGGTCCTGCTGGCGATCTACGCGCTGATGCTGTCGCGCCACGCCTTCAACCTGCAGGTCACGCTGGTGCGCGCGATCCAGCTGGAGGGCGACAGCCGGCGCCTGGCCAAGCAGTTCCAGGACGAAAAGGAGCGGGCGCTGCATGCCAGCGAAGAAAAGTCGCGCTTCCTGGCCGCGGCCAGCCATGACCTGCGCCAGCCGGTGCATGCGCTGGTGATGCTGGTCGAGGCGCTGCGCGCGCGCAACCAGTCGAGCGCGCTGCATCCGCTGGTGGAGCAGGTGGCCGCGGGCACCCAGACCATCGACCTGCTGTTCCGCTCGCTGCTTGACCTGTCCAAGCTGGAAGGCCGCAAGGTCCTGCCGACGCTGGAGCCCTGCGAGCTCGGCGCGCTGATCCGCGACGTGATGAGCCAGTTTGCCGCCGACGCGCGCGAAAGCGGGCTGACCCTGACCCCGCGCGTGCCGGACGAGCTGTACGCGATGGCCGAGCCGGTGCTGCTGCGCCGGGCCTTGTTCAATCTGGTGCAGAACGCGCTGCGCTACACCCAGCGCGGCGGCGTGCTGGTGACCGCGCGCCAGCGCCGCAAGAACGTGCGGCTGGAGGTATGGGACACCGGCGCCGGTGTCACGCCAGAGCACCTGCCGGACATCTTCTCGCCGTATTACCAGGTCCATAACCCGCAGCGCGACCCGTCGCAGGGCCTGGGCCTGGGCCTGGCGATCTTCAAGGAATGCGTGCGGCTGATGCGGGGCACCTATGGCGTGCGCTCGGTGCCCGGCAAGGGCTCGGTGTTCTGGTTCGCGCTGGCGCCGGTGCCGGCCGAGACCGTGGCCAGCGTGCGCGAGATGCGCGCCATGGCGCAGGCCGAGGAGGCCAAGCCCGATCGCCTGCAGGGCACGGTGCTGGTGGTCGACGACGACAGCCAGATCCGCAAGGCGTGGATTGCGCTGATGGAGGCCTGGGGCATCCGCGTGGCCTGTGCCGCGCACGGTGCCGAGGCCGACAAGCTGTTTGCCCAGGGCCTGCGCCCGGACATCATCTTCTGCGACCTGCGCCTGCCGGGCAGCGAAAATGGCCTGGACCTGCTCGAGCGCTGGCAGAACACCCAGCCGCAGGCACGCAGTGCATTGCTGACCGGCGATCTCAAGTCGGCCGCGCTGGCGGCGGCGGAGGAGGCGGGGTATTTCGTGCTGCCCAAGCCGGTGGATCCGGCCTCGCTGCGGATGCTGCTGCGGCGCTGGCTGCGGCCGGCGTAGGCAAAGCCGCCGGCGTGCCCGGGCGCGCCGTCGAAGGCGGTGGCTCGCCTTACTGGCGCAGCCGGAACCGTTCCATGCGCGACATCACCTGCATGCGGGTGCGCACGCCCAGGCGCTGCAGGATGGCGGAAACGTGTTCCTTGACGGTGTTCTCGGTCAGCCCCAGCCGCCGCGCAATCACCTTGTTTGGCAGGCCTTCCAGCACCAGCGCCAGCACCGAACCCTGGCGCGGCGTCAGGCCCAGTTCGGCGGGCGTGACCGGAATGCCGTGGGCGGGCCCGAACGACTGCGCACGCCCGTTGAGGGCCTCGTCGGTGGGGAAGGCGGTGTCGCCGGCCAGCACCTTGCGCACGGCGGCGGTGAAGGCGTTGGCATCCAGATGCTTGCCGACGAAGCCGCACGCCGACAGCGCGCGGGCGCGACCGACGATTTCAGGGGTGGCCTCCGCCGACATGAAGATAAAGCGCGCGCCCGGGATGACGGTCTTGAACGTCTGCATGGCATCGAAGCCGGTACCGTCGTTCAGCCAGATATCGAGCAGCACGATATCGGGGCGCAGGCCTTGCTGCAGGCTGGCCAGGGCCTCGCGGGCGCTGCCGGCGGCATGGACTGCCACATCCGGCATGACTTCGGCCAGGAAGGCGGTGGTCCCTGACAAGGCCATAGGATGATCATCGACCACCAACAACGTCGGTGCAGCGTTCGACATGCGAAGTCCCGTTCAAATATCCCGTTTCGTCCTTGTTGTCACCTCTCCGGAGAACCTGTGTCGTGCACAGGAATGGCGCGTGGACGTAGGGCCCACTCTATCAGAGGGGGCGAAGCGTCACAATCCATCAATCGGGTTATACGGCCTCGCTACCACAGGCCACCAATGCGGCGCCTGTCCGGATCACGTGAATTAAGCACGTACTGGTTTGGCTTTACCGGAGTTTAGCGCCTCGCCTTGGTAGAATTGCGCGATGAAAAAAATTGTCATCTTGATTTCCGGGCGAGGCTCCAATATGGAAGCCATCGTCCGGGCCTGCGCGGGGGGCGGCTGGCCGGCCCGCGTGGCCGCGGTCCTGTCGAACCGGCCGGATGCCGCGGGCCTGCAGTTTGCGCGCCAGCAAGGCATCGAAACCGGCGTGGTCGACCATCGCCAGCACCCTGACCGCGCCGCCTTCGACGCGGCGCTGGCCCAGGCCATCGACGCCTACGCCCCGGACCTGGTGGTGCTGGCGGGTTTCATGCGTATACTCACGCCCGGCTTTGTCGACCGCTACGCGGGCCGGCTGCTGAATATCCATCCGTCGCTGCTGCCGTGCTTCCCGGGGCTGAACACCCACAAGCAGGCGCTGGATGCGGGTGTCAAGCTGCATGGCGCCACGGTGCATTTCGTGACCCCGGAGCTGGATCATGGCCCGATCGTGATCCAGGCCGCGCTCGACGTGCAGCCGGCGGACACCCCCGAGACCCTGGCCGAGCGCCTGCTTGCGTGCGAGCACGTGATTTACCCCCGCGCCGTGCAGTGGTTCGTCGAGGACCGGCTGCAGCTCCAGAACGGCGTCGTCAATGTTATCAACCCGGCCGAACCGCAATTGCTGATGGCCGTCTCCGCCGCGACCCCGGCGGCAGGAGTCCAGGCATGAGCCGTACCCAGGCAGGAAACCGGTCCCCGCGCGGCGAGGGCCGCGCCCCCGCGCGCAGCAAGGGCAAGAGCAGCCCGATCCGCAGGTCGCCCAATGCCAGTGGCGCCAACGGCGCGCCGGCGCGCGCGCATGGCGGGCTGCATGCCACCCATATCCAGCATATCGATCGCCTGCTGGGCAAGGTCATGCTGTTCGCGAGACCCGCCGATGCGGTGGTCAGCTACTACTTCCGCGAAAACGCCAAGCTGGGCCATCGCGAGCGCGGCATCATTGCCGAAGCGATCTACGCGGTGCTGCGCCGGCGCGTCGAGTTTGCCCAGTTTGCCGAGAGCGGCACCGGCGCGGCCTCGCGCCGCCTGGCGCTGCTGGGGCTGGCGGCGACGCTGGGCCGCGATGCGCTGTCGCCGTTCCTCTACCCCGATGAGGCCGAGTGGCTGGACCGCCTGACCACCATCGAGCGCTCCAGCCTGGCGCCGCGCGTGCGCGCCAACCTGCCCGAGTGGCTGTACGACGAACTGGTGCGCCAGCATGGCGAAGCCTTTGCGGCGGCCTTGGGCGACGCCTGGCTGCGCCCGGCACCGCTGGACCTGCGCGTCAACCTCGGCAAGACCAGCCGCGAGGCCGCGCTGGCCGAACTGCAGGCCGCGGGCCTCGGCGCCGAGCCCACGCCGATGGCGCCGGCCGGCATCCGCATGACAGGCAAGCCGGCGCTGAACCAGCTGCCGATCTTCGTCAATGGCCTGGTGGAGGTGCAGGACGAAGGCAGCCAGCTGCTGTGCAGCCTGGTCGCGCCCCGGCGCGGCGAGATGGTGGTCGACTTCTGCGCCGGTGCGGGTGGCAAGACCCTGGCGCTGGGCGCGGCGATGCGCTCGACCGGCCGCCTCTATGCCTTCGACGTATCGGAAAAACGCCTGGCCAACCTGAAGCCGCGGCTGGCGCGCAGCGGCCTGTCGAACGTCCATCCGGTGCTGATCGACTCCGAACGCGACGCCAAGATCAAGCGCCTGGCGGGCAAGGCCGACCGCGTGCTGGTGGATGCGCCGTGCAGCGGGCTGGGCACGCTGCGCCGCAACCCGGACCTGAAGTGGCGGCAATCGCCGGAGTCGGTGCTGGAGCTGACCGCCAAGCAGAGCGCGATCCTGGACTCCGCGGCGCGGCTGGTGAAGGGCGGCGGCCGCGTGGTGTACGCGACCTGCAGCGTGCTCGAAGCCGAGAACGAGCAGATCGTGCGCGACTTCCTCGCCGCGCACCCGAACTTCCGCCTGGTGCCTGCGGCCGAGGTGCTGGCCGACCAGAAGATCGAAGTGCCGGGGCTGCCGGACAATGGCATGTTCGCCTTGTATCCGCACCTGCACCAGACCGATGGCTTCTTTGCCGCGGTGCTGGAGCGCACCAGCTGATCGCGGCTTGCGGCCGCGCCGCCCGCCGCGCGCGGGCGGCCCACACTGAATCGCCACCATGAACGGTGAAACCCTGTCCGACCTCGGCGGCCTGAAAGACCTGAAAGCCTCGCATTCGATGTTCGGCAAGATGCTGGACGACCTGGTCCGTGATGCGGGCGGCCCCGGCTTTTTCTGGCAATTGCTGGTGCTGGCCGGCTGCCTGCTGGTGGCGTGGCCGCTGGCGCGCTTCGTGGTGCGGCGGCTGGAGGCGCGCTACGAAGACTCGAGTTTCTCGGTGCGCTTCGCCGCCGCCAGCCTCGAGCGCGCGATGTTTCCGCTGGCCGGCTGGGCGCTGGTGCTGGTGGCCCGCTTTGCGCTGGCGCCGCTGATCCCGGTCAGCGTGCTGCGGCTCGCGCTGGTGCCGCTGTTCGGCATCACCGCGCTGAACTTCACCTTCTACGTGCTGCGCCGCGTGATGTCCGGCAGCGGCCAGCTGCACGGCATGCTGCTGCTGGTGGAAAAGGTGCTGACCACGCTGGTCTGGGTGGGCATGGCGCTGTACGTGCTGGGTGTGCTCGGCGACGTGGTGGGCTGGATGGAGAGCGTGCGCTTCTCTATCGGCGGCAAGCAGAAGATCAGCGTGGCCGATACCCTGATGGCGGTGGTCTGGATCCTGCTGACGGTGCTGGTGGCGCTGTGGTTCGGCTCGTGGCTGGAAGAGCGGCTGATGCGCTCGGCCAACCTCGACGGCAACCTGAAGGTAGTGCTGACGCGGATTTCCAAGGCCTTGCTGCTGCTGGTGTCGCTGCTGCTGAGCCTGTCTCTGGTGGGCATCGACCTGACCGTGCTGTCGGTCTTCGGCGGCGCGCTGGGCGTGGGCCTGGGGCTGGGTTTGCAGAAGATCGCCAGCAATTACATCTCGGGCTTCATCATCCTGCTGGACCGCTCGGTCAAGCTGGGCGACCAGATCACCGTCGACAAGTACACCGGCATCGTGTCGCAGATCCGCACCCGCTACACCGTGGTGCGCAACGGCGACGGCGAGACGCTAGTGCCGAACGAGCAGCTGGTGGCGCAGTCGGTGCAAAACCACTCGTTCTCGAATACCAATGTGCGCGTGGCGACACGCGTGCAGGCCGACTACAGCGCCGATCCCGAAACCGTGATCGCTCTGCTGACTGACTGCGTGCGCACCCTGCCGCGCGTGCTCCCGGACCCTGAGCCGGCGGCTTTCCTGGTGCTGTTCGCCGACAGCGGCATCGAGTACGAAGTCGCGGTGTTCGTGGCCGATCCGCAAAACGGCAAGCTCGGCGTGCAATCGGCGATGAACCGCGCCATCTGGCGCACGCTGCGCGAGCACGGCATCTCCATCCCGTATCCGCAGCGCGAGTTGCGTGTGATGCATGAGACGCTGCCTGGTCCTGGCGCACCGAAGGCGAACCCGTTGCCCGAGGCCGCCAACGCCTCCTGAGTGCCCGGCACCGCATCTGATTGGGCGGGCGACGGATCCGGCACCCGTGGAACGAAAACCGTTGCGCCCCGTCCAAATCCGGGAAATAGCGTATGCTTGCGCCCTCGGCGATCCGGTAGAATGCCGGGTTGTCGCGGGTTGAAATATCCCGCCCCCACATCAGACAGCCGCCAGATTGCAGCGGCTCGTACCTGGCTCGCACGATGAGCCGCTAGCCACGGCCGGCGCCAGACAGCTATCGCAATCAAATAGATTCGCAGCTATTTTTTCTGCGCGTTGTGTGTACCGGCCCTGCCGGCTTGCACGGGAAAATTCCCTGAAATTCCCTGTTTAACCGACGGAGAACAGTTTGTTCGACACTATTCTTGACTGGGCCGCCAACGGCCTTGCCAACTGGACCTGGTGGGAGATCGTCATCTACACGCTGGTGATGACGCATATCACGATCGCCGGCGTCACCATCTTCCTGCACCGCTGCATGGCGCACCGGTCGCTGGACCTGCATCCCATCGCGCAGCACTTCTTCCGCTTCTGGCTGTGGCTGACCACGGGCATGGTCACCCGCGAGTGGACCGCCATCCACCGCAAGCACCACGCCAAGTGCGAAACCGAAGACGATCCGCACAGCCCGCAGACCCGCGGCATCCGCAAGGTGCTGCTGGAAGGCGCCGAGCTGTACCGCGCCGAGGCCAAGAACAAGGAAACCATCGCCAAGTTCAGCCATGGCTGTCCCAATGACTGGATCGAGCGCAACCTGTACTCGCGCTTCACCTGGCAGGGCGTCGGCCTGATGCTGATCATCGATCTGGCGTTGTTCGGCGTGATCGGCATGACCGTGTGGGCGGTGCAGATGCTGTGGATCCCGATCCACGCCGCCGGCATCATCAATGGCCTGGGCCACTGGTGGGGTTACCGCAACTACGATTGCGAGGACGCCTCGACCAACGTGTCGCCGTGGGGCCTGATCATCGGCGGCGAAGAGCTGCACAACAACCATCACACCTACCCGACCTCGGCCAAGTTCTCGATCAAGTGGTATGAGTTCGACGTGGGCTGGGGCTATATCCGCGCGATGCAGGCGGTGGGGCTGGCCAAGGTCAAGAAGACCCCGCCCAAGGCGCGCCTGGTGGAAGCCCGTCCGGTCGACCACAACACGCTGGAAGCCATCATCGCCAACCGCTACGACGTGATGGCGCGCTACGCCAAGGCCGTCAAGGGCGCGTTCCGCCAGGAGCTGGACAAGCTCAAGGAAGGCGGCGTGGCCGAGTACCGCAGCTTCAAGCCCGCCAGCAAGTGGTTCCACCGCGAAGAAACCAAGCTGGCCGCGCAGCAGCGCGAGCAGCTGGCAAGCATCGTCGAGCAGAACAAGGCGCTGCAGACCTTCGTCGAAATGCGCCGTGAACTGGCCGCCATCTGGGGCCGTTCCAACCTGACGCGCGAGCAGCTGCTGCAGCAGCTGCAGGCCTGGTGCCACCGTGCCGAGGCCAGCGGGATCCAGGCGTTGCACGATTTCTCGCTGCGCCTGCGCCGCTACGCCTGATACAATTCGGCCGCGCCGTATGGTTTGACAAAGCCCCGCCCATGGCGGGGCTTTTGTTTTAGATAAACTCCCCCATGTTCTGGCCGGCCGCACCCTGTTGGCGGAGGTCTAGAGGAGTACCCGGAGATGACCCCACAATCGATCAAGACCGTCGAGTTCGAGAAGCCGAACCTGGCGGGTGCCCAAAACGCCGCTGGCGCCAGCTGTGTGGCCCATGCCTGGGCCAAGGTGCCGCCGGTGCTGTCGCCGGATGAGCGGCAGTCGCTGAAGGCGCGTATCCGCCGCTTGCTGAAGGAGCGCAACGCAGTGCTGGTGGCGCATTACTACGTCGACGCCGACCTGCAGGACCTCGCCGAAGAAACCGGCGGCTGCGTCTCCGACTCCCTCGAAATGGCCCGCTTCGGCCGCGACCACGAAGCCAGGACGCTGGTCGTGGCCGGCGTGCGCTTCATGGGCGAGACCGCCAAGATCCTCAGCCCCGAAAAGACCGTGCTGATGCCGGACCTGGACGCGACCTGCTCGCTCGACCTGGGCTGCCCGGCCGACGAGTTTGCCGCCTTCTGCGACGCGCACCCGGATCGCACCGTGGTGGTCTATGCCAACACCAGCGCCGCGGTGAAGGCGCGCGCTGACTGGATGGTGACCTCCAGCATCGGCCTGAAGATCGTCGAGCACCTGCACGCGCAGGGCAAGAAGATCCTGTGGGCACCCGACAAGCACCTGGGCAGCTATATCCAGAAGCAGACCGGCGCCGACATGCTGCTGTGGCAGGGCTCGTGCCTGGTGCACGACGAGTTCAAGGGCATCGAGCTGGACCTGCTGCGGCGTGAATTCCCCAACGCCAAGATCCTGGTGCATCCGGAATCGCCGGAAAACGTGGTGGCGCAGGCCGACGTGGTCGGCTCGACCTCGCAGCTGATCGAGGCCGCGCAGAAGCTGGACGCGACCGAGTTCATCGTTGCCACCGACAACGGCATCCTGCACAAGATGCGCATGGCTGCGCCCGGCAAGCACTTCATCGAAGCGCCGACCGCCGGCAACAGTGCCACCTGCAAGAGCTGCGCGCATTGCCCGTGGATGGCGATGAACGCGCTGACCAACCTGGCCGAGGTGCTGGAGACTGGCCGCAACGAGATCCATGTCGATCCCGTGATCGGCCGCCAGGCGGTAACGTGCATCAACCGCATGCTGGATTTCGCTGCCGCGCAGAAGCGCAATGTACGTCCGTCGGCCGACCTGGCCAACGAGCAGGCGCTGTTCCAGGGGATCGGCCCGGCATGAGCGTGAATCCGATTTTCGATAGCTACGGCCCGGCGCTGCAGGCAGCGCTGCAGGCCAACGTGCAGGCCGCCATCGCGGAGGATGTCGGCAGCGGCGACCTGACCGGCCTGCTGGTGCCCGCAGGCAAGGTGGCGCACGCGCGCGTGATCGTGCGCGAGTCGGCGGTGCTGTGCGGCCAGCCGTGGTTCGATGCGTGCATGCGCGCGGTCGACCCGGCCCTGGCAGTGCGCTGGCTGCACCAGGAAGGCGAGCGCATGGCGCCGGATTCGGTGGTGTGCGAGATCACGGGCCCGGCCCGCTCGCTGCTGACCGCCGAGCGCCCGTCGCTGAATTTCCTGCAGCTGCTGTCCGGCGTGGCGACCGCCACGCGCCGCTATGCCGACCTGATCGCCGGCACCCGTGCGCGCGTGCTCGACACCCGCAAGACGCTGCCCGGCCTGCGCCTGGCGCAGAAGTACGCGGTCCGTATCGGCGGCGGCGAGAACCAGCGCCTGGCGCTGTATGACGGCATCCTGATCAAGGAAAACCATATCGCCGCGGCCGGTAGCATCGGCGCGGCGATGCGGGCGGCGCTGGCGCTCGATACGCAGGCGTCGGTGCAGATCGAGGTCGAGAGCCTGGCCGAGCTGGAGGAAGCGCTGGCAGCCGGTGCCACGTCGGTGCTGATCGACAACTTCACGGTGCCGATGATGCAGGATGCCGTGAAGATCAACCAGGGCAGGGCGCTGCTGGAGGTATCGGGTGGCGTCAATGCCGATACCATCCGCACCTTCGCCGAGACCGGCGTGGATCGCATCTCGGTGGGTGCACTGACCAAGGACGTGCGGGCGACGGATTACTCGCTGCGGATCATCGGCTGAGAGTTGTTCCGGCCGAACGAATAACGGGGTGGGCCATGCGGCGCCACCCCGTTTTTGCCTGGCAAACGCTTCGTCAACGCTTGCGGACGGCGGGCGGCTGCATCACCGTCGGCAGCGCCTTGGGCAACGCCTCCGGATAGTCCCGGCTGAAATGCAGGCCGCGGCTTTCATGGCGCGAGTATGCGCTGTCCACGATCAGCGAAGCCACTTCCACCAGATTGCGCAATTCCAGCAGGTCGGTGGTGACGCGGAAATTGGCGTAGTACTCGGCAATCTCCTCGCGCAGCAGCACGATGCGGTGCTGCGCGCGTTCCAGCCGCTTGCTGGTGCGCACGATGCCGACGTAGTTCCACATCATGCGGCGCAGCTCGTCCCAGTTGTGCGACACCACGACTTCTTCGTCGGCGTCGGATACGCGGCTCTCGTCCCACGCCGGCAGCGTGATATTGGGCACGCCGGCCTTGTCCTGCGAGGCGATGTCTGCCGCGGCGGCGCGGCCGATCACCATGCATTCGAGCAGCGAGTTCGACGCCAGCCGGTTGGCGCCGTGCAGGCCGGTGCAGGCGGTCTCGCCGACGGCGTAGAGGCCGCCGATATCGGTGCGCCCCATGGTGTCCGTCACCACGCCGCCGCAGGTGTAGTGCGCGGCCGGCACCACCGGAATCGGCTCGCGCGTGATGTCGATGCCCAGTTCCAGGCAGCGCGCGTGGATGGTCGGGAAGTGTTCCTTCAGGAAGGCCTCGGGCTGGTGCGTGATATCGAGATAGACGCAGTCCAGTCCGCGCTTCTTCATTTCGAAGTCGATCGCGCGCGCGACCACGTCGCGCGGCGCCAGTTCGGCGCGCGTGTCGTGTTCGGGCATGAAGCGCGTGCCGTCGGGCAGCTTGAGCAGGCCGCCTTCGCCGCGCACCGCTTCGGAGATCAGGAAGGACTTGGCATACGGGTGGTACAGGCAGGTCGGGTGGAACTGGATGAACTCCATGTTCGACACCCGGCAGCCCGCGCGCCAGGCCATGGCGATGCCGTCGCCGGTGGCCGTGTCCGGGTTGGTGGTGTAAAGGTAGACCTTGCCTGCACCGCCGGCGGCCAGCACGGTGTGCGTGGCGGTGATGGTGTGCACCGCACCGGTGCGGTCATCCAGCACGTAGAGGCCATAGCAGCGGTTGCCCGGCAGTCCCATCTTGCGCGAGGTGATCAGGTCAATCGCGAAATGGTCTTCCAGGATGGTGATGTTCGGGTGCTGCGTGGCCTGCTGCAGCAGCGTGCTGACCACGGCATGGCCGGTGGCGTCGGCGGCATGGATGATGCGCCGGCGGCTGTGGCCGCCTTCGCGCGTCAGGTGGAAGCCCAGTTCGGCCTGCGCGTCGCGGGTGAACGGCACGCCGCGGTCGATCAGCCACTGGATGGCCTCGCGCCCATGCTCCACGATAAAGCGCGTGGCCTCTTCATCGCACAGCCCCGCACCGGCAACGAGCGTGTCCTGGGTGTGTTCGTCGTGGCTGTCGCCGGAGTCCAGCACCGCGGCGATGCCGCCTTGTGCCCAGTCGCTGGCGCCCTGCGTCATGGCGCGCTTGCTGAGGATGGCCACCCGGTGGGTGTCGGCCAGTTGCAATGCGACCGTAAGGCCGGCCAGGCCGCTGCCGACGATGGCGACGTCGAAATTCATGGTGCAAGGAGAGCGCCGGCTGGGCGCTGGGCAGATGGGGGAAACGGCAAAGTCTACACCCGGCGCGCGCTCCCGTGCATCAAGGTGCAGCGCCGCTGTGCCATCGATGGGCAACAAAAAGCCCCGCAACAGGGCGGGGCTTTCTGGCGGGATACCGGATCAATTACTTGATCTTGGTTTCCTTGTAAGCGACGTGCTTGCGGGCAACGGGATCGAACTTCATGATCTCCATCTTTTCCGGCATGGTGCGCTTGTTCTTGGTGGTGGTGTAGAAGTGACCGGTACCTGCGGTCGATTCCAGCTTGATCTTGTCGCGGCCGCCCTTGCTTGCCATGATGTGCTCCTAATTAGACTTCGCCGCGTGCGCGCAGGTCGGCGAGCACGGAGTCGATGCCTTTCTTGTCGATCAGGCGCAGGCCGGCGTTCGAGACGCGCAGGCTCACCCAGCGGTTTTCGGATTCAACGAAGAAACGACGATTCTGCAGGTTGGGCAGAAAACGGCGCTTGGTCTTGTTGTTTGCGTGGGAAACGTTGTTGCCGACCATCGGCGCTTTCCCGGTCACTTGACAGACGCGTGCCATGAAGCACTCCTAAATCTTCTATTCGTGGACAATGTTCGCAACAGATCAACAAAAGGCGCGCGGGCCCGGACTGCAGCGGTTGAGACTTCAGCAAAACGGGCATTATAGACCGGATTCCCCCGGCGAATCAATGCTTTCTGTGGCCCGGAACAGGCAGTGTTGCGGCCCGGCTCCTGTCGTGGCGTAGGCGTCACAGCCCGGGCAGGCGCTCGCACGACTCCGCCAGGGAACGGATTTCGTGCCCCGCCACGATGAAATGGTCCAGCAGCCGCACGTCGATCAGGTCGAGCGTGCGCGCCAGCTCGCGCGTCAGGTGGATGTCGCTCTGGCTGGGGGCGGTGGTGCCGCGCGGGTGGTTGTGGGCGACGATGATGCCGGCGGCGTTATGCGCCAGGGCCTGGCGCGCCACCTCGCGCGGATAGACCGAGGTCCGCGTGAGTGTGCCGCGGAACAGCTCTTCGCTGGCCACCATGCGGTTGCCGGGATCCAGGAACAGGCACATGAAGACCTCGTGCTGCAGCGGGGCCAGGGTCAGGCGCAAGTAGCTGCGCACCGAGTCCGGCGAGTCGAAGCCGGAAGGCAGCCGCAGCGACTCGGCCAGCGCGCGGCGGGCCAGTTCCGGGATGGCCTGCACCTGGGCGAACTTGGCCGCGCCCATGCCACGCACGCCGGCCAGTGCCTGTCCCTGCGCCGCGAACAGCGCGGTCAGCGAGCCGAAGCGGTGCAGCAGCTCGCGTGCCAGGTCCACGGCACTTTTGCCGGCGGCGCCCACGCGCAGCAGGACGGCCAGCAGTTCAGCATCAGACAGGGCGGCAGCGCCGCTTTCCAGCAGTTTTTCGCGGGGCCGCTCGCAGGCGGGCCATTTGGAAATGGTCATGGGCATCCAGGGAGGTCGCGTCGGGAACAGGGCCTGAGGCTCTGGGGCGGCGGGCCAGGGGCCAGTCGAATACAATACGGGTTGTTCCTTGGTTGATCACCCATGAATTTGCAAACTTTCGCGTCGGAAGCCGACGGCGGCACGGCTGGCCGCAAGACTGTCCAGGCCGACTCCTTCCTGACCCTGCACTACAGCATCGCGCTCGAGAACGGCACCGAGGTCGTCAGCACGTTCGAGGAAAAGCCCGCCACGCTGCTGCTGGGCCAGGGCCAGTTCGCGCCGACGCTGGAGCAGGCGCTGCTGGGCATGCCGGAAGGCGAGCGCATGACCTATCGCCTGGCGCCGGAGCAGGCCTTCGGCCCTCGCAACGCCGAACTGCTGCAGTGGGTGTCGCTGGCCACGCTGCGCGAGAACAGTTCGTTCGAGGAGGACTACAGCCCGGGCGACCTGGTGGAGTTCAACGCGCCCGGCGGCGGCAAGTACGCCGGCGTGCTCAAGGAGATCGGCGAGACCGCCGCCTTGTTCGACTTCAACCATCCGCTGGCTGGGCAGACCATCCTGTTCGACGTGCAGCTGATCGGCATTCTCTGACCCGTCGCCACGTCGAACCTGTCCCGGATACCGCAGCATGCCTGACCTGACCCCCGTACCCGACGCAGAAATCCTGATGGCGCAGCCACGCGGCTTCTGTGCCGGCGTGGACCGCGCCATCGAAATCGTCGAGCGCGCGCTCGAGCGCTTTGGCGCCCCCATCTACGTTCGCCACGAGATCGTCCACAACGCTTACGTGGTGGCCGACCTGCGCCGCAAGGGCGCGGTGTTCGTGGGCGAGCTCGACGAGGTGCCGGCCGGCGCCACCGTCATCTTCAGCGCCCATGGCGTGTCGCGCGAAGTGCGCGAAGACGCGGCACGGCGCGGACTGCACGTGTTCGATGCCACCTGCCCGCTGGTGACCAAGGTGCATGTGGAAGTCAGCAAGCTGCGCGCCCAGGGGTGCGAGATCGTGATGATCGGCCATCGCGGCCACCCGGAAGTCGAAGGCACGATGGGCCAGGCCAATGGCGGCATGGTGCTGGTGGAGTCCGTGGATGATGTCCAGGCGCTGCAGATCGCCGATCCGTCGCGGCTGGCCTACGTCACCCAGACCACGCTGTCGGTGGACGAGACCAGCGAGATCGTTGCCGCGCTCAAGGCCCGCTTCCCGGAGATCCGCGAGCCCAAGAAGCAGGACATCTGCTATGCCACGCAAAACCGCCAGGACGCAGTGAAGTTCATGGCGCCGCAGGTGGAGGTGGTGATCGTGGTCGGCAGCCCCAACAGTTCCAATTCCAACCGGTTGCGCGAACTGGCCGAGCGCCTGGGCGTGCCGGCCTACATGGTGGACGCGCCCGAGCAGGTGCGGCCCGAGTGGATTGCCGGCAAGCGCCGCATCGGCCTGACCGCCGGGGCCTCGGCGCCGGAGGCGCTGGCCCAGTCCATCGTCGAGCGCCTGCGCGAACTGGGTGCGCGTCAGGTGCGTCCGCTCGACGGTATCCAGGAGAACATGGCGTTCCCGCTGCCGCGCGGCTTGCTGCCCACCAGCGCGGCCGCCTGAGTGCGCCGCGGGCCCGCCGGCCTGAATGCCTTGCCTGATAAAAGGGCGCCGCAGTCGCGGCGCCCTTTTTGTTTCCCGCTTTCCGAATAATGCCCGCGCCTGGTGCCGGGAACGCCCGCCATTCGTGCCGCCGGGGCTAATCAGGGTAATCCCCGAAGCTGGGGTTTTCCCTATTATGGTGCGGCGCTACATTCTGCACATTAGAGAGAAGCGCCACGCTATATAAATGAAACGCCTAATTAATAATGGTGCATTATAGGTGGTGCCGGCGATGCTTCTTTGCCGCCTGGAGCCGCGCAGGCACGGTTCTTGTAAGCAGGAGGGGCGACCGCGTCATGTGGGCGGGAATTGCCGCAATCTGTGCATTGGGGAAATTCCCTAGCTCAAATGCGCGGTAAATCGTCAAGGATGTTGCGTCGCGTATTGCATCGACTAAGAAAGGGGATACAATGCGCGCGTTTCAAATTGAAACTAAACAAAGGCGGTCCAGGGAAACGTCCGGGAGGCGTTGCAAATCCCTGTTTTTGTGAATCCTAGGAGATCACTCATGCAAATCACGTTTGCCAAGATTCTGCCGATCGCGGCCGCAGTGGCGCTGGTCGCAGCTTGCGGCAAGAAGGAAGACAAGCCGGCGGATGCGGCCTCTTCGGCGCCGGCGGCAGCGGCTCCCGCGGCGCCCGCGGCCGGTGGCGGCGAGACCGTCGTCAAGATCGGCCACGCGGCCCCGCTGACCGGCGGCATCGCGCACCTTGGCAAGGACAACGAAAACGGCGCCCGCCTGGCCGTGGAAGAAGTCAACAAGTCCGGCCTGGAAGTCGGTGGCAAGAAGGTCAAGCTGGAACTGGTCGGCGAAGACGATGCGGCCGATCCGAAGACCGGCACCGCCGTGGCGCAGAAGCTGGTCGATGCCAAGGTCGTGGCCGTGGTCGGCCACCTGAACTCGGGCGTGTCGATCCCGGCGTCGAAGATCTACAGCGATGCCGGCATCGTGCAGATCTCGCCGTCGTCGACCAACCCGGACTACACCAAGCAGGGCTTCAAGACCACCTACCGCGTGGTGGCCACCGACGCCCAGCAAGGCCCGGCGCTGGCGAACTACGCCGCCAAGACCCTGAACGCCAAGAGCGTGGCGATCGTCGACGATGCCACCGCCTACGGCAAGGGCCTGGCCGACGAGTTCGAGAAGACCGCCAAGGCTGCCGGCGTGAACGTGGTCGCGCGGGAGGCCACCAACGACAAGGCCACCGACTTCAAGGCCATCCTGACCAAGATCAAGGGCAAGAAGCCGGACGTGATCATGTACGGCGGCATGGATGCCACCGGCGGCCCGTTCGCCAAGCAGGCCAAGGAACTGGGCATCGGCGCCAAGATCGTCGGCGGCGACGGCGTCTGCACCGACAAGGTGGCCGAGCTGGCCGGCGAAGCCGTGACCAACATCATCTGCTCCGAGGCGGGCCTGGCCCTGTCGCGCATGGAGCAGGGCGCGGACTTCGACAAGCGCTACCAGGCACGCTTCAACGCGCCGGTGCAGATCTACGCGCCGTTCACGTATGACGCCGTGATGGTCATCGTCGATGCCATGAAGCGCGCCAACTCGACCGAACCGGCTGCCATCCTCGCCGAAATGCCCAAGACCAACTACAAGGGCGTGATCGGCAACATCGCCTTCGACGAGAAGGGCGACATGAAGGAAGGCACCATCACGCTGTACGAGTACAAGGACAAGAAGAAGTCCGTTCTCGACGTCGTGAAGATGTAATCTGGGCTTACCGGCCCATCCGAACGGCACCGTGAGTATTTTGCGGTGCCGTTCTTTTTAGCCTCGCCTAATGTAGAAGCATCCTTACCATGGATGGAGCAGGGCAGGCCGCTCACCAGCAAAGCAACCACCGCAACGTTACCCATCACACACCAGGGTCCCCCCGGCATCCACACCATGCCGCAAGGTCAGGGACTGAAGCAGGAGTTTTCATGGATATCTTTATCCAGCAGATCGTGAACGGTCTGGTGCTCGGCAGCATTTATGCGCTGATCGCACTGGGCTACACCATGGTCTACGGCATTCTCGGGATCATCAACTTCGCCCACGGCGACGTGCTGATGATCGGCGCGCTGACCGCCCTGTCAGCCATCCTCGGATTGCAGAAGTTCGCCCCCGGCCTGCCTGAATGGCTGACGCTGGTGATCGCCACGCTGGTCGCCATGCCGGTCTGCGCGATCCTGTCCTATTCCATCGAGCGGGTCGCCTACCGGCCCTTGCGCAATGCGCCACGGCTGGCCCCGCTGATCACCGCGATCGGGGTGTCCATCATCCTGCAGACGGCGGGCATGCTGATCTGGTCGCGCAACCCGCTGACCTTCCCGCAGCTGCTGCCGTCGGACCCCATCGACATCGGCGCCACCGGCGCCACCATCACCGGCAAGGAGATGGTCATCATCGGCATGGCCGTGATGGTGATGTCCGGCCTGCTGGCCCTGGTCAACCGCACCAAGCTCGGCCGCGCCATGCGCGCCACCGCCGAGAACCAGAAGGTGGCCGGCCTGATGGGCGTCAACCCCAACTTCGTCATTTCCGCCACCTTCATGATCGGCGCCACGCTGGCCGCGCTGGCCGGCGTGATGATGGCCACCAACTATGGCAACGCCCACTTCTACATGGGCTTCATCCCCGGCCTGAAGGCGTTTACCGCCGCGGTGCTGGGCGGCATCGGCAACCTGGCGGGCGCCATGGTCGGCGGCATGCTGCTGGGCCTGATCGAGGCGCTCGGGGCCGGCTATATCGGCGACCTGACCAATGGCGTGTTCGGCTCGAACTACCAGGACGTCTTTGCCTTCATCGTACTGATTACCGTGCTCGTCTTCCGTCCGTCCGGCATCATGGGCGAACGCGTGGCGGATCGCGCCTGAGGAGAGCGAATCCATGAATACTCCGATTCCATCCACGGCCGCCGTCGCGGCACCGACCAAGGTGCCGGCCAAGACCCTGGCCGCACTGATTGGCTTCCTGGTGGTGGCGCTGTGCGCCCCGTTCATCGTCCAGACCCTGGGCGGCAATTACTGGGTGCGCGTGCTCGACTTTGCGCTGCTGTACATCATGCTGGCGCTCGGCCTGAACATCGTGGTCGGCTTTGCCGGCCTGCTCGACCTGGGCTATATCGCGTTCTACGCGGTGGGCGCCTACATGATGGCGCTGCTCGGCTCGCCGCACCTGGCGAACCAGTTCGAGTGGATCCAGCAGCTGTTCCCGACCGGCATCCATTTGTCGATGTGGTTCGTGCTGCCGCTGGCGATCCTGGTGGCCGCCACCTTCGGCGTGCTGCTGGGCGCGCCGACGCTCAAGCTGCGCGGCGACTACCTGGCCATCGTCACGCTAGGCTTCGGCGAGATCATCCGCATCTTCATGAACAACCTGGACCGTCCGGTGAACATCACCAACGGGCCCAAGGGCATCACGGCGGTGGACCCGGTCCACATCTTCGGCTTCGACTTCTCGAAGTCGCACGAGATCTTCGGGCTCAAGTTCTCGCCGGTGTTCATGTACTACTACCTGCTGGTGTTCCTGGTGATCGTGATCGTGTTCGTGTGCCTGCGCCTGCAGACCTCGCGCATCGGCCGCGCCTGGGTCGCCATCCGCGAGGACGAGATCGCCGCCAAGGCGATGGGCATCAACACCCGCAACATCAAGCTGCTGGCCTTCGCCATGGGCGCGTCGTTCGGCGGCGCCTCGGGCGCGGTGTTCGGCGCATTCCAGGGCTTCGTCTCGCCGGAGTCGTTCACGCTGTGGGAATCGATCTACGTGCTGGCGATCGTGGTGCTGGGCGGCATGGGCCATATCCCGGGCGTGATCCTGGGCGGCGTGCTGCTGGTGGGCTTCCAGGAACTGCTGCGCGTGGTGGCCGAGCCGATGCAGACCGGCCTGTTCGGCCACGTGATCGTCGATGCCGAGGTGCTGCGCCAGCTGCTGTTCGGCCTGGCCCTGGTCGGCGTGATGCTGTACCGCCCGGCAGGCATCTGGCCGTCGCCGCGCAAGGAAGACCGCCCGGTGGTGCGCCGCGCGGGCAACATCGGCCGTCTCTGAACCGGAGGAAGACATGAGCAACAACGATTTCCTCCTGTCCGTGCAGGGGGTCAACAAGCGTTTCGGCGGCCTGCAGGCCCTGTCAGACGTGGGCCTGCAGATCAAGCCGGGCGAGATCTACGGCCTGATCGGCCCCAACGGCGCCGGCAAGACCACGTTCTTCAACGTCATCACCGGCCTGTACACGCCGGATTCGGGCGAATTCGTGCTGGGCGGCAAGCCCTACCAGCCGACCGCCGTGCATGAGGTGGCCAAGGCCGGCATTGCGCGCACGTTCCAGAACATCCGCCTATTCGGCGACATGACCGCGCTCGAGAACGTGATGGTCGGACGCCACGTGCGCTCCAAGGCCGGCGTGTTCGGCGCGATCTTCCGCCCGCCCTCGGTGCGGCGCGAAGAAGAGGGCATCGAAGACATGGCGCATGACCTGCTCGACTACGTCGGCATCGGCAAGTACGCCAACTTCACCGCGCGCAACCTCTCGTACGGCCACCAGCGCCGGCTCGAGATCGCGCGCGCGCTGGCCACCGAACCCAAGCTGCTGGCGCTGGACGAGCCGGCCGCGGGCATGAACGCGACCGAGAAGGTGGAACTGCGCGGCCTGCTCGACAAGATCAAGAACGATGGCCGGACCATCCTGCTGATCGAGCACGACGTGAAGCTGGTGATGGGGCTGTGCAACCGCCTGACGGTACTGGACTACGGCAAGGTGATTGCCCAGGGCCTGCCGCACGAGGTGCAGAACAACCCCGCGGTGATCGAGGCCTACCTCGGCACCTCGGCGCACTGATGGCGGGAGCGGACGTAATGAATCAGCCTGCAATGAAACAGACAGTACTGAAGATCTCCGGCCTGAAGGTTGCCTACGGCGGCATCCAGGCCGTCAAGGGCATCGACCTGGAAATCCGCGACGGCGAACTGGTCACGCTGATCGGCGCCAACGGCGCCGGCAAGACCACCACCATGAAGGCCATCACCGGCCTGCAGGGCTGGGCCGGCGGCGACGTGGAATACATGGGCAAGTCGATCAAGGGCGTGCCCAGCTACGCGCTGCTCAAGCAGGGCCTGGCGATGGTGCCGGAAGGCCGCGGCGTGTTCGCGCGCATGACCATCACCGAGAACCTGCAGATGGGCGCCTACACGCGCAACGACGACGCCGGCATCAAGGCCGACGTCGAGCGCATGTTCGGCATCTTTCCGCGACTGAAGGAGCGCGCCAACCAGCTGGCAGGCACCATGTCCGGCGGCGAGCAGCAGATGCTGGCGATGGCGCGCGCGCTGATGAGCCAGCCCAAGGTGCTGCTGCTGGACGAGCCGTCGATGGGCCTGTCGCCGATCATGGTGGAGAAGATCTTCGAGGTCGTGCGCGACATCTCGGCGCAGGGCGTGACCGTGCTGCTGGTCGAGCAGAACGCGCGCCTGGCGCTGCAGGCCGCGCACCGGGGCTACGTGATGGAGTCCGGCCTGATCACCATGAGCGGGGAGGCCAGCCAGATGCTGGACGATCCCAAGGTGCGGGCCGCCTACCTGGGCGAGTAAGCGGCGCGCCGCCGCTCCGGCTCCGACACCCCGCTGCCGCAAGAGGGGTGAGGGAGAGGGCGGGCGCTCGCAGGCGCAAGGCCTTTCCCCTTGCCGCGGGGTCCCGGGCAGGCCGGCTCCGGCCGGCTGCACCGGTTCTGCGGCGCTGGCCCTCTCCCTCACTCCTCTGCGGCACGGATCCCGGATCCGGCCGCAAAGCAAAAAGCCTCGCGCAATGCGAGGCTTTTTGCTGTCCGCGGATACCCGCGAAGATCAGGCCAGCTTCTTCAGCAGCGTACGCAGCATGCCGATCATCTGGTCGATCTCTTCGCGCGTGACGTTCAGCGCCGGCATGAAGCGCAGCAGGTTGGGGCGCGGGGCGTTCAGCAGCAGGCCCTGCGGGGCCATGTCGCGCGCTTCCTCCACCAGTTGCGGGCCGATGTCCTTGCCCAGCAGCAGCGCGCGCAGCAGGCCTTCGCCGCGTTCGCCGCCCAGGCCGAACTCGGCCGACAGCGCCAGCAGCTGCTCCTTCAGGTAGTCGCCCTTGGCCTTGACCTCGTCCAGGAAGCCGGGCGCGGTCAGCTGTTCGATCACGGCGCTGCCGACCGCGGTCATCAGCGGGTTGCCGTTGTAGGTGCCGCCCTGGTCGCCGGCCTCGAAGCTGGCGACCTCGGCCTTGCACAGCAGCGCCGACAGCGGCACGCCGCCGCCGATGCCCTTGCCCAGCGTCATGATGTCCGGCTCCACGCCCGCCAGCTCATAGGCGAACAGCGTGCCGCAGCGGCCGCAGCCGGCCTGCACTTCATCGACGATCAGCAGCAGCTTGTGCTTGTCGGCCAGCGCGCGCAGGCTCTGCATGAATTCGCGCGTGGCGGGGATCACGCCGCCTTCGCCCTGCACCGGCTCGAGCATGATGCCGACGGTCTTGCCGGTGATCAGCTTTTCCACCGAGGCGAGGTCGTTCAGTTCGGCGCGCGGGAAGCCCGGCACCTGCGGCGCGAAGATGGTGTCCCAGCCGGCCTTGCCCGACGCGCTCATGGTGGCGAGCGTGCGGCCATGGAAGCTGTGGTCCATGGTGATGATCTCGAAGGCGCCATCCTTGTGCTTGCGGCCCCATTTGCGCGCCAGCTTGATCGCGCCCTCGTTGGCCTCGGCGCCGCTGTTGGCGAAGAAGACCTTGTCGAAGCAGCTGTGGTCGGTCAGCTGCTTGGCCAGCTTCAGCATCGGCTCGTTGTAGAAGGCCGGGCTGGGGTTGATCAGCTTGTGCGACTGGGCCACCAGCGCGTCGATCATGCCCTGGTTGGAATGGCCCAGGCAGTTCACCGCCCAGCCCTGCACGAAGTCGAGGTAGCGCTTGCCGTTGTGATCCGTCAGCCAGGAGCCCTTGCCTTCGGTGAACACGAGTTCGGGGCGGTTGGTGATGTACATCAGGGATTGGACGGGATACTCAGCAAATGCCATGGCGGACTCCAGGGGTCGGCGTGTAACGATGGACGGACGGGCGCGAAAGACGCAACAAGAACAAAAACAAAAACAAAAAGCCACGGGGGTTGCCCGTGGCTCGTTGACATGAACAGACGCAGTCGACGGTCAGCCGCGCGGCACCCCAGCGGGGAGCGACGTACGGAAGCTGCGGCGTCGGTTGAAGGTCATGTGCATGCGGGCAAATATAAGGCGCACGGCCCCGGGTGTCAAAACGAATTTTGGCGGGCCCGGGCATTGTTGCGCTGGCGGAACGGCGCGCGGGCGGCCTCAGGCCGCCGGCGGGGCCGCGTGCATGTCGGCCTCGGAGGTGAACGAGTCGGCGAAGAACGCGTCTTCGTGCAGCTTGCATTGCCGGGTGAAGTCGCCGCGCGCGGCGTTGATCATCACCGGCGCGCCGCAGGCGTAGACCTCGTGGCCCGACAGGTCGGGGAAATCGGCCATCACCGCCTGATGGACGAAGCCGGTGCGGCCCTGCCAGTTGTCTTCCGGCTGCGCGTCGGAGACCACCGGCACGTAGCTGAAGTTGGGCAGGTCGCGCGCCCACTGCTCGGCCAGCGCGTGCATGTACAGGTCCTTGGGCCGGCGGCCGCCCCAGTACAGCGTCATCGGGCGCTGGATGCCGGTGTAGGCGGCATGCTCGACGATGGCCTTGATGGGGGCGAAGCCGGTGCCGGACGCCAGCAGGATGATCGGCGCTTCGGATTCCTCGCGCAGGAAGAAGCTGCCCAGCGGGCCTTCGAAGCGCAGGATGTCGCGCTCCTTCATGGCCGGCTGGCCTTCCTTCGCGCCGAACACGTAGTCGGTGAAGGCGCCGCCCGGCATATGGCGGATATGCAGTTCGATCGGGCCGTCCTCGTGCGGCGGCGTGGCGATCGAATAGCTGCGGCGCTTGCCGTCGCGCAGCAGGAACTCGACATACTGGCCGGCCAGGTACTGCATGCGCTCGGTGGCGGGCAGCTGCAGCTTGATCGCGATCACATCGTCGGCCAGGCGCTCCAGCGAGGTCACGCGGCACGGCACCTTCTTGATGGGAATGTCGCCCGCGCCGTGAACCTCGCGGCATTCGATGGTGATGTCCGAGGCGGCATTGGCGCAGCAGAACAGCGCGCGGCCTTCGGTCTTTTCCTGGGCGGTCAGCGCCGACGGGGCATGGTCGCCCTGCACGATGCTGCCTTCGAGCACGCGGCCCTTGCATGACCCGCAGGCGCCGTTCTTGCAGCCGTAGGGCAGCCCGATGCTGTGGCGCAGGGCCGCGCCGAGGATGGTTTCGTCCGCGGCCACTTCAAACTTGTGGCCGCTGGGCATGACGGTTACTTGATAAGCCATAATCGGTCTATGAGCCAAATTCTGTCGAAGCTGCAGCCCGCGCGATTCCCCCAACCACCGCAACCCTCGCGGCTGCCGGCGCCATCGCGCCGGCTGGGCCGCCCGCGCCTGCTGATCGTCGGCTGCGGGGATGTGGGGACGCGCTGCCTGCGAATCCTGTCGTCGCGCATGCGTGTCTTCGCCGTGACCTCGCAGCCGGCACGCCGCGCCGAACTGCGTGCCGCCGGCGCGGTGCCGCTGGTGGCGGACCTGGACCGGCCGGCCACGCTGGCACGGCTGCGCGGGGTGGCCACGCGGGTGCTGGACCTGGCGCCGCCACCCGGGCAGGGCGAAGGCGATCCGCGCACGCGTGCGCTGCTCGCCATATTGCGTCGGACCGCGTGGCGCGGCGCCAGGACGGCCGCCGGCACGCTGCCCGGCGAGCCCGCCATTCTACCCGACCGTACCTGGCCCCGCGCTGCGTTTGTCTATGCCAGCACCACCGGCGTCTACGGCGACCGCCAGGGCGCGCGCGTGGCCGAATTCCATGCGGTGCGGCCGCAGACCGCGCGCGCGCGCCGCCGCGTGGCGGCCGAACAGGCGGTGCGGGCCTTCGGCCGCGACGCCGGCTGGCGCGCCAGCGTGGTGCGCATCCCCGGCATCTACGCCGAGGATCGCCTCCCGCTGGCGCGGCTCAGGCGCGGCACGCCGGCGCTGGTGCCGCAGGACGACGTCTACACCAGCCACATCCATGCCGACGACCTCGCGCGCATCATGGTGGCGGCGCTGTTCCGCGGCCGCCCGCAGCGCGTGGTCCATGCCAGCGACGATACCGAGCTGCGCATGGCGGACTATTTCGACCTCGTTGCCGAGCGCCGCGGCCTGCCGCGACCGCCGCGCATCACGCGTGGCGAGGCGCTCCAGGTGATCGACAAGACCCTGCTGAGCTTCATGAGCGAGTCGCGCCGACTCGACAACCGGCGGCTCAAGCGCGAATTGCGCCTGCGGCTGCGCTATCCCACCGTCGCCGACTTCTTCGGCGCCTGATACCTCCATCGTGGTGCCCGTGCCGCTGGCACGGGGCTTGCTGACTCACGGCGTCGTCTTGATCCTGTCTATACAGCAACACATTGCACGCGCCTGAGTGGTGCCGGCACTTCGCGGCCGGGCCCAGGGCGGTGCATCACCTGCGCCGGGTTCTGTGATGGAATGCGCTTTTTGAGGCGATTATCCGCCTGGTTGCTTGGTGGAAGCCCTACGTTGACTTGTATATACAGGCATTGTTTAATGCCCGAAAACGAGCACGGCCACACGCATGGCCTGCCGTCGACGGACACACCAAAGGAGCGTACAGATGAGGTATCCAAGCAGGTTTCGCGGTCGGATGGCAGCTCAGGTGGCGATGCTGGCTACGGCCCTGGCAGCCGGCGCGGCCCAGGCGCAGAACACGCCGGTGACGCTGGGCATGAGCGGCTGGACCGGCTTTGCGCCGCTGACGCTGGCCGACAAGGCCGGCATCTTCAAGAAAAACGGCGTCGACGTCGAAATCAAGATGATCCCGCAGAAGGACCGCCACCTGGCGCTGGCCTCCGGCGCGATCCAGTGCGCCGCGACGACCGTGGAAACCCATGTGGCCTGGAATGCGAACGGCGTGCCCATCACCCAGATCGTGCAGCTCGACAAGTCCTACGGCGCCGACGGCCTGGCCGTGCGCGCCGACGTGAAGAGCTTTGCCGACCTGAAGGGCAAGACCATCGGCGTCGATGCGCCGGGCACCGCGCCGTACTTCGGGCTGGCCTGGATGCTGAAGAAAAATGGCATGTCGCTCAAGGACGTCAAGACCACCACGCTGTCGCCGCAGGCGGCGGCGCAGGCCTTCGTCGCGGGCCAGAACGACGGCGCCATGACCTACGAGCCGTACCTGTCGACGGTGCGCCAGAACCCGGACAAGGGCAAGATCCTGGCCACCACGCTCGACTATCCGATGGTGACCGACACGCTGGGCTGCGCGCCCAAGTGGCTCAAGGACAATCCCAAGGCCGCTCAGGCGCTGGTCGACAGCTACTTCGAGGCGCTCGAGATGATTCGCAAGGAGCCGGCCAAGGCCAACGACATCATGGGTGCGGCGGTCAAGCAGACCGGCGAGCAGTTCGCCAAGTCGTCGGCTTACCTGCGCTGGCAGGACCGCGAGGCCAACAAGAAGTTCTTCGAGGGCGAGCTTGCCAGCTTCAGCAAGGAAGCCGCCGCGGTGCTGATGGACATCGGCGTGATCCGCCAGGTGCCTGACGTGACCAAGCTGTACGACGCGCGTTTCCTCAAGTAACCCGGCAGCTCTCAGGAGGCGTGACGTCATGACGCAAGCCCGTATTGGTTCACCCGCCCCGGCCGCCGCCGTGGCGGCCCCCGCCGGGGAAGCGCCGCAGCGCCGGCGCCATCCGTGGCTGGCACCGCTGGTGCCGGTGGCGCCCAACACCCGCTGGATGCTGGGCCTGTCCTTCTTCGTGCTGTTCTTCGGCGTGTGGGCCGTGGTGACGCTGGGCGGCTTCGTGCCGCGCACGTTCCTGGCCGACCCGATGACGATGGCCAGGGAGGGCATGACCCTGTTCACCGAGTACAACTTCATCGGCGACATCGGCATGACCGTGTGGCGCGTGGTCGGCGGCTTTGTGCTGGCGGCGGTGATCGCGGTGCCGCTGGGCATCTTCATGGGTGCGTACAAGGCGGCCGAGGCCTTCTTCGAGCCGTTCGTCTCGTTCTGCCGCTACCTGCCCGCGTCGGCCTTCATCCCGCTGCTGATCCTGTGGGCCGGCATCGGCGAGACCCAGAAGCTGCTGGTGATCTTCATCGGCTCGTTCTTCCAGATCGTGCTGATGGTGGCAGTGGCGGTTGGCGGGGCGCGCAAGGACCTGGTCGAGGCCGCGTACACGCTGGGCGCGAACAGCGCCGGCATCGTGCGGCGCGTGCTGATCCCGGGCGCGGCGCCGGAAATCGCCGAGATCCTGCGGCTGGTGCTGGGCTGGGCCTGGACCTACGTGATCGTGGCCGAGCTGATCGGCTCGTCGTCGGGCATCGGCCACATGATCACCGACAGCCAGGCGCTGCTCAATACCGGGCAGATCATCTTCGGCATCATCGTGATCGGCTGCATCGGCCTGGTCTCCGACCTTGTCTTCAAGCGCGCCAACCAGCGCCTGTTCCCGTGGAGTTCGATCCAATGAGCGCACTATCCATCCAGCAGGTCTCGCGGACCTTCTCCAACCCGCGCGGCGGCCAGACGCTGGCGCTGCAGCCGGTCGATTTCGAAGTGCGCGACAACGACTTCGTCACCATCCTGGGCCCGTCGGGCTGCGGCAAGTCCACGCTGCTGCGCATCGTCGCGGGCCTGGATACCCCGACCAGCGGGCGCGTGCTGCTCGACGGCCAGCCGGTGTTCGCGCCCGGCGCCGACCGCGGCATGGTGTTCCAGTCGTACACGCTGTTTCCGTGGCTGACCATCGAGCAGAACGTGCGCTTCGGCCTGCGCGAGCGCGGCATGAGCGCGGCCGAGCAGAAGGAGCGCAGCGACTTCTTTATCCAGCGCGTGGGGCTGCGCGGCTTCGAGCACCATTTTCCCAAGCAGCTGTCCGGCGGCATGCAGCAGCGCACAGCGATCGCGCGCGCGCTGGCCAACGATCCCAAGATCCTGCTGCTCGACGAACCGTTCGGCGCGCTCGACAACCAGACCCGCGTGCTGATGCAGGAGTTGCTGCTGGGCATCTGGGAGGCGTCGCGCAAGACGGTATTATTCGTGACCCACGATATCGACGAGGCCATTTTCATGGCCAACCGGGTGGCGGTGTTTTCCGCCAGGCCGGGTCGGATCAAGAGCGAGATCGCGGTCGATTTCCCGCACCCGCGCCATTACACGATCAAGACCACTCCGGAGTTCTCCGCGCTCAAGGCGCGGCTGACCGAGGAAATCCGCGCCGAGGCCATGGCCGCGGCCGAGCACTAAGCGCATATGAACCACGCCGCCGGTACCCCGACTTCCGCTTCTGCCTCTCCCACCGCGCTCTACCAGCAGGTGAAGGAGTACATCGCCCGCCAGATCCAGAGCGGCGCGTGGCAGCCGGGCGACCGGGTACCGTCGGAGCAGGAACTGGTGAACCGCTTCGGCGTCTCGCGCATGACCGTGAACCGGGCGCTGCGCGAACTGCAGGAGCAGGGCCGGGTGGTGCGCGTGGCCGGCGTCGGCACCTTCGTCGCGGAGCACAAGCCGCAGTCGACGCTGCTGTCGGTGGTCAACCTGCAGGACGAGATCCGCATGCGCGGGCATGACTACGCCTGCGACGTGATCCTGGTTGAGCGCGTCTCGGCGTCGATCGAGGTGGCCGCGGCGCTGGAGCTGCGCACCGGCGAGTCGGTGTTCCACTCCGTGTGCGTGCACCGCGAGGACGGCGTGCCGGTGCAGCTGGAGGACCGCTACGTCAACCCGCGCGTGGCGCCCGATTTCATCACGCAGGATTTCAGCGAGACCCAGCCCGGCGAATACCTGCTGCGCCACGTGCCCTATGACCAGGTCGAGCATGTGGTCGACGCCATCGCCGCCACGCCGGAGCAGGCCGCGCAGCTGGAAATGCCGCCCACGCAGGCGTGCCTGATGCTGACGCGCCGCACCTGGACCAACGGCGTGCCGGTGACCTTTGTCCGTTGCCTGCATCCCGGCAACCGCTATCGCCTCGGCAGCCGCTTCCGCGCCGACGGCAACCCCGCGTTCGGCTGATTCCACACGAATCCGCCTGCTAACTCAAATTTTTACCTAAGCTGTTTACCTAAGCTGTATAGACAGGAACATACAAATGACTGCCAGCCTACATGACCAAGCCTCCCGTCCGCTGCTGACCCTGCAGCCGGGCCAAGTCACCCTGGCCGAGCTGCGCCGCATCTACCGCGGCGAAGTGCGCCTGGCCATGGCTGACTCTGCCTGGGCCGGCGTTCGCGCCGCGCAGGCCACGGTGCAGGACATCATCGACGCCGACGCCGTGGTCTACGGCATCAACACCGGCTTCGGCAAGCTGGCGCAGACCCGCATCCCCAACGACAAGCTGGCGCAGCTGCAGCGCAACCTGGTGCTGTCGCACAGCGTGGGCACCGGCCCGGACCTGGCCGAGGACACGGTGCGGCTGATCCTGGCCACCAAGGCGGTCAGCCTGGCGCGCGGCCATTCCGGCGTGCGCCCGGAACTGATCGAGGCCTTGCTGGCGCTGGTCAACCACGGCGTGACGCCGTGCATCCCGGCCAAGGGCTCGGTCGGCGCCTCCGGCGACCTGGCGCCGCTGGCGCATATGTCGTGCACGCTGATCGGCGTGGGCGAGGTGATGGTCGGCGGCAAGCGCGTGCCGGCCGCCGAAGGCCTGGCGCATGCCGGCCTGCAGGCCTTCGAACTGGGCCCCAAGGAGGGCCTGGCGCTGCTCAATGGCACCCAGGTGTCGACCGCTCTGGCGCTGGCAGGGCTGTTCGCCGCCGAAGACGCGTTTGCCGCGGGCCTGGTCGCCGGCGCGCTGTCGCTGGAGGCGATCAAGGGCTCGGTCAAGCCGTTCGACGCCCGCATCCATGAAGCCCGCGGGCAGGCCGGCCAGATTGCCGTGGCCGGCGCGGTGCGTGCGATGCTGGACGGCAGCGAGATCGTCGACTCGCACAAGGCCTGCGGCCGCGTGCAAGACCCGTACTCGATCCGCTGCCAGCCGCAGGTGATGGGCGCGTGCCTGGACAACCTGCAGCACGCCGCCCGCATCCTGCAGATCGAAGCCAATGCGGCGTCGGACAACCCGCTGGTGTTCTCCGAGCAGGGCGACGTGGTCTCCGGCGGCAATTTCCACGCCGAGCCGGTGGCCTTCGCCGCCGACATCATCGCGCTCGCGATCGCCGAGATCGGCGCGATCTCCGAGCGCCGACTGGCGCTGCTGCTCGATACCGGCCTGTCCGGCCTGCCGCCGTTCCTGGTGCGCGACGGCGGGCTGAATTCGGGCTTCATGATCGCGCAGGTGACCGCGGCCGCGCTGGCGTCGGAGAACAAGTCGCTGGCGCATCCGTCCAGCGTCGACAGCCTGCCGACCTCGGCCAACCAGGAAGACCATGTGTCGATGGCCACCTACGGCGCGCGCCGGCTGGGCGACATGGCGGCGAATACCGCGGTGGTGGTCGGCATCGAGGCCATGGCCGCGGCGCAGGGCATCGAATTCCACCGGCCGCTGAAGTCGTCGCCGCTGGTGGAGCAGGAACTGGCGCGTATCCGTGCGCGGGTGGATTTTGTCGAAGGCGACCGCTACCTGGCGCCGGATATCGAAGCGATGAAGCAATGGGTGGTGCAGGGGGATGCCGGGGCGGGATGGCCCGCTGCCGTGCGGGCGATTCTGCCGACCAACGCGGGCTGATGCGCCAGCGCATCCAGCCGCAATCACGCACCAATTGGCAACAGCAAGCGATCGCGTCAAAAGCGCCATCCTAAGGAGAACAACACATGAATGCTCCCGAATCCCAATCCCTCCAACGCGGCCAGCGCGAGATCCGCGCTCCGCGCGGCACCCGGCTGCACTGCAAGAACTGGCTGATCGAAGCCGCCTACCGCATGATCCAGAACAACCTGGACCCCGACGTGGCCGAGCGCCCGCAGGACCTGGTGGTGTACGGCGGCATCGGCAAGGCGGCGCGCAACTGGGAATGCTTCGATGCGATCCTCGACAGCCTGCGCCGCCTGGGCGAGGACGAGTCGCTGCTGGTGCAGTCGGGCAAGCCGGTCGGCGTGTTCCGCACGCACCCGGACGCGCCGCGCGTGCTGATCGCCAACTCCAACCTGGTGCCGCACTGGGCCACCTGGGACAAGTTCAATGAACTCGACCGCGCCGGCCTGATGATGTACGGCCAGATGACGGCGGGTTCGTGGATCTACATCGGCACGCAGGGCATCGTGCAGGGCACCTACGAGACCTTTGTCGAAGCCGGCCGCCAGCACTACGGCGGCGACCTGTCGGGCAAGTGGATCCTGACCGCCGGCCTCGGCGGCATGGGCGGCGCGCAGCCGCTGGCCGGCGTGCTCGCGGGTGCCTGCGTGCTCGCCATCGAATGCCAGGAATCGCGCATCGACTTCCGCATCCGCACGCGCTATCTCGACAAGAAGGCCACCACGCTGGACGAGGCGCTGGCGATGATCGCCGACGCCACGGCAAAGAAGGAGGCGATCTCGGTCGGCCTGCTCGGCAACGCCGCCGACATCGTGCCGGAACTGGCCAAGCGCGCGCAGGCCGGCGGCATGCGGCCGCATATTGTCACCGACCAGACCTCGGCGCATGACCTGGTCAACGGCTACCTGCCGCAAGGCTGGACCGTCGCGCAGTGGGAGCATGCGCGCCAGCACGATCCCAAGTCGGTGGAAGCCGCCGCGCGTCCTTCCATCGTCAGGCACGTGCAGGCCATGCTCGACTTCCAGAAGATGGGCGTGCCGACGGTCGACTACGGCAACAACATCCGCCAGGTGGCGTTCGACGAGGGCGTGCAGAACGCCTTCGATTTCCCCGGCTTCGTGCCGGCCTATATCCGCCCGCTGTTCTGCCGCGGCAAGGGGCCGTTCCGCTGGGTCGCGCTGTCGGGCGACCCCGAGGACATCTACAAAACCGACGCCAAGATGAAGGAGCTGTTCCCCGAGGACAAGCACCTGCACCGCTGGCTCGACATGGCGCACGACCGCATCGCCTTCC
Source organism: Cupriavidus taiwanensis LMG 19424 (assembly GCF_000069785.1). Classification (NCBI taxonomy): domain Bacteria; kingdom Pseudomonadati; phylum Pseudomonadota; class Betaproteobacteria; order Burkholderiales; family Burkholderiaceae; genus Cupriavidus; species Cupriavidus taiwanensis. Next base: position 2,639,338 of record NC_010528.1, on the reverse strand, counting down.
AGGGCCTGCCGGCGCGGATCTGCTGGGTGGGGCTGGACGAGCGCCATCGCGCCGGGCTGGCCTTCAACGAGATGGTGAAGTCGGGCGAACTGAAGGCGCCGGTCGTGATCGGGCGCGACCATCTGGACTGCGGGTCCGTCGCCTCGCCCAACCGCGAGACCGAAGCCATGCGCGACGGCTCAGACGCGGTGTCGGACTGGCCGCTGCTCAACGCATTGCTGAACACCGCCGGCGGCGCCACCTGGGTCAGCCTGCATCATGGCGGCGGCGTGGGCATGGGCTTCTCGCAACACTCCGGCGTGGTGATCGTGTGCGACGGCACCGACGCGGCGGCAAAGCGCATCGAGCGCGTGCTGTGGAACGATCCGGCCACCGGCGTGATGCGCCATGCGGACGCGGGCTATGACCTGGCCATCGACTGCGCGCGCGAGAAGGGCCTGGACCTGCCGATGGTGAAGGGCGTATGAGTTCATCGCTGTTTCAATCCTTCGCGCTGGCCGACATCGCGCCCACGCGCTGGAAGAACGGCGGCGGCAACACGCGCGAGCTCGCGGTGTGGCCGCCGGCTGCCGGCATGGATGACTTTGTCTGGCGCCTGAGCGTGGCCGATATCGAACGCGACGGCCCGTTTTCGGCGTTTCCCGGCATCGATCGCCAGATCGTGCTGCTCGACGGCGCCGGCGTGACGCTGCGCGCGGACGACGGCAGCTTCAGCCATCGACTGGCAATCATCGGCGAGCCGTTCGCGTTTTCCGGCGATACCAGCCTGCAGGCGACGCTGCTCGACGGCGCCACGCGCGACTTCAATGTGATGACGCGGCGCGGACACTGCCGTGCGCGCGTCGAAGCGTTCCGCGCAGGGTTTGCGGTCAGCACCGGCAGCCACACGCTGTGCTTGCTGGCCATCGGCGGCACCTGGCAGGAAACGGGTGCCGCGCTGCGGCTGCAGGCGGGAGAAGGGGCGCTGTCGCGGGCTGCCGGTCCCGCCTCGATGCACGTGTTTGAACCTGATGGTGACGCGGCCCTGTGCCTGTGCGTCACCATCGAGCCGGAGCCTGGCCAATGACACCGAATTCCTTGCTGTCCGCGCCCAGCGCGGATGGCGTCTGGCACCACTGCCACCTGCTGCCCGATGCCGATCCCGCTCGCGCGATCCGCGATGGCGCGCTGGTGGTCGAGCATGGACGCATCGCGTGGCTGGGTGCGGCAGCGGACCTGCCCGAGGCCTGGCGCGGCGCACCGCGCCATGACGCCAACGGGGCCTGGATCACGCCCGGGCTGGTCGATTGCCACACGCACCTGGTCTACGGCGGCCAGCGCGCCGACGAGTTCGCCATGCGCCTGGCCGGCGCCGGTTATGAAGAGATCGCGCGCGCCGGCGGCGGCATCGTCTCGACGGTGCGCGCCACGCGCGGGGCCGACGAAGACACGCTGTTCGCGCAGGCCGCCGCGCGCCTGCAGCCGCTGCTGGCCGAGGGCGTCACCGCCATCGAGATCAAGTCCGGCTACGGACTGAACCTGGAATCCGAGCGCAAGCAGCTGCGCGTGGCGCGCCGGCTGGGCGAGCACTTCGGGATCTCGGTGTACACCACGTTCCTCGGCGCGCACGCCTTGCCGCCGGAATACGCGGACCGTGCCGACGACTATATCGAGCTGGTCTGCAACACCATGCTGCCGGCACTGGCCGACGAGGGCCTGGTCGATGCCGTCGATGCCTTCTGCGAGTCGATCGGTTTCTCGATCGCACAGACCGAACGCGTGTTCGACGCCGCGGCGCGCCATGGGCTGCGCGTCAAGCTGCATGCCGAGCAGCTCAGCAACCTCGGCGGCGCCGCGCTGGCGGCACGCCACCGCGCGCTCTCGGCCGACCATCTCGAGCATCTCGACGAAGCGGGCGTGGCCGCGATGGCCGAAGCCGGCACGGTCGCGGTACTGCTGCCGGGCGCCTACTACTTCCTGCGCGATACCAACCTGCCGCCGATCGCGCTGCTGCGCCAGTACGGCGTGCCGATGGCGATCTCCACCGACCACAATCCCGGCACGTCGCCGGTGACTTCGCTGCTGCTGATGATGAATATGGCGTGCACGCTGTTCCGGCTGACGGTGCCCGAGGCGCTCGCCGGCGTGACCGCGCACGCGGCGCGCGCGCTGGGCGCCGACGATCGCCATGGGCGGCTGGCCGTGGGGCGGGTTGCCGATTTCGCGCTGTGGCGCATCGACTCGCCCGCCGAGTTGGCGTACTGGTTCGGCCGCAATCCGGTCGCGACGGTGGTGCGCCAGGGTCGCGTCCACGCCGGCGCGGGAGCCGCGGCATGAGCGGCACGCAACTGTTCGCCCCGTATGCGCTGCTGCCGGAGGGCTGGGCCCGCGACGTGCTGCTGGCCTGGGATGCAGCGGGGCGCTTCACCGCCGTGCAGGCGGGGACGGCGCCCGGCGCCGGCGTGCCGCGGGCGGCCGGCCCGGTGTTGCCTGGCATGCCCAACCTGCATTCGCATGCGTTCCAGCGCGGCTTTGCCGGCCTGACCGAGTTCCGCAGCCGCCCGCAGGGCGACGATCCGGCCGGCGCCGATTCGTTCTGGAGCTGGCGCACGCTGATGTACCGCTTCGCGCAGCGGCTTTCGCCCGACACGCTGGAGGCGGTCGCCACACAGCTCTATATCGAGATGCTGTGCGCGGGCTATACCAGCGTGTGCGAGTTCCACTACGTGCATCACGACGAAGGCGGCAAGCCCTACGCCGATGCCGCCGAGATGTCGCTGCGGCTGCTGCGCGCGGCGCAGCGCGCCGGCATCGGCATGACGCTGCTGCCGGTGCTGTACCAGACCGCGGGCTTTGGCGGCAAGCCGCCGCTGGAAGGACAGCGGCGCTTCCTGCACGACACCGATGCGATGCTGAAGCTGCTGGAGCGGCTGCGCCCGGCGTGCGCGCAGGCCGGCGCGCGCCTGGGGCTGGCGCCGCACTCGCTGCGCGCGGTGCCGGAAGCAAGCCTGCTGCATGCGCTGGCGGGACTGCGCGCGGTTGACGCACAGGCGCCGGTCCATATCCATATCGCCGAGCAGCAGAAAGAGGTCGACGACTGCATCGCGTGGTCGGGCACGCGCCCGGTGACGTGGCTGTTCGACCATGTCGACGTCGATGCGCGCTGGTGCCTGGTGCATGCGACCCATATGGACTGGGACGAACGCCGGCGCCTGGCGCACAGCGGCGCGGTGGCCGGCATCTGCCCGACCACCGAGGCCAACCTGGGCGACGGCGTGTTCGAGGCCGCGCCCTACCTGGCCCAGCAGGGCGCATGGGGCATCGGCTCGGACAGCCATGCCAGCGTCAGCGTGGCGGAGGAGCTGCGGCTGTTCGAGTACGGGCAGCGGCTCGGACTGCAGCGGCGCAACGTGCTGGCGTCCGACACGCACGCGCAGGTGGCGGACCGTTTGTACCTGGAGGCGGTGGCGGGCGGCGCGCGTGCTTCGGGGCGCGCGGTGGCCGGACTGGCAGTGGGCCAGCAGGCCGACTTCGTGGTGCTGGACGGCGCGCATCCGACGCTGGCGGGGCTCGACGGGCCACAGGCGCTGGCCACGCACGTGTTCGCCGGCCACGGCCATGAGACACTAGCGGAAGTCCGCACCGCCGGCCGCAGCCGCGTGCAGCATGGCGCGCATCCGCTGCAGGCCGAAGCCGGGCGCCTGTTCATCGCGGCGCGCGCCAGCCTGCTGGCCGCCGACTGAAACCGGGCGCAAGCCCACTGCATCGCAACGACCATGTCTTTTTCCACCGATATCCCTGCCTTCACCCTGCACCGGGGCACGCGCCCCCTGCTGGTATCGATGCCGCATGTCGGCACGCACCTGCCCGCATCGGTCTCGCAGCGCCTGACCGCGGAAGCGCGCACCGTGCCCGATACCGACTGGCACCTGGAACGCCTGTACGACTTCGCCCGCGAACTCGGCGCTTCGGTGCTGGCAGCCACGCACTCGCGCTATGTGGTCGACCTGAATCGTCCGCCCGACAACGCCAACCTGTATCCCGGCCAGGACACCACCGGCCTGTGCCCGGTCGATACCTTCGACAAGACCCCCTTGTATGCCGACGGCAACGGTCCCGACGACACCGAGATCGCCGCGCGCCGGGACGCGGTCTGGCGCCCGTACCACCAGGCGCTGGCCGACGAGCTGGCACGGCTCAAGGCAGCGCATGGCACCGTCGCGCTGTGGGATGCGCACTCGATCCGTTCAGTGCTGCCGCGGTTCTTCGAAGGCAAGCTGACGGACTTCAATCTCGGTACCGCCAACGGCGACAGCTGCGACGCCGCGCTTGCCGGCCAGCTGCTGGAACAGGCCAGCGCAGTGCCGGGGCATACCGCGGTGCTCAACGGCCGCTTCAAGGGTGGCTACATCACGCGGCAATACGGCAAGCCGGCCGAGGGCGTGCACGCGGTGCAGCTGGAGTTGGCGCAGTGCGCTTACATGAACGAGGTGTATCCGTTTGCCTATGAAGAGGCGCGGGCCGCGGCGCTGCAGCCGGCGCTGCGGGGGATGCTGGCGACCGTGCTGGAGTTTGTCGAGGGTCGGTGAGGGGCGGCGGGTTGTTTGTCCCCGCGCACGTCACCCCGTCGTTCGGCACTGAACACAAAAAAGCCCGGCGCAATGCCGGGCCCCTGGCCTGCCGGTGCGGGCCTACTTCTTCACTACGTGCTTGTTCGCCTTGCTGCCGGTGACCTCGTTGTACTTCTCCACATAGGTCTCGAACAGCTTGCGGATTGCGCGGCCGATCTTGGCGTAGTCGGCTTCGTTCAGGTTTGCCAGCGAGACGCGCCCGGACGGATGGCGGGTGCCGAAGCCGCGGCCGGGCAGCAGCACCACGCCGGCTTCGTCGGCAAGTTCGAACAGCAGCTCGTTGGGCTCGACCGAATTCATCACCCATTTGACGAAATCCGGACCGATCGCCTTGCCGCCGAGCTGTTCGATATCCAGCAGCGTGTAGTAGTCGACGGCGTTGGGGTCGTCGCTGTCCGGCGCGATGCCGATCTCGCGGTACAGCGCGGCCTTGCGGCTGCGGATCAGGCGCTTCATCGCGTTCTTGTAGTCGTCCGGCGTATCCATCAGCGAGAACAGCGAGAACAGCACCATCTGTACCTGCTGCGGCGTAGACAGGCCGGCGGTGTGGTTCAGCGCCACGGTGCGGCTGTCGGCAACGAGGCGGTCGATGAACTTCAGCTTCTGCGGCTCGGTGGTGATCGAGCTGTAGCGCTTGTTCAGTTCCTGCCGGGTCGCTTCCGGCAGCTTGCCGATCTGCAGGTCGAAGATGTTGTCACGGTGCGTGGCGATCACGCCCAGGCGCCAGCCGGTCGCGCCGAAATACTTGGAGAACGAGTACACCAGGATGGTGTTCTTCGGGCACATCGCGAACAGCGAGACGAAGTTGTCGGCAAAGGTGCCGTAGACGTCGTCGGTCAGGATGATCAGGTCGGGGCGCTCTTCGATGATCGAGGCCAGGTATTCCAGGCTCTCGTCGCTCATGCGCACCGACGGCGGGTTGCTCGGGTTGACCAGGAAGAAGGCCTTGACCTTGGGATCGCGCAGCTTGTCGAGTTCCTTCTTCGAGTATTGCCAGCGCGAATCGGGATCGGCATCGACGGACAGCTCCACCAGCTGGTAGTCGTTCAGCTCCGGAATCTCGATGTACGGCGTGAAGATCGGCATGCCGAGCGCGATGGTGTCGCCGGCCTTGAGCAGGTGGTTCTCGCGGATGGTGTTGAACAGGTAGGTCATGGCCGCGGTGCCGCCCTCGACCGCGAACAGGTCGAAGTCGCCGATGAACGGATGGTCGCCGATCATCTCCTTGCGGATGTACTGGCCGACGATGGACTCGGACAGCTTCAGCATGCGGTCCGGCACCGGATAGTTGCAGGCGAGGATGCCTTCGCACATCTCGTAGAGGAAGTCGCCGGCATTCAGGCCGAGCTGGTCGCGCACGTACGATACGGCGCCCGCGAGGAACTTCACGCCCGGCGTGTCGGCGAATTCGCGCGCGAACAGGTCGAAGCGCTCTTCGATGCCGTCGCGGCGCGGGAACCCGCCGACGCCCTCGGGCATGTACGAGAACGAGCGCTCCGATTCGCGCATCGCGAACAGGCCGAGCTGCCAGAAGCCGTGGCGCGGCACCGTCGCCAGGAAATTGGGGTTGCCGCGGCCTGCGTTCAGCATCAGACGCTCGGCGTCGCTGCTGGCCAGCTTGATCAGTTCATCCTTCAGTTCGAACGGCGAGAGGCTGGACAGCTTGGAGATATCGAACTTGCTCATGGCTTGCTCCTGTGTAGACGCTTGTCGGTTGTTTGGCGGGCCGGCACCGGCGGCACGGCCCGCGCAGCAGCGGGGAGGGCAAAGAGGAATGCGCTAGACCAGGCCCACCACCAGCGGGCCCAGCAGCGTCAACAGCACGTTGGCGAGCGCGTAGGTAATGGCGAACGGCACCGTGGGCACCGGGCTTTCGGCCTTGTCGAGGATGCCGCCGAAGGCCGGGTTGGCACTGCGCGAGCCGGACAGCGCGCCGGCCAGCAGCGCGGCGTTGTCGTACTTCAGCACGTAGCGGCCGAACAGCATGGTCAGGAACAGCGGCAGCAGCGTCACCACCGCGCCCAGGATGAAGATGGTCAGACCGCTCTGGCGCAGCGTCGACACGGCCTGCAAGCCGGAGTTGATGCCGACGATGGCGACGAACGCGGCCAGCCCGAAGTCCTTCAGCAACTGGCACGCGGCCGTCGGCATGGCGCCGAACATCTTGTGCTTGGACCGCGCCCAGCCGAACACCAGGCCCGACAGCAGCGCGCCGCCGCCCGCGCCCAGCGTCAAGGGGATCGAGCCGATGCGCCAGACCAGCAGGCCGATCAGCAGGCCCACCAGCACGCCGGCGCCGAAGTAGACGAAGTCCGTCTTCTCGCTGGGCATGAGCTCGTAGCCCGCCATCCCGGCCGCGCGCTTGGTGTCGGCGGGCGTGCCATACAGCGTGATGACGTCGCCGTGCTGCAGTTTCAGTTCGGGCAGCAGCGGCAGCGGGTGGTCATAGCGCTCGATGCGCTCGATATAGACGCCATGGCGCATGTCCCGCCCAACCATGTCGACGATCTCCGCCACGGTCTTGTTGTTCATGCCCTTGGCGGTGAACACCACATTGCGCGACTGCATCACCGCGCCCATGCCGTCGGCATCGGCGACTTCCTCGCCGATCTGCGCGGCCGCCGGCACGATGGCATCGCGGCGGCCGACCAGCAGGACCAGGTCGTCGTGCTGCAGCACCAGGTCCTGCGTGACGTCGAGCTGCTTGCCCGCGCGCTGCACCTTTTCCACGGTGACCAGGTCCTCGCCACTCATCTCGAGCTGCGCGACGGTCTGTCCGGAAGCATCGTTGACGCGATACAGCCGGCCGACCAGCCGCGGCAGCGCGCCGCGCTGGCCCGGACCGAACTGGGGCAGGCCGCCATTGAGCTTGGCCTCGACCTTCTTGGCATCCGTCTTCAGGTCCGCCTTCATGAAGCGCGGCAGGATGTTGACGCAGACGATGATGGCGCCGAGCGAGCCGAACACATAAGTCACGGCATAGCCGATGGCGACGTTGGCCTGCAGGGTCTTGACCTGGTCGGGCGGCAGGCCCAGCTTGGTGATGGCATCGCCCGCGGTGCCGATGATGGCCGACTGCGTCATGCCGCCGGCGGCCAGGCCTGCTGCCAGACCCTTGTCGAGATGGAACAGCTTGGCGAGCACCACCACGGTGACCAGGCCGCACACCGCCATGAACACCGCCATGGCGATCTCGCGCAGCGAGCTGCGGTTCAGCGAGTTGAAGAACTGCGGGCCGCTTTCATAGCCCACCGCGTAGATGAAGACGGCGAACATCACCGCCTTGACGCCGTTGTCGATCTCGACGCCGACCTGGCTGATCACCACCGCGGCGAGCAGCGAGCCGGCGACACCGCCCAGCTGGAAACGCCCGAACGTGATCTTGCCGATCGCGTAGCCCACGGCCAGCGACAGGAACAGCGCGGATTCGGGCGATTTCTGAAAAATCTCATGCAACCAGTCCATCGAAGGCTCCTGGAACGAGTGAGGCAGGTTGGGCGAGTTGTGCCACCCGGGCGTGGAGGCGCTGGGGCGCTGGGGCGATCACGGCGACGCTGGCCGTTGGCGGGGTGCGCACGCGGCCAACACGTGTGACGGCATGGCCGTGTCGAGGCAGCGAGAGGGATTATCTCTGCCGCTCCGGGGCGGGCGTAGTGAAAGCTTTTGTCGGTGAATTAAGCGCAGTCAACAATGCGCGCCCGGGAGGGCGCGGCTGCGTCGAGCGGTGGAGGCGCGTGGCGCAACGATGCGCGCGCATCCCCGCAGGAGGGAAGGGGGGGCGCCACCCGGACGGGTGACCGGCAGCGGCGAATGTGCCGCGCTCAGCGCCCGCCGGCGAGGCGCGCTTCGATATGCTTGGCGCGCTCGAGCGAACCCGGGTGCGAACTCAGCATGCTCGACTGCCCGCCATCGAGTGTCGACATCTTGCGGAAGGCCGACGCCAGCGCCTGGCGGTTGGCGCCGTTCTTCGTCAGCAGGTCAAAGGAATAATCGTCGGCCGCGGTTTCCTGGCGCTGCGAGAACTGCGCATTGACGAACTGCTCGGCCAGCGCGCCGATCTGCGACGACGACAGCGCCGTCAGCGAAGCAATGCCGGTCGAGCCCAGCAAGCCGCGCGCCGCGGCCGCGGTGTAGGCCACCTGCATCGCCGCCTTGGTGTGGCCCAGCGCCACATGGCCGATCTCGTGGCCGACCACGCCACGCACTTCGTCGTCGCTGAGCAGGTCCATCAGCCCGCTGTAGACGCGCACACAGCCGTTGGCCATGGCCCAGGCGTTGATGTCCTTGGTCATGTAGACCTTGGCGTCGAGCGGCAGCCCGGTATTGCCCAGGCCGCTCATCACGGTGGCCAGCCGCCGCGCGTAGGGGCTGCTGGCCGGCGCGATGGTGTTCTTCTTGTCCATCTCGGCGCAGGACTGGTCCGACAGCGTCTTGACGTTGCTGTCCGACAGCGTGGCGGCGGTGAACAGGCTGCCGCCGGCCTGGGTCAGGCTTTCCATGTTGGCGCCGGCGCATCCGGCCAGCAGGGCGGCGCAGGCGAGGGCGGGTAGGGTCAGTCGGCTCATGGTCGCTCCGGGGATTAACGGGATGGCAATGCCATAGGATAGAAAGCCGCGCCCTGGGGCACCAGTGGGCGCTGTCCGACACACTTTGAAACGTTGGGGGGAAGGCATCGCAGGTAAAAGCGATGTGACCGAACCGGCTGGTGACAGGGCAGATTTCCAAAGCGGGCCTGAGCAACGCCCGAGTCGGTGGTTTGATCTTTATTCGTTTATAGACGAAAATGAATCTCTACCGAATCGAGCACTACTTGACGCCGGGCGAGCATCAGGATCTCTACCTGGAATGGCTTCGGCGGCTGCGTGACAGCCAGGCCAAGGTGGCGGTGATTCGCCGGGTGGCCCGGCTCGAGCTGGGCAATTTCGGCGATCACAAGTTCTGCCGTGACGGCGTGTGGGAGCTGCGTATCGACATCGGACCGGGCTATCGCGTTTATTACGCCGTGTCCGGTCATCGCGTGGTGCTGCTCCTGTGTGGTGGCGACAAGCGGACGCAGGACGCGGATATCGCCCGAGCGGTGGGCTGTTGGCACGACTGGCAACGGAGATCGGATGATGAGAAGCAGGCCCCATGACGAGGCGATGGCCGAGCTGTACCAGAGCGATCCGGCTCTGGCGCTGGAGGTCATCAATGGCATCCTGGCCGATGGTGACCAGGCAGAGTTGCTGGTCGTGCTGCGCCAGATGGCGCAGGCCTTTGGCGGTGTTCAGGCTGTGGCCGAGCGGGCGCACCTGAATCCTACCCAGCTCTATCGCACGCTGTCGCCAAAGGGCAATCCGGCGCTCAGCAGCCTGTCGGCCATTCTCGAGGCGATGGGAATGCGGCTGGCGGTGCAGCCATTGAACACATCTGCTCACGCGACCTGAAGACTGCCACGACGGTACGCGTCGATGACGATGTCCTCGAGGCGTTGAAGGCAAGCGGTCCACGCTGGCAAACGCGGCTCAATGTGCTGGTTCGCGACTGGCTGAAGACGCACAAGCTCGACGAAATCGAGGTCTGAGCATGCGCAGGTGCCGGCCTAGGTGGACGGCATAGTGGCCTGTTGCTTGGGAAAAAAATCTGGTGCCCGGGGTCGGACTCGAACCGACACGCCTTGCGGCGGGGGATTTTGAGTCCCCTGCGTCTACCTGTTTCACCACCCGGGCAGGTGTGACGGCATCGGAACCGATGCCGGGCTGAGCCGGGGATTATGCCGGAATTCCCGCTGCCGGACAACCGGCGCCGGGCCGGTCCGGGGTCGCGCGAATCCGGTAGCATGGCGTCCAGTCCTGCGCCCGCCGACCGTACCGATTGCGTTGACCCCGACCGCCATGACCGACCCAGACTTGCTTGCGCGCCTTGCCAGCCTGCCTTCGCAGGACCCCTCCTTCTATGACCGCGAGTACAACAACCGTGCCAATGTGCAGGACAACCCGGCGCATCTGGCGCGCTGGGCGCAGTGGTCGGCGCAGGTGCGCGCACGCGGCCACTTCCTCGCGGACCTGAGCTATGCCGGCGCGGGCTCGCGCCATGCGTCCGGCCAGACCCTGGACTACTTCCCCGCGCGGCGCGCCAACGGCGCCTTGCCGCCGCTGCTGGTGTTCGTGCACGGCGGCTATTACCGGGCGCTGGACAAGCACGACCACAGCTTCGTCGCCAGTGCGCTGCCGGCGCTGGGGGTGTCGGTGGCGGTGGTCAACTACACGCTGGTGCCGGCGGCGACGGTGCCGGAGATCGTGCGGCAGGTGCTGCGCAGCGTGGCCTGGCTGTATCGTCAGTCGGACCGCCTTGGCCATGACGCGCAGCGGCTGTTCGTGGCGGGGCATTCGGTGGGCGGCCACCTGGTGGCGATGCTGATGGCCGCGCGCTGGCCGCAGCTTGGCGCCGACCTGCCGGCAGGGCTGATCCGTGGCGGCCTCTCGGTGAGCGGGCTGTACGACCTGGAGCCGCTGCGGCGCGCGGCCTTCCTGCAGTGCGACCTGCAGCTGTCCGAAGCCGACGTCGCGCGGCTGTCGCCCGCGTACATGGCGCCGGCCGGCGGCGCGCCGCTGGCGATCGCGGTGGGAGAGCTGGAGGCGGCCGAGTACCACCGCCAGCATGCGCTGATCCGCGCGGCGTGGCCGGCCAAGGTGGCGCATCCGGCGGCGAGCGACCTGGTGCTGCCGGGCTGCCATCACTTCAACGTGCTGGACAGCCTGGCCAGCGCGGACGGCGCGCTGACGCGCGCGGTGCTGCGGCTGATGGAGCGCTGAGCCCCAGGCGCGCCGGCGCCTCAGTCCTCCAGCACGCGCAGCAGCGACGAGGTATCGTCCTTGCCCCAGCCTTTGGCCATCAGCGCGCGCAGTTGCGCCGAGGTGGCCTGCATTGCCGGCAGTTCCAGGCCGATTTCCTCGGCGATGTCGCGCGCCAGACCGAAGTCCTTGTCGTGCAGCCGGGCCTCGATGCCGGCGGCAAAGTTGCGGGCCACCATCTTGGGGCCCATCAGGTCGAGCATGCGGCTGCCGGCCATGCCGGTGGCCATGGCCTCGAACACGCGGCCGGTGTCGACGTTCTGCGCGGCGGCAAAGCGCATGGCCTCGGCAATGCCTTCGATATTGACCACCTGGGCGATCTGGTTGCACAGCTTGGCCACCTGGCCGGCGCCGTGGTCGCCGATATGGGTGATGGTCTTGCCCAGCCGCTCGAGCAGCGGGCGCACGCGCTGCAGCATCTCGGCCTTGCCGCCGACCATGATGGTCAGCGTGCCGGCCTCGGCGCCCATGGTGCCGCCCGATACCGGGCAGTCCAGCGCCTCGATGCCGCGCGCGGCCAGCGCCGCGGCGATCTCGCGCGTGACGATGGGCGAGATGGTGCTGTGGTCCACGCAGATGGTGCCCGGCGCGGCCCCGTGGATCACGCCCTGCGCGCCCAGCAGGACTTCGCGCACGTCTTCGGACGAGGTCACGTTGGTGAAGACGACGCTGGCGCCGCGGGCCGCCTCGGCGGGGGTGAAGAAGGGCTCGGCCCCCAGTGCGCGCGCGGCCTCGGCGGCTTCCGGGCGGCGCACGAAGGCGCGCACGGTGTGGCCGGAGGCCAGCAGGTGGCGCACCATGTGCGAGCCCATGGCGCCCAGGCCGATAAAGGCGACGGTAACGGGGGTGGGAGTGGTGCTCATGCCATGCTTCCTTTCGTGATGCGTTGTTGCCTTGATGCGTCGATGCGGCGGGCTACTTGTCGCCCGCGTAGGCAAACTTGCCGTTGCGGATCACCCCCATCACGCGCGAACGCTGGTCGAAGCCCTGGTGGTCCTTCGGGTTCAGGTTCATCACGCCGTTGGGGATGGTGAGGTTGGTGGTGGTTTCCAGCGCGTCGCGCATGGCCGCGCGGAACTCGCGCGTGCCGGGCTGGGCGCCGGTCTTCAGCGCGCGGCGGGCGGCGTCGTCGAGCAGCATCCATGCGCCCCAGGCATCGCCGGCGAACTGCGTCACGCTGTCGGCGCCGTACCTGGCTTCATAGCGGTTGACGAAGTCCAGCGCCACCTTGCGCACCGGGTGGCTGTCAGGCAGCTGGCGCGCGACCACCACCGGCCCGGTCGGGAACAGCGTGCCTTCCACGTCCTTGCCGCCCATGCGCAGGAAGTCCCAGGTGGCGATGCCATGGGTCTGGTAGACCTTGCCCTTGTAGCCTCGCTCGCCCAGCGTCTTCTGCGGCAGCACCGACGGCGTGCCGGCGCCTGCGATCAGGATCGCATCCGGGTTCGCCGCCATCAGCTTGAGCACCTGTCCGGTGACCGAGGTGTCGTTGCGCGAGAAACGCTCGTTCGCGACCACCCGGATCTTGCGCAGCTCGGCCAGCCTGGAGAACTCGCGCCACCAGCTTTCGCCGTAGGCGTCGGCAAAGCCGATGAAGCCAACGGTCCGCACGCCATGGTTGCTCATGTACTCGGTCAGCACGGTGGCCATGTGCGAGTCGTTCTGCGGCATCTTGAAGGCCCAGCGGCGCTTGGCGTCGGTCTGCGGCTCGACGATGGCGGCCGACGCGGCCAGCGCCACCATCGGGGTCTCGCCCTCGGCCACGGCGTCGAGCGCGGCGATGGCGGTGGGCGTGATGTTGGGGCCGACGATCACGTCGACCTTTTCCTCGGAGATCAGCTTGCGCACGTTGCGCACCGCGGCGGCGGGATCGGTGCCGTCGTCCAGGATGATGTAGTGCGCCTTCTGCCCGCCCAGCGTCTGCGGCCACATCAGCACGGTGTTCTTGGACGGGATGCCGATGGAGGCGGCGGGCCCGGTGGTGGACACATCGATGCCGACGCGGATGTCGGCATGCGCCGCGCCGGCGACGAACAGCGCGCCGGCAAGCAGCAAGGGGCGCAGGGGCAGCTTCAGCATCGTCTCCTCCGTTCTTATATGTGACGGGAAAGGATAGCCGAACTCGGCCGGCGGGGCACCCCTGGCCCCGGCTGCCGCCTTCTCAGCGTACGCCCAGGCGCCAGAGCGAGGTCACTTCCGCCGAGCGCGCCGCATGCAGCGGGTCGGCCGCATCGGCTGCGCGCGGGTGGCGCGGGCGGATGTCGGAGCGGCCCAGCACCCTCAGCCCGGCTGCCTCGATCCAGCCCATCAGCTCGTCGCGCTGGCGCAGGCCCAGGTGCTCGGCGAGGTCGGACAGCAGCAGCCAGCCCTCGCCGCCCGGTTCCAGGTGCTCGGCCAGCCCTTGCAGGAAGCCGCGCAGCATGGTGCTGTCGGGGTCATAGACGGCGCGCTCGACCGGCGAGCTGGGCCGTGCCGGCACCCACGGCGGATTGCATACCACCAGCGGCGCACGGCCGGCGGGGAACAGGTCGGCCTCGATCACCTCGACCTGCGCGGCGTAGCCGAGCCGGGCGATGTTCTCGCGCGCGCAGGCCAGCGCGCGCGCATCCTGGTCGGTCGCCACCACGCGATGCACGCCGCGGCGGGCCAGCACCGCGGCCAGCACGCCGGTGCCGGTGCCGATATCGAAGGCCAGCGTGGTGGCCGGCAGCGGCTCGGCAGCGACCAGGTCGATGTACTCGCCGCGCACCGGCGAGAACACGCCGTACCACGGGTGGATGCGGTCTTCCAGCGCCGGGATCTCGACGCCCTTCCTGCGCCATTCGAAGGCGCCGATCATGCCCAGCAACTCGCGCAGCGAGGCCACGTACGGCTCGCCGGCCGGGCCGTAGACCTGCGCGCAGGCGTCGCCCACATCCGGCGCGCGGCGCAGCGGAATCTGGTGGCCGGCCTCGAATGGCAGCAGCAGCATGCCCAGCGTGCGGGCGCGCTGCGATTGCGCCAGCCGGTGCAGGTGGAAGGCCTCGGTGGGCGACGCGGCCTGGCTCTTGTCCCGGGCCTTGTGGCCGGGGCGGCTGGCCTTTTTGGGCTTGCGCTCGGTGCGGCGCGCCAGCGCGTTCAGCAGCTGGCGCGCGTTCTGGAAATCGCCCCGCCACAGCAGCGCGGTGCCTTCGCAGGCCAGGCGATAGGCGGTATCGGCGCTGGTGGTGTCGTCGGCGACGACCACGCGCCGCGGCGGCGGCAGGCCGGCCTCGGAGCGCCAGGCGGCGCTGTGCTCGACGCCGTTTTCCGTCCAGTGGATGCGGGGCAGGTCGCTCACAGGACCTCCGGGCGGCAGGGTGGGGTGTGCAGGGCAGGCATCGTGCAATTCGGTTTTCTTATATAGGAAGGGCGGCCGCGTGGCCGCTTCAGAGTTCGTAGGCTTCGTGTTCGCCGGACATGGCCTGCTCGACCAGCTTGCGGTTGAGCGTCGGCGAGAACAGCTCGATGAAGGTATAGACAAAGCTGCGCAGGTAGGCCCCCTGCTTGACGGCCAGGTGGGTCACGTTGCTGCCGAACAGGTGCCCGGCGGCAATGCCGCGCAAGTTGCGGTCGCGCTCGGCATCATAGGCGACGCCGGCGACGATGCCCACGCCCAGCCCGATTTCCACATACGTCTTGATCACGTCCGCGTCGATGGCCTCGAGCACGATGTCCGGCGCCAGGTGGCGCAGCGCGAAGGCCTTGTCGATCTTGGTGCGCCCGGCGAAGTTGGCGTCATAGGTGATCAGCGGGTAGCCCATCAGGTCTTCCAGCGCCAGGTGCTTCTTGTCCAGCAGCGGGTGCTCGGGCGGCGTAATCACCATATGGGTCCACTGGTAGCCCGGCAGCGACACCAGGTTCTTGTCGCTGGAGATGCCTTCGGTGGCGATGCCGATGTCGGCCTGGTCGTGCAGCAGCATATCGGCGATCTGGGCCGGGTTGCCCTGCTGGATCGACAGCCGCACCTTGGGGTAGCGCTTGGTGAACTCGCTGATCACGCGCGGCAGCGCATAGCGCGCCTGGGTGTGCGTGGTGGCGATGGTGAAGTTGCCCTGGTCCTGTGCCGCATAGTCCATGCCGACCCGCTTCAGGCTTTCCACCTCCTGCAGGATTTTCTCGACCGAGCTGAGGATGCGGCGGCCCGGCTCCGTCAGGCTGCGGATGCGCTTGCCGTGGCGCGTGAAGATGTCGACGCCCAGTTCTTCTTCCAGCTCGATGATGGCCTTGGATACGCCGGGTTGTGATGTGTAGAGCGCTTTAGCGGCCTCGGTCAGGTTGTAGTTCTGCCGGACGGCCTCCCGCACGAAGCGAAACTGGTGCAAGTTCATATATCTGCGTTCGTATAAACAAACAACTTCTTATTAGTTTGAGGTATGAGGCCAGTTTATTACGATTCTCGAACTTTGTTAATGAACGGCCTGCCCTCGGTGCGCCTTCTCGCCGCGGCCAGCACGGCGAGACCCGCGGGCCACGCCACACCGAGTCCCCCATGTCCCTGGCCTATACCGTTTCTGGTCTGTTCGTAGGCGTCCTCGTCGGCCTGACCGGCGTGGGAGGGGGTTCGCTGATGACACCGCTGCTGACGCTGCTGTTCGGCTTCTCGCCCGCTACCGCGGTCGGCACCGACCTGGCCTTCGCATCCATCACCAAGGGTTTCGGCACCATTGCGCATCGCGCCCACGGCCACGTGCAGTGGCAGGTGGTGCGGCGCCTGTGCATCGGCAGCCTGCCGGCGGCGGTGGCCGCCATCCTGGTCCTGAAGAGCGCCGGCGAACTCGACGGCCGGTGGCTGCATGCGATCCGCGTGACCATCGGCGTGTCGGTGCTGCTGACGGTGCTGTCGCTGCTGTTCCGCCGCCAGATGCTGGCCTGGCTGGAACGCAACCCGCGCTTCCAGCTGCATGGCCGCAAGCAGGTCGTTGCCACCGTCATCGTCGGCGCGGTGATCGGCGTGCTGGTGACGGTCTCGTCGATCGGTGCCGGCGCGGTCGGCGCCACGCTGATCCTGCTGCTGTATCCCCACATGAAGCCGGCCGAAGTGGCCGGCACCGACATTGCCTACGCCGTCCCGCTGACGGCGCTGGCCGGGCTGGGCCACGTTTGGCTCGGCACGGTCGACTGGAATTTGCTGCTGGCGCTGCTGGTGGGTTCGATCCCCGGCATCTGGCTGGGCGCGCAACTGTCGCGGGCGCTGCCCGAGCGGCTGGTGCGTGCCGCCCTGGCGACGACGCTGACACTCGTCGCCATCAAGCTCGTTTCCTGAATTCAACGAATACTGAACGGACCCCGCCATGTATCAGTACGACCAATATGACCAGCGCATCGTCGCCGAGCGCGTCGCCCAGTTCCGTGACCAGGTGCGCCGCCGCCTGTCCGGCGAGCTGACCGAGGAAGAATTCCTGCCGCTGCGGCTGCAGAACGGCCTGTACATGCAGCGCCATGCCTACATGCTGCGCGTGGCGATCCCGTACGGCCTGCTGTCGTCAAAGCAGATGCGCAAGCTGGCCCATATCGCGCGCGAGTACGACCGCGGCTACGGCCACTTCTCGACCCGCCAGAACATCCAGTACAACTGGATGGAACTGGAGCGCGTGCCCGACGTGCTGGCCGAGCTGGCCAGCGTCGAGATGCACGCCATCCAGACCTCGGGCAACTGCGTGCGCAACATCACCACCGATCACTTCGCCGGCGTGGCGCCGGACGAGTCGGTGGACCCGCGCGTGCTGGCCGAGCTGCTGCGCCAGTGGAGCACGTTCCAGCCGGAATTCGCCTTCCTGCCGCGCAAGTTCAAGATCGCGATCTCGGCGTCGGCGGACGACCGCGCCGTGGTGCAGATGCACGACATCGGCGTCTACGCCTACAAGAATGCCGACGGCGAAGTGCGCCTGCGCATCCTGGCCGGCGGCGGCCTGGGCCGTACGCCGATCCTGGGCACGGTGATCAAGGACGACCTGCCGTGGCAGCACATGCTGACCTACATCGAGTCGGCGATCCGCGTGTACAACCGCTATGGCCGCCGCGACAACAAGTACAAGGCCCGCATCAAGATCCTGGTGAAGGCCATCGGCGCCGACAAGTTTGCCCAGGAAGTCGAGGAAGAATGGCAGCACAGCAAGGACGGCCCGGCCACGCTGACGCAGGCCGAATTCGACCGCGTGGCGCAGTACTTCACGCCGCCGGCGTATGAAAAGCTGGCCGACACCGACGCCTCGTACGAAAAGCACCTGCTCGAGGACAAGGCCTTCGCGCGCTGGGTCAGCCGCAGCGTGCACGGCCACAAGGTGCCGGGCTACGCCGCGGTGACGCTGTCGACCAAGCCGGGTTTGGTGTCGCCCCCGGGCGATGCCACCGATGCGCAGATGGAAACCGTGGCCGACCTCGCCGACCAGTTCGGCTTCGGCGAGCTGCGTGTCGCGCACGAGCAGAACCTGGTGCTGCCCGACGTGAAGAAGCAGGACCTGTACGCGCTGTGGCAACTGGCGAAGAAGGCCGGCCTGGCGACGCCCAACATCGGCCTGCTGACCGACATCATCGCCTGCCCTGGCGGCGACTTCTGCTCGCTGGCCAATGCCAAGTCGATTCCGATCGCGCAGGCGATCCAGGACCGCTTCGACGATCTCGACTACGTCCACGACCTGGGCGAGATCTCGCTGAACATCTCGGGCTGCATCAACGCCTGCGGCCACCACCACGTCGGCAATATCGGCGTGCTGGGCGTCGACAAGGACGGTTCGGAGTGGTACCAGGTCACGCTGGGCGGCGCGCAGGGCAACCAGACCGCGCTGGGCAAGGTGATCGGCCCGTCGTTCAGCGCCGAGGAAATGCCCGACGTGGTGAGCCGGATCATCGACACCTTCGTGGCCAACCGCATCGAAGACGAACGCTTTATCGAAACCCTGTCCCGCATCGGCATCGCCCCGTTCAAGGAGCGCGTCTATGCCGACAAGCAACCGCGCGAGCGCGCCGAAGCCTGAGGACCGGAGAGACTGAACATGGCAAAGATCATTCAACTGCAACGCGAGGGTGGGAACGTCACCCCGGTGATCGTCGAAGACAACTGGACCGTGCTGCGCGCCACGGAAGAGCAGCCGCTGACCGAAGAGCAGGTCGCTGCCGCAGCGCAGGGCCAGGACGCCGTGCTGTTCCCGCTGTCGGTGTGGAAGGCCAACGAAGCGCTGCTGGCGGGCCGTGACGCGGCCCGCACCGGCGTGTGGCTGGCGCCCGAAGACGAGCCGGGCGATGCCGCCGCGTACTTCGACCGCGTGTCGCTGGTGGCGGTCGATTTCCCGGTGTTCCGCGACGGCCGCGGCTTCTCTACGGCCTACCTGCTGCGCACCCGCTACAAGTGGGAAGGCCAGCTGCGCGCCATCGGCGACGTGCTGCGCGACCAGCTCAACTTCATGAAGCGCTGCGGCTTCGATGCATTCGCGGTGCGTGCCGACAAGAACATCGACGACGCCATCAAGGGCTTTACCGAGTTCACCGTGACCTACCAGGCGTCGGTGGACGAGCCGCTGCCGCTGTTCCGCCGCGCGCGCGCCGAAGTCGGTGCCGTGCAGTCGAAGGAAACGGCATGAGCACGGTGCTGAGCGAAATCGCGGTGGTCGATGCCGGTGCGGTGTCGGCGCTGCGTCCGCCGGCGCTGTGGGTCGCGCCGGAGTATACCGGCAGCATCGAAGCGCTGGAGCAGAAGGAGCGCGAGCTGGCCGAGCGCCTGGCGGGTATCGCCGGCCGTTTCTTCCGCGCGCGCTTTGCCTCCAGCCTGGCGGCCGAGGACATGGTGCTGACCGACGCGATCCTGCGCGGCAGCGAAGCCGTGCGCGCTGGCATCCGCGTGTTCACGCTGCAGACGGGGCGCCTGCACGCCGAGACGCTGGCGGTGCTGGACAAGGTGCAGGCGCACTACGGCTACACCATCGAGCAGTTCACGCCGGATGCCGAAGCGGTCGAGAACTACCTGAAGAAGCACGGGCTGAACGGCTTCTACGACAGCATCGACTTGCGCAAGGCATGCTGCGGCATCCGCAAGGTCGAGCCGCTCAACCGCGCGCTGTCGCATGCCGACGCCTGGCTGACCGGCCAGCGCCGCGAGCAGGCCGTGACGCGCGCCGAGCTGCCGTTCGAGGAAATGGACGAAGCCCGTGGCATCCCCAAGTTCAACCCGCTGGCGGACTGGAGCGAAGCCGAAGTCTGGGCCTACCTGAAGCGCCATCAGGTGCCGCTCAACGACCTGCATGCCAAGGGCTATCCCAGCATCGGCTGCGAGCCCTGTACGCGCGCCGTGCGCGCGGGCGAGGACTTGCGTGCGGGACGGTGGTGGTGGGAGAGCAAGGACTCGAAGGAGTGCGGGCTCCACGAACAGAACATCAAGCATTGAGGCCGTAAGAAAATGGGCATCATGAACGACATCGCAGAAGCCACCTCCAGCGTGGCGCACCTGTTGCAGGTACAGAACGACCATCTCGACCGCCTCGAAGCGGAATCGATCTACATCATCCGCGAGGTCGTGGCCGAGTGCCGCAACCCGGCGCTGCTGTTCTCCGGCGGCAAGGATTCGATCGTGATGCTGCACCTTGCGCTGAAGGCCTTCCGCCTGGGCGACCGCAAGATCGAGCTGCCGTTCCCGCTGGTACATATCGACACCGGCCACAACTACCCGGAAGTCATCACGTTCCGCGACCAGCGCGTGGCGGAACTGGGCGCGCGCCTGGTGGTGGGTCACGTCGAGGATTCGATCAAGCGCGGCACCGTGCGCCTGCGCAAGGAAACCGATTCGCGTAACGCGGCGCAGGCCGTGACGCTGCTGGAAACCATCGAGGCGCACAAATTCGACGCGCTCATGGGCGGTGCCCGCCGCGACGAAGAGAAGGCCCGCGCCAAGGAGCGCATCTTCTCGTTCCGCGACGAGTTCGGCCAGTGGGACCCGAAGGCCCAGCGCCCCGAGCTGTGGAGCCTGTATAACGCCCGCATGGCGCAGGGCGAGCAGATGCGCGTGTTCCCGATCTCGAACTGGACCGAGCTGGACGTGTGGCAGTACATCGCCCGCGAAAACCTGGCCCTGCCGCCGATCTACTACGCGCACCAGCGCGAAGTGGTGCGCAAGAACGGCCTGCTGGTGCCGGTCACGCCGATCACGCCCAAGCAGGACGGCGACGTCAGCGAAGTGCTGTCGGTGCGCTTCCGCACCGTCGGCGACATCAGCTGCACCTGCCCGGTGGCCAGCGTTGCCGATTCGCCGGAAGCGATCATCGCCGAGACCGCGGTGACCGAGATCACCGAGCGCGGCGCCACCCGCATGGACGACCAGACCAGCGAAGCCTCGATGGAGCGCCGCAAGAAGGAAGGCTACTTCTAAGTCCCCCGGCCAGAGATTGTCGTCATTCCCGCGAAGGCGGGAATCCAGTGTCTTACCAGCGCCCCGCGCGCGCAGAAAGTCGCTGGGCTCCCGCCTTCGCGGGAGCGACATGCGAATACAGGATTGCACCATGACCCACGAATCTAACCATCAAGGCCTGCTGCGCTTCATCACCGCCGGCTCCGTCGACGACGGCAAGAGCACGCTGATCGGCCGCCTGCTGTACGACAGCAAGGCCGTGCTGTCCGACCAGCTGACCGCGCTGGCCAACGCCAAGAACAAGCGCACCGCCGGCGAGCAGATCGACTTCTCGCTGCTGACCGACGGCCTGGAAGCCGAGCGCGAGCAGGGCATCACCATCGACGTGGCCTACCGCTACTTCTCGACCGCGCGCCGCAAGTTCATCATCGCGGATACGCCGGGCCACGAGCAGTACACCCGCAACATGGTCACCGGCGCCTCGACCGCGCATGCGGCCATCGTGCTGGTCGATGCCACCCGCGTTACCGTCACGGACGGGCGCGCCGAACTGCTGGCGCAGACCAAGCGCCATTCGGCGATCCTGAAGCTGCTGGAAATCCAGCACGTGATCGTCGCCGTCAACAAGATGGACCTGGTCGACTACAGCGAACAGACCTTCAACGAGATCCGCAGCGCCTACGCCGAACTGGCCGAGCAGCTGGGCCTGAAGGACGTGCGCTATGTGCCGGTGTCCGCGCTGCGCGGCGACAACATCGTGCATGAGAGCGACGCCATGCCGTGGTACCAGGGCGAGCCGCTGCTGCCGCTGCTGGAAGAGCTGCCGGTGGAAGAAGCCGCGCCCGAGGACGACGCCGCGCTGCGCTTCCCGGTGCAGCTGGTGATCCGCCAGGACGGTTCGCAGTCGGACGATTTCCGCGGCTATGCCGGCCGCGTGGAAGCCGGCACCGTGCGCGTCGGCCAGAAGCTGCGCGTGCTGCCCGCCAACCGCGAAGCGGTGGTGGCCGAAGTGCTGACCCCGAACGGCGCGGCGGAATCGGCCAACGTCGGCGACACGGTCACCGTGCGCCTGGCCGAGGATGTCGATGTATCACGCGGTGACATGTTCGTCGCCGCCGATGCGACCGCGGCTTCCGCCAAGAAGCTGCAGGCCGACCTGTGCTGGTTCGACGACGAGTCGCTGAACCCGTCGCGCAAGTACGTGCTCAAGCACACCACGGCCAGCGTGTTCGCGCGCGTGTCGGCGGTGGAGCGCGTGCTGGACGTGCACACGCTGTCGCACGAGACCGGCCGCCACGACATCCGCCTGAACGACATCGGTTCGGTGCAGATCTCGCTGCAGAAGCCGATCGTGTGCGATGCTTACGGCGACAACCCGGCGACCGGCGCCTTCGTGCTGATCGACGAGGCGACCAACCACACGGTGGCCGCAGGCATGATCCGTGCGTTCTCCTGATCGGTAACGAACGGGATCGACCGGACAAGGGGCTGGAGATGGGCAAGCAGGCACAGAAGACTTTCGGCAAGGTGTACCTGATCGGGGCAGGCCCCGGTGCGGCAGACCTCATTACGGTGCGTGGCGCACGGCTATTGGGCGAAGCCCAGGTGGTGCTGCACGACGCGCTGGTGTCGCCGGAGATGCTGGCCTGGTGTTCGCAGGCGGAGCTGGTCGAAGTCGGCAAGCGCTGCGGCCAGCGCTCCACCGCGCAGCTGTTCATCAACCGCCAGATCGTGGATCTGGCCAGCAAGTATGAGCGCGTGGTGCGCCTGAAGGGCGGCGACCCGATGCTGTTCGGCCGCGCCGACGAGGAGCTGCAGGCGCTGGAAGCGGCCGGCATCGAGTACGAGGTGGTGCCCGGCATCACCGCCGCGCTGGCGGCCGCTTCCGCTATCGGCAAGCCGCTGACCAAACGCGGCGTGTCGCGCAGCGTGGCCTTTGCCACGCAGGCCAAGGCCGCGGACGGCGAGGGCTCGGCCGATATCGAAGCCGCGGTCAGGGCCGATACGCTGGTCTACTACATGGGCCGCGACCAGGCCGCATCCATAGCCGCGCAGCTGATCGCGCACGGAAAGCCCGCCTCGACGCCGGCCTGGGTGGTGGAAGCCGCCACCACGCCGCAACAGCGCAGCCGCGAGTTCACGCTCGGACAGATGGCGGCCGGTGAAGCGGCCGCGTGGATCGATCCGGTACAGCCGAGCCTGCTGATGATCGGCGCCGCGCTGGCCGCGCGCGCGACCGAGGCGCCGCGGGAGGATGCGGACGTGGCCGAAGTACGCACGCCGCGCGCTGCCTGAGGTATTTCTCCCCTCTCCCGCAAGTGGGAGAAGGGAGCAGTGCAGCGGTCATTGATGTCTTGCAGAAAAAACTAACCCCGTGGCGGATACTCCGGCACGGGGTTTTTCATTGACGTCGTCAGTACCTCAGGCTTCCGGGGCAGCCCCAGGCAGCGACGCCACGCAATACGCCGCAATCGCCTCCAGCACCGCATCCGACTCGCCCACCGCCGCCGCGCAATGAATGCGCAAGCCGGGATGCGCCTGCCGGCATTGCTCGATCAGCGCCGGCAAATCGCGCCGGATATGTCCGCCCTGGCCGAAGAACACCGGCACCACGGTGACCTCGGTCACGCCTTCCGCCGCAAGTTGGGCCAGCGCATCCGCCAGCAGCGGCGACATCAGTTCCAGGAACGCCAGTCGTACCGCGCAGCCGGGCAGGGCGGCAACCAGCTTCTGCTGCAAACGCTCGAACGGCTCGCGCCAGCGCGCATCGCGCGCGCCATGCGCGAACAGGACCAGGGCGCGGTCGCCGCTTGCCATGGCCGTCCTCAGTGCCGGTCGACCCAACGCAGCGCCAGCAGCGCCACCATCAGGTAAAGCGTGCCCGGCACCAGCGCCGAGATGATCGGCGGCCACGTATGCAGCAGGCCGACGTGCGAAAACAGCGTGTTGGACAGGTGGAACGACAGCCCCAGCATGATGCCGCCGAACACCTTCACGCCCACCGCGCCGGCACGCGCGTGCAGGTAGGCGAAGGGCAGGGCCAGCGCCACCATCACGAACAGCGTGAGGGGGTAGATCACCTTTTTCCAGAATGCGATCTCGTAGCGCTGCGTGTCCTGCTTGTTATCGCGCAGGTGGCGGATATAGCGGAACAGGTCCAGCGTCGACATCCGCTCCGGCGTGACCAGCAGCACCGACAGGATCTGCGGGGTCAGCTCCGAATGCATGGCCACGCGCGGGAACTTGACCTGCTCGGCGCGGAAGTCCGGCGCCAGCGCGTCGCGCGGCGGCGTGGCGGCTGCCGGCTGGGCGCCCTGTGCGTGCGGGGCCAGCTCGACGAAGCGGGTCTCGCTGACGTTCTGCAGCTCCCATGACTGCCCGCCCTGGTAGCGACCCTCCTGCGCCACGCGGATCACGCGCAGCCGGTACTGGGGGTCGAACTCATACATGGTGATGCCGGTAATGGTCTGGTCCGGCCGCAGGCCGGCGACGTTGACGAAGCGGGTGATCTCGCCATCGCCGGCAGGATCCTTGTCGCGGTCCTTTACCCAGACCCCGGAGCGGAAGCCCGACGACACCGTCGCGCCGATCGCTTCCAGCTTGACCTTCTGCGCGTACTGCTCGGCGCGCGGGCCGATGAACTCGCCGAAGATAAAGGTCACCAGCGCCAGCGGCACCGCCAGCTTGAACAGCGAGAACAGCGCCTGGCGCGTGTTCAGGCCGGCGACGCGGAAGATGGTGTACTCGGACTGGCTGGCCAGCTGCGAAAACACATAGATCGCGCTGATCAGCACCGCGATCGGCAGCACCTCGTAGACCCGCGTGGGTGCCTGCAGCAGGACGTGGAACAGGGCGACCAGCGAGGTGTACTGGGCGTTGACGTTCTCCAGCTCGTTGAGCATGTCGAAGAACACGAACAGCGACAGCACCGCGAACAGGATGAAGGCGAACACGCCATAGACCAGCCGGCCGAAATAGCGTTCGTAGACGCGCAGGATCCTCATGCCCGGCCTCCGGCCGTGGCCGCGGCATCGCGCTTGCGCAGCCCGAACACGGCGCGCCAGCCACCCAGGCTGCGGTTCTGGCGATAGCGGAACAGCAGCAGCGCGCCCAGGAACACGGCCAGGTGGATCGGCCACCAGGCCAGCCAGAACGGGATCGAGCCGTTGCGCACCCAGGACTGCGACAGGTTGATCAGGTTGCTGTACGTCAGGTAGATCAGCACCGCGAACACCAGCGGCGTGTAGCGGCCCAGGCGCGGGTTAACGTAGGCCAGCGGGATCGCGATCATGACGAAGTTGAAGGCAAGGATCGGCAGCGAGATGCGCCACACCAGCTCGCCCAGGTTCTCGCGCGTGGGATTGCGGATCAGGTCGATGGTGTCGCGGCTCTTGGGCGGCAGGCTGGCCTCGGACTCGGGCGGCTTGTTGTCCACCTTGACCGCATAGCGCTCGAACTCGACGATGCGGTAGTCGATCTGGCCGGGCGTGCCGGAATAGCGGCGGCCATTCTCCATCACCACCAGGCGGTCGCCATTGGGCATGGTCTCGAACTGGCCCTGGTGCGCCAGCGCCACGCCGATCTTGTCGGCTTCGGCGTTGGCAACGAAGACATTGCGCGCATGCTTCATGTCGGCGTCGATGCCTTCGATGAACAGCACGTAGTTGGCCTTGGCCGGCTCGATGAAGCGGCCGGCGGCGATCATCGACATCACCCCGCGCTGCTCGAAGCGGTCGCGGAACAGCGCGCTCTGCTGGTTGGCCCACGGCCAGGCGAACAGGCCCAGCAGCAGCGCCAGCACGATGAAGGGGGCGGCGAACTGCAGCACCGGCTTGACCAGGTCGCGCAGCGAGATGCCGGCCGAAAACCACACCACCATTTCCGAGTCCTTGTACCAGCGCGTCAGCACGATCAGGGTGGAAATGAACAGCGTGGCCGACAGCAGGATCGACAGGTAGCCGATGGTGGCCAGGCCGATCAGCATCAGCACGTCGTTGGGGCTGGCCTTGCCGTTGGCGGCCATCCCCAGGATGCGGATCACGAGCGAGGTGAGCATGAAGGTCAGCATCACCAGGAACACCGCCCCGGCGGTGTAGGCAAGCTCGCGTCGCAGGGCTTGTTGAAGGATCATGCGGGTTCGGTTCCGGGCTGCCGGCCGGAGCGGGCGATGTGCCGTGCGAGGTGCCTGGCAGAACGGCTGGCTGACGGCACAGCGTGCTGTCAACGTGACCGGGGCGTATCAGCGGCGGCAGGTCGCGGGGTAAAAATCGCGGATAATGGAGGCTTTCGTGTCTAACGAGCCCCTGGAAGGAAGCGCGATGGAATTTAGCACAAAAGCCCTGGATTGGAGCAAAGCCGGCCAAAATGGTTTCCTGGCGACCAAGACCGACTGCCTGGTGGTCGGCCTGTTCGAAGGCCAGAACCTTGGCGGCGTCGCCAAGGCCCTCGATGTGGCCACCAAGGGCTTGGTGGGACGGCTGGTCAAGCAGGGCGACTTCGAGGGCAAGCGCGGCACCCACCTGATGCTGCACGAAGTCGCCGGCGTGGGCGCCGCCCGCGTGCTGCTGGTGGGCCTGGGCAAGGAAGCCGACTTCACCGACAAGGCCTTTGCCGATGCGGTGCGCACCGCGGTGCGTGCCTTGTCGTCCACGCGTGCGACCTCGGCGCTGTGGTGCCTGGCGCAACAGGCGCCGCAGCAGCGCGACGTATCGTGGGCCGTGATCACCACCATCACGCTGGTGCGCGAAGCCGGCTACCGCCTGCTCGAGCGCCATCCCGGACTGAAGCGCGCCAACGCCCAGAATGCGGCCAGCGGCAAGCCCAACGGCAATGACAAGTCCTCGCTGCGCAAGGTCGTGATCGCGGTCGACAGCGGCGATGCCCGCGCCGCCACCCAGGCCGCGGTGCGCGGTACCGCCATCGCCAACGGCATGGAGCTGACGCGCGACCTGGGCAACCTCCCCTCCAATATCTGCACCCCGACCTACCTGGCCAATACCGCGCGCAGCATCGCCAAGCGCCACAAGCTCAAGGCCGAGATCCTCGGGCGCAAGCAGATCGAAGCCCTGAACATGGGCGCGTTCCTGGCGGTGACCAAGGGCAGCGCCGAGCCGCCCCAGTTCATCGTGCTGCGCTACGACGGCGGCGGCGCCAGGCAGGCGCCGGTGGTGCTGGTGGGCAAGGGCATCACCTTCGATACCGGCGGGATCTCGCTCAAGCCGGGCGAGGGCATGGACGAGATGAAGTACGACATGTGCGGCGCCGCCTCGGTGCTGGGCACGATCCAGGCCGTGGCCGAGATGGGCCTGAAGCTCAATGTCGTCGCGGTGGTGCCCACCTGCGAGAACATGCCCAGCGGCGTCGCCACCAAGCCGGGCGACGTGGTCACCAGCATGTCGGGCCAGACCATCGAGATCCTGAATACCGACGCCGAGGGCCGCCTGATCCTGTGCGATGCGCTGACCTATGTCGAGCGCTTCAAGCCGGCCGCGGTGATCGACGTGGCCACCCTGACCGGCGCCTGCATCATCGCGCTCGGGCACGTCAACAGCGGCCTGTACGCGCGCTCCGACGCGCTGGCCGATGCGCTGCTGCAGGCTGGCCGCCGCGCCATGGACACCGCCTGGCGCATGCCGCTGGACGACGAATACCAGGACCAGCTCAAGTCCAACTTTGCCGACATGGGCAATATCGGCGGCCGTCCGGCCGGCAGCGTTACCGCGGCCTGCTTCCTGGCGCGCTTCACCGAGAAGTACGACTGGGCCCACCTGGACATCGCCGGCACCGCGTGGAAGAGCGGCGCGGCCAAGGGCGCCACCGGCCGCCCGGTGCCGCTGCTGACGCAGTTCCTGATGGACCGCGCGGCCTGACGGCGGCGCCACGGAGCAGGAGCGGCAACCGTCCATGACGCGAATCGACTTCCACAGCAACGTGCCGGACGTGCTCGGCTATGTCTGCCGGCTGGTCCGCAAGGCCTACGGCGCCGGGCAGAAGGTGGTGATCCACGGTGCGCCGGCGCAGCTGGCGGACCTGGACGCGCGCCTGTGGACCTTTTCCGCGCTGGACTTCCTGCCGCATTGCGGCCTGGAAAGCCCCAACGCGGCGGTCACGCCGATCCTGCTGGCCGCCACCACCGAGGGCGTGCCGCACCACCAGCTGCTGATCAACCTGGCTGAAGAAGCCCCGGCGCAGTTTGCCAGCTTCGAGCGGCTGATCGAGGTGGTGGGCGCCGGCGATGCCGCGCGCGAGGCCGGCCGGCAGCGCTACCGGTTCTACCGCGAACGCGGCTATCCGCTGACGCACCACGACATCGGCCAGCCCAAGGGAGACGCCGCATGAGCGAACGCACCACCTCGCGGGTGATCCCGCGGCCGGAACCGCACGACAGCATCCCGCTGCTGACCGAGGTCGTCGAACTGCCGGATGCCGGCACTGAAGCCGACACCGAAGCGCCGGCGCAGGCGGGCGCCGCGGCGGACGACGGCGTGATCGACACCTTTGGCATGGACGATGCCGGCATGGTGATGCAGGTGGGCGACACCGGCGACGCCGCGCTGGACGACGCGCTCGTGCCGGCCCCGGCCGTCGCGCAGACGGACGCCGGCGACGACGACCTGCGCGCGGTGCGCACCGAGCTGCTGAGCCGCGTGATGATGCGCTTTCGCACCGAATGGCCGCAGGTGGTCGCGGCGCACACCGAAGCCACGCTGCAGTCCCGGCTCCCGCAGCTCGCGGCCCAGCTCGCCAGCGAGCTGACGCAGTCGCTGGAAGCGCGGCTGGTCGAGTGGCTCGACGCGACGCTGGAGGAGATGGAGAAGGCGCCGGGTGGGGATTGAAGCTTGAGCTCCGGCTATTCTCCCCGCTCCCTCTGGGAGAGGGGCGGGGGAGAGGGCAGGAGCTTCCACGAAGTGAATACCGTCGTTCTTGCGTGCGCCGGCCCTCTCCCCCGGCCCCTCTCCCGCAAGCGGGAGAGGGGCGCAGACCGCCGGCATGCGAGACGCCTCAGTCCGTCACCGCGCCCTTGCTCGCTGTCGATGCCAGCCGCGCAAACTTCGCCAGCACCCCACGCGTATAGCGCGGCGCCGGTGCTTTCCAGTCGGCACGGCGCTTTGCCAGCTCTTGCTCCGATACATTTAGCTGCAGCAGCAGCTTGTGCGCATCGATGGTGATCGAATCCCCTTCCCGCACCAGCGCAATGGTGCCGCCGACGTAGGCCTCCGGTGCGACGTGCCCGACCACCATGCCCCAGGTGCCGCCCGAAAAGCGGCCGTCGGTGATAAAGCCCACCGACTCTCCCAGGCCCTTGCCGATGATGGCCGAGGTCGGCGCCAGCATCTCCGGCATGCCGGGGCCGCCCTTGGGGCCGAGATAGCGCAGCACCAGGATGTCGCCGGGGTTGATGCGGTCCGCCAGGATCGCGTCCATCGCGCTCTGCTCGTCCTCGAACACGCGTGCCGGGCCGGTGATGACCGGGTTCTTCAGGCCGGTGATCTTGGCGACCGCGCCCTCCTCGGCGAGGTTGCCCTTGAGGATGGCCAGGTGGCCCTCGGCGTAGAGCGCCCGCTCGATCGGCAGGATCACGTCCTGGTCGGCGCGCGGGGCGTCGGGCACGTGCTCGAGTTCCTCTGCCAGGGTGCGGCCGGTGATGGTGATGCAGTCGCCGTGCAGCAGGCCGGCCTTGAGCAGGATCTTCATCACCTGCGGGATGCCGCCGGCGCGGTGCAGGTCGGTCGCCACGTACTGGCCCGACGGCTTGAGGTTGCAGAGTACCGGCACCTTGCGGCGGATGCGCTCGAAGTCGTCGATGGTCCATTCCACTTCGGCGGCGTGCGCGATCGCCAGGTAATGCAGTACCGCGTTGGTGGAGCCGCCCGTGGCCATGATCAGCGCCACCGCGTTCTCGATCGAACGGCGCGTGATGATGTCGCGCGGCTTGAGGTCGCGCTTGACGGCCTCGACCAGCACGCGCGCCGATTCGGCGGCGCTGTCGACCTTCTCCTGGTCCGGATTGGCCATGGTCGACGAGTACAGCAGCGACATGCCCAGCGCCTCGAACGACGAGCTCATGGTGTTGGCGGTGTACATGCCGCCGCACGAGCCGGTGGACGGGCAGGCGTTCCGCTCCACCCCCTCGAAGTCTTCCTCGCTCATGCGCCCCGCGGTGAACTCGCCCACGGCCTCGAACGACGACACGATGGTCAGGTCCTTGCCCTTCCAGTGGCCGGGCTTGATGGTGCCGCCGTAGACATAGATGCCCGGCACGTTCGTGCGCGCCAGCGCGATCATGCCGCCCGGCATGTTCTTGTCGCAGCCGCCGATCACCACCACGCCGTCCATCCACTGGCCCTGGGCCGCGGTCTCGATGCAGTCGGCGATGACCTCGCGCGAGATCAGCGAGTACTTCATGCCCTCGGTGCCCATCGACATGCCGTCGGAGATGGTCGGGGTGCCGAACACTTGCGGGTTCGCGCCGGCGGCGCGGATCGCGTCGATGGCCGAGTCGGCCAGGCGCTGCAGGCCGGCGTTGCACGGCGTGATGGTCGAATGGCCGTTGGCGATGCCCACCATCGGCTTGTCGAAGTCCTCCTTCTGGTAGCCGAGCGCGTAGTACATCGAGCGGTTGGGGGAGCGCGCCACGCCTTGCGTGATGTGCCGGGAGCGCTTGTTGAATGCCATGGTGGGTGTCTCCTGGATCCTTGTTCTGTGCCCCGCGCGGGCGCGCGCCCGGCGCCGGGATGGGCCAAGAATGACGCTTGCGTTTTGGCGTGTCAAATGGATTGTTCGCGCACTGGCGGGCCCCGGCCGGCAGGCCGGGCTTGCCGGGCGCGGCGCGGATTTGTGACATCATTACGGGCTACGATGCGTGCGCGGGCCAGGTGTCGGCATTGCCGTGCAACCTTCGCCGCACCCGCGCGTCATACCTGGCGCTGCCCGATGCCGGCTCGCATGGCGCAGACCGGCGGCTCCCGGCAGCTGGCGCAGCCGGCATAGCCGCAGCCCCACAACCACCATTCACGCCAACATGCTGATTCATCCCCAGTTCGACCCGGTTGCCATCCACCTGGGCCCGCTTGCGATCCGCTGGTACGGGCTGATGTACCTGGCCGGGTTCATCATGTTCCTGTGGTTCGGCCGCCTGCGCATCCGCCAGCCGCATGTCGCCGCCAGGGGCTGGACCACGCGCGACCTGGACGACATGCTGTTCTTCGGCGTGCTGGGCGTGATCCTGGGCGGGCGGCTGGGCTATGTGCTGTTCTACAAGCCGTCGTACTACCTGTCGCATCCGATGGAGATCTTCAAGGTGTGGGAGGGCGGCATGGCCTTCCATGGCGGCTTCCTCGGCGTGGTGGTGGCGATGTGGCTGTTCGGCAGGCTGCGCCGGCGCCACTGGATGGAAGTGACCGACTTCATCGCGCCGATGATCCCCTGCGGACTGGCCGCCGGGCGCATCGGCAACTTCATCAACGGCGAGCTGTGGGGACGTGCCACCGACCTGCCGTGGGGCATGATCTTCCCGCAGGCCGGCGACAATATCCCGCGCCATCCGTCGCAGCTCTACCAGTTTGCCGGCGAGGGCGTGGCGCTGTTCGTCATCCTGTGGCTGTTCGCGCGCAAGCCGCGGCCGATGGGCGCGGTGTCGGGTGTCTTCCTGATCGGCTACGGCGCGTTCCGCTTCGCCGCGGAATTCGCGCGCGAGCCCGATAATTTCCTGGGCCTGCTGGCGCTGAAACTGTCGATGGGCCAGTGGCTGAGCCTGCCGATGATCCTGGCGGGCATTGCCATGGTGATCTGGGCCTACCGCCGCCAGCCCGGCGCCGGGGCGCCGCAGCCGGCGGCCTGAGCCCCGCCCCCCCCGCCGTGCCCGCGCGCCGTGCTAGCGGCCGGCGCGGCGCAACGTGTCGATGCGCGCCTGGGTATGCGGGTGCGTCGACAGGAAGTCTTCGCCACGACTGGCCTGCGCTTCGCCGGGCTTGCCCTCGCGCTGCTCCAGCGCGACCAGCACGTCGGCCAGCGCCGCCGGCGGCAGGCCGTTGCGCTGCATGACGTCGATGGCATAGGCGTCGGCCTCGCGTTCGTGGTCGCGCGAATAGCGCAACGTCAGCATGGCGGCGGGTACGCCCGCCAGCACTGACGAGATATCGCCGAACAGGTAGGCGGACAGTGCCGCCAGTGCCGATCCCTGGATCACCTGCTGCAGCCCGTGGCGGCGTGCCACGTGGCCCGCTTCGTGGGCGAGCACGCCCATCAGGCCGGCGCCGGTGCCCGCCACGCCGACCAGCTCGTCGGTGACGATGATGGTGCCGCCCGGCAAGGCCAGCGCATTGGCGCCGATCTCGCCGCCCTGGCGGAACAGGATCTGGTAGTCGTGCGCCGCGTCGCGCGGGCGCCGCAACGCCGCGAAGCCGGCGCGGATGCGGGCCTGCTCGGCGGCCGGCAATTGCGTCGGCCCGACCACGCCGTTGTCCAGGCTGGCCAGCGTCAGTTCACCCAGCCGCGCCTCCAGTTCGGCCGGCACCGCGCGTGCCATCATGCCCGCGCCCCACGGCAGCAAGACGTAGTAGCCCAGCACCAGTACCGCCACCAGGCCCGCCACGGCCATGCCTGCCAGGCGCCAGCTGTTCTGCGCGCGCGCCACCAGGCTGTCTCGGTGGCCGGTGGCGGCCAGCAGGCGGTCGAAAGCGGCATGGTCGGCGACTTCGCAGAAGGCGCCGTCGGCAAAGGTGACCAGCCGGGGCGCGCGCCGCACGCGTTCCGACACGCGCAGCTGCGACAGCGGCGCGCGCCGCAGTTCGGTGCCGTCGGCGTCGCGCAGCACGGCCTGCTGCGCCTCCACGGCGAGCGTGGCCGGATGCGCGCGCGACGAGCGGCCGTCGAAGAAGGTGACCGGAACCATGGCGCGTCAGAGCGCGATGTCGATGTCGTACCAGTCTACTGCCGCATCCCCCAGTGCGCCCACTTGCTGGACTTCGCCGGCGACGAAGCTGTCGAGCGAGCCGGCCGCCAGCATGGTCACGCACTGCAGGCGGTAGCGTGTTGCACGCACGCGCGCGAACGGCACGAACAGGCCCAGCGTCAGCGCGATGGCAATCAGGTTGGTGACGAAGATGAAGACCATGCGCGCGGCGCTCACCTCGCTGCGGAACGCGTGCGGCGCCAGCGTGGTGTGGCTCCACACCACGTTCTGCAGTCGCGCCATCAGGTAGGGGCTGACCGACAGCATGCCCAGGTAGAAGCCGGCGATGCCGAAGCCGAGCAGCGCCGCCGCGCCGAAATTGCCGATGCCCGGCGCCATCAGGAAGCCGGTCACGGCCATCACCAGCGTGGCCGCCAGCACCACGCCGAAGGCGCGCAGGTAGGCCTGGTAGAAATGCCCCGCCGTGGCATGGAAGCCGAACGGTGCGGTGCCGAAGCGCGTGTGGTTATGCTGGTAGCGCTTGAAGCGCTGGTGCGCCACCGGCCCCAGCAAGCCCAGCGTCGCCACCGCGGCCAGCGGCCACAGCACGAACACGCGGTAGGCCTCGGCATCGCCGCCGGTGAAGGCGAAGCGCAGCCCGCGGTAGCCCGAGTTGGCCATGCGGAACCGCAGCGAACGCACCAGCAGCAGGGGGAACACCGCCAGCAGCACCAGCAGCATCGCCAGTGCCAGGAACGGCGAGAAGGTCGAGGCAAACTGGAAGGCGAGCACCAGCGCGAACACGATGGCCCGGCCTCTCAGGATCGCCGACGGCTTGCCGTGGTAGTCGAAGCTGGCGCCGTCCAGCCGCGTATTGCGATAGAAGTACTGCAGCGTGCGCACCTTGGCCCAGGCCGAATAGATCCCAAGGGTAACGAGGGTCAGCAGCGCATTGACGATCCAGATCCGGAAATACTCCGAGCCCGAACCGGTAAAGCTCAGGGCGAGCGGTCGCAGCGCGGCAGGGTGTGGGGCGGTGGGTGATGCCGAGGCTGCCGGGGTGGGGGCCAGAGTGAAATCGCTGCTGCCAGCTTGCATGGCGTGAGCTCCAGGTGATGTGCGATCGATTCAGGAAAAAACCAGCCGGTAATCCGTGATGGCAAACGCTGTTTCAAAAACGCAACGATGCCAGCCGGGGCAATTGGGGCGACTGCCTCACATTCTGACATCGATAAATATCGCATACCGCACAATCCGCACAAGCGCTTGCTGCCGGCCTGTGTCTCAACGACATCACCATGGAAAACCCTCGTAACACTTCGGAAACATCCTGTTACACTATGACCATCCTGTAACAAATTTCGCTTGGGTGCCATCCATAAAATCAAGGGCTTAGCCCGACTGGCACGTAAATCGCTAGTGTTTTTGTTACAAGATGAGCGGCGAGCCACAGCCGCCACGGCAGTGCCAGGGGGGAGTACGGCTCTTCGGGTCGAGAGTTACGCTAGCCGCGCTGCACGGAGAAAGGGCACGGGAAAATCCACGCGCTTGGCGCGTTTGCAACAGGGGTGGCGCAGGGCCAGCGCCAGGTTAATCCATGGACCCACGCGGCGGATCCCACTCGGAACTCGCCAGCGATAATCACGCAGTACCGGCAGTTCTTTCAGGCGCGGGCGTTCCTTGCGGGGAGGCAGGGAACGCCCGCCGCACCTCATCTCTTCGTCCCCGGCTTTGCTTCAAGCGCCCGGCATTGCGGCGCAACATCGAAAGTTCTTGTATCGTTCGCGTCCTAATTCATAATTATGAATTATGGGATCCGGCGCAAACGCGCGTGTGCTCCCGAGGCGAGACAGGAGTGGGCATGCGCATCGTCCAAAAGGCGCTGTACCTGGAAGTGGCAGACCGGCTGCGCGCGATGATCGACGCGCATACGCTGGTGCCGGGCGCATGGATCGATGAGACCGCGATGGCCGAAACGCTGGGCATTTCGCGCACGCCGTTGCGCGAGGCGCTCAAGGTGCTTGCCGCCGAAGGCCTGGTGCGGCTGGAGCCGCGCCGCGGCTGCTTCGTCAATGAACTGTCCGAGCAGGACCTGGACGAAATCTTTCCGCTGATGGCGTTGCTGGAAGGACGTTGCGCGTATGAAGCAGCCCGCAACGCCACGCGCGCCGATCTCGACGCGCTCGACGGCTTGCACGCCGACCTGGCCCGTTATGCGCAGGCCGGCGATATCGATGCCTACTACGAGACCAACGCCCAGATCCACGAAGCGATCCAGCGGCTGGCGGGCAATCGCTGGCTGACCGGGCTGATCAGCGACCTGCGCAAGGTGCTGCGGTTGTCGCGCCACAAGAGCCTGAAGCTGCCGGGGCGGATCCAGGAGTCCTGCACCGAGCACCTGAGCGTGTTCGCCGCGCTCAAGGCCCGCGATCCCGAGGGCGCCGAAGCCATGATGAAGACCCACTTGCTGCGCCAGCGCGCGGCGCTGCAGGCCCTCGATGCCGGCAGCGCCGCGGCGCCGCCGGCGCTGGCCGTGCGCTCCCCGCCGGCCTTGCGCGTGGCGAGCGGCGAAGAGTAGCGCCCGGGCCCGCACCACGCCGGACCGGAGTTTTCCCCCACGTTCAGATCGACGCACCAAGGCAGGTACCGCATGAACTCCTTCGATACGGGTGACCAGAAGATCAGCGCGCCACTGGGCGAGAGCGAGCCGTCGGGCTCCAATATCCTGTCGCGGCTGGGCCGCTGGTGGGGGCGCAAGGGTGAGGCCGACGCCAGGGCCAATGGCGATGCCAGGGCCGCCACGCCTGCCGATGGCGAGACGCCGCTGCCGGCGCGCGTGGTGCGCCGCCAGCGCGAACAGCTGCGCCTGTGCTTCGATGCGCGCCTGACCGACGGCGCCGCCAACGCCGCCGCGCAGGCCTGGCAGGCCGAATACGAGGCCGCCGGCGAGGCCACGCGGCGCGGCATGCTGGCCGTGCTGGCCGAGGTGGCGAGCAGCGGCAGCGAAGAGGCCGCTGCCGACGGCGACAAGTCCGCGCGCGCGAGCCGTGCGCAGGCCAGCCAATCGAACCTGGGCCAGGCGCTGTCCAACGCGCGCATCCGCTTCTTCAAGCGGCTGGCCGCACTGCATGGCCAGCGCGGCAACAGCGCCTGCGGCCTGCACTTCCTGATCCAGCTGCGCGCCGACATGCTGCGCTGGCAGCGCCGCATGCCAGGGCTGCGCCCGCTCGACGAAGACCTGGAGGCCTTGTTCTCCAACTGGTTCGACGTCGGCCTGCTCGAGCTTCAGCCGATTACCTGGGACTCGCCCGCGTCGTTGCTGGAAAAGCTGATTCGCTACGAAGCGGTGCACGAGATTGCCTCGTGGACCGACCTGCGCAACCGGCTCGATTCCGACCGCCGCTGCTACGCCTTCTTCCACCCGCGCATTCCGCGCGAGCCGCTGATCTTCGTCGAGGTAGCCTTTGCCCCCGAGATGGCAGCCGACGTCCATACCCTGCTGGACGAAGCCGCGCCGCTGGAAGACCTGCGCCGCGTCAAGTGGGCGATCTTCTATTCGATCAGCAATACGCAGGCGGGGCTGCGCGGCGTCAGCTTCGGCAACTTCCTGCTCAAGCGCGTGATCGAGGAAGTGCAGCGCGAATTCCCGAAAGTGAAGCAGTTCGCCACCCTGTCGCCGATTCCCGGCTTTGCCGACTGGCTGCGCAAGCAGGACGGCGAGACCGTGGCGCGCGTGCTGGGCGACAAGCGGCTGGCGCGCTGGAACGAGCGGCACGGCAGCGCACCAGCCGACGGCGCGGCCTGGCTGGAGGCGCTGGCGCCGGATGCCGCCGATGCCGTGGTGCGCGACACCGCGCTGACCCTGGCCGCGCACTTCCTGGTGCGCGAACGCAACCAGGCTATGCCGGCCGACCCGGTGGCGCGCTTCCACCTTGGCAACGGTGCCTGCGTGGAGCGGCTCAACTGGGGCGCCGACCTGTCGCGCAAGGGCCGCAGCCAGAGCTGCGGCATGATGGTCAATTACCTTTACGTGCCCGAGGCGCTGGATGACAATCTGGCACGCCTGGGCGCAGGCAACCCGCGCATCAGCCGCAGCGTCGGGAAGCTGCTGTGATCCTGGTCCGGTCACGGGAATCGCCCTCGCACCCGCGGCGCCTGGCGCGCCGCGCCGTTTTGTCGGGAGCCCTGTCGTAGCAGCAACACCGCCGCGCGGCGCCCATGCCGGCGCGCGCGGCCATCAGATTGACTTTCCAGAAGAGAGAGGAGACAAAGATGAATCGTCGTCAGTTCAGCCTGGCCGCCTGCGCGCGCGCCGTCGGCTTGGCCCTGGGCGTTGCCGGCGTCGGTGCCGGCGCCATGCTCGCCGCCCCGGCCGCGCATGCCGATACCTGGCCGTCCAAGCCGGTTACCGTAATCGTGCCGTTCCCCGCAGGCGGCGGCACCGATGCCTTCGCGCGCCCGCTGACAGCGCAGCTGTCCAAGCAGCTCGGCAAGCAGTTCGTGATCGACAACCGCGGCGGCGCCGGCGGCACGGTCGGCGCCAGCCTCGCGTCCAAGGCCGCGCCGGACGGCTACACCGTGTTTATCGGCGGCGCCCACCACGCCATCGCGCCGTCGTTCTACAAGAAGCTGGACTACGACATCGAGAAGGACTTCATTCCCGTCACGGTGATCGCGCAGCCGCCGCAGGTGGTGGTGGTCAATCCCAGCCGCGTCAAGGCCAACACGCTGCAGGAGCTGATTGCCTACGCCCGCGCCAACCCCGGCAAGCTCAACTACGGCTCGGCCGGCAACGGCTCGTCGCACCACCTGGCGGGCGAGCTGTTCAAGATCCAGACCAAGACCTTCATCACCCATATCCCGTACAAGGGCGCGGGCCCGGCACTGTCGGACCTGATCGCGGGCCAGGTCGACCTGATGTTCGACGGGCTGGGCTCGTCGGCGCAGCATATCCGAGCGGGCCGCATCAAGGCGCTGGCGGTGGCGTCGAGCAAGCGCTCGCCGGCCTTCCCCAATGTGCCGACCGCGGCCGAGGCCGGCGTGCCCAACTACGAGGTGTCGACGTGGTATGCGATGTGGGTGCCCAAGGGCACGCCCAAGGACATTGTCGACCGCCTCTATGCCGAAACCGAGAAGGCGCTGAACACGCCGGAGCTGAAGCAGGTCTGGCTGAACAACGGCTCGGAAACGCCGGCGTTCACGCCGGAGCAGTTCGGCCAGTTCCAGCACGCCGAGATTCGCCGCTGGGCCCAGGTGGTGCAGCAGTCCGGCGCCAAGATGGACTGAGACAGCACATGCCAATGCCGATCCGAAGCCAAGGGATGCGCCCATGAGCGGCACCGTGCGTTTTGCCGTGCAGGGCACCACCGCGACCGTGACGCTGGCGCACGCGGGCAAGCTCAACGCCATTTCCGCGCAGATGTGGCGCGAGCTGGCGGCCGGCTTTGCGCGGCTGTCGGCCGATACCTCGCTGCGCTGCGTGGTGGTGCGCGGCGCCGACGGCAACTTTGCCGCCGGCGCCGATATCGCCGAGTTTCCCGCCGAACGCGGCGACGAGGCCGCGGTGCGCCACTACCACATGGCCACGATCGCACCCGCGCTGGCGGCGGTGGCGCAATGCACGCATCCCACCGTGGCGATGATCGAAGGGGTGTGCGTGGGCGGCGGGCTGGAAATCGCCTGCCATTGCGACCTGCGAATCGCCGCCTCGGACAGCCGCTTCGGCGTGCCGATCAACCGGCTGGGCTTCCCGATGGCGCCCGGCGAGCTGCAAGGGCTGCTGGCGCTGGCGGGCCGCGCCGCGACGCTGGAGATCCTGCTCGAGGGCCGCGTCTTCGATGCCGCCGAGGCGCGTGACAAGGGCCTGCTGACCCGCGTGGTCGAGCCCGCCGCGCTGGCCGCCGAGGTCGACGCCACGGTGCGCCGCATCGCTGCCGGAGCGCCCGCCGCAGCGCGCATCAACAAGGCCACCATCCGCCGGCTGGCGCCATCCCCGGCGCCGCTGTCGGCGGCCGAGCTGGACGCGCATTTCGCCTATGCCGAAGGCGCGGACCACGCGGAAGGCGTCGCCGCGTTCCTAGCGCGCCGGCCACCGCAGTTCCACGGGAACTAGGGTGCGCCGCCGGCACTGCTTCCCGCCATCGTATGCTTCGCTTTCCTAGCCTTTCGTTCGCTCCTTACCATGAACGCCAACCTGTTCGCCCTGTTCGCATCCCGCTTCCCCGCTGACCGTACCGCCTGCTGCATCGAGACGCACGACGGCCTGTACTACAGCTGGGACGACCTTGACCGCGCCACCGCCAAGCTGGCCAACCTGCTGGCCTCGCTGCACCTGCCCGAAGGCGCGCGCGTGGCGGTGCAGGTGGAAAAATCGCCCGAAGCGCTGTTCCTGTACCTGGCCACGCTGCGCGCCGGCTACGTCTACCTGCCGCTGAACACCGCCTACCAGGAGGCCGAGATCGATTACTTCGTCGGCAACGCCGAGCCGTCGGTGGTGATCTGCAGCAGCAAGAACTTCGGCTGGGTATCCAAGGTGGCGTTCCGCCACGGCGTGAACCATGTCTTTACGCTCGATGACGACCGCAGCGGCTCGCTGCTGGCTCGCGCGGCGGGCAAGGCCGATAGCTTCGAGACGGTGGCACGCGCCGACGATGACCTCGCCGCCATCCTCTATACCTCCGGCACCACCGGCCGCAGCAAGGGCGCGATGCTGACCCACCGCAACCTGGCCTCCAATGCGCAGACGCTGCACGAATTCTGGGGCTGGCGCAGCGACGACGTGCTGCTGCACATGCTGCCGATCTTCCATGTGCACGGCCTGTTCGTCGCCTCGCATGGCGCGCTGCTGGCCGGCGCCAAGATGATCTGGGCGCCGAAGCTGGACATGGCGCAAGTGCTGAAATTCCTGCCGCGCTGCACGGTGATGATGGGCGTGCCGACCTACTACGTGCGCATGCTGCAGGAGCCGCGCTTCGACGACGACACCTGCCGCCGCATGCGCCTGTTCGTGTCGGGCTCGGCGCCGCTGCTGCTGGAGACCTTCGACGCTTTCCGCGAGCGCACCGGCCATACCATCCTGGAACGCTACGGCATGAGCGAGACCGTGATGCTGGTGTCCAACCCGTATGACCCGGCGCTGGGCGAACGCATCGGCGGCACCGTGGGCATGCCGCTGCCGGGCGTGTCGGTGCGCGTGGTCGACGGCGAAGGCAAGCGCTGCGCGCCGGGCGAGATCGGCAATGTCGAAGTGCGGGGCCCGAACGTCTTCAAGGGCTACTGGCGCATGCCGGAAAAGACCCGCGAAGAGTTCACCGACGATGGCTGGTTCAAGACCGGCGACGTCGGCCGCTTCGGCGGCGCCATCGTCAGCCAGGCCGGCGAGCGCGCCGTGCCGGACCACTACCTGACCATCGTCGGGCGCAGCAAGGACCTGATCATCTCGGGCGGCTACAACGTCTACCCGAAGGAAATCGAGAGCTTTATCGACGAGATGCCGGGCGTGGCCGAGAGCGCCGTGATCGGCGTGCCGCACGCCGATTTCGGCGAGGCGGTGGTGGCGGTGGTGGTGCGCAAGCCCGGTGCGGACATCGACGAAGGCGCGCTGATCGGCACGCTCAAGGGCCGCATCGCCAATTTCAAGGTGCCCAAGCGCGTGCACGTGGTCGACGAGCTGCCGCGCAATACCATGGGCAAGGTGCAGAAGAACGTGCTGCGGGAGAAGTTTGCGGGGCTGTGAGCGACCGCGGAAGGCTGGGGTTTGCTCCCCTCTCCCGCAAGCGGGAGAGGGAGCGCGCCGCCTGGCGGTCAAGCTCCCTTCTTACTTCAGCATCTGCACCGACCCGTTCACCGAGACCGTGACTTGGGTCTTGCCGCCTTCGACCGGCACCGGCACCGCGGCGTCGGCCATCATGGCCTTGGCGGCGCCGTACATGCGCGGCACCGGCGGCACCATGCCGGTCTCATTCACGTTGACTTCACGGATGGTGTAGCTGTTGTAGCCGAACAGCCTGGTGGTGGCCTGCGCCTTGCTGCGGAACGAGGCGATGGCCTGCTCGGCGAGCTTGGTCTCGGCGGCCTCGCGCGCTTCGCGCGACAGCGAGAAGGCGATGTTCTGCACCTGCATCTGGCTGGCCAGCTCGCCCGCGAGTTTCGATACCGCCCCGAAGTCGCGCGACTTCAGGATGACCTCCGAGCGTCCGCGCCAGGTGCTGATGCGCCCGTTGCGGTCGGTGCTGGGGTGGATGGTGAAGCCGCCGGATTCGGCGGTCACGCCCTGCACGCGGCGCGCCTGCGTGATGACGGTCTGGGTCCGGGTCGACAGGGCCGAGGAAATTGCCGACGGTTCCGCGCCTTCCTGTTCCGCTGCCAGCGTCAGGTGCACGATATCGGTCGGCACCTCGGTGACGGCCTGCGCGGTCAGCGACAGCACGCCCGACGGCGTTTCAGTGGGTCCGCCGTGCGCCGAGGCGACGACGGCGGTGGTGCCCAGCAGGGTGGCGGCGAGCCATTGTTTCATGCGGTTCTCCCAATCAAACGTGATGGCTGTCAGACGCGGCCCGGGAGGCAATCGTTCCGCGACATTGCAAACGATTGTTGCGAGGATGCCGGCGTGGGTGTCTCTTCGCCCGTGCGGGTGAGAAGGCGTTCAGAATGCCTGCCAGGCCTTCCACAGCATATAGGTCGCGAGGCACAGCAGCAGCACCGCGAAGACCTTGCGCAGCTGGCCCACATCCATGCGGTGCGCGGTGCGCGCGCCCAGCGGCGCGGTCAGCACGCTGGCCGCGGCGATCACCAGCAGCGCGGGCAGGTAGAGATAGCCGAGCGAGCCCGCCGGCAATCCGGGCGCGTGCCAGCCGCTCCAGATATAGCCCGCCACGCTGGCCGCGGCAATCGGGAAGCCGAGCGCGGCCGAGGTCGCCACCGCATTGTGGATCGGCACATTGCACCAGGTCATGAACGGCACCGAGACAAAGGCGCCGCCCGCGCCCACCAGGCTCGACAGGAAGCCGATCACGCCGCCCGCGCCGGCCATGCCGGCGAAGCCCGGCAACTGGCGCCCGGGCCTGGGCCGCCGGTTGCGCAGCATCTGCAGCGCCGAGAAGCCGACGAAGCCGGCGAACGCCAGCGACAGCCAGCTGGTCTTCAGCGCCGCGAAGACCTTGCCGCCGCCGACCATGCCGCCGATCACGATGCCGGGCGCGAGCGCCAGCACGATGGGCCAGCGCACCGCGCCGCGCTTGTGGTGCGCGCGCACGGACGACAGCGAGGTGAACAGGATGGTGCCCATCGAGGTGGCTATCGCCATATGGACGATGGCTTCGCCGGCAAAGCCCAGGCTGGTGAACAGCAGCGTCAGGAACGGCACCATCATCATGCCGCCGCCCACGCCGAGCAGGCCGGCACAGAAGCCGGTGAAAGCGCCCAGCGCAAGCAGGGCGGGAATCAGCACCGGCAGGTTGTCGAACGGCATCGTGTCTGGAAGGTTGTTGTTATTGTGATGGCCTTGCCGCGCAAGGCCAGGTCCTGCGCACCAGCGCTCAGCCCATCAGCTTGCCGGTGATATAGCGCCATTCGGCCGGCGTCACCGGCGTGATCGAGAGCCGGTTGCCGCGCCGGAGCACCACCATGTCGGCCAGCGCTTCATGTTCGCGCAGCTCGGCCAGCGGGATCAGCCGGCTCTTGCGGTCGAAGCGCACGTCGACCAGCAGCCAGCGCGGCGCCTCCGGCTTCGAGGCGGCGTCGAAGTAGGGGCTCTTGCGATCGAACTGCGTGGGGTCGGGGTAGGGCACGGAGCAGACCTCGGCCAGGCCGGCGATGCCGGGCTCCGGGCACGACGAGTGATAGAACAGCACGCCGTCGCCGATCTGCATGGCGTCGCGCATGAAGTTGCGCGCCTGATAGTTGCGCACGCCGGTCCACGGCAGCGTATGTTCCCGGGCCAGGTCATCGATGCTGGCTTCGTCCGGTTCCGATTTCATCAGCCAGTACTGGCGGGCGCGTTGGTTCTGGTTAGGGCTCACGGCGCTGCTCAGGAAAGGAGGGCCCGCGCGGGAAAACACGGGCAAGCATGCGGGCAACCATGCAGGCAAAAGAAAAGGCGATGGTTCAGAAAACCACCGCCTTTTTCAGGGGGTCCCCGCCTCGGCCGCTGGGTCGGCATCCTGAACCCAAGTGAGGTTCAGAGTGGCTGCGGAAGTCGCATTTCGGGTACATCATCCACTCAGGGAGTCCAGGCCAGGCCCGGACTATGAATGCGACGACGCGCTCGCCCACGCGACATAATCCCGCACCATGCAATGCATATCGGTTCAAGGAGTTTATGACCCTCACGAACCAGGC
The DNA here is from genome assembly GCF_000069785.1 of Cupriavidus taiwanensis LMG 19424. Taxonomy (NCBI): domain Bacteria; kingdom Pseudomonadati; phylum Pseudomonadota; class Betaproteobacteria; order Burkholderiales; family Burkholderiaceae; genus Cupriavidus; species Cupriavidus taiwanensis. The sequence goes on along the minus strand of NC_010528.1, from coordinate 2,596,309 downwards.
AGGGAAACTGTCAAACGTCTGACTGTCCACAATGCGGGATGTCAGACGTTTGCCGTTTCTAACTAGGATGGGATGAAAACGGCGGCCAGGCGCGGTAACCTGACCTGTCAGCTGCACTTCTGTGGTGCCTCGTGCAGTCTGGCTACACTATACACCGCGTTGCAGGCCATACCAAGTGCGCTCGCGCGTGTCGTTACATTTTGCGCGGCAGCGCGGCATCCGCAGCACATCCCATCCGGTGCTGCTCAGCCGCGCGTACCGGTGCCCACGTGGGCATACTGTCGCAGGGCCTCGTCGGCGCGGTCGTTCAGTTCGCGGATGCGCGCGCGGATGGCGTCGACCGGGATCGCGCCTTCTTCCTGTTGCTTGCGCTGCAGCGACAGCAGGTCCGAGGCGATGCTGATGGCGGCCATCACCGCCACGCGCTCCACACCCTTGGCCGCGCTGCCGTTGCGCAGCTTGTTCATCTGCGTGTCGACCAGGGCCACCGCCTCGAGCAGCGCGGCCTCGTTCTCGGGCGCGATGGCAAAGCGGTAGGCCTGGCCGGCGATATTGACTTCGACTTGCTTGTTGCTCATGCGTGTTCTCCGGGGGCCTTGTGCGCTTCGGCGCCCTGCGCCACGGCCTCTTCGCCGAGCAGGTCGAGCTGGCGCGTGTCGCTGGCGGTCGGGAGCTTGTCAAGGATGGACTGGATGCGCAGCTGCGCTTCCTCGATCTTGATATTGAGCAGTTCGCGGTCGGCGGCCATGGCCTCGCGCTCGCCGCGCAACTGCGCGGCTTCGCCCTCCAGCCGCGCGATCTCGTCGCGCAGCCGCTGGTTCTCCGCCGCCAGGGTGTCCGCATGATGCAGCACGCGCCCGATCTTGGCGGCCAGTTGTTCGAGTTCGGTGAGCATAGGGCCTGTCATGATGGGAGTAGTGTCAGGTATCGCGATTCTAGCCGATGCGCCGGCGCGCACAATGCGGAGGAAAGGTTTGTGACCGGCCGCCCGCATGGAAGTTGCAGGCTTCTGCACACAAGAGGCCGCGAGAATGTGACAAAACGCTACCGGGCAGGGCCTTCACGCGTTAGGGTCGTCGCGTTGACGCGGGGGGCGAAACGCCCTAGACTCGCGCACGTTCCAGGTGCTCGCCCTTTTCGTCCCTGGCGAAAGGGCAGTTCAACGGGAAACAGGGAGCCGGGCCGGCTGCGCGCCGGACAGGCCAACCTGTGCTGCCCCCGCAACGGTAAGCGACCGCGGTGCGCATGCGCCAGCCACGCCGCTGGCAAGGCCCGATCCGTCATCGGATGCGCGGCCACATGCCCGCAGGACCGGCCACACGCCACTGAACCGCAGGTTCGGGAAGGCGCCGGTTCCGTGTCGCCAGCCCGGATACCGGCCTGAACGCGGGCTGCCGCCCGTGCGCGGCACGCCTCATCGCCATATGGCCCGCGGGGGAACGGGCCTGGCCGTTCCTATCCAGTCCTGCATCATGCGTTCATCGCTTCACAGGTCGACCCGCCCGGCAAGCCCGGCGGTGCGTCCGTTCGTGCCCGCCATCCTGGCGGCCATGGCCTCGTTCACCCTCGTTCCCGGTACGGCATCCGCGCAGGCAGCGGACAGCAATGCCGCGCAGCTCGCGCCGGTGGTGGTCACTTCCACGCGCACCGCGCAAGCCATTACGGAGGCGCTGCCGCATACCACGGTGGTCACGCAGCAGGACATTGCCAATGCGCAGGCACCCGACCTGCGCACGCTGCTGCGCAGCCAGGCGGGCGTGGAGTTCGCGACCAACGGCGGCATGGGCAGCAATACCTCGCTGTTCATGCGCGGCGCCAACTCGAACCAGGCGCTGATCCTGATCGACGGCGTCCGGGTGTCGTCGGCCAGCAGCGGCACCGCGCAGCTGGCCAATATCCTGCCCGACCAGATCGACCGCATCGAGGTGGTGCGCGGCAACGTCTCGGCGCTGTACGGCTCGGACGCGATCGGCGGCGTGGTGCAGATCTTCACCAAGAGCGGCGCGGGGCAGCCGCCTGCGGCCAACGCGGCGGTGGAGTATGGCAGCAACAACACGCGCCAGGGCACGGTCGGCTATGGCGGCCAGGTCGGCGATACCTCGTTCAACCTGACCGGCTCGGCGTTCAAGACCGACGGCTTCTCGTCGATCAATACGAAGCAGGCGCCGCGCGCCAATCCCAACGACAACCCGTACGAGAACCAGAGCGTGTCGGGTCAGGTAAAGCACCGCTTCACACCCAACTGGGATGCGGGCATCACCGGTTATTACTCGAAGAGCAAGCTGTCGTTCGACAGCGCCTTCGGCCGGCCCACCGACGAGAACCGCACCAACAGCGAGCTGTACACGCTGTCGGCCTTCGTCAACGGCAAGCTGGGCGCGGACTGGACCACGCATTTCAAGCTGGCGCAGAGCGAGGACCGCAGCGATACCTTCCTCAACGGCCGGCCCAACGGCACCTTCAATACCCGCAACCGGCAGTTCAACTGGCAGAACGAGTACGCGCTGGCCCCCAGCCATACGCTGCTGTTCGGCACCGACTACCTGCAGCAGGAGCTGGACTCCAGCGCCTACGGCGCACCCACGCGCAATGTGTTCTCGGTGTTTGGCGGCTATGACGGACGCTTCGGCAAGCACCAGCTGCAGCTCAACGCGCGCAACGACCACTATTCCGACTTCGGCAACCAGGGCAGCTTCTTCGCCGGCTATGGCTACAACCTGACCGACGCGTTCAAGCTGATCGCCAACGTCAGCAACGCCTTCCGCGCACCCACCTTCAACGAGCTGTACTACCCCAACTTCGGCCAGCCCAACCTGCAGCCCGAGCGCGCCAGGTCACTCGAGGCCGGCGTGCAGTACACCACCGCCAGCGCCGGCCTGCTGCGCGTGACTGCCTTCGAGACCCGCTACCGCGACCTGATCGTGTCGGCACAGCAGCCCAACGGCATGTTCCTGGCGCAGAATGTCAACGACGCCAAGGTGCAAGGCATCGAGGCGTCGTGGCGAGCACGGGTCTACGGCACCGACATCGGCGCCAGCGTGACCTTCCAGAATCCGGTCGACGAGCAGACCAACACCCAGCTGCTGCGCCGCGCGCGCCGCCATGCCGCGCTGGACGTGGGCCGCGATATCGGCAACTGGCGCTTCGGCGGCGAATGGCTGCTGTCGTCGTCGCGCATGGACGCCGGCTCGCGCCGGCTGGGCGGATACGGTATCGTCAACCTCAACGCCCGCTACAACATCGACAAGCAATGGTTCATCGCCGCCCGCGTCGAAAACCTGTTCGACAAGGACTACCAGCTCGCCTACCCCTACAACACGCAGGGGCGCGCGGGCTTCATCACGCTGGGCTGGCGCCAGCGATGAGCGCGCGGGCGCGCCCTGAGTTCCATGCCTGAGTTCCGGCGCGCGCTGGCGATCTGGCTGGTGCTGGCGCTCGCGGCGCTGCTCGCGTTCGCCTTGTCCTTGGTGCTGGGCAGCGTCGCGCTCGATGCGCGCGAGCTGTGGCGGGCGCTGAGCGGGGCCGACGACGGCACCGCCGGCGCCATCGTGCATGAGCTGCGCCTGCCGCGCGCGGCCGCGGCCTTTGCCTGCGGCGGGCTGCTGGCCCTGTCCGGTGCGCTGATGCAGGTGCTGCTGCGCAACCCGCTGGCCGAGCCCTACGTGCTGGGCGTATCGGGCGGCGCCTCCACCGCCGCGCTGCTGGCGATGCTGGCGCTGGCGCCGTGGTGGGGCGTGCAGGCGGCAGCGGCGATCGGCGCCCTGCTGGCGATGGTGCTGGTGGCATCGCTGGCGCGGCGCGACCTGCTGCACCCGCAGGTGCAGGGCGGGCACCGCGAAGCCGGCGCGCGGCTGCTTCTCACCGGCGTGATCCTCGCCGCCGGCTGGGGCGCGGTGATTACGCTGATCCTCTCCGTCGCGCCGGAGTCGCGCCTGCGCGGCATGCTGTTCTGGCTCACCGGCGACCTGGGCGGCACCGCCAGCTACGGCGGCGCGCTGGCCACGCTGGTCGCGGCGCTGCTGCTGGCCATGCCGCTGGCGCGCGCGCTCAATGTGATGCTGCTGGGCGAGACCGTGGCGCAGTCGCTGGGCGTGCGCGTGGGCCGGGTGCGGCTGGTGACGTTCATGCTGGCGTCGCTGTGCATTGCCGCGGCCATCACCACCGCCGGCTCGATCGGCTTTGTCGGGCTGGTGGTGCCGCACCTGGTGCGGCTGGCCTGGGGCAACGACCAGCGCCTGCTGCTGCCGGCCGCGACGCTGCTGGGCGGGGCGCTGCTGATGGCGGCCGACCTGATCGCGCGCACCGTGGTGGCGCCGGCGCAGTTGCCGGTGGGCGTCATCACCGGGCTGCTGGGCGTGCCGACTTTCCTCTACCTGCTGTTGCGGAGGCCGCGATGAGCGCCGCCGCGCACTGGTCCCTGCCGCTCGCGGCCTGCCCGCGGCTGACGCTGCGCGACCTGCGCTTGCGCACCAGCCAGCGCGTGCTGGTGGACCGGCTGAGCCTGGCCATCGGCGCCGGCGAGCTGTGGTGCATCGCCGGTCCAAACGGTGCCGGCAAGTCCACGCTGATGACGGTGCTGGCCGGATTGCGCCACGCCGACGGTGGCAGCGTGGAGATCGACGGCACGGCGCCGGCCCTGGTCGACCCCGCGGTGCTGGCGCGCCAGCGCGCCTACCTGCCGCAAGCCGTGCACGACACCTTTCCGATGCCGGTGCTCGACGCCGTGCGCGTGGGGCGCCATCCGCACCTGTCGGGCTGGGGCTGGACCGGGCGCGAGGATGACCGCATCGTGCACGACGTGATCCGCGCCATGGATATCGAGCCGCTCGTTGCGCGCGATGTGCTGACGCTCTCCGGCGGCGAGCGGCAGCGCGTCTCGCTGGCCGCGGCGCTGGCGCAGCAGGCGCCGCTGCTGTTGCTCGACGAGCCGGTCTCGCACCTGGACCTGCGCCACCAGATCCTGGTGCTGGAGCAGCTGGCCGCGCTGGCCAGGGCGGGGCGCCATGCCATCGTGGTGATCCTGCACGACCTGACGCTGGCGCTGCGCTACGCCACCCATGCCCTGCTGATGGCCGAAGACGGCACCGCGCTGCACGGCCCCGCCGCGCAGGTGCTGACCCCCGAACACTGCTCGCGCGCGCTGCGTACCGCCATCGTCAGCGTCAGCGACGGCGCGCATACCGCGCTGATTCCCGATGGCGCGCGCCCGACCTTACCCAACTCACACCATGACTGAACACCAGAACCCCGCCGCGCAGGACCCCGACCGCGATGCCCGCCACAAGGCGCGCATGGTGCGCAAGAAGGAAGTCGTCGACGCGAAGATTGCCGCCGCGCAGGACGAGCGCGGCGTGATCGTCATCACCACCGGCAACGGCAAGGGCAAGTCCAGCTCCGGCTTCGGCATGGTGGTGCGCGCGCTCGGCCATGGCATGCGCACGGGCGTAGTCCAGTTCATCAAGGGCGCGCAGCCTACCGGCGAAGAGATGTTCCTGCGCCGCTTTCCAGCCGAATGCGCCTTCCACGTGATGGGCGAGGGCTATACCTGGGAAACCCAGGACCGCGCCCGTGACGTGGCCAAGGCGCAGGCCGCCTGGGAGGTGGCGCGCGGCATGCTGCGCGACCCCGGCATCGGCCTGGTGCTGCTCGACGAACTCAACATCGCGCTCAAGCTGCACTATCTTGATGTGGAACAGGTCATCGCCGACCTGCGCGCGCGCCCGCCGATGCAGCACGTGGTCATCACCGGCCGCGGCGCGCCGCCGGCGCTGGTGGAGGCGGCCGACACCGTTACCGACATGACCCCGGTCAAGCACGCGTTCCAGCAGGGCATCAAGGCCCAGCGCGGCGTGGAAATGTAGCCCTTTTTTCTGAGTACCCGATCCAGGCATCATGCAGTTTCCCGAAATTCCTCCGCTCGACGATGCCCTGCGCCCCGTGCTGCAGGCCGCCATCGACGACAAGACCAAGCCCCTCGGCGCGCTCGGCCGGCTTGAAGCCCTGGCCTTGCAACTGGGCCTGATCCAGGGCACCGCGCGGCCGGTGCTGCGCCGGCCCACGGTGATCGTGTTCGCCGCCGACCATGGCGTGGCCGATGCCGGTGTCAGCGCCTATCCGGCCGAGGTCACGGCGCAGATGGTGCAAAACTTCCTGGCCGGCGGCGCGGCGATCAACGTGTTCTCGCGCCAGCACGGCATTGCGCTGGAGATCGTCGATGCGGGCGTGCGCGTGCCGCTGCCGGCGGCGCCGGGGCTGGTCAACTGCCGCATCGCCGACGGCACCCGCAACTTCGCCAACGAGCCGGCGATGACGCCGGAACAGGCCGCCGCGGCGATGACCGCAGGCATGGCGCGCGTGCTGCGCCATGCGCAGCAGGGCTGCAACGTGATCGGCTTCGGCGAGATGGGCATCGCCAACACTTCGGCCGCGGCCTGCCTGATGCAGCGTCTGACCGGCCTGCCGCTCGAAGACTGCATCGGGCGCGGCACCGGCCTGGACGACGCCGGCCTGGCGCGCAAGCGCGAGGTGCTGGCCGGCGCGCTGGCGCGGCATGCCGATGCGCAGGCGCCGCTGGACGTGCTGGCCACCTTCGGCGGCTTCGAGATCGCGATGATGGCCGGCGCTTTCCTCGCCGCCGCGGCCAGCCGCATGGTGATCCTGGTCGACGGCTTTATCGCCACGGCCGCGCTGCTGGTGGCGCAGCGGCTGGATCCCAACGTGCTGCAGTACTGCGTGTTCACGCACTGCTCGCACGAGCGCGGCCACCGTGCGCTGCTGGCGCAGTTCGACGCCGCGCCGCTGCTGGCGCTGGACCTGCGCCTGGGCGAAGGCACCGGCTGCGCGCTGGCGTGGCCGCTGCTGGCCTCGGCCGCAGCGTTCCTGAACGAGATGGCCACCTTCAGCGGCGCCGGCGTCAGCACCGCATCGCCATGAGCGCGCCGACCGACCCGGTGCCCATTCACGAACCGGCCGGACCACGCAGCCCCGCTGGCGTGGCCGGCGAACTGCGCTATTTCCTGACGGCGCTGGGCTACTTCACGCGCGTGCCGTTGCCCGGCTGGCTGGCGCGCTGGGTCGGATTCGAGCCGCACTACCTGCACGCCGCCGCGCGCTATTTTCCGCTGGTCGGGCTGTTGGTGGGCGGCGTGGGCGCGCTGGCCACCTGGGGCGCGGCGCTGTGGTGGCCGCCCGGCGTGGCCGTGCTGCTGGGCATGGCCGCGACGCTGCTGCTGACCGGCGCCTTCCATGAAGACGGGCTGGCCGATTGCGTCGACGCCTTCGGCGGCGCATGGCGGCGCGAGGACGTGCTGCGCATCATGCACGATTCGCGCATCGGCGCGTTCGGCGCCATCGCGCTGGTGGTGGCGCTGCTGCTGAAGTGGCAACTGCTGGTGGCGATCGCCGGGCGCGGCGGCATGGCGGTGCTGCTAGCCGTGCTGGTTGCCGCCCATGCCGCCAGCCGCGCGATGGCGGTCAGCTATCTCGCCACGCTGACTTACGTGCGCCCCGAGGGCAAGGCCAAGCCGGTGGCGCAGAAGCTGGCCGGCGCTGGGCTGGTGTTCGCGCTGCTGTGCGGGCTGGTGCCGCTGTGGCTGGTGTCGCCAGGGTTCTGCGCGGCGGCGGTGGGGACGCTGCTGGTGCTGCGCCTGCTACTCGGCCGCTACTTCGTGCGCCGCATCGGCGGCTATACCGGCGATTGCCTCGGCATGGCCCAGCAATGCGCCGAGATCGGACTCTACCTGGTGGCCGCCGCATGGACGTGGTCCTGATCCGCCATGCGCAGCCGCAGGTGCCGGCGGGTACCTGCTATGGCTGCCTCGACCTGCCGCTGCTGGCGCCGCTGACGCCGCCCGCGGCACGGATCGTTGCCGGCCTGCCGGCACCCGATCGCATCGTTGCCAGCCCGCTGGCGCGCGCGCTGGGCACGGCGCAGGCACTGGCCCAGGCATGGCCGGGCGGCGTGCCGGCGATCGACACCGAACCCGGCCTGCGCGAAATCGACTTCGGCAGCTGGGAGGGCGTGGCCTGGGATGCGATCGACCGCGGCGCGCTCGATCAATGGGCGGCCGACCTGCTGCATGCGCGTCCGCATGGCGGCGAATCGCCGGCACAGGCGATGGCACGGGTCGTCGGCTGGGCCGCGACGCTGGCCGCGGACCGTACCCGCTGCCTCTGGGTGGTGGGCCACGCCGGGCCGATGCGCATGCTGGCGGCGCACTGGCTGGGCGTGCCGCTGGCGGCCACGGTGGACTGGGAGCTGGGCTTCGGCGCCAGCTGCGGGTTCCGGCTGGGGCAGGGCGCGGCGCGGCTAAGCTGGTGGAACCGCGCCGGCTGATCAGCGCGCGGGCCGCCGGCTGCGCGCGGTGTCGAGGTCCTTGCAGATCTGTGCGGCACCCTGGACCGCGCGCGGGCCGGCACGGTTGATCAGGTCGCCGTCGATCACGAACAGGTTGTTGCGCGCCACTGCCGTGACCTGCTTCCAGCGCCGCCACATCTCGAAATCGGGCAGCGGCTGGTCCGAGCGCGTGGCACCGATCCCCGCCGTCACCATTGCTTCCGGATTGCCCGCGATCACCGCTTCGACCGACACGGTCGGCACCAGCGGCGCCTCGGCGGCGAACAGGTTGCGTCCGCCGCACAGCGTCAGCATGTCGCTGACCAGGTGCTGGCCGTTGAGCGTCATCAGCGGTTGCTGCCAGACCTGGTAGAACACGGTGACCGGCGGGCGCGCCGCATAGGTCTTGCGCAGCGTTTCCACCTGCTGGCGGAAGCCGTCGGCGGCGCGCCGCGCGGTGGCCTCGGTGCCCAGCAGCGTGCCGAGCTTCTCGATGGTGTCGGGGATTGCCGCCAGCCGGCGCGGCTCGCTGTAGAACACCGGGATGCCGAGCGCGCGCAGCCGGTCGGTCTGCTTCTGCGCATTGCCGTGGCGCCACACCACGATCAGGTCCGGCTTGAGCGCGGCAATGCGCTCCAGGTCCAGCGCCTTGTTGTCGCCCACGCGCGCGATCTCGCGCGCCTGCGGTGGGTAGTCGCTGTAGCTGACGGTGCCGGCGATGCGGTCGCCCCCGCCCGCGGCGAACAGCATCTCGGTGACGTGCGGCGCCAGCGAAATCACGCGGCGCGCCGGCTGTGCGAGGGTCACGGTCTGGCCGGTGTCGTCGATGGCGGAGACCGTGGCAGCGGCGGGCAGCGCTGGCAGCAGCAGGGCGGAGGCAATCAGCGGGATCAGGCGGTTCGGCATGGCTTGCGTCAGAGAGTCAGGCAGCGGCCGCCAGCGCCGCGTCCAGCCGCTGCCAGGCGAGAGGCTGGTCCGGCGGCAGGCCAAGGCGCAGGCTCGGGGCGCAGCCGCCGGCGGCATCGAAATAGCGGGTCCAGACCCCGTGCTGCGCCAGGCCGTGGTGCAGCCGCGCGGCGTCGCGATGCGGGACCCAGCAGAACAGCGGGTGCGTCACCGGCGGCAGGCAGTGGCGGTCCAGCATGCTGGCCAGGCGCGCGCCGCAGGCCTGCAGCCGGACCCGGGTGGCCTGCTGCCACGCCGCGTCAGCCAGCGCGCGGCGCGCCACCTCGCGCGCCGGGCCGGCGACGGTCCAGTGGCCCAGGCGCGCGCGCAGCGCGTCCAGCAGTGCCGGCTGCGCCAGCACGAAGCCGCAGCGGATGCCGGCCAGGCCGTAGAACTTGCCGATCGAGCGCAGCACCACCAGCCCGGGGCTTTCACTGTGCGCGGCGACGGAAGCGCCCGGCAGGCAATCGATAAAAGCTTCGTCGACCAGCAGCGTGCCGCCGCGCGCGGCCAGCGCGGCATGCCAGCGCAGCAGCGTCGCGGCGGGCAGCACGCGCGCGGTCGGGTTGTTCGGGTTGACGACGACCAGATGATCGAGCGTGTCGGTCAGCTCGGGCCGCGTGAAGTCCGCTTCGTCCAGCAGCGCCACGGTATGCCCCGCGGCAGCGAACGCCGGCGCGTATTCGCTGTACCCCAGCGCGGCGATGCCGACGCGGCCCGGTCGCAGCAGCGCCGGCAGCGTGCGGATCGCGGCCTGCGAGCCGGCCACCGGCAGCGCATGGGGCGCGCCGCATGCCGCCGCGGCCAGTTCGGCCAGGCCGTCATCGTCCTGCGGCAGCCGCTGCCACGCGTGCGCCGGCAGCGCCGGCACCGGATAGCCATCGGGGTTGATGCCGGTGGAGAGGTCGAGCCAGTCGTCGGCGGGGCGGCCGTAGCGGCGCACCGCGGCCAGCAGGTCGCCGCCATGGCGGATCGGGGGCAGGGTGGTGTTCATGCCGGTGCGGATACCATCAGTGCGGCGAGCGCGCTGGCGCCTGCCAGTGCCAGCCACAGCCACAGCGTGCGTTCGACCAGCCGCAGGCAGGCCATCACATGCGCTGCCTGCGGCGCGGAGCCGGCGCCCAGCGGCGGGCGTGGCTCGATTTCACCGTGATAGCGCGCCGGGCCGCCAAGCCGCACGCCAATGGCGCCGGCACCCGCGGCCATCACCGGGCCGGCATTGGGGCTCGACCATGCCGGGGCCTGCGTGCGCCAGCAGCGCAGTGCCTGCGCGGTGGCGCCGAGCAGCGCATACGACAGCGCGGTCAGCCGTGCCGGCACCAGGTTGAGCGCATCGTCGAGGCGCGCCGCGGCCCAGCCGAAATACACCAGCCGAGGCGTGCGGTAGCCCCACATCGCATCGAGCGTATTGGCCAGCCGGAACACGATCACGGCCGGCGCGCCGCCGACCAGGAACCAGAACAGCGCGCCGAACACTGCGTCGTTGCCGTTTTCCAGCGCCGATTCGCAGGCGGCGCGGGCCAGTGCTTCGGTGTCGGCATCGGCGGTGTCGCGCGAGACGATGCGCGCGGTCAGCGCGCGCGCCGCGGGCAGGTCGGCTACGGCCAGCGCGCCGGCGATCGGGGCGATATGCTGGTGCAGGCTGCGCGCGCCCAGCGCCGCGTACAGCGCCAGCGCATGCAGCGCCAGTGCGGCGCGCGGATGCCAGCTCGCCGCCGCGGCGACCAGCCACCATGCCAGCGCCGCCGGCGCCAGCACCAGCACGCACCAGCCGGCAAGTCCGGCGAGGCGCTGGCGCCATGGCGCGCTACGTTGCGGGGGTGGGTTGAGGCGGCGTTCCAGTGCGGCGGCGATGCGGCCGAAGCCGACCAGCGGATGCCAGCGCCGCGGCTCGCCGAGCCAGCGGTCCAGCAGTGTCCCGATCCATGCCGCTGCCACGCATGCCGGCCAGGCCAGCATCAGCATGCGGGATCGGGGCCCTTTACCGCCACCGGGATGCCCGCCACCAGCAGCCGCACGCAGTCTGCCGCGGCGGCCAGCTTCTGGTTCAGGCGGCCCAGTTCATCGACATAGAAGCGGGTGATGGCACCCATCGGGATCACGCCGAAGCCGATCTCGTTGGAAACCAGGATGACGTGGCCGGGCAGCGTCGGCAGCGCGTTGAGCAGCGCCTCGATTTCTTCGGTGAACGCCGCCGGCGGCGTAATCACGCCGTGCTCGGGGTAGCTGCGGCCATCGGGAAAGAGCAGGTTGTTGATCCACAGCGTCATGCAATCCACCAGGATGCAGCCGTCGTGGCGCGCGTTGGCATAGAGCGCGTCGGCCAGGTGCACCGGCTCTTCCACCAGGCGCCAGTCGGCGGGGCGGCGCGCGCGGTGCAGGGCGATGCGGACTTCCAGTTCCTGGTCGGCATGGGCCGGGTCCTGGCGCGCGGTGGCGATATAGGTGACCGGCCCGCCGGTGATGGTGGCGTGGTCGGTGGCGAGTTGTTCGGCAAAGTGGCTCTTGCCGGAACGGGCGCCGCCCAGCACCAGCGTCAGCTGGCGGCCGCCAGTGCCCCTGGCGGCTGCGCGCGGCTGCGCGGCGGGGGCGGTGCCGGACGCGGTGGCGGGTGCGATGGCCGGGGTTTCCATCCGCGTATTGTAGCCGCCGCATCCGGGCATGGCACGGCCCGCGTGCAGGGCGGTGCGATAATCCGGCGATGCAACCAGACGCTACGCAATTCCAGCCGCCGCGTGCCCTGCGCGGCACGTTGATGGTCCAGGGCACCACCTCCGATGCCGGCAAGAGCACCATCGTCGCCGGCCTGTGCCGGGTGCTGGCCCGTGCCGGCACGCGCGTGGTGCCGTTCAAGCCTCAGAACATGGCGCTGAACAGCGCCGTCACCGCCGACGGCGGCGAGATCGGCCGGGCCCAGGCGCTGCAGGCCCAGGCCGCGCGGCTGGCGCCGCATACCGACATGAACCCGGTGCTGCTCAAGCCCAGCAGCGACACCGGCGCGCAAGTCATCATCCACGGCCGGGCGCGGCTGGACCTGGACGCGCGCGCCTACCACGCCTACAAGCCCGAGGCGATGAAGGCCGTGCTGGCCTCGCACACACGCCTGGCGCAGGCCTATCAGGTAGTGCTGGTGGAGGGCGCCGGCAGCCCGGCGGAAGTGAACCTGCGCGAACGCGACATCGCCAACATGGGGTTTGCCGAGCAGGTCGACTGCCCGGTGGTGCTGGTCGCGGACATCGACCGCGGCGGCGTGTTCGCGCACCTGGTGGGCACGCTCGACTGCCTGTCCGACAGCGAGCGCGCGCGCGTGACCGGCTTCATCATCAACCGCTTCCGCGGCGATATCGGGCTGCTGGAGCCGGGACTGGACTGGCTGGTGGCGCGTACCGGCAAGCCGGTGTTCGGCGTGCTGCCCTACCTGCACGGCCTGCACCTCGATGCCGAGGATGCCATCATCGGCGCGCAGGCCGATGGTGGCCAGGGCGCGCAGCGCCTGCGCGTGATTGTGCCGGTGCTGCCCCGCATCGCCAACCATACCGACTTCGACGCGCTGCGCGCGCATCCGCAGGTGGACCTGCAGTTTGTCGGCCCGGGCCGGCCGATCCCGCCCGCCGACCTGGTGGTGCTGCCCGGCAGCAAGAACGTGCGCGGCGACCTGGAGTTCCTGCGCACCCACGGCTGGGACGTCGCGTTGGCGCGGCACCTGCGCTATGGTGGCAAGCTGGTCGGCATCTGCGGCGGCATGCAGATGCTGGGGCGTCAGGTGCACGACCCCGACGGCCGCGAAGGCCCTGCCGGCAGCAGCGCGGGGCTGGGCTGGCTCGATTACGAAACCACGCTGGCCGCCGACAAGCAGCTGCGCCAGGTGCGCGGCCGGCTGGCGCTGGAAACGGCCGAGGCCGGCGCGCCGGTGCGCGGCTACGAGATCCACCTCGGCGTCACCAGCGGCAAGGGCCTGGAGCAGCCGGCGCTGTGGCTGGACCGCGGCGACGGCACCCTGCGGCCGGACGGGGCACGCTCGGGCGACGGCCAGGTGCTGGCCACCTATGTCCACGGCCTGTTCGACGATCCCGGCGGGTGCCAGGCGCTGCTGCGCTGGGCCGGACTGGACCAGGCCCAGGCCGTCGATCTCGACGCGCTGCGCGAAGCGTCGATCGAGCGCCTGGCCGACACCATGGCGGCGCACCTCGACCTTGCGGCACTGTTGGCGCCATTGCGTCACTAAGGCGGCACTAAGGCGGCACTAAGGCGGCACTAAGGCGGCACTAAGGCGGCACTAAGGCGGCCGCGATGCGTATAGCGGCGTGAAAAGTCCCTGCTAGAATCGCGAATCCTTCGCATTCGCATCATGGCGCTGAGATGGCTTTTCCGCCATATTCCGCGCCTTGCAGCGTCCGCTCAACGTACTCTACCCCGTCATGGTTACCGGCCGCCTGCGCGTCGTCCTCGTCAAGCTCCATCGCTATATCGGCCTCAGTCTTGGCCTGCTGTTCGTCCTGATGGGGCTGACCGGCATGACCATCGCCTGGCGCGATGAACTCGATGCCTGGCTCAATCCCGACCTGCTGGTGGCTTCCGCGCCGATGGCGGCGCCGGTGACTCCGGACACCGTCCAGGCGGTGACCGAGCGGCTGGCGGCGCCGCCCTACGGCAAACCCAACCTGCTGATGCTGCCGACCCATGCCGACGGCGTCTTTATCGCCTGGTATCCGGTCAAGGGGCCCGACGGCGCGGTGCCGGGGCGCTCGCGCCAGGTCATGGTCGACCCGGTCACACTGGCGGTGAAGGGCGAGCGTGTCTGGGGCGAGGCGGGGCTGTCGCGCCGGCTGCTGCTGCCCACGCTGTTCCATCTGCACCGCTACCTGCTGGCGGGCGATACCGGCAAGACCATCACCGGCGTGGCCGGCATGCTGCTGTTGCTGACCACGCTGGTGGGCGTCGCCGCCTGGTGGCCCAAGATGAAGCTGCGCTCGGTGGTGCAGGCGTTTCGCATCACGCATGGCGGCTCATGGTCGCGCTTCAATTACTCGCTGCACCGTGCGGGGGGGATCCTGGCCGCGCCGGTGCTGGCCATCATCGCGTTTTCCGGCTGGTACCTGAACCTGCCGAAGTGGGTGACGCCCATCGTGGCGGGGGTGATGACGGTGACGCCGCCCGTCAAGCACGCCTCGGCACCTGCGCCGGCGGGCGCGAGGCCGCTCGAAGCGGGCGAGATCATGGCCGCGGCGCACGCGCAGTTCCCGCACGCGCAGGTCACCCGCATCGGCTTCCCGCGCAAGCCCGGCGACGCCTTCGAGATCCGGCTGTGCCAGCCCGGCGAAGTGCGCCAGCACACCGGCGCCACGCGGCTCTGGCTCGATGCCTGGACCGGTGCGCCGCTTGGCGTGCGCGACCCGCAGCAGGCGCCCGCCGGCGACACGCTGCTGAACTGGCAGTTTCCGCTGCATACCGGCGAAGCATTCGGCCTGCCGGGGCGGCTCTTCATCACGCTGTTCGGGCTGGCGCCGCTGGCCTTCGCCGTGACCGGCGTGCTGATCTGGTGGAAGCGGCGGCGCGGCCACCAGCGGCATGTCGTGAAGGCGGCGCAGCGCGCCGGCATGCGCCAGGCATGAAAAAGGCAGGCCGCCGGGCCTGCCTTTTTGTTTGGCGGACGCGGATGCGCCGCTCAGATTTCCAGGTTGTCGATCAACCGGGTCGCGCCCAGCTTGGCCGCGGTCAGGATCACCAGCGGCTCGCCGGCGAGGAATTCCTCGCGCGTCGGCGCCTGCAGGTCGACACGCTTGCGGATCGCCACATAATCCGGCTTCCAGCCACGCTGTTCCAGCGCAGCGCGGGCCCTGGCCTCCACCGCCAGCAGGTCGGCCGAGGCGCGGTCGCCGCCCAGCACGGTGTCGCGCACATCGTGCAGGGTGCGGTAGAGCACCGGCGCCTCGGCGCGTTCATCCGGGCTCAGGTAGCGGTTGCGCGACGACAGCGCCAGCCCGTCTTCCGCGCGCACGGTTTCGGCGGGAACGATGTCGATCGGCAGCGCGAACTGCTGCACCATGCGGCGCACGATCATCAGCTGCTGGTAGTCCTTCTTGCCGAACACGGCCACGCGCGGCTGCGCGCACGAGAACAGCTTCATCACCACGGTGCACACGCCCTTGAAGAAGCCGGGGCGGAATTCCCCCTCGAGGATGTCGCCGAGGTCGTGCGGCGGCTCGACGCGGTATTCCTGGGGCTCGGGGTACATGTCGCGTTCGGACGGCGCAAACAGCACGTAGACGCCTTCGCTCTGCAGTTTTTCGATGTCTTCCTGCAGCGTGCGCGGGTACTTGTCGAAATCCTCGTTCGGGCCGAACTGCAGGCGGTTCACGAAGATGGATGCCACCACCGGGTCGCCATGCTGGCGCGCCAGGCGCATCAGCGACAGGTGGCCTTCGTGCAGGTTGCCCATGGTGGGGACGAACGCCGCGCGGTTCTGGCCGCGCAACTGGTCCCGCAGCTCTTGGATGGAGGAAATGACTTTCATCTGCCTTGGTGTGCTGGTCGTGTAGGGGTGACCCGGGCGCCGGTCCGCGGCGCGCGGCGGCTGCCGTGCCGGTCTGGGCCGGCTGTCGGCGGATTGTAGATCAAGTGGGGCGGGGCTGGCCTCGGCGGTTCGGACGGGTCAGCTGGGGCTGTACGCCAATCGCACATAAATCGGCGCGAACGGCTCGGCCTGGGTGATCTCCACCAGGGATTCGCGCGACAGCTCCAGCATGGCGATAAAGTTCACCACCACCACCGGCACGCCCTTGCCGGAGCGCACCGCGTCCTCGAACAGCTCCGAGAACTCCATGAAGCGCGCATGCTGCAGCCGGCGCAGGATCTGGCTCATATGCTCGCGCACCGACAGCTCCTCGCGCGAGATCTTGTGATGCTGGTTGAGCTTGGCGCGCTTGAGCACGTCGGCCCAGGCCGCCTGCAGGTCGACGGTTTCCACGTCGGGAAAGCGCGGCGCCAGGCTCTGCTCGATATAGACCTGCGAGCGCAGGAAATCGCGGCCCAGCTGCGGCACCGTGTCCAGGCGCTGCGCGGCCAGCTTCATCTGCTCATACTCCAGCAGGCGGCGCACCAGCTCGGCGCGCGGGTCCTCGGCTTCCTCGTCGCTGTCGGCCTTCTTGACCGGCAGCAGCATGCGCGACTTGATCTCGATCAGCATCGCCGCCATCAGCAGGTATTCCGCCGCCAGCTCCAGGTTGGTCTTGCGGATCTGCTCGATATACGACAGGTACTGCCGGGTGACCTGCGACATCGGGATGTCGAGGACGTTGAAGTTCTGCTTGCGGATCAGGTACAGCAGCAGGTCCAGCGGGCCCTCGAAGGCTTCGAGGAAGATCTCGAGCGCGTCCGGCGGGATGTACAGGTCCTGCGGCAGCTTGAACAGCGGCTCGCCGTACAGGCGCGCGAACGCCATCCCGTCGACCATGTCGGCGGGGCCGGCCGTGCCCGGGGCGGCGGGCGCCACGGCGGGCAGTTCCACGGGCAGCGGCAGCTTGTCCTGGTCGCCTGCGCTCATGGTGCGGTCGGCTCGGGTTCGGGCTCGGGGGCGGCGGGGATCAGTTGTCCTGCGAGTAGACGTAGGGCTTCTGCGCCACGCGCGAAGCCTGGGCGCGGGCGCGCTCTTCGAGGTCGATCGGTGCCTTGTCCCACAGCAGGGCGCGGCCGTCGCGCTGCTCGGCCTCCAGCGTCGGGCGCTCTTGCTTGAGCTGCTTCAGGAACTGGGTGATATCGGATTCGTAGAGGGCCATGTTCAACCGGGATGCACCCGTGCGGGCGCCAGATAGGTACAGTGGGCCATGATTTTACAGTATCGGCCCCCCGGGATGCACGCCGGACCGCAGGCGGGGGGCTGCAACGGGCGGGAAAGTTCCGGGCACGCGGCCGGGTGTGGTCAAATACCGACTTTGTATGTGTGGACAATCGGGCGATGCCGCAAGACACCGCTATCACCGCTGATTCGGCTGGCCATGCCGCCAGGCGCCTGGCCGCGCGCGCCGCGGGCGTGCTCAGGATCTTGGGCACGGTGCTGGCACTGGCGGCGGGCGGCGCCCAGGCGGCCTACAAGGTCGAGGTCGAAGCGCCCAAGCCGATCCGCGAGATGCTGGAGGAGCACCTCGACCTGGCCCGCTACAAGGACCGCACCGACCTGTCGCAGGACCAGTTCGACTACATGGTCGAGACCGTCGGCGAGCAGGTGCGGGCCTTCACCTCCACCGAAGGCTATTTCGATCCCACCACCACCACCCGCGTCGAGGGCGAGGGCGACAAGCGCGTGGTCCATGTGATGGTGGACCCCGGCGCGCGCACGCTGATCCGCAACGTCGACCTGCAGGTGACCGGTCCGGCCGCGACCCAGTCGCCCGAACAGGTGGCGGAAATGAAGGCCAAGTGGGGCCTGCCCGCGGGCCAGCCGTTCCGCCAGGACGACTGGGACAAGGCCAAGGAAGACGCGCTGGTGACGCTGCAGAGCCACACCTACTACGGCGCGCGGCTGGCCGCGTCGCAGGCGCGGGTCGAGCCGGACGAGCTGCGCGCGGACCTGTCGGCGCACTACGCCAGCGGCCCGGCCTACCGCCTGGGTCCGCTCAAGGTCACCGGCACGCGCCGCTACCCGGAACAGATCATCGTCAACGTCAACCCGCTCAACGAGGGCGAGCCGTACCGGGTCGAGCGGCTGCTGGAGCTGCAGCGCGCGATCCAGAACCAGCCGTATTTCTCCAACGTGCAGGTCGACCTGGAGCCGCCGCCGGATGCCGAGCAGGCGCCGGACGGCGTGGTCACCGCGCCGGTGTCGGTGCGCGTGCGCGAATACCCGGTGCACCGGCTCAACAGCGGCGTCGGCTTTACCACCGATACCGGCGCGCAGGTCGAAGGGCGCTATTCCTACTACAACCTGTTCAACCGCGCCTGGACCTTCGATTCGCAGGCGCGCATCGAACAGAAGCGCTCCTACCTGTTCGCCGAGGCGGCGATGCCGCCGTCGCGCGGCGCCTACCGCAACAGCGTGTACAGCAGCTACGAGCGCACCATCGATCTCGAGAACACCGATACCACCAGCCTGCGCGCGGGCCTGAAGCGCTCGCGCTCGCGCGAGAAGTACGACGTCACCACGTCGCTCGACTTCTACTATGACAAGCTGCTGCCCGAGGGCCAGGCCGCCCAGATCAGCAAGGCCCTGGTGCCGGCCTTCGCCTGGACCCGGCGCGACGTCGACAACCCGGTGTTCCCGCGCCGCGGCAATGTGATCAGCACCCAGGTCGGCGTGGCCGCGCGGGGTTTGCTCAGCGATGCCACCTTCCTGCGCCTGTATGGCCGTATCCGCCAGTACATCCCGGTGGGCAAGCGCGACCTGGTGGTGGCGCGGCTGGAACTGGGCGCCGACCTGACCGGTGACAGTTCGAGCCAGATCCCGGCAACGCTGCGCTTCCGCGCCGGCGGCACCGATTCGATCCGCGGCTACACCTACCAGTCGATCGGCACCCCCAGCGGCTCCAGCATCCTGCCGGCCAAGTACCTCGGCACCGGCAGCCTGGAGTACCAGTACTGGTTCAAGCCGGACTGGGGCGTGGCGGTGTTCTGGGACCTGGGCACGGCCGCCGACAACCTGCGCGGCGTGACGATCTACAACGGCGTGGGCGTGGGCGTGCGCTGGCGCACGCCGGTGGGCCCGCTGCAGCTTGACGTGGGCTACGGCATCCAGGAGCAGCAGTTCCGGCCGCATATCTCGCTGGGGGTGGCGTTCTGATGAACGTGCACGACCTGCCTTCCGTGCCCGGCGGCGGCGACGCCGCACCGCCGCCCTCCGGTCCGGCACCGCGCCAGCGCCGGCGGCTGTGGCGCGCGCTGGGCTGGCTGGCCGGCATCGTGCTGTTGCTGGTGGTGGTGCTGGCGGCCACCGGCGTGGCGGCGCTGCGCACCGAAACCGGCACGCGGCACCTGTGGACGCTGGCCACGCGGCTGTCGGCCGGCATGCTCAGCGGCCAGCTCGAAGGCGGCACCGTGGCGCACGGCCTGCGCCTGCGCGACGTGGTGTTCGCCAGCGGCCAGACGCGCGTCACGGTGGACCGCGTCGACGGCAGCTGGAACCTGAGCTGGCAGCCGCGGCGGCTGCACGTGCAATGGCTGCGCATCGGCAAGGCCGAAGTGCGGCTCGGCCCGTCCGAGCCCAGCACCGAACCGATGCGCAAGCCCGCGTCGCTCGAACTGCCGCTCGCCATCGATGTCGACGCGCTGACGCTCGAGCGCCTGGCGCTGCTGCAGGGCCCGGCGCCCACGGCCGAGCCGATGGTGTTCGCCAACCTCGCCGGCGCGCTGCACAGCGACGGCCAGCGCCATCGCGTCAGCGTGGACAAGCTGGAAACGCCTTACGGCAAGCTGGCCGCCAACGCGCAGCTGGGCGCCGCCGCGCCGTTCGCGCTCAGCGCCGAAGCCTTGCTGGAAAGCAGCTGGCAGGACGAGGCCTTCGCCGTCAATGCCACCGCCAACGGCAATCTCGACGCCTTGCGCGCCGAGGTGCAGGCCAGCGGCGACCGCATCCACCTGCGCGCGGGCGCGGACCTGACGCCCTTCGGCAAGGTCCCGTTCACGCACCTGCTGGTCGATGGCGACCGCATCAACCCGCGCCTGTTCAGTCCGTCGGCGCCGCAGGCCAACCTGACCGTGCATGCCGAGCTGCGGCCGGTGGACGGCGCGGCGGCGGTCCCTGCGCCGTCCGCCACCGCGCCGTCCGCGGCCTCGGCCCCCGCATCCGCGCCGGCCCCCGCATCCGCACCGGCCGCGGTGCCCGCGCCGGCGCAGGCGCCGCTGGCGGTCGCCGGCGAGATCGAGATCCGCAACCTGGAGGCCGGCCCGCTCGACCGGCAGCGGCTGCCGGTGCAGTCGGTGCGCGCCCGGGTCGAGCTGAGCGAGGCCGCGCAGGCGGTGTCGGACCTGCGCGTGGCGCTGCCGGGCAAGGCCGAGATCGCCGGCAGCGGCTCGCTGCGCGGCGGCCGCGGCGGCTTCGACCTGGATGTGCGCAGGCTGGACCCGGCGGCGCTGCATGGCTCGCTGACCAGCGCCAGCCTGTCGGGCCCGGTGGTGGTCCGCATCGAGCCGGGCCGCCAGAGCGTGGCGCTGGACCTGTCCGGCGGCCAGTTCAAGATATTTGCCGACGCCAGCATGGACACCGAGACCGTGACCCTGGCCGCGCTGCGCGCCGTGGTCGGCACTGGCCTGCTGACCGCCGAAGGCAAGCTGGGGCTGAAGGACAAGCAGCCGTACAGCTTCAAGGGCAAGCTGTCGGCGTTCGATCCGTCGCGCGTGGCCAAGGTGGCCGCGGGCCGGATCAACGCCGATTTCACCGCGACCGGCGAACTCGCGCCGCAACTGGGCGTGGCGCTGGACTTCGCCGTGCACGAAAGCGAATACGCGGGCCTGCCGATGACCGGCGGCGGCAAGCTGCGCCTGGCCGGCGAGCGGCTGCTGCCGAGCGAGGCCGCGCTCAGCATGGCCGGCAACCAGGCCAGCCTGCGCGGCAGCTTCGGCGCGCGCGGCGATGCGCTGAAACTGGCGGTCGATGCGCCGCAGCTGGAGCGCCTGAAGTTCGGCGTGGCCGGCAAGCTCAAGCTCGATGCCACCATCACCGGCACGCTGAAGAAGCCCGAAGTCGTGGCCGACTACAACGCGCAGACGCTGGAAGTGGGCCCGCACAAGGTGGCCAGCGCCAGCGGCCGCGCCGAGATCCGCGGCGGTCTGGACGGCCCGCTGTCGGTGCAGCTGGCGGCGCGCGGCTACCGCGGCCCGCAAGCCAGCCTTGCCACGCTCGACGCCACCCTCAACGGCACCCAGGCCAACCACAGCTTCGACGTCAAGGCGGCCGGCAGCCTGAACCAGCGGCCCCTGCAGCTGGCGCTGGCGGGGCAGGGCGCATGGCGCGGCAAGGACGGCTGGAACGGCACCATCCGCACGCTCGAAGAGCGCGGCACCGTCAACCTGCGCCTGGCCGCGCCGGCGCAACTGCTGGTGGCCGACCAGCGCGTGCGCCTGGGCGCCACGCGCCTGCTGCTGGACCGCGCCACGCTGGCGATCGACAGCCTGGACTGGGACCACGGCCGCATCCGCAGCGCGGGCAGCCTCGACGGCCTGCAAGTGGCGCGCGTGCTGGAGCTGATGGAAACCATCACCGGCGAGCGCCCGCCGGTGCGCTCCGACCTGGTCATCGACGGCCGCTGGAACCTGGCGCTGGCCGAGACCGCCACCGGCTTTGCGGAAGTGCGCCGGCGCAGCGGCGACCTGTCGGTCAACGCGGGCCGGGGCTTCACCACGCTGGGCCTGGGCGAGACCAGCCTGCGCGCCGACGCTGGCGGCAACCGCATTGCGCTGCGCGGCGGCATGGTGTCGGGCCGCATCGGCAAGGTGTTGGTCGATGCCTCGGCCGGCCTGGTGCAGGAGCAGGGGCTGCAGACGGTGGGCCCGGCCTCGACGCTGGGCGGTACCGTCACCGTCGACGTGCCGCGGCTGAAGTCGCTGGAGGCGCTGACCGGCCCGCAGTACGCCTTCGACGGCCGGCTGGCCGCGGCGATGCGGCTGGCGGGCACGGTGGCGGCGCCGCTGCTGACCGGCACCATCAATGGCGACAACCTCGCGGTCACGCTGTACGACCAGGGGCTGCGCCTGACCGACGGCACCGTGCGCGTGGTGCTGGACCAGAACACGGTCGAGCTGCGCCAGGTGGAATTCCATGGCGGCGACGGCAAGCTCACCGCCACCGGCAATATCAAGCTGGGCGAGGCCGATCCCAACCTGACCGGCCGCATCGTCGCCGACAAGCTGCAGCTGTTTGCCAGCCCGGAACGCACCCTGGTGGTGTCGGGCGATGCCAGCATCGCCAACGAGAACAAGCAGGTGGTGATCCGTGGCAAGTTCCGCGTCGACCGCGGCCTGTTCGACCTGCCCAAGGCCGGCGCGCCGGTGCTGGGCGACGATGTCGTGGTGATCCGGCGCAAGGACCAGCGCGCGGTCAAGACCGCGGCCACGCCGGTGCCGGAAAGCAAGCCCGCCAGCCGCTTCAGCCCCGTGATCGACCTGACCGTCGACCTGGGCAACAACTTCCGCTTCCGCGGCGCCGGCGCCGACCTGCTGCTGGCCGGGCAGATGGGCGTGAAGAGCGAGCCGCTGGCACCGATGAAGGCCACCGGCACGGTGCGCGTCACCGACGGCACCTACGAGGCCTTCGGGCGCAAGCTGGACATCGAGCGCGGCATCATCAATTTCAACGGCCCGATCGACAATCCGAACATGAACATCCGCGCCATGCGCCGCAACCAGGAGGTCGAGGCCGGCGTGGAGGTCACCGGCACGGTGCGGCTGCCGCGCGTGCGGCTGGTGTCGGAGCCCAACGTGCCCGACGAAGACAAGCTGTCGTGGCTGATGTTCGGCTACGGCGCCGAAAGCGCGGGCGCCGGCCAGCAGCGCCAGCTGAGCGGCTCGGCGCTGGGCGGCGCCGCGCTGGGGCTGATCGGCGGCAAGGCCGGCAAGGGCATCGTCTCGCATTTCGGCATCGACGAATTCTCGATCGGGCCCAGCACCGCGGGCCTGAACGACCAGCAGGTGGTCAGCATGGGCAAGGCCATCACCGACCGCATGTCGGTGGGCTACGAGCAGAGCCTGACCTCGGCCTCGAACGTGGTGAAGCTGACGTGGCAGTTCTCGCGGCGCTGGTCGCTGATTGCCAAGGGCGGCTCCATCAACGGTTTGTCGGTCTTGTTCAACCGCCGCTTCGATACCTGGGCCAACCTGTTCAGCGGGGCCCCGAATCGCGGCACCAGGAGGAGCCAGCAGGATGAAAGCCAGCCACTCGACCCCGACAGCGCAGCGCAGGCAGCCTCGGCCGCCATCGCCGAGCCGGTGCGCCGCTGAATACCCTTCGACCTTTGCCGCGTCGCCGCGACGCCTTGCCGCCATGGGACTGATTGCCTCGATGCTTGCGCTGTTCGGCTGCGACCAGCAGAAGGTCGATGAAGCCATGAAGAAGGCGGGCGAGACCGCCCGCAACACCTGGAATGCGATCAAGCCCGACAGCGAGCTGTTCAAGGGCATCGTGCCGGGCCAGTCGACCGAGGAAGACCTGCGCCGCCAGGCCGGCAAGCCCGAGATCGTGTGGGAAGAGGCCGACGGCGGGCGCCGGCTGGAATACCCGCGCGGCCCCGAGGGCACTACCACGTGGATGGTTACCATCGGCCCCGACGGCAAGGTGGCGAAGATCGAGCAGGTGCTGTCGGCCGAGAACTTCGCGCGCGTGCGCGCCGGCATGAGCAAGGACGACATCCGCCGCCTGCTGGGCAAGCCCACCAAGGTGGAGGCGTTCGCGCTGAAGAAGGAAGAGGTGTGGGGCTACCGCTGGATGGAAACCTCGACCGACAAGGCCTTCTTCAACGTGCATTTCAACAGCGACGGCACCGTCACCACCACCTCGCGCAGCGACGATCCGTCGCGGATGCAGGGCGGTTGACGCATCTGCATAGAGCCGGGGACAGCGAGGGGATTTGCCGCTGTCTTCTGCATTGCAGAATTCAGCCAGCTGTGGCGGGAGAGATGTCGCGCCTGGGAACGGAGCGGCGATTCGCCGCCGAGGGAAACCGCGTCACGGGCGTGCCGCGGGATGGCGCCCTCTCCCGCGCCGCGGAAGAGGGGACCAGGGATAAACAGCGATCAGCCGATGCGCATGCCCGGCACCGCGCCACTGTGCGGCTCGAGGATGTACAGGCCGGGCGCGGTCTTTTCATCCGCGGCCGAGGCCGCCAGCACCATGCCTTCGGAGACGCCGAACTTCATCTTGCGGGGCGCCAGGTTCGCCACCACCACGGTCAGCTTGCCCACCAGCTGCTCGGGCGTGTAGGCCGACTGGATGCCGGAGAACACATTGCGGGTGCGGCCTTCGCCCAGGTCCAGCGTCAGTTGCAGCAGCTTGTTCGAGCCTTCCACCTTCTGGCATTCGACGATCTTCGCCACGCGCAGGTCGATCTTGGCGAAGTCATCGATGGTGATGGTGTCGGCGATCGGCTCGATCGCCGCAGCGGCATCGGCAGCCGCCGGCGCCGCGGTCGCCTGCAGCGACTCGCGGTTGGCGGCCAGCAGCGCATCGACCTGCTTGGCATCGACGCGCGTCATCAGGTGCTGGTAGGGCTGCACCGGGCTGGCGGCCGACAGTTGCTGGTCGATCGCGCGCCAGTCCAGCGGCGCGACGTTGAGGAAGCGCTCGACGCCGGCGGCCACGTTGGGCACCACCGGTTTCAGGTAGATGGTCAGCAGGCGGAACGCCTCCAGCGAGACCGAGCACGCCGCATGCAGCGCGGCGCGCTTGCCGTCGTCCTTGGCCAGCTCCCACGGTTTCTCGGTGTCGACGAAGGCGTTGACGGCATCGGTCAGCTCCATCACCAGGCGCAGCGCCTTGCTGTACTCGCGGCTTTCATAGAGGTGCGCCACCTGTGGCGCGGCCTCGCGCAGCTGCTCCAGCAGCGGATGGGCCAGCGCGGCCTCGTCGACCTTGCCGTCGAAGCGCTTGACCAGGAAGCCGGCGGCGCGGCTGGCGATGTTGACGTACTTGCCGATCAGGTCGCTGTTCACGCGCGCGATGAAGTCATCGAGGTTCAGGTCGAGGTCTTCCATGCTGGCGTTGAGCTTGGCGGCGAAGTAGTAGCGCAGCCACTCCGGGTTCATGCCGGTGTCGATATAGCTCTGCGCGGTGATGAAGGTGCCGCGCGACTTGCTCATCTTGGCGCCGTCCACGGTCAGGAAGCCATGGGCGAACACATTGGTCGGGGTGCGGTAGCCCGAGAAGCGCAGCATCGCAGGCCAGAACAGCGTGTGGAAGTACAGGATGTCCTTGCCGATGAAGTGGTACTGCTCGGCGGTCGAGTGCGGGCCGACCCAGGCGTCGAAGTCGATGCCGCGCTGCTGCGCCAGGTTCTTGAAGCTGGCGTAGTAGCCGATCGGGGCGTCCAGCCACACGTAGAAGTACTTGCCCGGCGCGCCGGGGATCTCGAAGCCGAAGTAGGGCGCATCGCGCGAGATGTCCCAGTCGGACAGGGTCGAGGCCTCGCCCTCGGCGCCCAGCCATTCCTGCATCTTGTTGGCGGCTTCGGGCTGCGCCAGGTCGGCCACCCACTCGCGCAGGAAGCTCTCGCAGCGCGGATCGGACAGCTTGAAGAAGTAATGGGCCGACGACTTGCGCACCGGCGTGGCGCCCGACACCACCGAGTAGGGGTTCTTCAGGTCGGTCGGCACGTAGGTGGTGCCGCATACCTCGCAGGAATCGCCGTACTGGTCCTTGGCGCCGCACTTCGGGCACTCGCCCTTGATGAAGCGGTCGGGCAGGAACATGTTCTTGACCGGGTCGTAGAACTGCTCGACCTCGCGCTCGGCGATCAGGTCCTCGGCCTTCAGGGCCAGGTAGATCTTTTCGCACAGCTCGCGGTTTTCTTCGGCGTCGGTGCTGTAGTAGTTGTCGAACGACACCAGGAAGCTGTCGAAATCGCGCTTGTGCTCGGTCCAGACGCGGTCGATCAGCGCCTTGGGCGTGATGCCTTCCTTCTCGGCGCGCAGCATGACCGGGGTGCCGTGGGTGTCGTCGGCGCCGACGTAATACACCTCGTTGCCCATCATGCGCTGGAACCGCACCCAGATATCGGTCTGGATGTACTCCACCAGGTGGCCGATATGGATCTGGCCGTTGGCATAAGGCAGGGCGGATGTGACGAGGATGCGACGTGCGGTCATAGACGAAGAGCCGGTCAGGAGCGGGGAATATCGGTGGCGACGGGCTGCGCCGGGGGCGGGCGCGTGCCGGGGAGGGGCTATTTTAGCAACCTCGTGCCCCCGGTGCGCCGGTTCCGCATGGCGGAATCGTCTGAAATCGACGGGCCTGTCGCGGCAAGCGGCCAAAAAAAAGCGCCGGTCAGTGCCGGCGCAGCTTTCCACAACGGAAAAGGAGGAGAAATCAGGTACCGCCCGGGAGGTCAGCCACCCATCGCGAGCCAGCAACGGTGGCAAGCGGCACCTGTTTCTATGACAGGGTCACCCTTGAATTGGTTTCAAAAAAATTTCGACGCGGCGATTTTGTGCCCGTCCTGCCTCGGTGCCGTTGTCCGCGACCGGCTGGCTCTGGCCGCGGCCTTCGGCGCTCAGGCGGTTGCGTGCGACGCCGCGATCACCCAGATAGCCCGCCACGCTCTGGGCGCGGCGCTGCGACAACTGCATGTTGTAGTTGGGGTTGCCGGTGCTGTCGGTATGACCCACCACGTTGGCGCTCACGTCCTGGTGCTGGCTCAGCGTCTGCGCGACCTGGTCGAGCACCGAGCGGAACGACGGCTTGATGGTCGCGCTGTCGGTATCGAAGGTGACCTGGCTGGGGATATTGACCTTCAGCGAGCCGTCCGGCTGCTCGGTGATCTGGGTGCCCGTGCCCGCGGTGTCCTTGTTCAGCTTGCCGCGGATTGCGTTCCAGTTGTAGCCGGTCGCGCCGCCGATGGCGCCACCGACGGCCGCGCCCACCAGCGTGCCGGTGGTGTTGCCGCCGATCAGGTTGCCAAGCCCTGCGCCGACCGCGGCACCAACGCCGGTACCGACCGCCGTGTGGGTTTGCTGTTCGGTGGCGCAGCCAGCGGCCAGCAGCGTGGCGGCGGCGAGCGAAACGGTAACGAGCTTGATCTTCATGCGTTCTCCTTCTGATGTTCCCGTAAATGTTCTTGGTACCGCATCGCGATGGTAGCGCCAAGGCAAGCGGCAGGTAACCCATTGTGCGCGTCGGCCAGGCCGGGCGCGGCACCGCGCGCGGTGCCGGCATGCCGGGCCGTCCAACCGCACTACAATATGGATATGGCGGCGCGCGCACAAGTGCAAGCTTGTGAGATTTGTAATTGTCTGTAATCCCCCACCCCACAGAGGGGATTGGGCGCGGATTTCCGGCGTTCATGGCCGGTGCTGCATACTTTGATACATTAGGCGCAGGCCATCATGCGCCCGGTCCCCACATACCAAGCGGAGTTTGTCTTGAGCCTCAGCACTGAGCAGGTTACCGAAGCCCTGCGCACCGTCATCGATCCCAATACGGGCAAGGACCTCGTGTCCACCCGCTCGGCCAGGAACATTCGCGTCGATGGCGGCGAGGTGTCGCTGGAAGTGGAACTCGGCTACCCGGCGAAGAGCCAGTTCGACCCGATCCGCAAGATGGTGGTGGCCGCGGTCCGGCAAGTGCCGGGCGTGACCAATGTCAGCGTGGCCGTGAACATGAAGATCGTCGCCCACGCGGTGCAGCGCGGCGTCAAGCTGCTGCCGGGCGTGAAGAACGTGATCGCGGTGGCGTCGGGCAAGGGCGGGGTGGGCAAGTCGACCACGGCCGTGAACCTGGCCCTGGCGCTGGCCGCCGAAGGCGCGCGCGTGGGCATGCTCGACGCGGACATCTACGGCCCCAGCCTGCCGATGATGCTGGGCATCGACGGTCGCCCCGAGTCGGCCGACGGCCAAACCATGGAGCCGCTGGAAGGCCACGGCCTGCAGGCCAACTCGATCGGCTTCCTGATCGAGCAGGACAACCCCATGGTGTGGCGCGGCCCGATGGTCACCTCCGCGCTGGAGCAGCTGCTGCGCCAGACCAACTGGCACGACCTGGATTACCTGATCGTCGACATGCCGCCGGGCACCGGCGACGTGCAGCTGACGCTGTCGCAGAAGGTGCCGGTCACCGGCGCGGTGATCGTGACCACGCCGCAGGACATCGCGCTGCTGGACGCGAAGAAGGGCCTGAAGATGTTCGAGAAGGTGGGCATCCCCATCCTCGGCATCGTCGAGAACATGGCGGTCTATTGCTGCCCGAACTGCGGCCATGTCGAACATATCTTCGGCCACGGCGGCGGCGAGAAAATGTGCGCCGACTACGGCGTGGACCTGCTCGGCAGCCTGCCGCTGAACCTGAGCATCCGCGAGCAGGCCGATTCCGGCCGCCCGACCGTGGTCGCCGAGCCCGACAGCCCGGTGGCCGAGATGTACCGTGCCATCGCGCGCAAGGTGGCGATCAAGGTCGCCGACAAGGCGCGCGACATGACCAGCAAGTTCCCCAGCATCGTCGTGCAGAACACCTGAGCGCCCGCCTGCCGCCATGGACAGCCAGCCCACCGCCAACCTGCCGCCGCCCGGCGCCCGCCCGGCCGTCACCATGGCCGTGGTGATGCGCAAGGTGGCGCTGGCGAATCGCTGGCAGCCCTGGAAATGGCAACTGGACGCGGTGCTGCCCGACCTGGGCGAGTTCGGCACGCACCCGGTGTGCCTGGAGCACGATGACCATGGCGCGCGCTGGCTGTACCCTGGCTACGAGGTGGCACTGTTCCGCGACCAGGGCGAAGGCTACTACCTGAACCTGACCTCGGCCACGCCATGCTGGTTCGTGCTGTGGCGCATGCCCGAGGACGATGGCGCGGGCGACGCCGAAGCGGCGCATCCGGTGCCGGTGACCGTGACGCTGTCGTACAACGAGGCCGGCCGCTGGCTCGATGCCGGCGAGACTGTCGAGAACGTGCCGCTGGCGCCCGAGCAGCGCGACTGGCTGCACGCCTACGTCAGCGAGTATTACCGGCCCGAGCCCAAGCAGCGGCGCCGGCCCGAATCCTTCAAGGCGCCGGACGAACGCGCCCGTTACTGATTACGGACACCACCGCGAAACGGCCCTGCCCATGAGCGAAACGTCTTTCCTGTCGCGTTGGTCGCGCCGCAAGGCCGCGGTGCGCGAGGGCGTGGCCGTGCCTGCCGAGCCGCCGCAGCCGACGGTGCCCGCCGAGGCGCTGCCCGCGGCTGTCGAAGCCGCTTCCCAGGCTCCGCAGGAGCCGCCGCCGACGCTGGCCGACGTGGCCGCGCTGCGGCCCGGTGACGAGATCGCCCGCTTCGTCGCGCGCGGCGTGGACGAATCGGTCAAACGCGCCGCGCTGAAGACCTTGTTTGCCGATCCGCACTTCAATGTGATGGACGGGCTCGATATCTATATCGACGATTACAGCAAGCCGGACCCGATTCCGCCCGAGATCCTGCGCCAGTTGCGCCAGGCCGAGACACTGGGCCTGTTCGAGCCGACCGACGAGGAGCGCGCCGCGGCCGAAGCCGCGGCCCGGGTGTCGGCGCCGGAACAGGTACCGCCGGCAGCGCAAACGGCCGCGGAGCGGGAACCGCAGGAGGCGGGCGCAACACCAGGTGCCGACGCCGAAACGCCGGCGCTGCACGCCGGTCAAAGCGAACAACAGGGCCGGCAGGACGCGACGCCAGACCCGCCGCCAGACCAGCATAAACGCGCGTAGCCCCCACAGGCAGCGCAGCCTACAATAGGCATCCCCACAATCCGCCGGCCCGCAGACCCCCATCAAGAAGGGACGTCCGGA
The DNA here is from genome assembly GCF_000069785.1 of Cupriavidus taiwanensis LMG 19424. NCBI lineage: Bacteria > Pseudomonadati > Pseudomonadota > Betaproteobacteria > Burkholderiales > Burkholderiaceae > Cupriavidus > Cupriavidus taiwanensis. Next base: position 2,566,603 of record NC_010528.1, on the reverse strand, counting down.
CCGGTCAGCCGCACTCGCCATGCCGACGCTGATCTGCAATTGCAACGACACCATGCCGCTGGACGGGGCGGCATTGTCAGACGCAACCCGCGACGCCAGCCAGGGGCCGCTCAAGGTCCATCGACTGCTGTGCCGGCGCGAAATCGGTGACTTCACCGCCGCGCTGGACGGCACCGAGGACGTGATCGTCGCCTGCACCCAGGAACGCCAGCTCTTTACCGAGGTGGCGGCGCAAGCCGCGCAGGGCCGCGATGGCCGCCCGGTGGTGACCGCGCCGGTGCGTTTCGTCAATATCCGCGAAACCGGCGGCTGGTCGCAGGGCGCCCGGCGCGACCCCGGGACCGCCAACGCCAAGATCGCCGCGCTGCTGGCAGTGGCCGCGCTGCCCGAACCCGAGCCGGTGCCGGTGGTGGACTACCGCAGCGACGGCGCGGTGCTGGTGCTGGGCCCGGCCGCGCGCGCGCTGCCATGGGCCGAGCGGCTGGCCGCGATGCAGCTCGAAGTCACGGTGCTGCTGACGGGCGGCGACCCGCGCGACGGCACCGCCGCGCAGCCGGCGGCGCGCACCTATCCGGTCCACAGCGGCCGGCTGGCCGCGCTGACGGGCTGGCTCGGTGCCTTCGAGGCCAGCTGGGAGACCGGCGCCGGCCGCAGCAACCCGATCGACCTGGACCTGTGCACCCGCTGCAATGCCTGCATCGATGCCTGTCCGGAAGGCGCGATCGACTTCAGCTACCAGATCGACCTGTCGCGCTGCCGCGCGCACCGCGAGTGCGTGCGCGCCTGCGGCGCAGCCGCGGCGATCGACTTCGACCGCCCGCAGGGCACCGCCGAGGGCCGCTTCGACCTGGTCTTCGACTTGTGCGACACGCCCGCCTTCACCATGCACCAGCCGCCGCAGGGCTACCTGCATGCCGGCGCGGATCCGGCCCGCCAGCAGGCCCAGGCGCTGGCGCTGGCCGGGCTGGTGGGCGAGTTCGAGAAGCCCAGGTTCTTCCGCTACAAGGAAAGCCTGTGCGCGCACGGCCGCAACCAGACCACCGGCTGCACCGCCTGCATCGATATCTGCTCGACCGAAGCCATCGCCTCGCGCTGGCATGACGGCAAGGGCCGCATCGAGGTCGCGCCCAACCTGTGCATGGGCTGCGGTGCCTGCACCACGGTCTGCCCGAGCGGCGCCATCAGCTACGCTTACCCCGGCCCCGAGACGACCGGCGCGCGCCTGCGCACGCTCCTGTCCGCCTACCGCCAGGCCGGCGCGCGCGATCCGGTGGTGCTGCTGCACGGCGAGGAATCCGGCACGCCCGCGCTGCTGGCGCTGGGCCGTGCCGCCCGCGGCGGCAAGGCGCACGGCGTGCCCGTGCAGGTCATGCCGCTGTCGCTGTTCCATCCGGCCTCGGTGGGGCTGGAACTGTGGCTGGCCGCGCTGTGCTGGGGCGCCAGCCGCGTCGCCGTGCTGCTGACCGGCGACGAGGCGCCGCAGTACCGCACCGCGCTGCTGGAGCAGATGGCGGTCGGGCGCGCGCTGCTGTTGGGCCTGGGCTACGACGGCGAGGTGCTGTCGCTGGTCGAGGCTGCCGACACGGCCGCGCTGGATGCCGGGCTGGCGGCGCTGCGCCCGGCGCGCAACGCGTTGCCGCCCGCGGCCTTCGGTCCGGTGGCTGCCAAGCGCGAGCTGCTCGACTTTGCGCTCGACCACCTGGTGCGCCATGCGCCGACGCCGGCGCAGAGCGTGCCGCTGCCGGCCGGCGCGCCCATCGGCGCCATTGCCGTCGATACCGGCAAGTGCACCTTGTGCCTGGCCTGTGTGGGCGCGTGCCCGTCGCAGGCGCTGCGCGACAACCCCGAGCGCCCGGTGCTCAGTTTTATCGAGCGCAACTGCGTGCAGTGCGGGCTGTGCCAGAAGACCTGTCCGGAGGACGCCGTGACGCTGGTGCCGCGCCTGCTGGCCGGCGACGCGGCACGGCGCCCGGTGACCCTCAACGAGGCCCAGCCGTTCCATTGCGTGCGCTGCGCCAAGCCGTTTGGCACGGCGCAGATGGTCGAGTCGATGCTGGTGCGCCTGGCCGGCCATCCCGCCTTTGCCGGCGCCGCCGCCGAACGCCTCAGGATGTGCCCCGACTGCCGCGTGGTAGACATGATGGAGCACGACCCCGGTGCGGTCACCGGCGCCACCCTGCGCTGAGGCCCGATCCGGGCTCCGAGGAAAAAATCATCACGACATGACAGATTTTCAGCCGATCCAGCTTACCGCCGCGCCGCCCGCCGACTCCGCCGCGGACAGCGAAGACACCGCCCGCGCCGACCTGTACGGCCTGCTCGCGACGCTGTTCTACCGCGCGCCCGACGCTGCCCTGCTGCATCACATCGCGGCTAACCGCGCCGTGGGCGAAGATGCGCAGACCGTGCTGGGCAAGGCATGGAACGCCTTGTGCGACGCAGCATCCGAGACCACCGCGGCCGAGGCGGAGGAGGAGTACCGGCAACTGTTCGTCGGCGTGGGCCGCCAGGACGTGTTCCTCTATGGCTCGTTCTATATGACGGGCTTCCTCAACGAGCGCCCGCTGGTGGCGCTGCGCGAAGACCTGGCCCGCTACGGCCTGGAGCGCCACGAAGGCGTCAGCGAGACCGAGGACCACATCGCCACGCTGTGCGAGGTGATGCGCTTCCTGGTGGCGGGCGACGACCTGTCGGTGTCCAACCTGGGCGAGCAGCAACGCTTCTATGCCAGGCACCTGCAGCCGTGGATCGAGCCCTTGTGCGAAGCGGTGTCGGCGCACCCGCAGGCCCGCTTCTATCGCAGCGTGGCAGGACTGCTGGGCACCTTCGCCGGGGTCGAGGCGGTGGCGCTCGAGATGACCTGAGCGCAACGAGGCGCAATGGGGCGCACTGGGCGGACCAGGCGGACGGTGAGGGACCTGAGCGCGGGACCGATGCGGCGCAAGGCCGGATGCCTGGCGCACAAGGGAGCGGAAGGTAAGGAAAAACCCGCGCTTGTCATGGTCTTTCCTTTCAGTTGATTCTAGAATATGCATAACAACGCATAACGGCACAACCATCGGGCTTTGACAACCGAGGAGCCCCCACATGAGAGAAAAGCCAACCAGGGTCGCGCGCCGCACGTTTCTCGCGGGCGCCGGAGTTGTGGCCGCCGCCACGGGTGCGGCAGCGCTGAGCGCGCGCGCCCCCGCCATGCCGGGCCAGGCTGCAGCCCTGCCGGAATCCACCGACGCGCCGTCGGACAGCAAGGGTTACCGGGTCTCCGACCACATCCGCAAGTATTACCGGACCACGCTGGTGTAACTGCCAAGGCGGCGTGGTCTTGGCGCGCCGCCTGCAACCGGACGCAATCCAGTCGTCCGTTTCTGAGGTGAGACATGATCTTGACCCGCAAACGCGCGGCGCAGGGCGCATCCGCCCGCCTCGCTGACGGCCACGCCAACCGGCCCGACTCCGCCGGCGCAAGCTCCGGCCGGCTCTCCCAACGACTCGCGGCCAGCCTGGCCGGCGCCATGCCGACCATGGACCGCCGCAGTTTCCTCAAGCGCTCGGGCATTGGCGTCGGCGCCGGCCTCGCGGCCGGGCAGCTGACGCTGCTGCGCAAGGCCGACGCCGCCGACGACAAGAAGGCCGCCGGCGACGGCAAGACCGGCATCGTGGTCAGGCGCACCGTGTGCGGCCACTGCTCGGTCGGCTGCGCGGTCGATGCGGTGGTGCAGAACGGCGTGTGGATCCGCCAGGAGCCGGTGTTCGATTCGCCCCTGAACATGGGCGCGCACTGCGCCAAGGGCGCCGCGCTGCGCGAGCACGGCCACGGCGAATACCGGCTCAAGTACCCGATGAAGCTGGTCAATGGCAAGTACCAGCGCATCGGCTGGGATCAGGCGCTCGACGAGATCACCGCGAAGATGAAGGAGATCCGCCAGCAGAGCGGCCCGGATTCGATGTTCTTCGTCGGGTCTTCCAAGCACAGCAACGAACAGTCCTACCTGCTGCGCAAGTGGGTGTCGTTCTTCGGCACCAACAACACCGACCACCAGGCGCGCATCTGCCACTCCACCACCGTGGCGGGCGTGGCCAACACCTGGGGCTACGGTGCGATGACCAACTCGTACAACGATATGCAGAACGCCAAGGCGGCGCTGTATATCGGTTCGAACGCGGCCGAGGCGCACCCGGTGTCGATGCTGCATCTGCTGCATGCCAAGGAGAACGGCTGCAAGGTGATGGTGGTCGATCCGCGCTTCACGCGCACCGCGGCCAAGGCGCATCACTATGTGCGGATCCGCTCGGGCACCGACATCCCGTTCTTGTTCGGGGTGCTGTACCACATCTTCAAGAATGGCTGGGAAGACCAGAAGTACCTGAACGACCGTGTCTACGGCATGGACAAGGTCAAGGAAGAGGTGCTGGCCAAGTGGACCCCCGACAAGGTCGAGGAGGTCACCGGCGTGCCCGAGGCGCAGGTCTACCTGGTGGCCGAGACCATGGCCAAGAACCGGCCCAGCACGCTGGTGTGGTGCATGGGCCAGACCCAGCACACCATCGGCAACGCGATGGTGCGCGCCTCGTGCATCGTGCAGCTGGCGCTGGGCAATATCGGCGTATCGGGCGGCGGCGCCAATATCTTCCGCGGCCACGACAACGTGCAGGGCGCCACCGACGTGGGCCCGAACCCCGATTCGCTGCCGGGGTACTACGGCCTGGCCACCGGCGCATGGAAGCACTATGCGGCGGTCTGGGGCGTGGACTACGAATGGATCAAGAAGCAGTTCGTGTCGCAGGCGATGATGGAGAAGTCCGGCACCACGGTGTCGCGCTGGATCGATATCGTCACCGAGAAAAACGAACTGATCGACCAGGACAACAACGTGCGCGGCGTGTTCTTCTGGGGCCATGCCCCGAACTCGCAGACGCGCGGCCTGGAAATGAAGAAGGCGCTCGACAAGCTGGACCTGCTGGTCGTGGTGGACCCGTACCCGTCGGCAACCGCGGCCATGGCCAACATGCCGCCGGCCGAAGGCGACAAGGTCAACCCCAACCGCGCGGTGTACCTGCTGCCCGCGGCGACGCAGTTCGAGACCTCGGGCTCGTGCACGGCCTCGAACCGCTCGCTGCAATGGCGCGAGAAGGTCATCGAGCCGCTGTTCGAATCGATGCCCGACCACACGCTGATGCAGGCGTTCGCCGACAAGCTCGGCTTCGGCAAGGAGCTGTCGAAGAACTACAAGATGATCGAGGTCAAGCGGGCCGGCCGGACCTGGATGGAGCCGGAGCCGGAATCGATCCTTCGCGAGATCAACGCCAGCAACTGGACCATCGGCTACACCGGCCAGTCGCCCGAACGCCTGAAGTCGCACATGCGCAATATGCAGATGTTCGACGTCAAGACGCTGCGCTGCAAGTCGGGCAAGGACCCGGTGACCGGCTATGACCTGACCGGCGATTACTTCGGGCTGCCGTGGCCGTGCTATGGCACGCCGGAGCTGAAGCACCCGGGCTCGCCCAACCTGTACGACACCACCAAGCATGTGATGGACGGCGGCGGCAACTTCCGCGCTAACTTCGGCGTGGAGCGCGACGGCGTCAACCTGCTGGCCGAGGACGGCTCGCACTCGCTGGGCGCGGAGATCACCACCGGCTATCCCGAGTTCGACCACGTGCTGCTGAAGAAGCTGGGCTGGTGGGACGACCTGACCGATGCCGAGAAGGCCAAGGCCGAGGGCAAGAACTGGAAGACCGACCTGTCCGGCGGCATCCAGCGCGTGGTGCTGAAGAACCATGGCTGCCATCCGTTCGGCAACGCCAAGGCGCGCGCGGTGGTGTGGAATTTCCCGGACCCGATCCCGCAGCACCGCGAGCCGCTGTACTCCACACGCCCCGACATGGTCGCGAAGTACCCGACCCACGACGACAAGATGGCGTTCTGGCGGCTGCCGACGCTGTACAAGTCGGTGCAGCAGCGCAACCTCGAGAACAAGGTGGCCGAGAAGTTCCCGATCATCCTGACCTCCGGGCGGCTGGTCGAGTACGAAGGCGGTGGCGAGGAAACCCGTTCGAATCCGTGGCTGGCGGAACTGCAGCAGGAGAACTTCGTCGAGATCAACCCGCGCGCAGCGTCCGACCGCGGCATCCGCAACGGCGACTACTGCTGGGTCAAGACGCCGACCGGCGCCAGGCTGAAGGTGCGCGCGCTGGTCACGGAGCGGGTCGGGCCGGATACCGCCTTTGTCCCGTTCCACTTCTCGGGCTGGTGGCAGGGCAAGGACCTGAAGGACTACTACCCCGAGGGCGCGATGCCGGTGGTGCGTGGCGAAGCGGTCAACACCGCCACCACGTATGGTTATGACGCGGTGACGATGATGCAGGAAACCAAGACCACCATTTGCCAGATCGAGCGGTTTGCCTAAGCGCAGAGGAACACCATGGCACGCATGAAATTTATCTGTGACGCCGAGCGCTGCATCGAGTGCAACAGCTGCGTCACTGCCTGCAAGAACGAGCACGAGGTGCCCTGGGGGGTGAACCGGCGCCGCGTGGTCACGGTCAACGATGGCATGGTCGGCGCCGAGAAATCGATCTCGGTGGCCTGCATGCACTGTTCGGACGCCCCCTGCATGGCGGTCTGCCCGGTCGACTGCTTCTACCGCACCGAAGACGGCGTGGTGCTGCACGACAAGGACGTCTGCATCGGCTGCGGCTACTGCTCCTATGCCTGCCCGTTCGGCGCGCCGCAGTTTCCGTCGACCGGCACCTTCGGCGTGCGCGGCAAGATGGACAAGTGCACCTTCTGCGCGGGCGGCCCGGAGAAGAACGGCTCGGAAGCCGAATTCGAGAAATACGGCCGCAACCGCCTGGCCGAAGGCAAGCTGCCGCTGTGCGCCGAGATGTGCTCGACCAAGGCGCTGCTGGGCGGCGACGGCGACGTGATCGCCGACATCCTGCGCAACCGTGTGATCAAGCGCGGCACCGGCGGCGACGTGTTTGGCTGGGGCACGGCCTATGGCAACCAGGCCGGCACGAAGCCCGCGCCACCGGCACCCCAGGCCGCCCCCGCAACAACGGCGCCCGCCGCGCCGACCGCGCCGGCGGCCACGGCACCTGCAGGAGGGAAGGCGTCATGATTCGCATCCGCGTCGTTGCATTGGTGTCGCTGTGCGGCGTGCTGCTGGCCGCGTGCGGCGAGAAGCCGCAGACCATCGGCCCGTCGCACCGCAAGGCCGACGCCCAGGCGTTCCAGGGGGCACCGGACGATCCGTTCGTGGCCAAGGGCTGGACCGCGGGCGACCGCACCAGCTGGAACAACCAGATCCGCCAGCGCAACCAGTTGCAGAACGAGTACAACCGGGTGCAATGAACGCGCCGCTGTGTGGACTTCCCGGTATCCGGGAGCTGAAGGAGGGGCTATGACGCCTTCGCACAATCGATGCCGGGCCGCGGGCTGGCGTGGCTGGCTGGCCGCCGGCGCGCTGGCACTGGCTGCGGTGGCAGGCAATGCCGCCGCGCAGGCCCCGGCGCCCGCGCCCGGGCCGTCGACCGGACCGGCGACCGAATCGGCCAGCGCCGACGCCAACAACCCGGCCACGCATCCTGCGCAGCCGCTGGCCGGCATTGCGTCGGAGAACATCTTCAACATCCCGCCGCGCGACATCGCCGCCGAGGCGAGGTCGCAGCAGCAGCGCAGCATCACGCAGCCCGGCAACAACGCGCCGATGTGGCGCGAGGTCAATTCCGACCAGCGCCACTACAGCAGCCTGCCCGACAAGGAAGCCGGGGTGCTGATCCAGCGCACCGGCCAGTCGTGGCGGTTGTTCCGCAACGGCGTCATCACGGTCTGGGGCGGCTGGCTGCTGCTGATCGTGCCGGTGGCGATCCTCGGCTTCTTCCTGTGGCGCGGCACCATCCCGCTGCGCACGCCGAAGACCGGCCGCATGATCGAGCGCTTTACCCCGCTCGAGCGCATCGTGCACTGGACCATGGCGATTTCCTTCGTGGTGCTGGCGGTGTCGGGCATCGTGATGCTGCTGGGCAAGCATTTCCTGCTGCCGCTGATGGGCCATATGCTGTTCGGCTGGCTCAGCTACATCCTGAAGAACCTGCACAACGTGGTGGGGCCGATCTTCACGCTGTCGGTGATCGTCGGCTTCGTGGTGTTCCTGCGCGACAACCTGCCCAGCCGCGACGACGTCCGCTGGGTCACCAGCCTCGGCGGACTGGCGTCGGGCAAGCACGTGCCGAGCGGGCGCTTCAACGCCGGCGAGAAGATGTGGTTCTGGGCGGGCGTGTTCCTGTTCGGGCTGGTGCTGTCGGCCTCGGGCTGGGTGCTCGACATGATCGTGCCGGGCATGGACTATTACCGCGCCACCATGCAGATCGCCAACGTGATCCACGGGATCTCGGCGGTGCTGATGATTGCGATGGCGTGCGGCCATATCTACATGGGCACCATCGGCATGGAAGGCGCCTACCGTGCCATGCGCGATGGCTGGGTCGACGAGGCCTGGGCCAAGGAGCACCACGAGCTCTGGTACGACGACATCAAGTCCGGCAAGATCCCGGCCCAGCGTTCGGCCAGCCCGGATGCCGCCGCGGCCCGGCCGGCGCGGCAAAGCCCCGGCGAAGCCTGAAGCGGGCCCCACGACAAATAAGAAGGTCTGACGATGACACGCATCCTGACACTGATCGCCGTAGCCGCCGGTGCCGCCGGTGCGGCATTCGCCCCGGACGCGCTGGCCAAGCTGCCGCCGCCGACCGAAGCCCAGCAGGCCAAGGCCGCCGAGACCCGGGCGCGTGCCGCCTGGTCGGACAAGGTTGCGGCCTACCAGCTGTGCCGCGCCCAGGACAAGGTCGCCACGCGCTACCTGGCCGACCGCAAGGCGCACGGACAGCAGGTGCGTGACCCGGTGCAGACCGCCGCCTGCGCCGATCCGGGGCCGTTCGTGGCCTCGGCCCCTGCCATCGCCAGCACCGCCGGTGCCCCCGCGGCAGGCGCGGTACAATCTTCCGCAAAGGCGCCGTAACTTCCGCCCCGTGCATGCCGCTCGGGGCTTCACCCGCAGCCCCGAGTCCCTCGTCATGACCTTGCGTCCCGAGCTTACCCAGGCAGCCGTTCCCCTGATCGAAGAAGTGGAAGTCGTCGACGAGCAAGGACGCGTGCGCGCGGCCTACCTGCCGGGCGAGCGGCCGCTGACGGTCTATCTCGACAAGCGCGAACTGGTTACGCTGATGACGCTGGGCGGCGCGCCCGAGCACCTGGTGCTGGGCTACCTGCGCAACCAGCGCCTGGTGGAATCGATCGAGGACATTGCCGCGGTGCAGGTCGACTGGGAAACCGAGTCGGCCGCGGTGACCACCCGCACCGGCGTCGATCGCATCGAGGAGCGCACCGCGCGCCGCGTGGTGACCACCGGCTGCGGCCAGGGCACCGTGTTCGGCTCGCTGCTGGACGAGGTCGACAACATCCGGCTGCCGGTGGGCGCCACGCTGGACCAGGACACCCTGTACGGCATCATCGACACCATCCGGCTGCAGCAGTCGGTGTACAAGCAGGCCGGCTCGGTGCATGGCTGCGCGTTGTTCCAGGGCACCGAACTGCTGATGTTCGTCGAAGACGTCGGCCGCCACAATGCGGTCGACGCCATCGCCGGACGCATGTGGCTTGAAGGCATGAGCGGCGGCGACAAGATTTTCTACACCACCGGGCGCCTGACTTCCGAAATGGTGATCAAGGGCGCGCAGATGGGCATCCCGTTCCTGCTGTCGCGCTCGGGCGTGACGCAGATGGGCTACCAGATGGCCCGGCGCGTCAACCTGACGCTGTTCGCGCGCTGCACCGGCAAGCACTTCCTGCTCTATACGGGGCGCGAGCGCTTCCGTCACCGCCAGCCCGAAGATATCGTGGCGTAACAGCCACTTGCACGGCGACTTTCACGCTTGAAGGGCGCGCGCCGATTGGTTGTACAATGCGGCGCACTCCGAGCCGTCTATCCTCCCAACCTTATGAGCATCAAATCCGACAAATGGATCCGCCGCATGGCGGAGCAGCACGGCATGATCGAGCCGTTCGAGCCAGGCCAGGTCCGGGAGGCCGACGGGCGCAAGATCGTGTCGTACGGCACTTCGAGCTACGGCTACGACATCCGCTGCGCCGACGAATTCAAGATCTTCACCAATATCAACAGCACCATCGTCGACCCGAAGAACTTCGACGAGAAGTCCTTCGTGGACTTCAAGGGTGATGTCTGCATCATTCCGCCGAATTCCTTCGCGCTGGCGCGGACGATGGAGTATTTCCGCATCCCGCGCAGCGTGCTTACCATCTGCCTGGGCAAGAGCACCTACGCCCGTTGCGGCATCATCGTCAACGTGACGCCGTTCGAGCCGGAGTGGGAAGGCTACGTGACGCTGGAGTTTTCGAACACCACGCCGCTGCCGGCCAAGATCTACGCCGGCGAGGGCTGCGCCCAGGTACTGTTCTTCGAGAGCGACGAGATCTGCGAGACCTCGTACGCCGACCGGGGCGGCAAATACCAGGGCCAGCACGGTGTCACACTGCCGAAGACCTGAGCGCATTACAATCCGGCGTCTGCCGGCACGGCGAGCCCGCCAGGGCCGCCAAACCTGACGTGAGAGCCACATGCCGCCGTCGCAGGGAACCCCTGCCGGCCATGTGGCTCAAGTCCTTTATGTCCTGCTTTCCATCAAGGATGCCCGATGAAATTCCGCTTCCCCGTCATCATCATTGACGAAGACTTCCGCTCCGAGAACATCTCCGGCTCCGGCATCCGCGCGCTGGCCGAGGCGATCGAGAAAGAGGGCATGGAAGTCATGGGGCTGACCAGCTACGGCGACCTGACCTCGTTCGCCCAGCAAGCCAGCCGGGCATCGACCTTCATCGTGTCGATCGACGACGACGAGTTCGCCAGCGACAGCGAGGAACTCGAGGCCGCCGCAATCGAGAAGCTGCGCGCCTTCGTCGCCGAGGTGCGCCGCCGCAACTCGGACCTGCCGATCTTCCTGTACGGCGAGACCCGCACCTCGCGCCATATCCCCAACGATATCCTGCGCGAGCTGCACGGCTTCATCCACATGTTCGAGGACACGCCCGAGTTCGTGGCGCGCCACATCATCCGCGAAGCCAAGGTCTACCTGGACACGCTCGCTCCGCCGTTCTTCAAGGCGCTGATCGACTACGCGCAGGACAGCTCGTATTCGTGGCACTGCCCGGGGCACTCGGGCGGCGTGGCGTTCCTGAAGAGCCCGGTGGGACAGGTGTTCCACCAGTTCTTCGGCGAGAACATGCTGCGCGCCGACGTCTGCAACGCCGTCGACGAACTGGGCCAGCTGCTCGACCACACCGGGCCGGTGGCCGCGTCGGAGCGCAATGCCGCGCGCATCTTCAACTCCGACCACATGTATTTCGTCACCAACGGCACCTCCACCTCGAACAAGATGGTGTGGCACGCCAACGTGGCGCCCGGCGACATCGTGGTGGTGGACCGCAACTGCCACAAGTCGATCCTGCACGCGATCATGATGACGGGCGCGATCCCGGTGTTCCTGATGCCGACGCGCAACCACTACGGCATCATCGGCCCGATCCCGAAGAGCGAGTTCGATCCGCAGACGATCAGGAAAAAGATCGCCAACCACCCGTTCGCCAGCAAGGCCAAGAACCAGAAGCCGCGCATCCTGACCATCACCCAGGGCACCTACGATGGCGTGCTGTACAACGCCGAGCAGATCAAGGAAATGCTGGCGGCCGAGATCGACACGCTGCACTTCGATGAAGCCTGGCTGCCGCACGCCGCGTTCCACGACTTCTATCGCAACATGCACGCGATCGGCAAGGACCGCCCGCGCAGCAAGGACGCGCTGGTGTTCGCCACGCAGTCCACGCACAAGCTGCTGGCTGGCCTGTCGCAGGCCTCGCAGATCCTGGTGCAGGATTCCGAGACGCGCAAGCTGGACCGCTACCGCTTCAATGAAGCGTACCTGATGCATACCTCGACCAGCCCGCAGTACTCGATCATCGCCTCGTGCGACGTGGCCGCGGCGATGATGGAAGCGCCGGGCGGCACCGCGCTGGTGGAAGAGAGCATCCAGGAGGCGATGGATTTCCGCCGCGCCATGCGCAAGGTCGAGGGCGACTACGATGCCGGCAACAACGGCGACTGGTGGTTCAAGGTGTGGGGCCCGGACGCGCTGATCGAAGACGGCATCGGCGACCGCGAGGAATGGATGCTGAAGGCCAACGAGCGCTGGCACGGCTTCGGCGACCTCGCCGACGGCTTCAACCTGCTCGACCCGATCAAGGCCACCATCATCACCCCGGGCCTGGACGTCGACGGCGAGTTCAGCGACCGCGGCATCCCGGCGGCGATCGTCACCAAGTACCTGGCCGAGCACGGCATCATCATCGAGAAGACCGGGCTGTACTCGTTCTTCATCATGTTCACCATCGGCATCACCAAGGGCCGGTGGAATTCGCTGGTGACCGAGCTGCAGCAGTTCAAGGACGACTACGACCAGAACCAGCCGCTGTGGCGCGTGCTGCCGGAATTCGTCGGCAAGTATCCGCAGTACGAGCGCATGGGCCTGCGTGACCTGTGCGATGCGATCCACAGCGTGTACAAGGCCAACGACGTGGCGCGCGTGACCACCGAGATGTACCTGTCGGACATGGAGCCGGCGATGAAGCCGTCGGACGCCTGGGCCATGATGGCCCATCGCGAGATCGAGCGCGTGCCGGTCGACGACCTGGAAGGCCGCGTCACCGCGATCCTGCTGACGCCGTACCCGCCGGGCATTCCGCTGCTGATTCCGGGCGAGCGCTTCAACCGCACCATCGTGCAATACCTGAAGTTCGCGCGCGAGTTCAACAAGCTGTTCCCGGGCTTCGAGACCGACATCCACGGCCTGGTGGAGGACGAGGTCGACGGCAAGAAGGCGTACTTCGTCGACTGCGTGAAGCAGGGCGCCTGAGCGCCAGCCAGCCTCGCGCCGTTGCTGGAAGGGCCCCGCCACGGCGGGGCCCTTTTCTTTTTGCGCTAGCTGAATGGATTCATCACCATCGCGCCGGTGCCGCGGAAGTCCGCGACATTGCGCGTCACGATGGTGAGGCGGTGGATCAGCGCGGTGGCGGCGATGAACTTGTCCAGCGCGTGCTCCGGCCGCGCCGCGCGCAACTGACCCCACACCTGCGCGACCTCGGCATCGACCGGCAGCACGTGCCGGCCGAAATCCTCCAGCACATTGGCCAGCCAGCGCTCCAGCAGCGCCGCCTGCACCGCGTCGCCGCGATGGCGGATCAGGGCCACGCCGCGCTGGAGTTCGCCCACGGTCAGCGCCGACAGGTAGAGCGCGAATTCTTCGCGCGCGGCCTGCCGGAAGAACGCGCGCACGCCAGGGTTGGCGCGCTCGCGCTTGCGCGTCTCGCTGATGACGTTGGTATCAATCAAATACACGCGGCGCCTCGCCCGTATCCTGGATGCGCTCGAAGTCGGCGTCCTGGCCGACGTCCGGTATGCCGGACAGCACCTCGGCAAAGCTGCGCCGCGCCGTGCCGCCCAGCGCCTGGGCCAGGATGGCGCGGTGTTCCGCCTCGGCGCTGCGGCCGTTGGCGACGGCCTGCTCGCGCAGGCGCTGGACCAGCACTTCATCGATGCCACGAACCAGTAGGGTTGCCATCTTGAGCTCCTCACCGTTGGATGGAGCGATGATAGCATTGTTATCATTACGGCGGTCACGCATCGATGGCAGGCAGTAGATCGGTGTTGCGGCGGGTTGCCCCGCGCATTGGGTGCTCGGCTTGGTGCTTGGGATGGTGCTCGGCATGGTGCCTCCTGGGTCATGGGCTGGACACAGGAGCCAGTCTGGGCCGTGCCGGCCCGCTGGTCGATGAGCCGATTCGCAATCGCGCGGATGGCTTCGTCGCGACGCCGCTGCCGTGGGGCGTCAGCGCTGCGCAAGAGGCGGTGCAGCGGCGCGTGGCACCGCGGGCGCGGCCATGCCGCAATGAAAAAGCCCCGCATTGCTGCGGGGCCTGTGGTCGGCGATCAGGCTGCGACCTATTTCTTCTCGAACTCGAACTGCGGCACGGCCGGCTCCGGCGCCGGCGCGGCACCCGGCAGTTCCAGTGAACCCGGCGAGCCCCCGGCCGGCGCCGATGCCGGCTTCTCGGGTTCACCGCCCAGCGGGATACTGACTTCCGCCGCGTTGCTATGCTTGAGCGAGCCCTTGTCGAGCAGACCGGTCACCATGCCGGGCCAGAACATCACGAGCAGCACCATGACCATTTGCAGGCCGACCCAGGGCAGGGCGCCCCAGTAGATGTCGGAACTCCTCACTTCCTTCGGGGCGATGCCGCGCAGGTAGAACAGCGCGAAACCGAAGGGCGGGTGCATGAAGGACGTCTGCATGTTCACGCACAGCATCACGCCAAACCACACCAGCGCTGCCGTTGCCGCGGCTTCCGGGTTGCCGCCCATGGAGTCGGCGACCACCGGTGCCAGCACCTTGACTGCCACCGGCGCCAGCATCGGCACCACGATGAAGGCGATCTCGAAGAAGTCCAGGAAGAAGGCCAGGAAGAAGATGAACAGGTTCACCACGATCAGGAACCCGATCCAGCCGCCCGGCAGCGAGGTGAACAGATGCTCGACCCACGCGCCGCCGTCCACGCCCTGGAATACCACCGAGAAGCAGGTGGAGCCGATCAGGATGAATACCACCATCGCGGTGATCCGTGCGGTGGACTGGTAGGCGTCGACGATAAGCAGGCGCAGGTCCGTCATCTGGCCGGCGCGCAGCAGCAGCCAGACGATCACCAGGTACATCACCGCCAGCGGGATGCGGAAGGCGTGGGAGCCGAAGGCAAAGACGCCCACCGCGGCGGCTACCAGAGCGGCGGCGATGCCGACGCGGTAGATCTGGCGGTCGATGCGGGTAAAGGCCTTGTCGCGGATCACGGCCAGCACCAGCGCGCCAACCGCGCCCATGGCACCGGATTCCGTCGGCGTGGCAATGCCGAGCATGATGGTGCCGAGCACCAGGAAGATCAGCACCGCGCACGGGACGATGCCGCGCAGGCATTTGCGCCACAGCGCCCAGCCGCGCAGGGTACGGGCTTCGGCCGGGACCGGCGGCAGCCAGTCAGGCTTGAAGCGCGTCAGGAAGAAGGTGTATAGCGCGAATAGCGCGATCTGGATGACCGACGGCCCCCAGGCGCCCAGGTACATGCTGCCCACGTCGGCACTGCCCATCGGCGTCTTGAGCTGGTCGGCCAGCACCACCAGCACCAGCGAGGGCGGCACCAGCTGCGTGATGGTGCCCGATGCCGCCAGCACGCCGGTGGCGTACTTCATGTTGTAGCGGTAGCGCATCATCACCGGCAGCGAGATCATCGCCATGGCGATCACCTGTGCGGCCACCGTGCCGGTAATGGCGCCCAGGATAAAGCCCACCAGGATCACGGAGTAACCCAGGCCGCCGCGCACCGGACCGAACAGCTGGCCCATGGAGTCCAGCATGTCCTCGGCCAGCCCGCACTTCTCCAGGATCGCGCCCATGAAGGTGAAGAACGGGATTGCCAGCAACAGTTCGTTGCCCAGCACGCTGCCGAAGATGCGGCTCGGGATGGCCTGCAGGAAGCTGAGCGGGAAATAGCCCCATTCGATCGCCAGGAAGCCGAAGGCCAGCCCCACCGCCGACAGCGAGAATGCGACCGGGAAGCCGATCAGCATGAACAGCACCAGGCCGCCGAACATCATCGGCGGCATATATTCCAGCGGGATCATTGAACCGGCCTCTCGTACTTGGATTCGATGCGCACCAGGCCCTTGAGGGCGGCGAAGCGCTTGATCAGCTCGGACACGCCTTGCAGGGTCAGCAGGGCGAAGCCGACGGGCACCACCAGCTTGATCGGGTAGCGCGGCAGGCCGCCGGAGTTGCCCGATTGCTCGAGGATGCGCCACGAGGGCAGAAACAGCGATTCCCACGACAGCCAGGTGAACAGCACGCACGAGGGCAGCAGGAACACAAGGATGCCGAAGATGTCGATCCAGTGCTGCGCGCGCTCCGAGACGTTGCCGTAGATCAGGTCCACGCGCACGTGTTCATTGCGCTGGAAGGTGTAGGAGGCGCCGAACATCACGGCAATGGCAAACATGTACCACTGCAGTTCGAGTGGCCAGTTGTCGCTCAAGTTGAAGCCATAGCGCAGCAGCGCGTTGCCGGCGCTGATCAGGCACGACAGCAGGATCATGATGTTTGCAAGCCTGCCAGTGTGCTGATTCAACCTGTCGATCTGTCGTGACAGACCAAGCAAGTAATACATGGGTTGTCTCCCCGGTTTTTGCGGCGCTTAGTTTATCTGTAACAAAAAGTGGCGGCGCTAGGGGCTACTACCTACGGGCGATGGCGAGATTGCGCCAAAGCGCCCGGCACCAATGAAAAAAGCCACCGGGCTCGCGCCACGGTGGCTATTTCTTGCTCAGAACTTACGCGAAACTTACAGGGCGCTGCCTTGGCCTTTACAGCGCCGCGCGTGCCGCCGCGATGGCCGCGCGCACCTGGTCCGGCGCGGTGCCGCCGACATGGTTGCGCGCCGCGACCGAGCCTTCCAGCGTCAGCACCGCGTGCACGTCGTCGCCGATCAGCGCGGCCTTGTCGCCCAGGCCCGATACCTCGCGCAGCTCGGCCACGGTCAGGTCGGCCAGGTCGCACTGGCGGCCGTCGCAGGCGCGCACGGCGTGGGCCACGGCTTCATGCGCGTCGCGGAAGGGCAGGCCCTTCTTGACCAGGTAGTCGGCCAGGTCGGTGGCGGTGGCATAGCCCTGCAGCGCGGCGGCGCGCATCGCTTCGGGCTTGACGCTGATGCCCGGCACCATGTCGGCGAAGATGCGCAGCGTGTCGACCACGGTGTCGACCGTATCGAACAGCGGCTCCTTGTCTTCCTGGTTGTCCTTGTTGTACGCCAGCGGCTGGCCCTTCATCAGCGTCAGCAGGCCGATCAGGTGGCCGTTGACGCGGCCGGTCTTGCCGCGCGCCAGCTCGGGCACGTCCGGGTTCTTTTTCTGCGGCATGATCGAGCTGCCGGTGCAGAAGCGGTCGGCGATATCGATAAAGCCTACGCGCGGGCTCATCCACAGCACCAGTTCTTCCGAGAAGCGCGACACATGGGTCATCACCAGCGCGGCGGCGGCGCAGAATTCGATGGCGAAGTCGCGGTCCGAGACAGCATCCAGCGAATTGCGGCAGACGCCGTCGAAGCCCAGCTGCTGCGCGACGAACTCGCGGTCGATCGGGTAGCTGGTGCCGGCCAGCGCGGCGGCGCCCAGCGGCAGGCGGTTGACGCGCTTGCGGCAATCGGCCATGCGCTCGGCATCGCGCGTGAACATCTCGTTGTACGCCAGCAGGTGGTGGCCGAAGGTGACCGGCTGCGCCACCTGCAGGTGGGTGAAGCCCGGCAGGATGGTGTCGGCGTTCTGCTCAGCCAGGTCCAGCAGCGAGGTGCGCAGCGCGCCCAGCAGCGCGATGATGTTGTCGATCTCGCTGCGCAGCCACAGGCGGATGTCGGTCGCGACCTGGTCATTGCGCGAGCGGCCGGTGTGCAGGCGCTTGCCGGCATCGCCCACCAGCGCGGTCAGGCGCGCCTCGATATTCAGGTGGACGTCTTCCAGGTCCAGCTTCCATTCAAAGCTGCCGGCCTCGATCTCGCCGCGGATCTGCGCCATGCCGCGCTCGATCTCGGCGCGGTCGGCCTCGGCGATGATGCCCTGCTTCGCCAGCATGGCCGCGTGGGCCAGCGAGCCCTGGATGTCGAACAGGGCCAGGCGCTTGTCGAAGAACACCGAGGCGGTGTAGCGCTTCACCAGGTCGGACATCGGTTCGGAGAAGCGGGCGGACCAGGCTTCGCCTTTCTTGGCAAGTTGGGAGGTGGACATGGACGTCGGCTGCAGTGGCTCGCGCGGCAGGCGGCCGGCGTGCGGACGGCGGCGGGCGCGAAAAAATTGGGAAACGGCGATTATATCGCCCGGCGGCGGGCTGGCGGTGCGGGCCGCGACGGCGGGGGCGGTGCTTAGGGCCGGCTGTGGATCACAGGCCCCTTGAACACCACCGGGCCGCTGGGCCCGTCCGCACTCGGCGAGCCGCCGGCCGGTTCGATACTGACGGCCAGCACGGGCACCGCCGTTGGCGGCTGCGCCAGCGCCAGCCGCGTTTGCGGCACACGGCCGATCAGGCCCAGGGACTGCGGCTTGCCGGCGTCCGGGAGCGCCCACAACTGCAATACCTGCCGCTCGTTCAGCGTCAGGTGATCGAGCCGGCGCACTACAAGATCGCCGCTGGCTGCATCCCATGACACCAGCATGGCCGGCTGCGCGCGGTCGTCGTTGAGCACGGCGATGACGTCGGCGGGCGCTGCGTCGCGCTGGCCGGCCAGCTGCATGCCGATGGCGATGGCCAGTACCGCCACCACCGCCATCGCCGCCGCGGCGCCGCGCCAGAATACCGGTGCCGACCACAGGCGCTGCCACCAGCTGCCGGCGTCCGGGGTAGGGGCGCGGGCCGCGGCGGGCGGGCTACGGTCCTCGGCTGCCTTCCAGCCCAGCCTTTCCTCGATCCCGCACCAGACCTTGTCGACCGGCACGGCCGCCGCCTGCAATTCGGCCACGCCGGCAAGGCGCGCCTGCCAGCGGTGGATCGCCGCCCGCACCGCCGGCTCTTCATGCGCGAGCCGCTCCAGGCGCCGGCGCGCCCCGCCCCGCAGCACGCCCAGCGCGTACTGGGCGGCGATCCGGTCGAGCAGGTCGGGATGGGTGGCCAGCTTCATGCCGTGCCCTCCATGCAGCTGCGCAGCCGCTCCAGCCCGCGCCGGATCCAGGACTTGACCGTGCCCAGCGGCGCGCGCAGGCGCTCGGCCAGCTCGGCGTGGCTCAGGTCCTGCAGGTAGGCGAGCATGATGGCCTGGCGCTGCGGCTGCTCCAGCCGCTGCAGGCAGCGGTTGAGCGCGCGCGCCTGCTGGCTGGCCTCGGCCAGCTCGGCGGGCCCGGCGGCGTCGTCGGCCAGCCATTCGCCAAGGTCTTCGTCCAGCTCGGCGGTCTGCGGCACGCGCGCTGCCGCCGCACGGCGCAGGCAATCGAGCGCGCGGTTGCGCACGATCGCCGTCATCCACGTCATCGGCGCGGCCAGCTGCGGCCGGTAGTCGCCGGCGTGGTGCCAGATGCTGACAAAGCTCTCCTGCACGACATCCTCCGCCCAATCGCGCCTGCCTGTAATACGCAGCGCAAGGCCAAACAGTTTCGTCGCGGTGAGGTCATAGAGCGCGCGCAGCGCCTGGCGCTCGCCGAAGGCGACGGCCTGCAGCAGTCCCTCCAGCCGGTCGGGGCTGGCGGGCGCGGCATAGGACGGCTGCGGGGAGGGCGGCACCGGGACGGCTCCTGCAAGGAAGCTTTGCCGGATTATAGGTAGCGCTGCATCCAAACGCGCGGTGGCTGCGTAGATATCGACAGGCGCAAGCCAGGCACCCCGTCGCAGGGGCGCCACGTTGTCATCCCTCACAGGAGAACACCATGGACCGCATGTCACAAAGGCCCGCGCGCGAGCCCGGAACCCTCATCACGCCGCCGGACGCGCGCCGGCGCGGGCTGCTCAAGGCGCCCGGCCTGTTCGCGCTCGGCTCGCTGGCCGTGATCACGCTGGGCGAGTCGATGCCGGCGTGGGCGCAGACGCAGTCGGGCAGCACCAAGGACGACATCAATATCCTCAACACCGCGCTGGGGCTGGAATACCAGGCGATCGCGGCCTACCAGGTCGGCGCCGAAAGCGGGCTGCTGCAGAAGCCGGTGCTGGCCACCGCGATCAAGTTCCAGGACCACCACAAGGCCCATGCGCAGGTGCTGGCCGGGACGGTGTCGAAGCTGGGCGGCACGCCGGTGACGGCAAAGAAGGCGTCGGCGTATGAGTTTCCGACCGACAAGCTGAAGACGCAGGCCGACGTGCTGCGCTTTGCCGCCGGGCTGGAGAAGGGCGCCACTTCGGCATACCTTGGCGTGCTGCCGAACTTTTACAACCGCGAGCTGACGCGCGCGGCCGGCAGCATCCTCGGCGATGAGGCGATGCATTGGGCGGTGCTGCTGCACGCGCTGGGTGAGGATCCGGTGCCGGGGGCGTTTGTGGGGTGAGGCGGCTGTCGAATCTTGCCGAGGGTTTGCTTCCCTCTCCCGCTTGCGGAGAGGGGCGGGGGAGAGGGCAGGCGGTGGCAGGGCTGCAGGGTTTCAAATCTCCGCAGCAGCCGGTAGTGGCGATCCGGGCGGCGTCATGCTGGCAAGCGCCTGCCCTCTCCCCCGACCCCTCTCCCACAAATGGGAGAGAGGAGCCAACCGGCAGCCCTCTTGGGCGCAGCAGGGACGCTCAGCCCGTATTGCGCAATCCTGCCGCCACCCCATTGATGGTCAGGTGGATCCCGCGCCGTACGCGGATATCATCGCCGTCCTTGCCCGCCCGGTAGCGCTTGAGCAGCTCCACCTGCAAGTGGTTCAGCGGATCGAGATACGCAAAGCGGTTCTTGATCGAGCGCGCCAGCAGCGGGTTGTCCGCCAGCCGCTCCTGGTGGCCGGTGATCAGCGCCAGCATGTCGCAGGTCAGGTGCCATTCCTTGCTGATGCGGTTGAACACGTTGCGGCGCAGCGCCGCGTCGTCGCACAGCTGGGCGTAGCGCGAGGCTACCGCCAGGTCGGTCTTGGCCAGCACCATGTCCATGTTGGACAGCAGCGTCGAGAAGAACGGCCAGGTCTTGACCATGCGCCGCAGCGTGGTGACGGCCTGCTTGCGCGCCTTGTCATCCGGCGCGCTGTCGAGCAGCGAGCGGACCGCGCTGCCGAAGCCGTACCAGCCCGGCAGCAGCAGGCGGCATTGACCCCACGAGAAACCCCATGGGATCGCGCGCAGGTCTTCGATGCGGCGGTTCTTCTTGTCCATCAGCTTGCGCGAGGCCGGACGCGAACCGAGGTTCAGGTCGGCGATCTCGGTGATCGGCGTGGTGGCGAAGAAGTAGTCCTTGAAGCCGGGGGTCTCGTAGACCAGGTCGCGATAAGCGGTGAAGGCGCGGTCCGACAACTGCTGCATGACGGCCTCGAAGGTGTCCAGGTCCTTCGGCGCGTTCTGCTGCGGCAGCAGCGAGGCCTCTAGCGTGGCGGCGACCACCGTTTCCAGGTTGCGCCGGCCGATCTCGGCGTTGGCGAACTTGCTGTTGATGATCTCGCCCTGCTCGGTCAGGCGGATCTGGCCGTTCACGGTGCCCGGCGGCTGCGACAGGATGGCGTCGTAGGTCGGGCCGCCGCCGCGGCCGACGGTGCCGCCGCGGCCGTGGAACAGGCGCAGCTTGACGTTGCGCTGCTCGAACAGCTGCACCAGCGCCAGCTCGGCCTTGTACAGCTCCCAGTTGGACGTCAGGAAGCCGCCGTCCTTGTTCGAATCCGAGTAGCCGAGCATCACTTCCTGCTCGACCCCATGGTGCGCGAGCACGGCATCGAAGCCCGGCAGGTCCAGCAGCGACTGCATGATGCCGGCGGCGTTGCGCAAGTCTTCGATGGTCTCGAACAGCGGGATCACCATCAGTTCCATGCGCGCCGGGTCGGTCTTGCTGCCCAGCGTGCCCCGCAGCATGCCCGATTCCTTCTGCAGCAGCATCACCTCGACCAGGTCCGACAGCGTCTCGGTGTGCGAGATGATGTAGTTGCGCGCCACGCGCTTGCCATAGCGCGCCCGCAGCTCGCGCGCGGCGGCAAAGATCGCCAGTTCCTTGCGGGTCTGCTCCGAGTACTCGTGCCACGGCAGCGTCAGCAGGCGCGGCTGGCGCAGTTCGGCCAGCAGCAGTTCCAGCTTGCGTTGCTCGGGCAGCGCGGCGTAGTCGGGGGCGATGCCGGCGGCGGCGAACAGTTCGGCGATGACCGCCTCGTGCACGTCCGACACCTGGCGCATGTCGACCGAGGCCAGGTGGAAGCCAAACACGGCGATGGCGCGCGCGAGCGCGTCGATGCGGTGGCTGGCCAGCGCCTGGCCGTGGTGCGCGCGCAGGGAATCGATGACGACCTGGATGTCGGCGCCGAAGGCCTCGGCGCTGTCATAGGGCTCGGCCGGCGCCACCGGGCGGCGGGTCGCGGCATGGCCGCTCAGCGCCTTGCAGGTGGCCGCCAGGCGGGCGTAGATGCCGATCAGCGCGCGCCGGTACGGTTCGTCGGCGCGGTGCTCGGAATGGTCGGGCGAGCGCTCGGCCAGCGCCAGCAGTTCCGGGCTGGCGTCGACCATCAGCATCGACATCGACAGCTCGGCGCCGAGCGCATGCACTTCTTCCAGGTACCAGTCCAGGATGAGCTGCGCCTGCTGGCCGGCGGCGTGCTCCAGCGTTTCGGCGGTCACGTTGGGATTGCCGTCGCGGTCGCCGCCGATCCAGGAACCCATCTGCAGGAACGGCGACAGCGGCGCCGTCTTGGCGTCGCCGGGGGCGCCCTTGCGCCGCCGCGTGGCGGGGAACACCGCGGCGATGTCTTCTTCCAGCTCGCTCATCAGCTGCGGGATGCCGCGCAGGAAGGTGGTGCGGTAGTACGACAGCGCGTTCTCGATCTCGTCGGCCACCGTCAGGCGCGCGTCGCGCAGCATGCGGGTCTGCCACAGCGTGGTGACCTTGGCGCGCAGCTGCGCGGTGTTGTGATCGCGCTCGCGCGCGGTCATCGGCAGGTCGCGCTCGGCCAGCAGGCGGGCGATCTCGCGTTCGGCGTCGAGGATGCTCTTGCGCTGGACTTCGGTCGGGTGCGCGGTCAGCACCGGCACGATCAGCGCCTCGTCCAGGAACTTGCGCAGCTGCTTGCCGGTAACGCCGGCGGCATCGATCTTTTCCAGCGCGTGCTGCAGGCTGCCGGCCTGCGGCGGCGAGCCGGCCAGCGCATGCACGCGGCGGCGGCGGTTGTGGTGCTGGTCCTCGGCAATATTGGCCAGGTGCGAGAAATAGCTGAACGCGCGCACCACCTGGTTGGTCTGGTCGCGCGACAGGCGCTTGAGCAGGCGGTCCAGCTCGGCGCCGGCGGCGCGGTCGTTTTCGCGGCGGAAGCGCACCGCGGTCTGGCGGATGGTCTCGACCACCTCGAAGGCGGCGTCGCCTTCCTGCTCGCGCAGGCAGTCGCCCAGCAGGCGGCCCAGGAAGCGGATGTCCTCGCGCAGCGGCACGTCCTTGTCGGTGGTGCGGCGGGCGGGAGTGGGGGCGATGGTGGTTCCGTTGCTCGACACGATGGAAAGCGTGGGCTTGGTGGAACGCTTGGCTGCGCGGGGGGCGGAGCGGGGCGGTTTGGCGCTGGTTGCGCCGCTTGCGTCACCTTTCGCGGCGGACGAATCCTTGGCGGCGCCGCCGGTCTTCCGACCGTTGGGCCGCGCAGCATGCTGCGTCATGCAATCTCCTCTTGCTTCTCTAAGCTTATCTAATGGTGCGGAGGGGGCGATTGGGGCGCGTGCTACCATTGGCGCATGTCGTCCGCCACCCCGTCTTCCGCTACCGCTGTCGTGTCTCGCAACCTTCCGCAAAAGCTCGTCATTGCCTCCCGAGAGAGCCGTCTGGCGCTGTGGCAGGCAGAACATGTGCGTGCTGCATTGCAACAATACTATCCCGCGTGCGACGTGTCCATTCTCGGCATGACCACGCGCGGAGACCAGATTCTAGACCGTACGCTGTCGAAAGTCGGCGGCAAGGGTCTGTTTGTCAAAGAACTGGAGTTCGCGATGGACGAAGGCCGGGCCGACCTCGCGGTGCATTCGCTCAAGGATGTGCCGATGGAGCTGCCCCCGGGCTTCACCCTGGCCGCGGTAATGGAGCGCGAGGACCCGCGCGATGCGCTGGTGTCGTCGGCTTATGCGTCGCTGGACGAGATGCCGCCCGGCACCGTGGTCGGCACCTCCAGCCTGCGCCGCGAAGCCGCGCTGCGCAGCCGCTACCCGCACCTGGTGGTCAAGCCGCTGCGCGGCAACCTGGACACGCGGCTGGGCAAGCTCGATCGCGGTGAATATGGCGCCATCATCCTGGCCGCCGCGGGCCTGAAACGGCTTGGGCTGGGCGATCGCATCCGCGCGCTGATCCCGCTCGAGGCGTCGTTGCCGGCCGCGGGGCAGGGCGCGCTGGGGATCGAGACCCTTTCCACCCGCCCGGAACTGGCCGAATGGCTGGCGCCGCTGAACCACCAGCCGACCGCGCTGGCGGTGACCGCCGAGCGTGCCGTGTCGCGCCGCCTGGGCGGTTCCTGCCAGGTTCCGCTGGCGGCGCACGCGCGTTGGGACGGCGACCAGCTGCGGCTGGAGGCCTTCGTCGCCTTGCCGGACGGCAGCCGCGCCATCCGCGCCGCGGCCGCCGGGCCGGCCGCCGACCTGGCTGCCGCCGAAGCGCTGGGCCAGGCTTGCGCCGGCGACCTGCTGGCGCAGGGCGCCGAGTCGATCCTCGCCGCGCTGGCCGATTCAGGCGACGCCGCATCGCCATCTCCCGCCTGAGGCTGCCCGATGCCCCGCCCGACCGTCGTTGTCACACGACCCGCCGGGCAGTCCCGGCAACTGACCGAGGCCCTGCAGGGCGCCGGTCTGGATGTACTCAGCTTCCCGCTGCTGGCAATCGGCCCGGCCGCTGACGATGCGCCGCTGCGCGCGGCGCTGGCGCGGCTGGACACCTTTGCGCTGGTGGTGTTCGTCAGCCCCAATGCCATTGCCTTTGCGCTGGACGCGCTCGCCGGCGTGCAGGGCTCGGCCGTGGCGCGCTGGCCGGTGCCGGTCGCGGTGGCGGTGGTCGGCCCCGCCAGTGTCGCCGCGCTGGCCGAGCGCGGCATCGCCGCGCCGGCGTATCGCGTGATCGCGCCGGCGGGCGCCAATGCCAACGGGGCCGGCCATGACGATACGGTGCCCGATGCCGAGGCGCTGCGCTTCGATTCCGAGGCGCTGTGGGCACAGCTCGATCCCGCCGCGCTGGCCGGCAAGCCGGTGCTGATCATCCGTGGCAACGGCGGACGCGACTGGCTGGGCGACCGCCTGCGCGAGGCCGGCGCCCAGGTCGAGGCCGTCGAGGCCTACCAGCGCACGCTGCCCGAACCCGGCGCGATGCAATGGCAGGCGGTGCGCGACCACCTGCGTCCCGGCGCCGCGCCGCACGCCTGGCTGCTAACCAGTTCCGAGGCGGTGCGCAACCTTGACGTGCTGGCACGGCAGCATCTGTCGCCGCAGGAAGACGCTGCGCTGCGGCAGGTGCAGTGCATCGCGCCCCATGCGAGAATCGCCGAACAGGCGCTGGCGCTGGGCTTTGCCCATATCCAGCGTGCCGCGCCCGGCGATGCCGGCCTGCTGGCGGCGTGCCTGCAGTGGGCCGATGCCTATGCCGGTCCTGCGCCATCGAGCCTGCCGGCGCCGTCCGCACCGGCGGCCGCGAAGCCGGCCGAAGTCGCAGCCCCGCCGGCCGCCAGCGCACCTGCCGCAGTCCCTGCCATGTCAACGAAGGTCGAACGCGTGACGCAAGAAACCACGTCCTCCTCCGCTACGCCGCCGCCCGGCGCGGCCTCTGTCCACACGGCGCAGTCCGCGCAAGCGGCCCCGCCGCAAGGCGCCGGTCACACCGGCGCTGCGCGCCCCGCCGCGCGCCGCTCCGCCGCGCTATGGGCGCTGGTCGCCGTGCTGGTGGTGGCGACCGCCGGCGGCTTCTGGTGGCTGCAGCAGCGCGTCGACCACCTGACCGGCGAGCTGGCGCGCCGCCAGCAAAGCAACGACGCCCTGGTGCAGGAGTCGCGCGTGCTGACACGCAACGCCCAGGACACCGTCAAGGAGCTGCAGGCCAAGGTCGGCGCACTGGAGAACCAGGTCGGCGAAACCCGCGACAAGCAGGTGGCGCTGGAGCAGGTCTACCAGGACCTGATGCGCAACCGCGACGACTGGGAAATCGCCGAGATCCAGCAGCTGCTGACCAGCGCCGGCCAGCAGCTGCAGCTGACCGGCAACGTGCAGGTCGCGCTGGCCGCACTGCAAAGCGCCGATGCGCGCCTGGCGCGCGCCGACAAGCCGCAATACAACCTGCTGCGCCGGGCCATCGCCCGCGACGTGGCGCGCATGAAGGCGGTGCCCGACACCGACCTGACCGGCGCCGCGATCAAGCTGGACGAAGCCATCAACCAGGTCGACGCGCTGCCGCTGCTGTCCAGCGAACGCATGCTGGAGCGCAGCGAGGCGGACGCGCGCAAGGGCGCCGCGGCCGGCAGCGGCAATGGCGCCAGCTCGCCGGCCGCCGCCAGCGGCAACGGGCCGGGCTGGTTCACCCGCTTCTGGGACTACCTGCGCGAAGAGCTGGCGCAGGTAATCCGCATCCGCAAGGTCGACGATGCCGAGGCGCTGCTGCTCTCCGGCGACCAGGGCTGGTTCCTGCGCGAGAACGTCAAGCTGCGCCTGCTCAATGCGCGCCTGGCGCTGCTGTCGCGCAACGAGCCCGTGTTCCGCAACGACCTGGCCGCGGCGCAGGCAATGATCGGCCGCTATTTCGATACCAAGTCGCGCCGCGTGCAGGGTGTGCTGACGCTGCTGCGCCAGGCGCAGGCTGGCGCGGTCACGGTGCAGTTGCCGACCATGGCCGAAAGCCTGGGCGCGCTGCAAGCCCTGAAGAAGGAGTAAGCCCATGCGCCTTCTGTTCTGGGTTGCGGTCCTGTTCGGCGGCGCCGTCGGGCTGGCCCTGTTCACGCAGTTCAACCACAGCAATGTGGTGCTGTTCTATCCGCCGTACCGCGTCGAGCTGTCGCTGAACCTGGCGCTGGCGCTGCTGCTGCTGATCTTCTTCGTGGTGTGGACGGTGATGTCCACCATCCGCCATCTGGCCGAGATGCCGCGCCGCGCCGCCGCCTACCGCGAGCGCAGCCGCATGAGCAAGGCCCAGGCGGCGCTGCGCGAGTCGATCGAAAACCTGTTCGCCGGGCGTTTCGCCCGCGCCGAGCGCGCCGCGCGCGAAGCCCAGTCGTGGGACGACCAGGCCCAGACCGCCGCGCTGATCGGCGCGCGCGCCGCCCATCGCATGCAGGAGACCGACCGGCGCGACGCCTGGATGGCGCAGGTGACCGACCCCGAGCGCGAGCAGGCGCGGCTGGTGTCGATGGCCGAGCTGCTGGTCGATGCCCGCGACGCCGACGGCGCGCTGGAGACCATCGCCCAGCTGCAGTCGCAGGGCGCGCGCCAGATCCATGTGCAGCGCATCGCGCTGCGCGCGCACCAGCACCTGAAGAACTGGTCCGAGGTGCTGCGCCTGGCGCGATCGCTGGAGAAGCGCAACGCGCTGCATCCGGTGCTGGCGCTGCGGCTCAAGCAGATGGCGGTCGAAGCCATGCTGGAAGAGCGCCGCCACGATGCCGAGGCGCTGTCCGAGTTCTGGCGCTCGCTGTCCGCCGACGAGCGCCGCGCCACCCGCATCGCCGAACCGGCGGCGCGCTATTTCGCCGCACTGGGCCGGCAGAACGAAGCCCGCCGCATCATCGAAGACGCGCTCAAGGTCAACTGGGACAGCCGCCTGGTGCTGCGCTATGCCGATTGCGCCGTGCCCGGCCATGCCCTGCCGCAGATCCAGCAGGCCGAGAAATGGCTGGCCGCGCATCCCGCCGACGCCGACCTCTACTACACGCTGGGCGTGCTGTGCCTGGGCGAAAAGCTGTGGGGCAAGGCGCAGTCCAGCTTCGAGCGCGCGCTCAAGTATGCCGACCCCGACCAGCAGCGCCGCCTGCGTGTGCGCACGCACCTGGCGCTGGCACGGCTGTTCGAGGAAACCGAGCGCTTCGAAGACGCGCAGCGCCACTATCGCGAAAGCGCGATGCTGGCCGCCTAAGCGGCACGGCGGCCGGCGCGTTCAGTCCTCCGCGCCGGCGTCCTTCACTTCCTGCTTCACCACCTGCTTTACCGCCTCATAGCGCCGCAGCGTTTGCTGGCGCGCCACGTCGTGCTGCACCAGCGGCCGCGGGTAGTTGTCGCCCAGCCGCACGCCGGCCTCGGCCAGCACGGCTTCCGGCGCGGTCCACGGCGCATGCAGGTACTTGTCAGGCAAGGCCGCCAGCTGCGGCAGGTACTTGCGGATAAAACGGCCCTGCGGATCGAACTTCTGTGACTGCGTCACCGGATTGAAGATGCGGAACCACGGCTGCGCGTCGCAGCCGGTGGACGCGGCCCATTGCCAGCCGCCATTGTTGGCGGCGAGGTCGAAGTCATTGAGCTGGTCGGCAAAATACTGCTCGCCGCGGCGCCAGTCGACGCCGAGGTCCTTCACCAGGAAGCTGGCCGTGACCATGCGCAGGCGGTTGTGCATATAGCCGCTTTGCCGGATCTGCAGCATCGCCGCGTCGATCAGCGGATAGCCCGTGGCGGCGTCGCGCCAGGCGTGGAAATAGCGCTCGCCGGTATCGCCGTCCTGCCAGCGGATGGCGTCATAGGCCGGGTGGAACGCCGCGCCGGCCGCCACGCGCGGATGGTGGTGCAGGATCATGAAGTAGAAATCGCGCCAGATCAGCTCCGACAGCCACACTGCGGCGCCCGCGCTGTCGGCGCCACCGCGCAGCATGGCTTCATGCGCGACGCGCGCCAGCGTGCGGATCGAGATGGTGCCGAAGCGCAGGTGCACCGACAGGTAGCTGGGGCCGCGCAGGGCAGGGTAGTCGCGCCGGCGGCCATAGTCGCCCATGCGCCCGGTGAATTCCTCGAACAGGGCCTGCGCCCCGGAGGCACCGGTCGGCATCGCGATTTCGGCAAGGTTGCTGGCGCGAAAGCCGAGCTGCGCGATCGTCGGCACCGGCAGGCGGTACGCGGCGGGCACCGGGGCCAGCGCCGGCAGGTACGGCTCGACCGGATAAGGGCGCAGGTCGAACGGCTCCGCGGCCCTGAGCCAGGCATTCTTGTAGGGCGTGAATACCGAGAATGGCTTGCCCTGGCCGTTCAGGATCTCGTCGCGCTCGAAGATCGCCTGGTCCTTGAAGGTAAACAGCGCGCAAGCCTGCGCCGCCAGCGCCTGGCGCACCGCCTCGTCGCGGGCATTGGCAGCGGGCTCGTAATCGTGGTTGGCAAAGACAGCCTCGGCGTCCAGCGCGCGCGCCAGCGCCGGGATGGCGGTCTGCGCGCGGTCGTGCAGCACGATCAGGCCGCCGCCGGCCGCGGCCAGTGTCCCGGCGAGTTCCACCAGCGATTGCCGGATGAATTCGATCCGCCGGTCTGCCTGCAGCCCGCGCGCAAGCAGCGGCTCGAGGATGTCGCGGTCGAACACGAACACGCACCACACCTGCGCGCAATGGCGCAGGGCATAATGCAGCGCCGCGTGGTCGGTGGCGCGCAGGTCGCGCCGGAACCAGACCAGTCCGCGCGCAAAAGTGTTGCCGATCCGGTACGGTGGCCGGGACGGAGCCGGGCTGGCTGCTGCCTGCATGTTCGCTTGCCTGTCTGACGGGTTTGCCGGCGCTGAACCTGTGGAACGCCGGATCGATCGCGCCGATACCCTAACATAGCGGTACCGCGCCGGCATGCCGCCGGCCGCCAGGCCACAACCCCATTCTCTACAGAAGCTCATGACTCTCGACCGTATTCTTCAATCCCAGGGCTTTGGCACGCGCCGGTACTGCGGCGACCTGATCGCCGCCGGGCTGGTCGAGGTCAACGGCGAACTGTGCGAAGACCCGCGCGCCCAGTTCGAGGTGGACGGCCTGCGCCTGACCGTCGATGGCGAGGAGTGGCTGGCCTGCACCAAGGCCTACCTGATGCTGAACAAGCCCGCCGGCTATGAATGCTCGCAGCGCCCGCGCCATCACCCCAGCGTCTACAACCTACTGCCGGTGCCGCTGCGCCAGCGCGAGGTGCAGGCGGTGGGGCGGCTCGACCACGACACCACCGGCCTGCTGCTGCTGACCGACGATGGGCAGTTCATCCATGCCCAGACCTCGCCCAAGCGCAAGGTGCCCAAGATCTATGAGGTGACCACCGCCGAGCCGGTCACGCCGGAACAGGCCGAGGCGCTGCGCAGCGGCGTGCAGCTGCTGGACGAACCGGCGCCGATCGCGGCGGAAGCCTGCGAGATCACCGGCGAACGCAGCCTGCGGCTGACGCTGGTGCAAGGCAAGTACCATCAGGTCAAGCGGATGGTCGTGGCCGCGGGCAACCACGTCGACGCGTTGCATCGCAGCGCCATCGGCAGCCTGCCGCTCGATCCGGCGCTGGCCGAAGGCGAATGGCGCTGGCTGACGGCGCAGGAACTGGCCGCCCTGACCGGCAAGGAATGAGTCACCAAGGTATCAAACACCACTGTCATTTCCGCGCAGGCGGGAATCCAGTGACTTTTGAAGACGCTGGGTTCCCGCCTGCGCGGGAACGACGGTGGTTAACTGAACTGGCGCGCCGCTTGCTGCACTGCAAGGCCCGCCAATCTTTTCCGGAAGACCCCCGGCGATTTGATAAAATGCAAGGCATGGCGAAGCCCGAAGCACCCATCAATCTGACCAATCAGTTCCTGATTGCCATGCCTGGCATGGCCGATCCGACCTTTTCGGGTTCCGTCGTCTATATCTGCGAACACAACGAGCGTGGCGCGCTAGGGCTGGTGATCAACCGGCCCATCGACATCGACATGGCCACGCTGTTCGACAAGATCGACCTCAAGCTCGAAATCCAGCCTGTGGCGCACCAGCCGGTCTACTTCGGCGGCCCGGTGCAGACCGAGCGCGGTTTCGTGCTGCATGACCCGGTGGGGGTCTATGTCTCGTCGCTGGCCGTGCCCGGCGGTCTGGAGATGACCACCTCGAAGGACGTGCTCGAGGCCGTGGCCAATGGCAGCGGCCCGCACCGCTTCCTGCTGACGCTGGGATATTCCGGCTGGGGCGCTGGCCAACTGGAGGAAGAACTCAGCCGCAACGGCTGGCTTACCGTCCAGGCCGATCCCGAGATCATCTTCAGCGTGCCGCCCGACGAGCGCTTTGCCGCCGCCATCCGGCTGCTGGGCATCGACTTCACCATGCTGTCCGGCGAGGCCGGGCATGCCTGATGCCGTGGGGCGTGAACTGCCCCGCGACGGCACGGTCCTGGCATTCGACTACGGCGAAAAAAAGATCGGCGTTGCGCTGGGCAACTTCATCACGCGCGAGGCGCGTGCCCTGACCATCCTCCCCAATATCACTGTCGAAGGCCGCTTCGAGGCCGTCGCGGCGCTGATCCAGGCGTGGAACCCGGTGCAGCTGATCGTCGGCATGCCGGTCAATCCGGAGGGCGGCGAGCAACCGTCGATGAAGCTGGCGCGGCGCTTCGGCAACCAGCTCAACGGCCGCTTCGGCCTGCCGGTGGAATGGGTGGACGAGCGCTACACCTCGCGCGCCGCGTCGATGGCCGGTGCTCGCCGCGGCGAACTCGATGCCGAGGCTGCCCGCATCATCCTGCAACAGTATTTCGACCAATTCCCGCTATGACGCAGATTTCCGTTCCCGACGCCGAGTCGCTGTACCGCAAGCTGCTGGAGCAGGCGCAGGCACTGATCCCCGAGGCCGAGCGCGCGGGCTGGTCAGTGGCCGGCATCCATTCCGGCGGCGCATGGATCGCCGCGCGGCTGGCGGCGGACCTGCGGTTGCCCGAGCACGGCGTGATCAACGTCGCCTTCCATCGTGACGACTACGCCAAGAAGGGCCTGCACAGCCAGGCCCAGCCGACCACGCTGCCGTTTGCCGTGGACGAGCGCAACATCCTGCTGATCGACGACGTGCTGGCCACTGGCCGCACCATCCGCGCCGCCGTCAACGAGCTGTTCGACTACGGCCGTCCCGCGCGCGTGGCGCTGGGCGTGCTGGTCGACCGCGGCGGGCGCCAGCTGCCGATCGCCGCCGACCTGTGCGCCGGCGAGATGGCGCTGCCGCCCGGCACGACCCTGGTGCTGTCGCGCCAGGGCGAAGGTGCCGCCGCGCAATTCGCCTTCTCCACAGAACCCACCGATTCCGCCCCCGGCTGAACCGGCACCAAGGGGCGCCCGGCGCGCCCCCGACCCCGCTCCGAGACCAGACCACCTCCCGTTTTTTGCCCGCGCCCGACCAGCCATGACCAAGACGTTCCGCAACCCGCAGCTCACCAAGAACGGCGAACTGAAGCACCTGCTGTCGATCGAGGGGTTGTCGCGTGACATGATCACGCACATCCTCGACACCGCCAGCCAGTTCGTCTCGCTGTCCGACTCCGACCGCGATGTCAAGAAGGTGCCGCTGCTGCGCGGCAAGAGCGTGTTCAACCTGTTCTTCGAGAACTCCACCCGCACCCGCACCACCTTCGAGATCGCCGCCAAGCGGCTGTCGGCGGACGTGCTGAACCTGAACATCAACGCCTCGTCGACCAGCAAGGGCGAGTCGCTGCTGGACACCATCAACAACCTGTCGGCAATGTCCGCCGACATGTTCGTGGTGCGCCATGCCAGCTCGGGCGCGCCCTACCTGATCGCCGAGCACGTCGCGCCGCACGTGCACGTGATCAACGCGGGCGATGGCCGCCATGCGCACCCGACGCAGGGCTTGCTGGACATGTACACCATCCGGCATTTCAAGAAGGACTTCACCAACCTGACGGTGGCCATCGTCGGCGACATCCTGCACTCGCGCGTGGCGCGCTCCGACATCCACGCGCTGACCACGCTGGGCGTGCCCGAAGTGCGCGCCATCGGCCCGCGCACGCTGCTGCCGTCCGGGCTGGAGCAGATGGGCGTGCGCGTGTTCCACAGCATGGAAGAGGGCCTCAAGGGCGTCGACGTGGTGATCATGCTGCGGCTGCAGAACGAACGCATGAGCGGCGCGCTGCTCCCGTCCGCGCAGGAGTACTTCAAGGCCTACGGCCTGACCCCGGAACGCCTGGCGCTGGCCAAACCGGACGCCATCGTGATGCACCCCGGGCCGATGAACCGCGGCGTCGAGATCGACTCCGCCGTGGCCGATGGCGCGCAGTCGGTGATCCTGAACCAGGTGACCTTCGGCATCGCCGTGCGCATGGCGGTGATGGGCATCGTCGCCGGGAACAACGACTGATGCCGGCCAGCCCCACCCCGCACATCAGCCCGCACGCCAGCCAGAACACACCGAACCAGCCCAGCGACACGACAAGCCAAGCTATGAAGATTCACATCCAGGGCGGCCGCCTGATCGATCCGGCCAGCAATACCGACGCCGCGCAGGACCTCTATATCGCCGCCGGCAAGATCGTCGGCGTCGGCAGCGCCCCGGCGGACTTCACCGCCAACAAGGTCATCGACGCCAGGGGGCTGATCGTGTGCCCGGGCCTGGTCGACCTGTCCGCGCGCCTGCGCGAGCCCGGCTACGAATACAAGGCCACGCTCGAGTCCGAAGTCGCGGCCGCCACCGCCGGCGGCGTGACCAGCCTGGTCTGCCCGCCCGACACCGACCCGGTGCTCGACGAGCCCGGCCTGGTCGAAATGCTGAAGTTCCGGGCCCGTACCCTGAACCAGACCCACGTCTATCCGCTGGGCGCGCTGACGCTAGGCCTGAAGGGCGAGACCCTGACCGAGATGGGCCAGCTGACCGAAGCCGGCTGCGTCGGCTTCAGCCAGGCCGAGGCGCCGGTGCGCAACACCCAGGTGCTGCTGCGCGCGCTGCAATACGCGCAGACCTTCGGCTTCACCGTCTGGCTGCGTCCGGAAGACCCGTTCCTGGGCGGCGGCGTCGCCGCCAGCGGCGCGGTGGCATCGCGTCTGGGCCTGTCCGGCGTGTCGGTGATCGCCGAGACCGTGCGCCTGCACACCATCTTCGAGCTGATGCGCAGCACCGGCGCCCGCGTCCACCTGTGCCGGCTGTCGTCCGCCGCCGGGCTGGAACTGGTGCGCCAGGCCAAGCGCGAAGGCCTGAAAGTGACCTGCGACGTCAATATCCACCACGTCTCGTTGACCGACATGGATATCGGCTACTTCAACTCGCAGATGCGCTTCTCGCCGCCGCTTCGCAGCCCGCGCGACCGCGACGCCATTGTCGCCGCGCTGGCCGACGGCACCATCGACGCACTGTGCTCGGACCACACGCCGGTCGACGACGACGAGAAGCTGCTGCCCTTCGCCGAAGCCTCGCCGGGCGCAACCGGCCTGGAACTGCTGCTGCCGCTGACCCTGCGCTGGGCCAGCGAGCACAAGGTCCCGCTGGCGCAGGCGCTGGCCCGCATCACCGCCGAACCCGCCCGCGTGATCGGCCTCAAGGCCGGCACCCTGGCCGTCGGCAGCGCCGCCGATGTGTGCGTGTTCGATCCGAAGCAAGTGTGGAAGGTCGAGCGCCGCTCGCTCAAGAGCCAGGGCAAGAACTCGCCGTGGCTCGGCTACGAAATGGAAGGCAAGGTCCGCATGACCCTGGTCGGCGGGCAAGTCGTCTACGGCAACCACGCCCAGGCATGATCTGGCTGCGCAAGACCGCACTGGTCCTGCACCTGCTGCGCGGGCTGCTGACCTGCGCCTTGCTGTTCCCGTGGCTGGGCGTGCGCTCGCGCGAATGGCATATCCGGCGCTGGTCGCGGCGGCTGTTGCGGATTTGCGGGGTGGAAGTGGAGGTGGTCGACGCCACCGGCGCCGCGCACACCGGGGCGGCACGGCAGGGGGCGATGGTGGTGTCCAACCACATCTCGTGGCTGGACATCTACGTGATCCACAGCTGGCAGCCGGTGCGCTTCGTCGCCAAATCCGAGATCCGCAGCTGGCCGCTGATCGGCTGGCTGTGCGACAAGACCGGCACCATCTTCATCGAGCGGGCGCGCAAGCGAGATGCGCATCGCGTGCTGCACGACATTACGGATGTGATGCTGCAGGGCGACCTGGTCGGGGTGTTTCCGGAAGGGACGACGACGGATGGGACCAGCGTGCTGCCGTTTCATGCCAACCTGATGCAGGCGCCGATTTCGGGGGGGCTGCCGGTGCAGCCGCTGGGGTTGAACTACCTCGATGCGGCCACGGGCCAGCCGACGCTGGCCGCCGCCTATATCGGCGACACCACGCTGCTGCAATCGCTGGAGACGGTCCTGCGCGCGCCGCGGATCAAGGCGCGGCTGGTGGTCGGGCCGGCGCTGCTGCCGGCCTCGGGCGACCGCCGCGAACTGGCGGCTTCCGCAAGGGAAGTCGTCGCCCACCTCAGCCAGGGTGCCGCCGAGCACGCCGCCACGGCAGCCCAGCGCCTGAATCGACCGCCCGAACCTGGCACCGCTCCTCAGCCCGCGTCCGCTGCCATCGGCTAGCTGTCCTGTCGTCCCCGCCGACGCGGGATAGCGAGTCAGGCCAGCGGATCGCAATATTGCGGGCAATCCACCTGGATGACGGTCCGCTCGGCCGGGTCCTGTGCCAGGCGCGCCGCCGTCAGCTTGCCACCCCAGACGCAGCCCGTATCGAGCGCCATCAGGTTCGGGCGCATGACCAGGCCGAGCGTCGACCAGTGCCCGCAGACCACCGTCACATCCTCGGTGCGCCGGCCCGGCACGTCGAACCATGGCATGAAGCCGTCCGGCGCCTTGCCCGGGCCATCCTTGGTCTTGAAGTCCATCACCCCGTCGACCGTGCAGTAGCGCAGGCGGGTGAGGGCATTCACCACCACGCGGAGACGGTCGATGCCACGCAGGCCGTCGTGCCAGCGGTCGGGGGTGTTGCCGAAGATGTCGGCGAGGAAACCCTGCCAGTTGGGGCCTTGCAGTTGTTCTTCGACTTCGTGGGCGAGGTCGATTACCTGGGTCGCGGTCCATTGGGGGAGGACGCCGGCATGGACCAGCAGGAAGTTGTTTTCCAGCAGGGCCAGGGGGCGGTGGCGCAGCCAGGTGAGCAGGTCGTCACGGTCGGGGGCGGCGAGGATGTCGTCCAGGGTGTCGTGGCGGCCATTCTTGCGGACGCCGGAGGCTACGGCGAGAAGGTGGATGTCGTGGTTGCCGAGGACGGTTTCGGCACGGGAGCCCATGGCGCGGATCGTGCGAAGGGTCTCAAGCGAGGAGGGGCCGCGGTTGACCAGGTCGCCGACGAAGCGCAAGGGCGGTTCCCCGATGAACTGGCCAAGCAGGGCATCTAGCGACGCGCCGCAGCCCTGCAAGTCACCGATTGCATAAAGTGATGTATGGGTAACGTTATGGTTTGTCATCAGAAAGCAAGGAAAGTATTTCGCTTCTATTTGTAGTTTTGTGACCGATATACCGTGGCGTCGTTACATGAGGCAACAAAAAGAGGTCCGGTGAGTGCCGGTCCACGGTGTCCCTCGGATAGAATACCGCCACTTCTGCAGGCACTTAACGCCCCGCCGTCCCGGAAGAGGACAAGGTGGGCGCTCGGCTTTTGTCGGGTCATCGAAACATATCGAGGCAAGGAGCAAGTTTTGTCCCATATTTTGGTCACTGGGGGCGCCGGTTTCATTGGCGCCAATTTCGTTCTGGCATGGTTGGGCGATAAGTCGGCGGATGGGGTCGTCAACGTCGACAAGCTTACCTATGCCGGCAATCGGAAGACGCTGGCGTCGGTCGAGGATGATCCGCGGCACGTGTTTTCGCAGACGGATATTTGTGACCGTGCCGCGCTGGACAAGCTCTTTGCTACACACAAGCCGCGTGCAGTTGTGCATTTCGCCGCCGAGAGTCACGTAGATCGCTCTATCCATGGGCCGGCTGATTTCATTCAGACAAATATCGTAGGCACTTTTACGCTGCTGGAAGCGGCGCGTGCCTATTGGGCCGGCCTCGAAGAGCCTGCTAAATCCGCTTTCCGCTTCCTTCACGTATCCACGGATGAAGTGTTCGGTTCGCTCAGTGAGACCGATCCGCAGTTCTCCGAGACCACACCCTATGCACCAAACAGTCCGTATTCGGCGTCGAAGGCCGCATCCGACCATCTGGTCCGGGCATATCACCATACTTATGGCCTGCCGGTACTGACGACCAACTGCTCGAACAACTACGGCCCGTATCATTTCCCTGAGAAGCTGATCCCGCTGGTAATCGCCAACGCTCTAGCTGGCAAGCCGCTGCCGATTTATGGCGACGGGCAGAACGTGCGTGACTGGCTATACGTGCGTGATCATTGCTCAGCCATCAGGGAAGTGTTGGCGCGGGGCAAGCTCGGCGAGACCTACAACGTTGGTGGCTGGAACGAGAAGACCAACCTCGACGTGGTGCACACCCTGTGCGACTTGCTGGACGAACTGCAGCCGAAGGAGGTGGGCTCCTATCGCGATCAGATCACGTTTGTGAAAGATCGTCCGGGTCACGACCGCCGCTACGCCATCGATGCGCGCAAGCTGGAGCGCGAATTGGGCTGGAAGCCGGCGGAGACGTTTGAATCCGGCCTGCGCAAGACGGTTCAGTGGTACCTCGACAACCAGGCATGGGTGCAGGACGTGATGTCCGGGGAGTATCGGAACTGGGTGGAAAAGCAATATGCTGCTTAGTGCAGGTGTTCCCACTCTCCTCATAACCGGTAGCAACGGCCAGGTCGGCTTCGAATTGCGCCGCAGCCTGGCACCGCTTGGGCGGGTGGTGGCGCTGGGTCGCGCCGGCTGCGACCTGTCGCGCCCGGATCAGATCCGCAGGGTGGTGCGCGAATGCCGCCCTGACGTGATCATCAATCCGGCGGCCTACACCGCCGTGGACAAGGCCGAGACCGAGGCCGAACTGGCCTTCGCCATCAATGGCACCGCCGCCGGTGTCCTGGCCGAAGAAGCGAAGGCGCTCGGCAGCCTGTTAGTCCATTACTCGACCGACTATGTCTTCGACGGCAGCAAGGACGGCGCCTACGTCGAAACCGACCCCGTCAATCCGCAATCGGTGTACGGCAAGAGCAAGCTTGCCGGCGAGGAGGCTATTGCCGCGGCCGGCGGTCACGCACTGGTCCTGCGGACGTGCTGGGTGGCTGGCGCCCACGGCGGTAACTTTGCCAAGACAATGCTCAAGCTCGGTCGCGAGCGCGATAGCCTGCGGGTGATCGCGGACCAGTTCGGTGCCCCGACCACGGCCTCGCTAATCGCTGACGTGACCGCGCAGATCGTGGCGCGGCACTGGCTCAACGGTGACCGCCGCACCTTCGCCTCGGGCGTCTACCATCTGGCTGCCGCCGGCGAGACAACTTGGCACGCCTACGCTACGGAAGTTCTGCGCTACGCCGCGGCCCAAGGCATCGAGTTGAAGGTAGACCCATCCCACATCGAAGCCATTCCTGCCACGGCGTATCCACTGCCTGCGCCGCGCCCGGCCAATTCTCGCCTGGACACTGGCAAGCTGCGCCAAACTTTCGGCATCCATCTTCCAGATTGGCAGCAAGGTGTGCACCACCTGCTGGACCAGATCTTTTCCTGAGCGAGTCGCTATGCGCAAGGGCATCATCCTAGCCGGAGGCTCCGGCACACGGCTCTATCCGATCACGCGATCGGTCTCCAAGCAGTTGCTGCCGGTGTATGACAAGCCGATGATCTACTATCCGCTGTCCACGCTGATGCTGGCAGGGATTCGGGACATCCTTATCATCTCCACTCCGGAAGATACGCCGCGGTTCGCGGACATGCTTGGCGATGGCAGCAACTGGGGCATCAATCTGCAATACGCTGTACAGGCGTCTCCGGACGGCCTAGCGCAGGCGTTCATCATCGGCAGGAATTTCGTTGGCAATAATTCATCAACGCTGATCCTGGGCGACAACATATTTTTCGGACACGATCTCGTGCGCCAGTTGCAGCGTGCGTCCCAACTGGATCATGGCGCGACGGTGTTCGCCTACCATGTGCACGACCCCGAGCGTTACGGCGTCATCGAGTTTGACGACGATTTCCGGGCGCTGTCGCTCGCCGAAAAACCGGCGAAGCCGCGTTCTAACTATGCGGTGACCGGGCTGTATTTCTACGACAATCAGGTTTGCGACATTGCGGCCGACATTAGGCCGTCGGCGCGCGGCGAACTGGAAATCACCGACGTGAATAAGCACTACTTGACTAAGGGCGAGTTGAATGTAGAGATCATGGGGCGTGGATATGCATGGCTCGATACGGGCACGCACGACTCGCTGCTTGAGGCGGCGAGTTTTATCGCCACGCTGCAGAAGCGGCAGGGTCTGATGGTTGCATGCCCGGAAGAAATTGCTTATCGGAGCAAATGGATCAGTGCCGAACAGGTGGAAGCAATGGCCGGGCCCTTGTCCAAAAACGGCTATGGGCAGTACCTCCGACAGATCGTTGCGGAGGCAATCAAGTGAGTCTGCAAGTCATTCCTACCAGCCTGCCCGAGGTGCTCATCCTCGAGCCCAAGGTATTCGGCGACAGTCGGGGATTCTTCTTCGAATCCTTCAATCAGCGCGACTTCGAAGAGGCCATCGGCCAGCGTTGTACCTTTGTGCAGGACAACCATTCCCGTTCGGCGCGCAATGTGCTGCGCGGCCTGCACTATCAGATCCAGCATAGCCAGGGCAAGCTGGTCCGCGTGGTGGATGGCGAAGTGTTCGACGTGGCCGTGGACATGCGCAAAAGCTCGCCGAACCTTGGCAAATGGGTTGGCGTGACCTTATCAGCAAAAAACAAGCGACAGCTCTGGATCCCAGCGGGTTTTGCGCATGGATTTGTCGTGACGTCTGACGTGGCCGAGTTCTTGTACAAGGTCACGGACTATTGGCATCCGGAGCACGAGCGAAGCTTGGTCTGGAATGATCCCCATGTCGGCATTGAATGGCCCATCGACGGAAGCCCCTTCCTCGCCGCGAAGGACTCCGCAGGCAAGCTGCTGACTGAGGCGGACCTGTTCGAATAGATGCGTTCGCGTCCTT
Organism: Cupriavidus taiwanensis LMG 19424; assembly: GCF_000069785.1. Taxonomy (NCBI): domain Bacteria; kingdom Pseudomonadati; phylum Pseudomonadota; class Betaproteobacteria; order Burkholderiales; family Burkholderiaceae; genus Cupriavidus; species Cupriavidus taiwanensis. The sequence continues at coordinate 2,526,804 of NC_010528.1, read as the reverse complement.
GCCGCGCGAGGCGGTCGATTATGCGCCTGCTAGGTCCAAGAAACGGGCTGAATTTGTCCGGCGGTTATTGATCCGCATGACGGCCAACAGTGGTGGTATAACCCTCTCCATATGCTGACACTTTCGATTGCGTTTGTACTCTCGTTTCTCTTTACGCTGCTGGTGATACGCTATTCAAGCGTACATGCTCACATTACCGCGGATTGGGATCTGAACGGAGTCCAGAAATTCCATGCACGTCCAGTTCCCCGTGTGGGTGGACTTGGCATTTCGCTTGCGCTGGTCGGCGTGAGCATCGCACTGTTTGTTCTGCGTGACTCGGAAGCGCTTGGCTACCCCTATTTCCTGTTGCTTTGCAGCGCGACTCCCGCATTCCTGGCCGGCTTCATTGAAGACTTGACAAAGCGTGTAAGTCCCCGAGAGCGACTCATCGCAACAATGGTCTCGGCCATACTTGCCGCGTATCTTCTCGATGCCCGGATCGTACGCATCGATATCCACTACCTCGACATGGCGCTCGCCCTGCCGTTCCTGGGTGGACTGATCACGGTATTTGCCGTCGCGGGAGTGGCCAATGCCATCAACATCATCGACGGATTCAACGGCCTGGCATCCATGGTGTCGATGCTGATGTTCGTGTCGCTCGCCTATGTGTCATTCCAAGTCAGCGATCCGCTGATTATCACTGTGGCGTTCGCAATGGTTGGTGCTATCCTAGGCTTCTTCATCTGGAATTTTCCCGCCGGACATATTTTCCTTGGTGATGGGGGAGCCTACCTGATCGGCTTCGTCCTGGCCGAGTGCAGCATCCTGCTGGTAATGCGCAATCCTCAGGTTTCGGCTTGGTATCCAGTGCTGATGTTGATCTATCCGATTTTCGAGACCCTATTCTCGATCTATCGACGCCGCGTCCTGAAGGGTGTGCCGGCGGGGTATCCAGACGGTGTGCACCTGCATACCTTGATCTATCAGCGCCTCATGCGCTGGGCGGTAGGCAGTAAGGAAGAACGGCACAGGCTCCGCCGGAATTCGATGACTTCTCCCTATCTCTGGCTATTGAGCCTGATGGCGGTGCTGCCTGCGACATTGTTCTGGAACAATCGAACTATGCTGTTGATTTTTACTGGGTTGTTCATAGTTCTGTACGTGTGGCTGTATTGGCGAATCGTCCGATTCCAGTCGCCGCGTTGGATGATTATTAAGAGATAATATGAATACGAAATCCGCTCCCACTGCAGACAACAAGGAGGAAGGAATCGTTGTCACATTCGAAGATGTGGCTGAGTTTCTACAGCGCCACGCCAAGAAGATTCTGACACTGAGCGTCGTGGGACTTTTCATTGGTATCGCGTTGACGTACGTTCTTCCACGTCAATGGGAAGCCACGGGTGTGCTGCAGATAGGGCAGGTGGCGAATGAGGGGGCGACGGCACCGGCTCCTCCGACCTTGGTCGAGCCCACTGCGCGGGCGCTTGAGCGACTGAGAATTCCTCAGTTTAGCGACGCTGTGTTGAAGCGTCTTGGTCTTGCGGTCGGCACCGAAGAAGGGGCGGATGCCACGCTGCTGCGCGCGTCATTAAGGTCCACCATGCTGGCCGGTAGCGATCTGATTCAGTTTTCCGTACGAGGGTTTTCGCCGGACCGGGCAAGGCGTACGGCGCAGGCTATCAGTGATGAATTGACGCGTATCCATGGCGGTCTTATGCGACCTTCAGTGGATCGGCTTAATGCCGATTTGCAGGAAGTTACGCAGGGTGTAGCCCGTGAAGACAAACGTCGGGAAATGCTGAACGGACTAGTTAGGAATCGCGAGCATGTAAATGTGGCGGGGAAATTCTCCGAGAATGTCTTGCTGAGCGAGATGGTCAATGAAAATGAAAAGGCGCTTCGTTTTCTGCGCCTCCGCAAGAACACGCTCCATGAATTGCTGAGTCAGGAACGCACTTACAATACGCACCTCCTCGGCCCAGTCGAGGTGAGCCGTCGCCATGTCTTTCCGCGCAAGTCGCTTTTTGGCGCTGCTGGGCTGGCAATCGGTCTGCTTGTCAGTGTGTTGCTCGGCATTGCCATCGACGCGAAGCGTCGTCTGGGTTAGCCGATCGGCGCCCCCGATGCTCCGTCAATGGGACACGTGCCGTTCGAGATAAATTGTCCCGGGCCGGCCCGGCGTCGGGGCACCGTGGGGCGGTCAGGTAATGCAGGCATGGGGGTGTTACTGGATGGATCGCGGCTCATCGCCGCGCCAGGCGGCCGCCATGACGAGCATCGACAGATTGCAGGCAACGATGCACCAGTAGGCATATCGAAAATCCACCGATGGCACCGCAACGAGCAGACTTGCGAAGTATCCGAGTGCCGAGAGGTTTAATGCCACCACCTGCATCTTTTCTGGCGATGGACGCATCCTCGTTGCTGCTGCCAGCATCACAACGATAAGAGCCAGCCAACTATAAGGCTTAAACAGTTCGCTGGCGATCCAGCCCTGGCTTACCATCACGTAGTCCTCCAGCGATTGCGCCATTTCTGGATGAAACAGTGCGATTCCCAAGTCGTTCTGCATGATCCGAGGCTGCCATACATAGGCGGGAGCCATTTGCGGTGAGCGCAGGAAGTACAGGAAGGCTTCCCAGCGCATCTTCACGGAAAGCAATGGGTGTGCCAGCACTGTTTCCCTCCAAAGCCTGTGAGTCGCTTCGTAGGATTGGCCGGTCATCAGGCTGCCACTGGGATCGTAGCCGCGATCGATAAAGCACAACGCGCGCTCATAGAGAATAGGCAGAGGCGTACAGGCGTCCAGATCTGACTGCTTTACCCACGGCAGGAGATTCTGTTCGGTCTGGACCGAAATCTTTGCGATTTCATCACCCATCAGAAGGGTTTCATAGTGTTTGCGCTCGGCTTTCAGGAATCCGTAGCTCACAACAGATGAGAGGCCCCAAAATGCGGCGGAACCGACCACTGCAATGAGGATTCCGGAAATGACCCGGGATTTTCGCAAGTGATAAATCGAGGCAAGAAAAAGCAGCGGGGCAGTCGCCAGAATTGCATTGTGGCGAACGGCAAACGCATAGAACAGAAAAGGCAGTCCCAGCAGTGCGAGCCCGCGGCGCCTTTCCCTGTTGAACAGCAGGCCGCTGGCAATCAGGAGTGAGAATGCCATGCCCACGTCCTTCCACAAGACACCCGCAAAGTTAAGAATCCAGGGAAGAAAGAATATGACGGGAACCAGCAGTGACCATCTGGAGCGGCCTAGATTCAATTGCCAGATGAGTATGCCGGCAACCAGCAATGCCAGGTGAAGGACCAGCAGACTTTGCGGGCCCGGAATGAGCGCCAGACAAAGGTGCCACACATACGACATGATCGGCGGATGGCTGTCTGCATAGCTTTGCGCGAGGGCGCTGCGGTACTGGGTGACGGAATCGTAGGACATGAATCCGGGCGCAAAGCACGCCCACACGGTCAGTACCAGCAAAACAGTGATCGCTGCGCCGGCTACCAGCGAGTAAGGGCTCGTCTTTCTGATGGCCAGGGATGAATTGAGGAACATGACTCGCATGCGGGTAATCATGCGTTGGACGTCAGGATGACGCCGATCATGATGAACACAACACCAAATACATACTGGGTCTGAAAGCGTTCGCCAAAGATGAAGTGGCTACCAACGGGTACCAGCAGAAAGGCGAGAGCCATCAGTGGATAGACCTTGCCAAGCTGGGTGCGCTGCAGCACCCATACCCAGGCAAGCGACGTCAGGCCGTACAGACACATCGCACCAAAGAGTGCCGAGAGGGGTTTGACAGCCAGGAAACTGCCGCCCGCGTGTGCGGCATTTGCGCTGATCTTGAACAGAATCTGACCGACTGCCAACCCAATGACGCAAAGAATTGCCACGAGATAGGTCACCATCGTCTAGCCTGCCTTCTTGTTGATTCTTGCGTGGAATGCGAAAAAAAGATTGGCGTCTACCGACGGGATGGCCATTGGCCACCAGGCGCCTTTTCCCTCAGGAAAATAGTGCCGGAGGATGGCAACGAGGTTGACGCAAGAATTCACGTGCTCCCGCGCCATGATGTAGTCATACGCCAAGCCCCGGGCCACTGCATTCCTGCGCGGTCCCAACGTTCTTCCGAGTCGCCACGCCATGCCGGGATCAGTTGGGATCAGGATGGACAGAATTCCGCCGTCCTTGATGACGCGGACCCACTCCTTGACTGCCAGGTGCGGCGGATAGATGTGCTCGAGCACATGGGCCGCGATCACCCTGTCAAACGAATTGTCGGGATGGCTGATGTTGGCGCCAGTTTGCACTTCAACTTCGAGCTTGCCACTGTGCAGGGAGCCGAGTTTTTCCCGGGCAACGGCCAGCGTCTTCGGATTCTGATCCGTAAGGACGTACTTCTCGAATCCATGGCGCACGAACTTTACGTGTTCGCCCGTGCCCGCCCCAATCTCGAGCACATGCCGGAACTCGGTGTTCTCGCCAAATGGTCGTTCAAGCAGCTTGTGGCTGGCGCGCATCATCCACGATTGAAGGGCGCTTGAATAGTTCGAGCTGTCGTACAAGCTGTGGAAATTGTCGAGCCAATCGGTCCAGGCTTTATCCTCGTCCTTCATCTGCTCCCTTTTTAACATCGCTTAATACACTGTGCCTTAATTTGCTTCGATGAAGTGGCCGTCTGGGCACCGAGCCTATATCGTAGGAAAGAAATGCTAGCGTAAACTGCAGGCCCAGAATAACCGGCAGGCCTGCGAGCATGACTGTCCCGGCGGAAGCCGGCGTATGGTCATGGAATGACCGTCCCCACTCTATCGCGCCGAATGCGAAGCCAAACACCAGCATAGCCAGCCCAAGGGGCAATTCGAATGAGGCGATGGACAAATCGCGCAGGTAATAGTTGTAGAACACCCGCTTGATGAAGTTGCGCACGTGCTTCATTAGGAATTCGCCCACAACCTTGCCGATTTTAAGGTTGCTGACTTCGTCGCCATACTTCGCATTCATAGGGATGTCAACCACGACGGCCCGCAGCGTGCTCAAGCGGAACAGCATGTCCGACTCGAAGAAATAGCGTTGGCTAATTTTTGGTTCTTCGCAGAAAACCGTGGCCCGAAAGAGCACATTTTGTATGCTGATGTCTGTTTCTTCAGGTATCAGGGGGATGTGTGCTGGATCGCAAGACGCTGCAAGCACTGGGTTGCTGGAAGGGCTACCGGCTGGAGCGCGTGGAATGGCCGGAGGGAGAGAGCCGTACGCTGTCGTTGTACTTGAAGCCGGTCAGCAAGGTCATGCATTGCGAGGAGTGTGGCGCGCGCTGCCATCAGGTGCATGAGACAGTGGTCAGGCGAGTCCGGGACCTTCCGCTGTTCGAGTATCGGGTCGTACTGCACGTGCCGCGCCGGCGCGTTTGGTGCGACCGTTGCGGCGGTCCGAGGCTGGAGCGGCTGGAATGGCTTGGGCGCTACCAACGCGTGACGGCCCGCTTGGCCCAGGCTTGCGGCCACTTGTTGCGCCACTGTACGGTGCAGGCGGTGGCGGCCTTCTACGATCTGGGCTGGCACACAGTTAAATCGATCGATAAGGCTCGCTTGCGTGAGGCAGTGGCCGAGCCGGACTGGTCCAATATCCGCTACCTGGCCATGGATGAGTTCGCGCTACACAAGGGGCATCGATATGCCACGGTGGTAGTCGACCCCATTGGGCGGCAGGTGCTCTGGATCGGACAGGGGCGCTCACGCGAGACCGCCCGAGCCTTCTTTGAGCAGCTCCCCGCCGGCGTTGCGCAGCGCATCGAGGCCGTCGCCATCGACATGACGACCGCGTATGAGTTGGAGATCCGGGCGCATTGCCCGCAAGCAGAGGTGGTCTTCGACCTGTTCCACGTGGTAGCTAAGTACGGGCGTGAGGTCATCGACCGAGTACGGGTGGATCAGGCCAATCAGCTGCGGCACGATCGGCCGGCCAGACGGGTGCTCAAGTCCACACGCTGGCTACTGCTGCGGAATCGGGAGAACTTGAGCGTCCCCCAGGCGGTTCATCTGGATGAGGTCCTGGAGGCGAACCGGCCATTGCTGACAGTCTATCTGTTGCGCGACGAGCTAAAGCGGCTATGGTTCTACCGCCGCCCGGCGTGGGCGCAAAAAGCTTGGGAGCAATGGTGCGAGCAGGCTCGGCAGAGCCGAATACCTGCCCTGGAGTTGTTTGCGAAGCGCCTGCAAGGCTACTGGCATGGCATCTTGGCCCGCTGCCGCCACCCATTGAACACCAGCGTGGTCGAAGGCATCAACAACACCATCAAGGTCATCAAGCGCCGCGCGTACGGCTATCGCGACGAGGAATACTTCTTCCTCAAAATCCGCGCAGCCTTCCCCGGAATTCCTCGATGAACCTAATTTTTTCCATCGGCAGGTGGCGGGCTACCTCGCAATGAATGGCCGTGTATCCGTTTGTAGGGTCGAACAGGTCCCAGTAGCCCGACGAAAGTTTGCTCATGAACGACAGCGCGGCGTTGCCAAGCAGTCGCACTCGTGGCATCTGCTCAAGGCTGTCGAGATTGAAGAAACGATTGCCTTTGGTGTAGTCAGCTTCACCGGCCAGGATCGGCTCGACGAAGTTGGCGATATCATGAGGGTCCATCTGACCGTCGCCATCGATCTTGACGGCGACATCCATGCCATCCTGGATGGCCGCCCGGTATCCGGCCATGACGGCGCCGCCAACGCCGAGATTCTCGGGCAAGCGGATGACCCGCACCCTCGGGTCGGTGCATTCGCTGGTCACCAATGCGCCGGACCCGTCTGGGCAGCAGTCGTCGACAACATAGATGTTGCTGACCAGGCTGTCGATACTCTCGATGACATCCATGATCTGGCTTCGTACCTTGTACGCAGGAATGACGACTGCGATCCTCGGAGGATGGCTCTTTGTCATGTCAGGGTCAGATTGGGGGCGCTCAGTTGTCAGCGGCTTGCCTGTAGCAAGCGCGCGATAACGCTGTCGTACTCGTCAAGGATCCGACTCCAAAGGAACTGCTCGACGCAGCGCTGGCGGGCCGCGGCGATCATGGATTCGCGAAGCGCTGGCGGCGGCGGATTGTCCAGGTGCATGGCCAGGTCCTCGGCGCCCTTGAAGAACAGCCCGGAGGCGTGGCCGCCCATGACCCAGCGATTGAAGGGGTTGTCGTGAGCTGCAAGCAGCGCGCCGGCGGCCATTGCCTCGATAAGCGACGGATTTGTGCCGCCGACTGAATGGCCGTGGATATAGAGGCTGCTGCGACGACGCAACTCGTTCAGTACGGGAGCGTTGTAGACACCGCCAGCAAAATGGACGTTGGAATGCTTTGCGCGAAGCTGCCGCCCATAATCGTTGATCTCGAAATTGCCGAGCACAACCATGGGGCGCTTCTTCGCGCTTCGCTCGAACGCCTCGAGCGTAACGTGGATCTGGTTTTCAGGTTCAGGTCGTGCCACCACCAGGGAAAAACTCTGGTCAGGGTACTGGTCCAGCAGCGGGTGAGACAGGCTGCTACGGTCCCCGGGCTCCAGCGCGTCGTCATCTACGCCATAGGCAATCATGGTGGATGGCTTGCCGAGCTCATTCTGCAGGTAGCGCTGGATTTCAGGGTGATCGGCAATCAGGATTTCGGCCTGGCGGGCCGCCGAACGCTCGTTCATGCGGAGCCAGATGCGGGCGATGCGGCCCCATTTCTCGCGCCGCCATTCGATGCCGTCCATATTGACCGCATGCGGAATGCCGCGTTGCCTGAGGTAACGCTGGAATATCCCCGTGCCATACCCAAAGATCAATGCGACGGCCCCCGGCGGAACTTCCTTGAACGATCGCCAATCATATTCAATGGTCCCCAGCGGGCCACTGCTGCGCACGGAAATGAACCGGCGCCTGACGCCCATCCACCGGTCTTCTGCGGCCCCGTTTTCGTTGACCGTAGGATCGTCATTGCAGAATACGGTCACGTCGTGACCCTGGTTTGCGAGGTGAGGGGCGAGGACTTCCACCAGCCTCTCGAAGCCGCCGTAGCGATTCGGAATGCCCCGTACACCAATTAAATAAACTCTTGCCATAGTCCCGACTTAACGAAAATATCGTCCGCGCAGGACGTCGCTCATGATTCGAAGGAGCCCCGCCATGCCGCCAAGGCAATAGCGTGGAAGGCCAGAAGGCCAGGGAGATCTCAGGAGTACTCGGCGCGCCGCGAATTCACCCTTGCGCATTTTCCATATCGCACCGGACAAGCCGCCAGTGGTGCCGACAGCGCGATAGACGATAGACAGTTCCTCGGGCAGAAAACGGATTCGCGTGTCGGACTGCACGTAGCGCAGCAGGAAACACCAGTCCTCGCAGTGCCGCAGGCTGACGACGCCGAGTCGCCGCTCACGCCGGATCACAAGCGCCGGCGTGACCACCGGATTCAGGAGGGCGATCCACCAGTCAAATGGCAGCCAGCGGCTTAGCGTCCCCGTCCAGAGGCGGGCCAGCTTACCATACTTGGGCATGCCCTGGACACCGTGGAATAACAGGTCGACGGGGCCACTATCGAGTTGCTGGAGAACGAGGTCGATTTTTTCAGCCGTGAAGGCGTCGTCGGAATCCAGAAACGCAATATGGCTGAAGCGTGCGCGCCTGATACCAAGGTTTCGCGCGGCCTGCGGCCCACGATTTCTTGGAAAACGGTAGCAACGGATCGGCACGCCGTACTCGTTGCTGGCCGGAAGCCGCTGACGCAGGTCATCGACGGAGCCGTCGTCCACGACAACGATCTCAACGCGGTCGAGTTGCTCCGAGCGTACCGACTGGCACGCCCGCAAGACCATATCAAGCCGATTGAGGGTGGGAATCACAACCGATAGGCCGCTCGGTCGTGCGGAAGGAATCGATTGCATGATCATCAGCCGATGAAGGGGAGGTCGCGCATGTATGTCGACCCAGCGGCCCAGACAAGCAGAATGGTGACGTTCATTGCGCAGAGAAGAAGAAACTGCCTTCTGGTATCGACATGGTTCCCAAGCGTGGGGCTGAGCGTGAGGAACAGGATGATGGGGTACATGCCGTAGATAAAGCGGTATCCGAAGTAGGGCAGAGCCAAGAATGGCAGGCAGACGATGGCCATTCGCAACGCCACAGCGTAGTAGCGGTCGGCCATCACCGCCGGTATGGACACTTCAGGGAACCTTGAAAGTTGAGGTGCGAGCAATGCCGCTACCACGCATGCAAACGACAGGATGCGGATCCAGAGCTCGCTGTCCTCGTGTGCCAGATACTTCCTGATTTCATAAAGAAACCGGGATACCAGGGGAAGCTCAATCGAAGCGTTCAGCGAGTGAACGGTCAAGACCAGCAGGCCTACGACCAAAGGCAGAAAGATCTTCCAGCGTTGGCGCGCGAGGAGGTAGCCAAGCAGCACCAGGCCCGCGCTAGGATGGAACGCCATTGCAACTGCGCTGAAAAGCACGGTGAGCAGCGACGTTATCGGCGCCAGGGAGACCGCAAACACGAGCCATCCCGTGGAGAGTCCTTGGCGCAAGGCGTTGGTGGACAGCTCGATGCCGACCAGCGACAGCAGCAGTGCCGAGATGTAGCACAGGCGGACTTGCCACGGTGCCCGGAAAAACAGTGCGGGCAACACGATCAGGAGAACCCACACCGCTGGCAGGAGCTGCGTATCGCAACTGCCCAGCATGGTGAAGTTGAGAACTTCCGTTGCAATCTGGAAGCTTGACTCCCGGTCGGTAATCAGCCCACCCTTGCAGAAATCGGAGAAGATGTTGGCATAGGCCGCCGTATCCACGCCAAACTGAAGACTGCGAAAGCACATCATGACGATGATGAAGGCGGCAGCCGTCACGCCACCTACCACGTGCGGCGAAGGCTGGCGTACCTTGAGCAGGCGCACGCCGATGCCCGAAGATAGCCCTAGCGCGCTCGCCAGCAGGACGATGTCAGTCAGAAACATGAGGTGGCATGGCCCGAATGCGGCAAACGCTTGGGCAGAGTGTTGAATTCCGGCAAAGGCGCTTCATGAACCGCTCTTCGTCAATTCGAGCTTCTTGCCAAATTTGCGAATGTACTGGGACGCAACCTGGAAAGCCTGCTCGGTGTCCAGTACGCCGTGCAGTACAACGGTATTGTCGCGCTTGAAACGGTTCAGCTGTCGTTGCACCAGTGTGCGGCCGATGCGGCGGGCCTCGCGCGCCGTGGCGCCTGCAAACTCAATTGCGGTAGCCATATAGCCGTTCTCACGCGCATGCTGCTTCAGGCAGCCAATCACCATGTCCTTGTACTGCGGATCGCTTATCAGGCACCGCAGGTACAGCATTGAGAAATCCGCCTTGCGCAGCCATTGCGGCTTGTCCTCGACGCCTTTCAGCAGCGAATACCCCCAGACGGTCGGGACGCTGTAATACTCGGGCACTCGGTCGTCCCATACGAGATTCTTGAACGCACCAATATGCGCATTGTCGCGGAGGCCGCCCACGTGTCTACCGCGCGCACTCTTGCCCGATGTGCTGCCAGCGCAAGCGCCCGGAACCACAATCGGGAAGTCGACGCGATAGCTCTTCTGGCTTTCCATCGAGATCAGCGCAGCACTGTAGATGTCGGGGCTGACGCCACCGAACAATGGTCCGTGTGCGGCCTGGATGCGCTCCACCAGCCGGCGCGAGATCATGCCCGCGTAGGCGCGGGGCATGCCCAGTACGCCAGAACCCATATTACGCAATGCGGCAGCAAGCTCGGCCTTGGCGTCGAACGGCGTGAGACGCCCGTCGAAATCGCTGACCACCAGCGTGCTGCCTTCCGCCTTCCAGCGAGTGGTACTGGCAAAGGTCGGCCAGTAATACAGCATCGGAAAGCTGAAGCTGAAGGCATCGACCTCATTCGCAACGCCCCAGTGGGCGATCTCTGCAATTTGCGGCGATATCAGATCATCATCCCCGATAAAGGCGAGGTATTCGCCGCGGGCATGGCTCAGGGCGAAGTTGAAGTTATCGACGACGCTAAGCGGTTCGCCGGGCCGCAGCAGTTTGAGCCGAGCAATGTCCAGCCCGGCGAACGCCGGCGTGATCCGGTCTTCGTCGCTGGTGTCGCTGACCACCACCTCCAACTCGTTTGACGCCGCAAGGACGGCGCGGATGGTCGATACCGCGCACTCGGGGCGGCCGTGGGTGGGAATGATGACCGATACCAGTGGGCGCATCAGCTCTTCACCTCGTCTTGCACGTAGGACAGCGTGAGGAGCAACTTCTTGATCTGTTCGACGTCCAGGCGCTTGGTGTTGTGAGAGGTGTAGTCGTCGACGTCGTTGGCGTCCGGCTGGCCTTCAAGGATGAACTTGTCGTAGTTGAGGTCGCGATTGTCGGCCGGAACCCGGTAGTAGCGTCCCATATCGTCGGCCTTGGCCATTTCCTCGCGCGATACCAGCGTTTCGTAAAGCTTTTCGCCATGGCGCGTGCCGATGATCTCTACCTTTGCGTCGCTCTTGAACAGCTCCTTGATAGCCGTGCCCAGGTCTTCGATCGTCGATGCCGGGGCTTTCTGAACGAAGATGTCGCCCTGGGTGCCATGCTGGAACGCGTGGAGCACGAGGTCGACGGAGTCTTCCAGCGACATCAGGAAGCGGGTCATCTTCGGATCAGTCACGGTCAGGGGCTTGCCGGCCTTGATCTTCTCAATGAACAGCGGGATGACGGATCCACGGGAAGCCATCACGTTGCCATATCTCGTGGCGCAGAGCACCGTGCCGCCTTCGCGAACGGTACGCGACTTTGCCACCATGATCTTCTCGGCCATTGCCTTGGAGATGCCCATGGCATTGATCGGATACACGGCCTTGTCAGTGCTAAGCACCACTACACGCTTGACCTTGTTCGCAATCGCGGCGTTCAGCACGTTTTCTGTGCCGACCACATTGGTCAGCGTCGCTTCCATCGGATAGAACTCGCAGGACGGCACCTGCTTCAAGGCCGCGGCGTGAAAGACATAGTCGACGCCCTCCATGGCACGAGCCACGCTTTCATAGTTGCGAACGTCGCCGATATGGAACTTGACCTTGCGGTTGTTGATGGCAATCCGCATGTCTTCCTGCTTCTTCTCGTCACGGCTGAAGACGATGATTTCCTTGACCGCGGAATGGAGGAAGCGATTGAGAACCGTGTTACCGAACGACCCGGTGCCGCCGGTGATCATCAGAACCTTGTTATCAAACATTGTGCAAATCTCTTAAGAATTTTGAATCAGAAACTGGGCCAGAATCGCAATGGCAACGAGTGGTACAACAAGCTGCAATGTCAGGACGGCCGAATAGCTTGCTGCGTCGCGCACCTTCTCCAGTGCCAGCGCACGTGTCCAGCTGACCAGCGTGGACGTGGTGTGGTATGCCGCGTAGATATAGCAAACGCTATCGACGCTCTGGTGATAGGCCGCCAGCGCCGTGAGCGCTAGCGTCACGATGCTCATGGCAATCGACGCCACGGCCTGAAACCGAAAATCCTTGGCGTAAAGGAGCAATGTGTAGGGGATATAGCCAAATGCGCCTACGACAAAGCCGGGCAAAAGTATCTTTACATAGTGGGATATTATTCCGTTGTCTTGCCCATGGCCAACCCAGAGGCTGATCAATGGGTCGCGAGCCAGCCAGAACACCAGGCAAGGCAGCGAGGTGATGAGGATTGTGCAAAGCACGAATTTCTGAATCGTCGCCTTCGGAAAATCCGGGCCGGAGATGGTCTGGTTTAGGACACGCGGCTGGAAATACTGGCTGACCGGCCCGCCCAGCAACGAGAGCGGCACCATGCAGACAGTGGCGGCCAGAAAATAGGGCGACACACTGTTGGCGGAAATCAGTCCGGATACCAACGGTTTGTCGAGCTGCGTGACGGCAGCGCCGGCCGCCGAGAAGAGCACAAGGGCGCGGCCTTTCTTGACGAGTTCCCAGGCGTCGCGGAACTTCGTGTTTGCTAGTAGCGACCGCCTGGATGAACCATCGGACCAGTATGCAAAGCAGCGGTAGCGCGTGACCAGCGCCTGCACTGTGGCGAATAGGAGTTGTGTCACGATGAATGCCGTCATCGTGCTCGATATCGTGGCCAGGACATAGGCCGTGACGCTAGCACGCGCCGCCACCCCTACGAGCTGGATCGTGCTTGCTGCTGCATATTCTCGCCGGGCCAGCATGGCACCGTAATACATGTTCTGGAGGACGAGGACCCAGAACAGCGCAATCGTTCCAATTATCGTAGTCCATCCGATATACGGGAAGGCACCCACAATCTTCAGGCAGATCGCGAGCGGCAACAGCAGCAGGTAGAAGCCCGTCAGGCTTACCTCCGCTGTTCGAACCAGCGATGCCAGCTCTTCGGCGGTTGAGTCCGCCACGGCGATGTCGCGTCCAACCAGGGTCGACATGCCCAGGTCAAGCATGATCAGGAGGCTCTGGAGGGACAGGATGACGGCAACGATACCGAACTGTTCAGCACCGAGCACGTGTCGGTAAAACGGCAGGAAAATAAACCCGACGAGGACGGCCGACACCTTCCCGGCGTACAGCAATCCCATGTCGAGCGTAGCGGCACGGAGCAGTGTCATTAGGCTCAGGCAGTCAGGGTCTGAATAGATGCCTGGGTGCAGACATTGCCAATGGTGTCGACGTCGGAGTCACCGAGCCACCAGCCGCAGGGCAGGCCGATGATGTGCTGCTGCAGATAGGCCGTTTCGGTGTCGGGCCCCATTGGCACGGCATGGAACCCGCTATAGGTATCGTTCCGGTGGTGCAAGATGGACGCTGATACACCCTGGTCCTTCAGATGCTGAAGCAGCGCGTCGCGATTTTCGGCCAAGCACAGCATGACCCAATAGGCCGGGTTGGCGCCGGCTGCGGCATTCAGCGGCGTGATGCCCTTCGTGTCGGCCAGGCGGCTCCTGAGCCGCTGTACGTTGGCGCGCGCCCGATCCACTCTTTGTGCCGCCGCATCCAGTTGTGCGTGGCCAAGCGCGGCACACAGGTTGTTCATCGTGTACGCCCAGCCGATTTCCGGAATGTCGGCTAGTGGGTTGATTTCGCCCTGCGCTGTGCGGAACTTGACTCCGTCGATGCCAAAACGCCGAAGCTGTCGTGCCCTGGCAGCCATGTCCGCCGATTTGCAGACAAGCGCGCCGCCCTCCGTACAGTTGATCTGGCGATTCGGATAAAACGAGTACACGGCGAAGTCACCATGGCCGCCTACGTGCGCCCCATCCTGCGTGGCGAACAGCGCATTGTCGCAGTCTTCGATTAGCGCAATGCCCCGCGCCTTGCACAATTCGGCCATTTCCCGTGCAGGGCCAGGATAGCCGGCCACGTGATACATGATGATGGCCTTGGTGCGGGGCGTGATCTTTCGGGCGGCGTCGGCAACGCTCATGTCGACGGAACGCGGAAGGACATCGACCCATACTGGTGTGGCGCCCGCATGCGAAACCGCCGAATTGGTGGCCATGCAGGAGAAGGCCGTGGTCAAGACCTCGTCGCCAGCTCGCACGCCCGCAAGATGCAGGGCAAGGAAGACGGCATTGGTCATGTCGTGGGTGGAGACCACGTTCGGATTGCCGACGATCTTCCCGATGCCCTGTTCGAACTTTCCGACGTACTCGCCGCTGGCAATGCGTCCGGAGCGAAGCACTTCCAGAGCGGCGGCTTCCATTTCAGTCGTGTGCACGACACCGAACAAAGGTATCTGCTTCATTTCGCGTCTCCTTATCCCTTGCGGATGACTTCGACAATGCGAGCGCGATCCTCATCGCTGACCCACCAGCCGCAGGGAATATGGAGGAGTCTCTTGTAGAACGTGTCGAGACCGGGCAGTTCGCGTCGTGAGTCAGCGAAGATCGTATGCAGGCTATTCGGACGATGCAGTTTCGACGCAGCGATGCCAGCGGCGTTAAGCGCTTTCTCGACACTGGCGCTGTCATCGCACAGCAATGTATAGATCCAGTAGCTGGGCCGGGCCGCTGCGTCGCAGCGGGCAAAGTCGACGCCGGCGATCGATTCGAACTGCGCGTCGAAATACTGGCCGTTTTCAATATGGCGATCGAGCACGGCGGAAATGTTTTGCAGTTGCACCAGTCCGATCGTCGCGCTGACATTGTTCATGTTGTACTTGTAGCCAACGCTGGTGATATCGACCTCGGTGCGCGGAACACCTTTCAGCATGCCGAACCAGCGGAATTTCTTTGCCGCTTGCAGTTGCGATTCGTCGCTGAGCGTCAGCAGACCACCATCGACAGTGGTCATGTGTTTGATGGCCTGGAAGGAATAGATTCCATAGTGGCCGATCGTGCCGATGGGCCGGCCCTGATAGCGCGCTCCCAGGGCGTGCGCGCAGTCTTCGATGAGAGCGATCCCGCATTCATCGGCGAGTCGTTTCAGCTCGGCAAGACGCACCGGGTAGCCAGCATAATGTACGCAAAGGATGGCCTTGGTCCGGCTCGTGATGCACTGCCGGACCGATTCGGGGCACATATTGCCTGATAGCGGATCGAGGTCGGCCCAGACCACAGTTGCGCCGTTGTAGAGGATCGACGTATTGGTCGGCTCAGCGGTCATTGGCGTGGAAATCACCTCATCGCCGGGGCCGACACCGGCCAACGTCAGGGCCGCGTGAAGCGCACCTGTGCCGCTGCTCATTGCGAGCGAGTGCTTCAAGCCGAATTTTTGATTGAACTCTGACTCGAACCGGTAAACGGCCTCACCTTCGGCGATCATGCCGCTGTACAGAACTTCCTCCAACGCGGGCATAAGAGCCGATTTGGCGGGCATTGCTACCTTGACGATCGGGATCATATAAATTCCACCTAAATGCGGTTGAGCAATGGTATATACGGCAGGTCCGGGAGGCCCTTTCCTGAAAGATTGCTGATCATTCGCTGTGAGCTTGAATGCAGTTCCGAGTTGTAACCTCGCTTGATCAGCTCGCCGTAGATCTCCGAGTCTGCGGGGGCATTCAAATTCCATCTTTCAGGAAGAATCTGTTCGATGATCTGAAAAATGGGATCCCAAGCGCCGGCCCACTCAGCGAGGGTGTATCCTTGCATGGTTGGGAGTATCGTTATGGAGGCGGTGTGGTTGCTGAAAGTCAGCACGCTCTTGGCAAATGCCGGGACGCCCTGAATGGACCTATCTTCTACGGTTATCCCGGCCAGGTTGTGGCAGAAACTGCGGTTTCCCCCGGCTGCCTGTTGCTTCCACACAAGCCCATACCTGTCATGGCTGTCCACCGCAAAACCATGCCCGGCGTAGACATGGGGTTTGTTTGTCCAGAGAATCAGCGAACGGTAGGATTTTTCCTTGCTTACTTCCGTCGCAGCAGAAAGCAGTTTGTGGCTGAGCCCCTGACCGCGGAACGCACCGTGTACACAGACCATTCCAACGAGGCCAACGGTCTCGGCGTTGGTCAATGTTGCCTCTTTGATGACCAGTGCGGCAGCTGTCGACTTCGCACCAGTCCCGGCATCCTGACTAATCAGGACAGAGGTCACGCCAGCCTCGGTATTAATCCATGGGTAATGCGTTTGCAAGTCGATTCCGCGCCCTCTTGAGCTAAAGAATACTTCCCAGATCAACGTCTGGGCAGCCCATGGCACACCTCGATGCACCGAATGCTGAAATGACTGTTCGCTCAATTCACACCTCGTCTCGCTAGTCTCGGCTGGTGAACATCCTGATTGCTGCGCCGGAATCACCTAATCGCTCCGATGCATACCTGACTTAAATCTCTTCTTTCCTTATCGCCTTGAGTCCACCATCTGCAACTTCGGCCCGCAAGGACTCGATCTCCGACTTCAGGAGTTCGTACTCTTCCATCTTGCGTTTCAGGAAACGGCTGGTCAGGGCCGCCTTTTCAACAATGCCGCGTGGCGTGAGAATATAGACATAGCCAAACTTGTTTTTGGATTGGCTAAAGCTCTGGACTTTGATCCAGCCCTTCTCCATCAGAGCCTTGAGGCAGTAATTTAGCCCTCCCACGCTTACGCCTAGTTTCTCCGCAAGCTCGCGCTGAGTGAGGTCCGGATTCTCCTGCAAGATACGCATGATCCGAAAATACGTGTCTTCTTGTATCTTGGCTTGGCGACTGGTCATGGGATGGACACAATACTCGTTTGCTGGATGACAGTCGCAAGCTAGGTAGCTTTCTGCCCTCGGCGCTGTGATGCCATGGGGTAGCGAATCAAAGTGCTTTAGACAGTATGTTTGTTTGAAGTTGAACAATTCTACTTGGTTCCGGCATCAGGGTCCAGTACCGAATCCTGCCGTTGCACCGGGCGGGGACTCGTGAGTGGTTTGACGTCGAACCGCATCCCGCCCGTTCTGTTGCTCGCCATGGGAAATTGGCTAAGCTTCTCTTTTCATATCCGATCAGCCATCTGATTCTCGAATCGACTGGACCTTACAGTGAGAAAGTGCGGTTTTGTCCTCAGTGAGAACCGGAACCGGAATCGGAATCGGAATCGGCTCTGCGGCCGTGCCAAGATAGCGAGTGGCCGGCAACAGGTTGGCTTCCGGAATCCACGTGCGGCGCGCTCGCCCCACTTGCCAGTGTCGAGTAGAGCGTAAGCCAGCGCTGTGCAATAGCTTCGATCGAAAACGAGGACAGCACGCGTTCGCGTCGTTCAGTGACCTGTGCCGATGTCCCACGACCTTCTCGCAACGCGGCGGCGATGGCATCGGCGAGTGCTGTCACATCACCTCGCGGCACTATAGTTCCTTGGTCGCGCAGCACCTCCGTCACGCCCGGAGCACTAGTCGCCACGGCCGCGCATCCGCAGGCGAGTGCCTCGACCAACACCATCGGCAACCCTTCGATATTTGACGACAGCACGAACACATCGGCGGCGTTGAGTAGTGCAGGGATGTCATCGCGCTGGCCGAGTAGGGTGACGCGGGATACTTGGTCTAGTTCAGCGATCCGCGTGGCCAGCGCCTGTTGCAGCACGCCAGTACCCGCGATCATCAGGTGTGCTGTCAATCCGAGGTCTAGTTGCGCGAACCCTCGGATCAGCAGGTCGTGCGCCTTCTCCGGTACCAGTCGCCCGACAGTGAGCACGAGCCGGGAATCGGGACCGATGCCAAGATGTTCGCGCGTAGCCTGGCGCAACGCGGAGTCTGGGTGGAAGCGATCGACGTCGATGCCGTTGGGAATGACCACGATGCGTTTGGCGGGTACGCCCCCCGCACCGATCATCCCATTGCGGCCATCGTTACTGACGTGGGTGGTCAGGTTCGTCCATCGATCGGTCAGGCGGTAGGCCAGCATGCGCAGGGCTCCCCCTTCTCGAAAGCTGTGTGCCGTGCAGACCAGGGGGGGGCAACGCACGATACGCGTGAGCACACGGGAAAACAAATTGGCGTGCACCATGTGGGCGTGGATGACATCGGGTTGCCACGATTTCACTAGCTTGCGTGCCTGCCAGAGCGCCCGGAGCAGCCCGGCAGGTGTCTTGCGCATGTTGAGTTCAATCACGTACGCACCTGCTGGCAGCTTCACTTCCTGGCCTGCCGAAAGGCTCAGGATGGCCACTGTGTGCCCAAACGCAAGGAATGAGCGTGCCAGCGCGGCTACCTGGAGTTCGGCCCCACCGACCTTCAATCCGGTAGTGACCAAGAGAATCCGCATGGGCGCGACTTCGCAGGGAGTGGTCCAGGCCATCACCGCGCCCCAAACCCCGTCACCAACGTACGCACCGTCTTCACCCCAATCAGCAAATCCAGCGCAAACGAGCAATGCTTGACGTAATACAAGTCGTAGCCGAGTTTGGTCACCGTTTCCGCATACGTCCCGACATAGCCCTGTTGCACTTGCGCCCACCCAGACAGGCCCGGCCGCACCAGATGTCGGTACGGATAGTACGGAATCGTCCCGGAAAACTCTTCCACCATCGGCGCTTGCTCCGGCCGTGGTCCGATCAGACTCATATGCCCAACTAGCACATTCCAGAGCTGCGGAATTTCATCGAGGCGGTACTTGCGGATAATGCGGCCGACCCTGGTGATACGCGGGTCCCGGCGCGCGGCGAACTGGGCTGAGGCGTTGGGGTCGACGCTCATGCTGCGGAACTTCAGCATGACGAAAGGCTTGCCAAAGAGGCCAACGCGCTCCTGGCGGAAAACGGTGGGCCCCGGCGTCTCCATTCGGATTGCCATCGCGACCAGCGCGCCGATTGGGACGAGGATTGGCGCGAGGCAAACCACGGCTACGGTGTCGATGGCACGCTTAAGGTAACCATAGAGGTAGTGCGCGGCATAGTCGTCAAGAAAATTCTCGTCGATATGTGCAAGGCCGACCCGGCCGGTCAACATTTCGCCAACGCGTTCGACCGAGTACATGCGCACATGGCTCAGCTTGTACTGGGCAAGCTGCCGAGTGCGCTCGGGATCTGCGGTGGTGCCGCGGTCAACCATCAGGCCATCGCAGTGCCTGGCGTCTTCGAGCGAGCCGATGGGCTCGAAACGGATCCGTGAGGGAGGCGCGGCGCCAGGCATGGTCAGCATGGATTCCAGCTGTTCCAGCGTGTGCGGGTCGGTATATCCGAATACCGGCACATAGTTATGCACGTAACGTCGATAGCCGATCCAGATCCATGCAAGTGTGGTCACATATCCCAGCAGCAGGGCCCCGCGCGAGTACTCGATGTGGAATGCTGCGAACACAAACAGCAAGGCGACGAACGGAAAGGTCGACGCAAGGCCGGCCAGGCTGTTGCCTTCCATGGCAGGCAGGTGCAACGACCGGTGCAGCATCATGAAGGCGAACAGGTAGGGGGCGATGGACCAAAGCAGCGTCCGTGTGAAAACATAGGTCACTGCGCCGGCGTGGTGCGCGATTTCTGCCAGGACGGTGTTGATGCCGAACAGCACCAGGCCCAGACAGGCCCAGCCAAGCATCCGGCTTACGCGCCGCACGGTTTCTGAGCCGCCGATATGCGTGTCGGCGGCATGGCGGCGCAGCGGCTCGCTCTTTAGCATATTGGTCATGTCGGCACCCGTGCTGCGCGGGCTCTGTTCCCGAGTACGTCCTGATATACGGCCCACGTGGCTTGTGTCATCCGATCCAGGCCGTAATGCTGTTGCCAGCGGCGGCGCGCGGCATCGCCCAGGGTAGCGCGCCGGTTGGCATCCCGCGCCAGCCCTGACAGGGCGTCGGCCAAGGCGGACTCGTCGTTCCCCGGCAGCAACTCGCCGCACTGGCCGCTGTCGAGCTGTTCGCGTATCCCGGGAAGGTCCGAGGCAACGACCGGCAATCCGGCACGCATGGCTTCGAGCACTGACAACGGGAAGCCTTCATGATCCGAGGTAAGGACGAAGATCTGCGCCGTCGCCAGCAGCGCCGGAACATTGTCGATGCTGCCCGTGAAGCGAATGCGTCCTGGCGCGAGTTCGTCTGCCAGCCTCTGCAGAGCGGGGCGCTGAGGGCCGTCGCCGGTGATGACAAGTTCGCAATCCGGTATGCCCGCACGCGCGAACGCGCGGATGGTCAGGTCAGGTCGCTTAGGCGGCGCAAGGCGGGCCACCATGATGATCCTGCGCAGGGGTGCTTCCGGTCTGGCGCGCGCGCTGCTGTCGGCGATGCCGTTCGGGATCACGACCAGGCGTTCGGGACGGATCGGCAGCCTGCGGGCCAGGTCCTTCTCCGCTTCGGCCACACAAATGATGCGTGCAGTGAGCGGTGCAAGGATGCTCTCAGCCATGCGTGCCGCAACGCGTTGCCGCACTGGCGCCTGCGGCTTGAAGGCAAAGCCGTGAACGGTATAAACCACTGGAATGCCAAGCAGCAGGCCTGCAATCCTGCCGAGTGCTCCAGCCTTGGCGCTATGGGCATGAATCAGGTCAGGCGCGGCCCGGCGCAACGCTTGCAGCAGCTCGCGCATCGCTGCTAGTGCGCGCACCGGAGAGAGCGCATTGTCCAGTTGCTGCAGCCGGATCACCGGGATGTCGATCCGCTGCGCGACGTCGAGCAAAGGGCCTTGCCCACCGGCCAGTAGTACCATGTCGGCTTGGCCATCTGCCGATTGCAGCAAATCCGCCACATGCGACTGCGCACCGCCGATCTCCGAGTTGGTGATCAGGCAGGCGATGCGCGGCCGGATGGTGGTCTGGATTCGGGATGGCAAGGGTGCATGCGCCTTCGCTGGCGCAGATGAGGGTTGGCAGCGGCGAATGGGACTTGTCTCGAGCGCCGGCTTGTCGGTCCGCCGCATGGCATGAATACATTTGCCCCCGCCAAGGCGCGAAGCGCCGTGCAGATGGCAAGAATAGGGCGCATGGTTACCAAAGCGGCGATTATACCGCCCGCCCGTCGAGCAATCCGGCAAAATACCTCCTCCGGCACCCCGTGATTGGCCCTTGCGGGCCACACGGCTGAGCCACTACTTCAGGAATCTCCATGAGACTCGATCCCTCCATCTTCAAAGCCTATGACATCCGCGGCATCGTCGGTAAGACGCTTACTAGGGATGTGGCCCGCCAGATCGGCCTCTCATTCGGTTCTGCCGCGGCGGAAGCTGGCGAAAAGGCTGTCGTTGTCGGCCGCGACGGCCGGCTCTCTGGCCCTGATCTCATCAGCGGACTGATTGAAGGCCTCCGGGCCTCTGGCATGGACGTCATCGACCTGGGCATGGTGGCCACGCCGATGGTCTACCTTGCTACGAACATCGAACTGGACGGCGTGGCCGCAACCTCGGGCATCATGGTCACCGGGAGCCACAACCCGCCGGACTACAACGGGTTCAAGATGGTTCTGGCGGGCAAGGCTATCTACGGCGAGCAAATCAAGGCGCTGCACCAGCGCATCGAGGCCGGCGCCTTTGCAAGCGGTGCCGGTGCGTATCGCGAGGTGAATGTGCGTCAGAGGTATCTCGACCGTATCCTGAGCGATGTCAAGCTGTCCCGGCCCATGAAGATTGCGCTGGATGCCGGCAATGGCGTCGCCGGTGCCTTCGTGGGCGACCTGTTCCGTGGGCTCGGTTGCGAGGTAACGGAACTGTTTTGCGAAGTCGACGGTAATTTCCCGAACCATCATCCCGACCCCGCTCATGTCGAGAACCTGCAGGATCTGATGCGATGCCTGCGCGAGACGGATTGCGAACTGGGCCTCGCTTTCGATGGCGATGGCGACCGGCTGGGTGTTGTCACCAAGGACGGGCAGGTGATTTTCCCGGACCGCCAGCTGATGCTGTTCGCCGAAGAAATCCTGGCGCGCAATCCGGGGGCGCAGGTGATCTACGACGTCAAGTGCACCGGCAAACTGGCACCGTGGATCCGGCAGCATGGGGGCGAGCCGCTGATGTGGAAGACCGGCCATTCCCTGGTGAAGGCCAAGCTCAAGGAAACCGGCGCGCCAATCGCCGGCGAGATGAGCGGACACGTGTTCTTCAAGGATCGCTGGTATGGCTTTGACGATGGCCTGTACACGGGTGCCCGGCTGCTCGAGATCCTGTCGCGCCACGCCGATCCCAGCGCGGTCCTCAATGCGCTGCCGAACGCCAACAACACGCCCGAGTTGCAGCTGAAGTGCGCAGAGGGTGAGCCGTTCACGCTGCTCGACAAGATCAAGGCCAACGCCAGCTTCGACGGCGCGCGCGAGGTCATCACCATTGATGGAGTTCGGGTCGAGTATGCCGATGGCTTCGGCCTTGCCCGCCCTTCCAATACCACGCCGGTGGTGGTGATGCGCTTCGAGGCCGATAACGATGCCGCGCTGGCACGGATTCAGGCTGAGTTCAAACGTGTGATCCTGGCAGAGAAACCGGATGCTCAGCTCCCGTTCTGAGGGTGTGCCGCAGGAAGCGGAAACGTCCGGCGTGATCCAGGTTAAGCCGCAGGCGGTACCGTTCGCGTTGCCGGAGCGGCCGCGCATCTTGCTGGTCAAGGTCTCGTCGCTGGGCGATGTCGTGCACAACATGCCCTTGGTGCACGACCTGCGCGCACGCTGGCCGCATGCCGAGATCGACTGGGTCGTGGAAGAGGGCTACGTTGACCTGGTGCGCCTGCTGCCGGACGTGCGTCGTGTCATCCCGTTCGCGCTGCGGCGCTGGCGCAAGCGTTTCTACCAGTCTGCCACCTGGCGTCAGGTTGGCGCGCTGCGCGACGCCTTGCGCCAGGACAGCTATGACGCGGTAATCGAAAGCCAGGGGCTGCTCAAGACCGCGGTGGTGGCACGCGCTGCCTGGCGTGCGCCCGCTGCGCCAATCATCGGGCTGGGCAATGCCACGCAGGGCTCGGGCTACGAACCGGCCGCGCGGCTGCTTTATACCGCGCCGGTGCGCGTGCCGCGACAGACCCATTCGGTGCGGCGCTCGCGCCTGCTGGGCGCGGCGCTGACCGGGGTGGAACCGACCGAGCCACCGCGGTTCTTCGGCGACGCGGCGCAGACGCTGCACGTGGATGACCCGATTTGGGCCGGCCTGCCTGCGCGCTATGCGGTGTGTTTTCATGCGACCGCCGGCGCGAAGAAAAAGTGGGCGGTATCGAACTGGCATGCACTTGGCCGGCAGTTGCTGGCTGATGGGTTGGTCATGCTGTTGCCCTGGGGCAATGAGGCGGAGCGCCGTGCCGCCGAAGAGATCGCCGCAGGCGCGCCGCAGGCACGGGTGCTGCCGCGCTTCTCGGTGATGCAGGGGTTTGGCCTGATCAACCGTGCAGAGGTCGTCATCGGCGTCGATACCGGGCTGGTCCATATCGCGGCCGCACTGTGCCGGCCCACCGTCGAGATTTATACCGCGACCTGGCGCTGGAAGACCGAGGGATACTGGTCTGACCGCATCGCCAACGTCGGCGACGATGGCACGGTGCCGTCGGTCCACGAGGTCATCGCGGCGGCCCGGCGCGTCAGCAGGGCAGGGCATTGATGCTGCGGTTCGTCTATAGCATGTTGTGGCTGGTGGCACTGCCCGTCGCGCTGTTGCGCCTGGCCTGGCGCGCGCGCAAGGAGCCGGGATATCTGCAGCACGTGGGAGAGCGATTGGGTGCCTACGGCCATCTGCCGGCGCAGGGGCAATGGCTCTGGGTGCACGCGGTATCGGTTGGAGAAACGCGGGCCGCGCAACCGCTGATCGAAGCGCTGCTGGCGGCCTACCCAGGACATCGTCTGCTGTTGACGCATATGACGCCGACCGGTCGTCAGACCGGTGCGCAGCTGTTCGGCAAGGAGCCGCGCATTCTCCAGTGCTATTTGCCTTATGACTTGCCGTGGCTCGTCGGCCGTTTCCTGCGGTATTTCCGCCCGGTGGCGGGGATGCTGATGGAAACCGAAGTCTGGCCCAACCTCGTGCGGGGTGCGCGCCGGGCCGGCGTGCCGCTGTTCCTGGTCAATGCCCGCCTGTCTCCGCGCAGTTACCGGCGTACCGCCCGCTTTGGTCGCGCCGCAGCGGCGCTGTACGGCGACTTTGCCGGCGTGCTGGCGCAGACCGCTGGTGATGCCGAACGCTTTCAGGGCCTGGGCCTGGCAACCGTGGAGGTCACCGGCAACCTGAAGTTCGACATGCAGCCGTCGAGGACCGGGATGGAGCAGGGCGCACGCCTGCGGCAAGGCTTCGGCGCGCGTACCGTGCTGGCCGCCGCCAGTACCCGCGAAGGCGAGGAGCCGATGCTGCTCGACGCCTTCTCACGCTGGCAGACGTTAGCCGGCGATACGCCGCGGCCCGCGCTGTTGTTGGTGCCGCGGCACCCGCAGCGGTTCGACGAAGTGGCTGCCATGGTTACGCGCGCCGGCTTCAGCATGCAACGGCGCAGCACGCTCGAGGTCGACCAATTGTCTTCCCCGATCACCGCCGACGTGGTGCTGGGCGATTCGATGGGGGAGATGGCGATGTATTTCGCTGCTTCCGACCTCGCCTTCATCGGCGGAAGTCTGATGCCGCTAGGCGGGCAGAACCTTATCGAGGCGTGCGCGGTCGGCACGCCGGTACTGATCGGCCCGCATACCTTCAACTTCGCGCAGGCGACCGAAGATGCCATTGCTGCTGCTGCCTGCATGCGCGTAGCCAATGCGGACGAACTGGTCAGGGCGGCGGCAAAGATCCTGTCCGACCCTGCGGCGCTGGCAGAGATGCGGGCCAACGCGCATACCTTTGCCGGACTGCATCGCGGCGCCACGGTGAGGACGCTGGCGGCGCTGGCGCAGGCGCTCGGCACCTGACAGGCAGGGGTGCCGATGCGGCACGAGCGATAGTCAGAGCGCCGGCGTGGTCGGTGGCGGGCGCTGTCCTTGTTGCGCCGCTTCGCGCGGGCCATCCAGCAAGACTTCCCACCGGCGAGCAATCGGCTCGATCGCATAGGCCGCCGCCTTTTCCCGGGCGGCCGCACCGATGCGGGTGGCCTGCCCCGGGTCCCGGATGACCTTCAGCAGGGCATCGGCAAGCGCGTCGGTATCGTCGACCGGCACTACCACGGCGTCCCGCCCTGGCGTGAGCAATTCGCGCGGCCCGGTCTCGCAAGCGGTCGACACGATCGGCAGCCCGAATGCCATGGCTTCGATCAGCACCACGCCGAAGCCTTCGTAGCGAGAGCTCAGGCAAAAAATCGATGCCTGCGCGTACGTCAATGCCGCGTCATGGGAAATGCCCGGCAGCGTGACGCGGCCGTCCAATCCAAGCTGGTGGATCAGGGCGGTGAGCGCTTCGCGTTCTTCGCCTTCGCCGTGAATCACCAGGTGCCAGTCCGGCGCCTGGGCGGACACTTGTTGCCAGGCCTGCACCAGTACATCGAAGCCCTTGGCCGCGACCAGCCGCCCCATGGCCAGTACGCGCTTGCCGGAGCGCGGCGCAGGGCGTGCCGGCAGGGGGAAAGGCAGCGGATTCGGAATACAGACCACTTCGCTGCGCGGACGCAGCGCTTCCATCCAGCGCCTGCGATCCCGCTCCGTCAGGACCACGACTTGGTCGCACCATCGTGCCGCCAGTCGCCGGGCACCGCGGCGCGCAATCCTGCCGAGGTCCTCGTCGAAGTGGCAATGTTCCCAGGCGATTTGCTGCAGGCCGAGGCCGATGGTGGCAGGCAGCACGAACAGCGCCAGCATGGTATCGACCTGCACCAGTACATCGATATTGCGCACGCGGCAATGGCGCCGGATGCCGGCAATGGTGGCGAGGTACTTGCGCTTGAAGGACGGGCGTCGCGTGAACAGCGCATCGTGATGGATATTTGGATGCAGCGGGAAGCAACTGGCTTGATCGAACAGGCTCAGGATACTGACGCGGTGGCCGCGTTCCGCCAGCGCATTGGCTACGGTAGCGGTCATCCGTTCGGCGCCGGCCATGGCATTAAGGGTGCCGGTCAAAAAACAGATGTTGCGAAGCCCTGTCATGCACTGGCCTCACGCGTCATGGTGGCGCGACGCCCTTCACGTAGCCAAATCCAAAGGCCGAACAAGACCGACAGGAAATTGGCGATGGCGTAGCCGAGGATAGCGCCATGGGCCCCGTACGCCGGAATCGCGATCAGGTCGATGCCGACAGTGACAGCGAACACCAGCGCCCACTTGATGGCTACGAGGCGGGGCTGGCGCAGGTAGATCGGCAGCAAGGTCAGGGCCACATCCGCAAATACCAGCATCGAGGCCAGGGCAGCCAGTCGAAGCAGACCGGCCGCGGAGGCGAAGGCCGAACCGTAGAGCAGGTGCACGATCCAGTCAGCGCCCCAGGCAATGGTCAGCGCGCCCGACGCCCCGACCAGCAGCATCCCGGCGGCAATCTTCAGAATATTGCGCCTGGCCACGGCCAGCGTCGGTTGTGCATAGACATAGATGGGCGCGATGCCGGCGCACAAGATGGTGGCGACCACCACGAAGTTGTCCAAAATCTGCATCGACGCCGCATACGCGCCAAACTCGCTCAGCGGTACCAGGGGCTTGAGCAACAGCTGGTCAATGCGCCGCGAGCTCATCATCAGCACGAAGCTCACCCAGAAGAGAGCGCCATTGCTGAACAGCTCCCGCGCCAGCGCGGTATCCATGGTGATACGCGTGCGTGGCGCGCGGTGCAGATAGTAGTGGCCGAGCAGGGCTGACGCCAGGACGGTTTCCAGCACGATGGCCATGGCATACCAGGGAACGCTTTGCACGCCGGCGCGGAACAGCAGCGCCACGCAAATGGCCTTCAGCGCCAGCGCGACCAGGCTGAAGATCGCATTGGGTCGGGTGCGCGTATGTGCCTGCATCCAGGCCGTGACGATGCCGAACGGTTCGCGCAGCAGCACGGCGAAGCCCAGGATCAGCGTCGGCACCCACAACTCGGGCCCCGGGCGCGACACCAGCATGAATCCGCCGATCAGCACGTAGGCGATCATGCCAGCGGCGAAGCGCAAGCCGAAGCCATGTGCCAGCAAGCGGTGCTGCGCGGCCGGGTCGGGGTTGGCGACCAGCCGAGGAACGATCACCTCGCTCCCGCAGATCAGCACAAACGAAGCGGCAATATAGACCACCGCCTGCGCATACTGGAAATGGGCAAAGCCTTCCGGCCCCATGCCGCGCGCCAGCATGGCCACGATGCCGATGCCGCCTGCCACCTGCAGCCCGCGCTCGCCCAGCATCCAGCCAAGATTGCCGGCAACTTTCCTTCTGGTCACGCCGGTCTCGCGCGCACCTTGGCAGGCGCGGAAGGAACTGCTTGCAGGGCAGTGGAGGAGGCGGCGATCGTGAAGGCAGGCACCATAGCGCAAGGAAGATTTTCGACCGCCACTTTCTCACAATTGGTAGTGCTTGCCAAAGGCGGGAGCGAAGTGCGAAGGCGACCGATCGTTGCCATAGCCTCGGCGACATTCGGCGCCTCCACCGTGGCGCCGGCTTCGTCGCTCAACGGTCGGGCTGCGCCGGCGCTACATTCTTGTGTACAACTACGTAGGAAAAGCAAACGGCTATTACCAAGCTGTAGAAGGCGTTGGTGAGTGTCGTTATGAACATCGCTTCAGTGAGGCCGAAAACCATGAAGCCGAAGCACAGCGCCAGTCCCATGGCACTGGCTACCTGTGTGCCGCGGTTTGCGCTGCGCAGGTGGCGCAGGAAAAACACAATCGGTACGAGATACAAGGCGAGCACCGCCAGCAGGCCTAGAATGCCGAGCGTCGCCGCAGCGTGGAGCACGTCATTGTGCGCGTGCGGCAAGGTGGCGGCGAGCGGTGTAATCACGTGCTGTGCTGCCAGCGACTGCAATATAGCTTCGTAGTTGTCAGGTCCTACGCCAGTCCAAGGATGGGCCTGCAGCATTCTAAGCGAGGCTTGCCAGAGCTGAAGCCGTATTCCGATTGATGTATCCAGTGTTACATGCTGAGAGAATTTGGACAGTTCGGATACAACCGCAGCCGTCCTCTGCTGGACCATCGCGCTGCTGAACCACCCCAGCGCCATCAGCCCGGCCAGCCCCGCCAGCACCCCGGCCTTGTGCAGCCGCGTCAACCTGCGCGAGGCCGCCAGCGCGATCAGCGCTAGCACCGGAATCGCCAGCCAGCCGCCACGGGTGCCGCTCATGTATGAGGCGTACAGGCCCGCGAAACCGCCCAGCAGTTTCAGGCCGGCCAGCCAATGATCGCCGGGGCGGTTCCAGCCGATCGAGATCACGGCCAGCATGCCGGTCAGCAGGGCGAGGTTGCCGAAGGGGATGACATTGGAGAAGCCGACATGGCTTGGACGCCCTGCCGCGGCGACTTCATGCAGCCACAGGGCGGATATCAGCGCACAGGCGACGAAGCCCAACTGGATGTTCTGCATGCCGCGCCGGCCCAGGCGCAGCAGGCCAGGGACCAGAACGATGAACAGCGCAAAACGCAGGTATAGATAGGGCACATGCGGGTCATCGGCACCGGCCAGCAGTTGCTGGAGCAATACGGCCAGCGGCAGCGCCGCCATGGCCAGCATGAACGGCCAGTAGCGGCGCAGGATGCAGCCATATTCGGCCAGCGCAGCGCGGCCGCCGGCAGCCAGGGCGATGACGCTCCACCCCAGCAACAGCCCGAAGCAGGTGTTGCTGAGCGACGGCTTGACAAACATCAGCGTG
This sequence comes from Cupriavidus taiwanensis LMG 19424, assembly GCF_000069785.1. Classification (NCBI taxonomy): domain Bacteria; kingdom Pseudomonadati; phylum Pseudomonadota; class Betaproteobacteria; order Burkholderiales; family Burkholderiaceae; genus Cupriavidus; species Cupriavidus taiwanensis. Next base: position 2,497,772 of record NC_010528.1, on the reverse strand, counting down.
GGAAACGCAGCCAGGACAACACAGGCGCTCAGGTACAGAGCTTTGTCGATCCCCAACGGTAGGGATCCTTGCAATCTCGTCATCAAGAGCATGGAGAAAGGTTTCCGGAGGAAGGTGGTGCATGCGAGATGCCTGCCGTTCCGTCCGTCTTATTATTGTCGCCGTCTCCTGAGGAGCGGTGCCCTGCGCACGCATTGCGGCTCGGGGCGAAGCGATTATATCGGATGGCCTCGGTGGCATTTCCAGGAGTTCTGCATCCTAGCTGGCTAAGCGTGTCGACCCGTTACAGGATGTATGCGGCGCGCGGGCCGCTTCGAGGCCGCCGTGCCGGAGCGGCTTGCTAAACTGAAGGTCTATGGCCGGGTGCACTTTCCGGCATGCTGGTTGTCAGATCCGTTTGTCAAAGCCACCGATGGCATCGATCCGGGCGCCTCGGCCGCCCCACAACAGGAGTTCTCATGCACAGCCGTCACCGACTGATTCCCCTTGCGCCCGCAGGCCGCGGCGTGGCCGCCTTGCTGGTCGCCGCCGTGCTCGGCGCCTGCACTACCGCGACCGCGCCCAATCTTCCCTCGGCCGGCACCAACCTGAACCAGACCCAGCCCTCCGGCCCCAGCCGCTGGGAACTGGTGCGCTGGCAGCAGCCTGACGGCTCGCTGCGCGAGATCCCGCACGGCGACAATGGCCAGCCGATCATTTTCGAGTTCAACGAGGGCATCGATGCCGCGCAGGGCACGGTCAGCGGCACCAGCGGCTGCAATCGCTTCAGCGGCAGCTATGGCAAGACCGAGACCGGCATCCGCTTCGACCGCATCGCCAGCACGCGCATGGCTTGCCCGCCGCCGCGCATGGCGCTGGAGTCGGCGCTGCTGAAGGCGATGCAGACGCCGTTTGCCACCGTGGGCACGCAGCCGTCGGCGGCCAGTACCGGCCGGCAGATCATCTGGAAGACCGTGGACGGCGACCTGCTGCAGTTCGTCGAGCGCGAAGGCGTAGGCAAGCGCGGCGCGCGCGTGGAGGCCGCGGGCGTGGAGAAGACCGTCTATATCGACTCGCAGCGCGTGGAATGCACGGGGGTGGGCAAGATGACCTGCTACCGCTGGCGCGAGTCGCCGGATGCGCCGTGGCAACTCTGGTACGGGCCGATCGAAGGGCTGGATTTCGAGCCGGGCGTGTCGTACCGGCTGCGCGTGCGCGAATACCAGGTGCCGAACCCGCCGGCGGATGCGTCGGCGATCCGCTGGCAGTTGCTGAACGTTGAGTCGCGGACACGGGCGCAATAGCTGTTGGTTTGCTCCCCTCTCCCATTTATGGGAGAGGGGAGACAGCCGGCGCATCTTCGCCGCACCACACAAAGAAAACGGGCCGCGGTTGCGGCCCGTTGATCAGGAGCGCGGCGTTCCGCCGTCGCGCCGCGTGCCGCGGCGATCCGCTGCGGCAGCCGCTTTTGCCGGCACCTTCGCGCCCGCCTGCGCCGGCATCGGCAGCTTGTACAGGGCCCCCGGCGAAGAAGTCAGCAGGGTATTGATCTGCACCACGTCCTCTTCCTGCAGCACGCCGGTGGAAGCCTTCAGGCGCAGGCCATTCATGATGGTGTCGTAGCGCGCCTTGGCCAGGTCGCGGCGGGTAGAGAACAGCTGGGCTTCGGCGTTGAGCACGTCGATGTTGATGCGCACGCCCACTTCATAGCCGAGCTGGTTGGATTCCACTGCGCTGGTGGCCGAGCGTTCCGCCGCCTCCAGCGCCTTGACCTGGGCCAGGCCGTTGGAGACGCCGGAGTAGGTCTGGCGCGCGGTCTGGGCGGCGGTGCGGCGGGCGAATTCGAGGTCGCTGGCGGCCTTGTCGGCCAGCGCCAGGGTCTCGCGTACGCGCGACTGGATCTGGCCGCCGGCGAAGATCGGCAGGGTCAGCTGCACGCCGATCTGCGAGGCGTTGTAGTGCGTCGAGATCGCCTGCGTGGCGCTGCCGGTCTGGTTGTTGAAGCCGTACGACGCCACCAGGTCCACCGACGGCAGGTGCCCGGCCTTGGCCTTGTTGGTCTCGCGCTGCGCGGTCTCGAGGTTGTAGCTGGCCAGGTTCACCTGCAGGTTGCTGGTTTCGGCCTGCGCGGCCCAGGCGTTGACGTCGGGCGGCTGGGGTCCGGGGATCGGCGCTTCCGCGCGCAGGCCCATCAGTTCGTCGACGGGCTTGCCGGTGATCTGCTGCAGCGTGGCGCGCTTGATCTCCAGGTCGCTCTGCGCGGCGATTTCGGTCGAGGTCGCCAGGTCGAAGCGGGCCTGGGCGTCGTTGGCGTCGACGATGGTGGCGGTGCCGACCTCGAAGTTGCGTTTGGCCTGTTCCAGCTGCTCGGAGATGGCCTTCTTCTGCGCGCGCGCCAGGTAGAGGTTGTCCTGTGCGGCCAGCACGTCGAAGTAGGCCTGCGCGCTGCGCGTGATCAGGTCGAGCTCGGCCTGGTGGAAGGTGACTTCGCCCGCCTGTGCGGCCAGCTCGCCCTGCTTGTAGGTTTCCCAGCGGTCCCAGCGGAACAGCGGCTGGCTCAGTTGCAGTTGCCAGTTGTTGTTGTTGAAGAAACGCGTGCCCGAGGCGCTGGGCGCCCCGCCGATGGGCAGCGACGCGGTCTGGTCGAGCTTGGTGCGGTTGGCGCCGGCGGTACCCACCACCTGCGGCAGCAGGCCGGCGCGGCCCTGCGGCAGCTTCTCGCGCGTGGCCAGCAGCTGCGCGCGCGCGCTGGCGAACTGGGCGTCATTGGCTTGCGCATCGCGATAGACCTGCAGCAGGTCCGCCGCGCCGGCCGGCGCCGCGGGCAGTATGGCCAGCAGCGGGGTCAGCAGGGAAACCGCGATCGCCAGGCGTGTCCGGATCGCTCCGGGCAGGGCGTTGGGCGCAAACGTCATGACACCTCCAGGTGGGCGCGGCGGGTGCCGCGGCCGACAGTCGTTTTCTTCTTCGTGTTGCTGCGCTGGCCTGCCGCGTCAGTACTTCGGCATGGCGGGATCGACCTGGCTGGCCCAGGCGTCGACGCCGCCGGTCAGGTTGTAGACCTTGCCGTAGCCCTGGCGCTCCAGGTAGGCCGCCACCTGCATGCTGCGTGCGCCGTGATGGCAGATGCAGACGATGTCGGCGTCTTCGTCGAGTTCGGCGGCGCGCGCCGGGATGTCGCGCATCGGGATGTGGGTGATGCCGGGCAGGGCGCAGGTCTGCACCTCCCAGCCTTCACGCACGTCGAGCAGGACCGGCCTGGCGCGGCTGGCGTCGGCCAGCCACTGGGCCAGTTCGGTGGCTTGGATGACCTGCATGGCGGTACGTCCTCAGAACTGGAATTGCGACGGCCGGGCCGCGCCCTGCAGGGGCTTGACCGCGGTCTCGAACAGGTTGACGACCTGGTACTCGGTCTCGGACACGCGCGTGATCAGGCGCGCTTCCATCACCGGCAGTTCGCCGACGAAGGCGGCGATGCGCCCGCCCACCTTCACCTGCGCCAGGATCGACGGCGGGACCGCCGGCAGCGAACCCGAGATGCAGATCACGTCGTACGGCGCGGCGGCCGCCCAGCCGTCGGCGGCATTGCCTTCGGCGACGTCGACGTTGGTGACGCCGGCATTGGCCAGGTTGGTGCGGGCCAGTTCGACCAGCTCGGGCACGATGTCGACGGTCAGCACGTGGCGGGCGCGGTGGGCCAGCAGCGCGGCCATGTAGCCGGAGCCGGCGCCGATTTCCAGCACGGTCTCATGCTTGCGCACGGCCAGGTCTTGCAGGATGCGGGCTTCGACGCGCGGCGCCAGCATGTTCTGCCCCGCGGGCAGCGGAATCTCCATGTCGACGAACGCCAGCGAGGCGTAGGCGGACGGGACGAACTGCTCCCGCTTGACCACCGCCAGCAGGTCCAGGATTTCCTGGTCCAGCACGTCCCACGGGCGGATTTGCTGTTCGATCATGTTGAATCGGGCTTTTTCGAGATCCATCTTGCCATTCCTTACCAATGCCAACCGCTGTCGGTCTGTGCGCCGGCCGCGCGGTGCCACGGCCGGACAGTCTTATCAAACCTGCTATTTTAACCTTGCGGGCGCCTGCGGGCTCATTCCGCGCTGGCCTCGGCCGGGGCCGGGCGTCCGCCCGCCGCGGGCTGGCCTGAGCCGGCCTGCGCCGGCGCTGCCGCGGTGGCGCGCGGCTCGCCTTGCCACAGCCGGCGCAGCCATGCCCCGAAATCATCAAGGTACGTATAGATCACCGGCACCACCACCAGCGTCAGGACCGACGAGGTGATGATCCCGCCGATCACCGTCTGCCCCATCGGCGCGCGCTGCTCGGCGCCTTCGCCCAGGCTGAAGGCCAGCGGCACCATGCCGAAGATCATTGCCAGCGTCGTCATCAGGATCGGTCGCAGCCGCACGCGCGCGGCTTCGACCAGCGCGGCCTCGCGCGACAGCGGCTCGCGTCCATAGGCACTGTCAACACCGCCCTGGCGCGCCTGGTTGGCAAAGTCCACCAGCAAGATCGCATTCTTGGTCACCAGCCCCATCAGCATGATGAAACCGATGATCGAGAACATGTTCAGGGTCGAGCCGAACAGCAGCAGCGCCGCGAACACGCCGGCCAGCGTCAGCGGCAGCGAGGTCATGATGGCGATCGGCTGGAAGAAGCTGGCGAACTGCGAGGCCAGGATCATGTAGATGAAGATCACCGCCAGCGCCAGCGCCGACACCGCGTAGCCGAACGACTCGTTCATCGACTTGGTCGAGCCGCCGAAGCGGTACTTGTAGCCGGCCGGCCAGTTCACCCCGTCGAGCGCGGCCTTGATGTCGCGCGCGACTTCGCCGGCCGAGCGCCCGGCCACGTTGGCGGTCAGCTCGACCTCGCGGTTCAGGTCGCGCCGGCTGATCTGGTTGGCGCCGGTGGTCGGCACTAGCTCGGCGATCTGGCGCAGCGGCACCATCTTCGGCGAGCCGTCGGCGTTGGCGTGGCTGCTGGCGATCATCAGCGCGCTGAGGTCGGCCATGCCGGTGCGCGCATCCTTCGGCAGGCGCACGCGCACGTCATAGTTCTCGTCATCGGGCGCGCGCCAGGAGCTGATGGCATCGCCGGCCAGCAGCGGGCGCAGCGCGTTGCCGATCTGCGCCACGCCCACGCCCAGGTCCGAAGCCAGCTCGCGCCGGATGCGGACCTCGATGGTGGGGCGGTCGTCCTTCATGCTCGAATCCAGGTCGGTCAAGCCCGGGATCGCCGCCATGCGCGCGCCGGCTTCGCGCGACAGGCGCCGCAGTTCGTCCAGGTCGTCGCCCTGGATCGACACCTGGATCGCCTTTTGCCCGCCGGCGCCGTCGGGCATGCCGACCATGGTCAGCGTGATGCCGGCAATGCTTGCCAGGCGCTCGCGGATCAGCGGGTTGAGCTGCGCGGTGGTCAGGCTGCGCGCGCGCCGCTCGGTCAGGCGCACCGACACCAGCGCGTTGTTGCGCCCCGAGGCGTTGCCCGAGTTGATGGTGGCATAGGTGTAGGCGACTTCCGGGAAGGATTTCAGCGCCGCTTCCACCTGGCGCACCTTGGCTTCGGTCACTTCGATCGACGTGCCGACCGGCGTGGTGAACCCGACCTGCGTTTCGCCCAGGTCGGCGTTGGGCACGAACTCCGTGCCGATCAGCGGCACCAGTGCAAAGCTGCCGAAGAACGTGGCGGCGGCGATGATGGCGGTGGCCAGCCGGTGCTTCAGCGCCCAGCCCAGCATGCCGGCGTAGCCGTCGCCAAGCCGGTCCATGCTGGCCGAGAACCAGTCCAGCAGCCGCCCGACGGTGCGCCCGTACCAGCTGCGCTTGTTGCCGGTACCGTGCAGGTCCGGGTCGTGCCAGACCGAGGACAGCATCGGGTCCAGCGTGAACGAGACGAACATCGAGATCAGCACCGCGGCCACCACGGTGATGCCGAACTGGTGGAAGAAGCGCCCGATGATCCCGCCCATGAAGCCCACCGGCAGGAACACCGCCACGATCGAGAAGGTGGTGGCCAGCACCGCCAGTCCGATCTCGTTGGTGCCGTCCAGCGCCGCGGTGCGGTGGTCTTTGCCCATCAGGTTGTGGCGCACGATGTTCTCGCGCACCACGATGGCATCGTCGATCAGCAGGCCCACGCACAGCGACAGCGCCATCAGCGTGATCACGTTGAGCGTGAAGCCGCACAGGTACATCACGCCGAAGGTACCGATCAGCGCGATCGGCAGCGTCAGCCCGGTAATCACCGTGCTGCGCCACGAGCCGAGGAACAGGAAAACGATCGCGACCGTCAGGAAGGCCCCCTCCAGCAAGGTCGAGCGCACCTCCTTCACGCTGCTGCGGATGCCGCGCGCGGTGTCGTTGACCACGTTGAGCTGCACGCCCGCGGGCACCAGCTTGCGCACTTCGTCGGTCATGCGCACCAGGCCGTCGACGGTGTCGACGGTGTTCTGGCCCTGCGCCTTCACCACCGACAGGAACAGGGCGCGCTTGCCGTCGAGCAGCGCCAGGCTTTCCTGCTCTTCCTGGCCGTCGCGCACGTCGGCGATCTCCCCCAGCGTCACGGGCTGGCCGGCGCGGCGCGCCACGATGATCTGCCGGAACGCATCCGGCGTGGGCACGCGGCCCTTGATCTGCACCACGGTTTCCGCGGCCGAGGAACGCAGTTCGCCCGCGGGCAGTTCCTGGTTCTCGTTGCGGATCGCGTTCATCACCTGGTCGACGCCGATGCCGAGCGCTTCCAGCTGCGCCGGACGGATGCGGATCTCGACCTCGCGCCTGGTGCCGCCGACGAGATTGATCGCGCCCACGCCGCGCACCGTTTCCAGCCGCTTGCGCACGATCTGGTCGGCGATGGTGGTCAGCTCGCGCTGGCTGCGGCTGGCGCCCGGGGCATTGGACACCGACAGGTAGAAGATCGGCGCGTCGGACGGATCGTAGCGCAGCACGCGCGGGTCCTTGACCTCGTCGCGGAACTGCGGCCGGATCAGCGCGATCTTGTCGCGCACGTCCTGGGCGGCCTGGCCGACATCGACGCTCAGGTCGAACTTGATGACGACGACCGACGTCCCCTGGTAGGAGTGCGAAAAGATCTCGTCGATGCCGGAGATGGTATTGACGATCTCCTCGACCTTGCGCGTCACGTCGGACTCGACCGACTCCGGCGCGGCGCCGGGGTATTCGGTCTGCACCACCACCACCGGGAAGGTGATGTCGGGAAACTGGTCGACCGGCAGCCGCTGGTACGAGAACAGGCCCACCACGATGAAGGCCATCATCATCATGGTGGCCAGCACCGGGTTGCGGATCGACAGGCGGGTGAACCACATGGCGCGCGTCCTCTGCCGTCAGGCCTTGACGCGCCGGACCTGGCTGCCGCTGCGCAGCGTGCCCAGGTTGTTGCGCACGATCTCGGCGCCGGCGTCGAGGCCGGCGACGATTTCCACCATGCCGCCGGCTTCGTCGCGCAGGCCGAGCTGCACCGGGCGTTCGGCCAGCGTGTCGCGCTCGATGGCATAGACGAAGGCGCGTTCGCCCTCGGTGCGCACCGCCGAGACCGGCACCGCCACCACGGCGGCGCGTTGGCCCAGCACCAGGGCGCCGCGCGCGAACATGCCGGCGCGCAGCTGCTGCTCCGGGTTGTCGACGCGGATATAGACCATGATGCTGCGCGTGCCCTCGCTGACAGCGGGGTTGATGCGCACCAGCGTGCCGGCAAAGTGGCCGGCGCCTTCCACTTCCAGTGCCACCGGCTGGCCCACTGCGGCGCGCGCCACGTCGGCCATCGGGATTGGCGCTTCCAGCTCCAGCACGCGCAGGTCGACCACATCGACCAGCCGCGTATCCGGCGACACCTTCTCGCCCGGCTGCACTGCGCGCGCGGCCACCATGCCGTCGAGCGGCGCCTTGACCACGGTATCGGCCAGCGCCTTCTGCGTCACCGCCAGCCCGCCTTCGGCGGCATCGAGGTTGGCGCGTGCCACCGCCAGGTCGGACTGGTACTTGTCGAAGGCGGTCTGCGAGATAAAGCCCTTGTCGACCAGATCGCGGTTGCGCTCCCAGGTCTGGCGCGAGTTCTCGAACTGGCCGCGCGCGGCCAGCATCTGTCCGCGCGCCTGCGCGGCCCGGGCTTCGTATTCGGTCGGGTCGATACGCACGATGACCTGGCCGGCGCGCACCGGTTCACCTTCGCGCACCAGCACCTGCTTCACTTCGCCGGAGACCTTGGCCTTGACCGAGGCCTGGTTCAGCGCGCGCAGGCTGCCCGACAGCGGCAGCGCCAGCTGCAAATCCTGCCGCGCCACGCGCACCAGGTCGGTCTGCAGGAACTCGACGACGTTGGCGGCCGGTGCCGCGGCTTGCGGCTGCCGCGCGCTGCCGGCCTTGCGCACGGCCACCGTGGCGCTCAGCGCCAGGGCCAGGCAGGCGGCGGTGATCAGCAGGGTCTTGCGTTTCATGTGGAGGTGCCGGGTCGCGGCGCGGAAGGGGCGGGCGTGGCGTCGGCGGCCAGCGCGGCGGCGCGTTGCGCCAGCATCTCGTCGCGGATCGCTTCCCAGATAAAGGGGCCGTGCTGCGGCGGCAGCGGCCGGTCGCGGGCCTCGCCCGCGGTCAGCCCGAACAGCAGCGTGTCGAGCAGTCCATCGAGGAAGGCCTCGGGGTCGATGTCTTTTTCGGCGGTGGCGCGCAGCGCGCGCTGCCACATCATCAGAAACACCAGCGGCGCGCAGATCAGCGTGGTGGTCGGGTTGGCCGGCAGCGGGCGGAACTCGCCGCGCGCCACGCCGCGCGCCAGCACCTTGGCGAACAGCTCGTCGCCCGGCACCATCACTTCCTGGTTGTAGAAGCGGGCGATGTCCGGAAAATTGGCCGACTCCGCCATGATCAGCTTGGTCAGCCCCGCCACCGGCGTGGCGCCGATCAGTCCCCACCAGCCGCGCAGCAGTTCGCGCAGCAGCTCGGGCGTGCTGCCCTGGTAGGCATCGACCAGATCGGCGCCGCGCGCCAGTGCCGGCACCAGGTTCTCGCGCACCACCGACTTGAACAGCTCTTCCTTGTTGGCGAAGTACAGGTAGACCGTGCCCTTGGACACGCCGGCCGCGGCGGCCACATCTTCCAGCCGCGTGGCGGCATAGCCGCGCTCGACGAACAGGTCCAGCGCGGCCGCCACCAGCTCCTGCGGCCGCGCCGCCTTGCGCCGGCTCCAGCGCGGGCTGTCGGCGTCCTTGTGCGGGTCGGCGGGTGGCTTGGTCACGGTGGGCTTGCGAAGACTACGGGGCACGAGGGGGCGCGTCGAAAAAGTTAATAACTTGTGGGTCAGTAATGTAGATGAGGGCCTACGGGGGGTCAAGCGCGGGTGTTGAGGGGGGCGCGGGCCAAGGACAAGCCGGCGAAAGCATGTCGACGTCATGTGATTGAAGGAGCACGGATCTGGGTGGCTCTGCGTCGCGCTTACGGTAATACCGTTCAGGTAACCACTGTCATTCCCGCGCAGGCGGAATCCAGCGTCTTTTGAAGTCGCTGGGTTCCCGCCTACGCGGGAACGACAGGCTGACATTCCCGGGCTTACGGCGTTTTCCTTTTCTTACAGGAGGCCCGCCGCCCTTCGGGCACAATGTCGCCTTTGACTTGGCAGCCTCAGCGGCTGCCGCTACCGAACCATCGTCATGAGTTGCCGGTCAGACCTTTCCTGCCGTGCGGGTTGCGGCGCCTGCTGTATCGCGCCGTCGATCGCGTCGCCGCTGCCTGGCATGCCGGGCGGCAAGCCGGCGGGCGTGCCGTGCGCGCAGTTGCTGCCGGACATGCGCTGCGCGGTGTTCGGCAGCCCGGACCGGCCTGCGTTTTGCGGTGGCCTGAAGCCGTCGGCCGAGATGTGCGGCGATTCGCGTGAAGCGGCGCTGCAATGGCTGGCCCGGCTCGAGGTCCTGACCGCGCCCCAAGCGCATGCCTGAGCGGCCCGGCGCGGCATGACGCCTGGCACCCATTCCTGATATCCCGCAATCGGAGGCAATATGATCCGGACTTCCCGACGGCGCTGGCTCGCCGCTGCCGCCGCGGCCACGCTGGCCTTGGGGCTGGCCGCCTGCGGCGCCTTCCGCAGCGAGTACACGTTCTCGCAAAGCCAGTTGCAGGCGGCGCTGGAGCGCAAGTTCCCGTTCAACAAGCGCTACATGGAGCTGTTCGACATCCAGCTGACCAACCCGCAGCTGACGCTGGACTCCGTGCGCAACCGCGTCAACGTGCAGTTCGACGCCACCATCGACAACAAGCTGTTCTTCAGCCAGGCCCTGAGCGGCCGCTTCGCGCTGGACAGCGGGCTGCGCTACGACGAGCCCACCCGCTCGGTGGTGCTGCAGGATCCGGAGGTGAAGCGCTTCGACGTGCAGGGCATGCCCGCGCAGTTCTCGCGCCAGCTCAATGCGCTGGGCGGCATCCTGGCCGAGCAGCTGTTGCAGGGCTATCCGCTCTATACCTTCCGCGAAGACCAGCTGCGCATTGCCGGCACGCACGTCGAGCCCGGTACAATCACCGTTTTGCCTGACGGCATCAACGTCAAGATCAACCGCCCCTGAACGGGGTGCATCGAACAACAATACAGGCGGTCCGGCGCGCATGCCGGACAACGCCCGTGACTACGTCTCTTTCGTTCCGCATGGAAATCGCACTTGCCCTGAAGGCCGTGATCCTCGGCATCGTCGAAGGCCTGACCGAGTTTCTTCCCATTTCCAGCACGGGCCACCTGATCCTGGCCGGCCAGCTGCTCGACTTCAACGACGAGAAGGGCAAGATCTTCGAGATCGTGATCCAGTTCGGCGCCATCCTGGCGGTGTGCTGGGAATTCCGCGCGCGCATCGGCAAGGTGGTGCGTGGGCTGCGCGACGACCCGTTGTCGCAGCGCTTTGCCGCCAACGTGGTGATCGCGTCGGTGCCCGCGATCGTGCTGGCCTTTATCTTCGGCAAATGGATCAAGGCCCACCTGTTCAACCCGATCTCGGTGGCGCTGGCCTTTATCGTCGGCGGCGTGGTGATCCTGCTGGCCGAATGGCGCGATGCGCGCCGCGGCACGGTCTCGCATCCGCAGGGCAATGCATTGCTGGAAGCCGCCAAGGCCGGCGCCCCGCGCATCGAGTCGGTCGACGACCTGAACTGGCGTGATGCGCTCAAGGTCGGGCTGGCGCAGTGCTTCGCGCTGGTGCCGGGCACCTCGCGCTCCGGCGCCACCATTATCGGCGGCATGCTGTTCGGGCTGTCGCGGCAGGTGGCCACCGAGTTCTCGTTCTTCCTGGCGATCCCGGTGATCTTCGGCGCCACGGTCTACGAACTGTACAAGGCGCGCGCGCTGCTGAATGCCGATGACCTCGGCATCTTCGCGGTCGGCTTCGTCTTTGCCTTCCTGTCCGCCTTCCTGTGCGTGCGCTGGCTGCTGCGTTTCGTCGCCACGCACGACTTCAAGCCGTTCGCGTGGTACCGCATCGCCTTCGGCATCGTGGTGTTGCTGACCGCTTACACCGGGCTCGTGTCCTGGCACGCCTGAGCAGCGCGGTGCAGCAGGCAACAAAAAAGCGTGGCAGATGCCACGCTTTTTGTTTGTGCGTTTGCCGCGCTCAGGCGCGCTTGCGGAACACCACGTCCCACACGCCATGCCCGAGCCGCACGCCGCGCCGCTCGAACTTGGTCACGGGGCGGTAATCCGGCCGCTCGGCAAAACCGTCCGGCGCCGCCGAGGTGTTCTCCAGCAGCGGCTCGGCCGACAGCACTTCCACCATCTGGTGCGCGTACTCTTCCCAGTCGGTCGCGCAATGGATGTAGCCGCCCGGCTTCAGGCGCGCGGCCAGCAGCTTCACCAGCGGCGCCTGCACCAGCCGACGCTTGTTGTGGCGCTTCTTGTGCCACGGATCCGGAAAGTAGATATGCACGCCGTCGAGGCTGTTGTCGGTCAGCATATGCGCGATCACTTCCACCGCGTCGTGCTGCAGGATCCGCACATTGGACAAGCCGCGCTCGTCGATCAGCTTGAGCAGCGCGCCCACGCCCGGCTCATGCACCTCGCAGCCCAGGAAGTTGTCCTGCGGCCGCAGTCCGGCGATATGCGCGGTGGTCTCGCCCATGCCGAAGCCGATCTCCAGGATCGACGGCGCCTGCCGGCCGAAGGTCGCCTCCCAGTCCAGCGGCTGCGGCGCGTACGGCACCATCATGCGCGGCCCGACCTCATCGATGGCGCGCTGCTGCCCGGTCGACGTCCGGCCCGCGCGGCGCACGAACGAACGGATGCGGCGCGGGTGCGCAACGCCTTCAGGATCGGCAGGAGAGGGGGCGGGCGCTGGCGCGGCGGCGCTGTCTGCCGGCGCGTCATCGGCGGCCGGTCCGGTGCTGGGATCTTGGGGAAGCATGGCAACAAAAAAGCCGCCGGGCGGATCACCGTAACGGTGGCAAAGGCGGCTTGTCTCGACTGGAAGTGGAGCGGGCGATGGGAATCGAACCCACGTCTTTAGCTTGGGAAGCTAAGGTAATAGCCATTATACGACGCCCGCGAACCCGCGATTCTATGCGGGATCCCGGGGGAGCGCAAGCGAGTGGCCGATGGGGCGCATTCGGCGCTCAGGCCTTGTAGGCGAAGTCCTTGCCGACCTCCTGCTGATATAGCTGCACAGGCCGCGTCCCGCCGTGGCGAGGCGCTTCATCTGTTCGACATGGCGGCGGCCGGGCCTGCGGTAGTCATAGGTGTAGACGTTGCCGTTGTCGAAGCGGATCCGGATGTGCTCCGGACCAAGTTCGTAGGCGACCACACCCGATTCGCCGCTGAGATTCCTGTAGGGCTGCATAACTGGGAATCATAGGCCGGGTTTGGCCTGGCTGCCTGCGGGTCTACCGCGGCAGGCGACGCGCGGCGTATAGTGGCTGGCACGCCGGCGCACACTGCCGCAAGCGCCGGCGCCTCTCCCGCAACGTCAGGACACCCCACCTTGACCACCGACTACTTCGCCCGCTTTGAGGCCGAATGCCTGCCGCGCATCGTCGACGCGATCGGGCAGCAACACCGGCGCGTGCAGCTCCAGCCGCTGCCTGCCGATGCCGCAGGTCAGCCGCCGCGCTTGCGCGTGACCGCGGACGGGCCGACGGAGCTGCGGCGCCATCCTTATCCGCTCGATATCACGCTGGCCTGGGACGGGCTGGAGGTGCAGCGGCTGTTCGCCGCGGGCGGCGAGGCGCGCTTTGCCGGCTACCTGGCGGCGCTGCCGTCCAAGCTGCGGGCGTGGCAGGAGCCGCGCGGCATCGATTTCCGTTCGCTGTCGCAGGCCGACCCGCGGATCCTGATCGGCGGGCTCGATTTCGAGCACTGAGGGGCTGGCGGAAATCAGCCAGTTACGCGCAGCCGGCACACCGCGCTTTCCGATTGCCCTGGCTCGATCCAGCGCAATCCCTGACCGTGGTGGATGGCATCCGGCAGCCCCACCCACGGTTCCACGCAATAGAAGTCCGAGGTTTCGGTCTCGGACCACGTGGTCACCGCATGCCACGGCGCACTGCCCGGCAGGTCGAGTTCGAACCGGATGTGGCGGCCGGGCATGGCCAGTTGCGCCGAGGGGCTGCCGTGGAAAACGTGGAAGGTGTCCTGCAGCCGGGGATCGTCAAGCTGGTAGGTAGACTCGCCGGGCTCTGCCGGTCCGGGGCTGCCATCCGGTAGCTGGCGCCTGCGCTCGGTGTCGGGCAGCGTCAGCGACGCCGCACTGCGCTGCGCGTGGGGCAGGGCGAAATAGAAGTGATGGCCGGGATAACACGGCAGGCGCTGCGTGCCGGGGTTGCTGGTGCGCAGCGAAACTTCCAGGCCGTCGGGCAGCAAGGTATAGACCACGTCGAACACGAAGGCGAACGGATAGCCGGCGCGCGTTGCCTCGCTGTCGCGCAGCGTCATCGTGATGGTAGCCAGCGGGTCGATGGCGCTGACGTCGAAGGGCAGGTCGCGCGCAAAGCCATGTTGCGACAGGGCGTGTACCGTTCCTTGTCCGTCCCGCCACTGCCCCGGGTTGCCCTCGACAAAATGCCGGCCGATAAACGGGAACAGCAGCGGATTGCCGCCCCGGATCTTGGCCGGGCGGCTCCAGTCGGCGGCGTCGGGCCAGTACAGCAGGTCTTGCCCGCGGTGGACCCAGCGGACCAGCCGCGCGCCGTATTGCGGTGCCAGCAGCAGCCAGGAATCGGCCTGGCCGATCCGCACCAGCGGCTGGCCCTGGAAGTCTTCGGTTGGCAGGTTGTGCATGGCCTGGACGATGTGGTGGCGCTCAGGTCGCGGCCGACTCGGCCTGGCGCGCTTGCAGGAAGCGCGCGGCGTAGTCGAAGTACCAGTCGAGCGTGTCGGGGTTGGCCATGGCGTCGCGGTTGGCGATGCTTTGCGGCGCATGGCCCAGCAGCAGCTTCTTGATCGGCACCTCCATCTTCTTGCCCGACAGCGTGCGCGGCACGCCGGGCGCCTGCACGATCTCGTTGGGCACATGGCGCGACGACAGCGCGCTGCGGATGCGTGCGCGCAGGGTGTCGCGCAGCGCTTCGTCCAGCACCATGCCTTCGCGCAGCACCACGAACAGCGGCATATACGATTCGCGGCCGAGGTATTCGAGGTCGACCACCATGCTGTCGAGCACTTCCGGCAGGTCTTCCACCACGCGGTACAGCTCGCTGGTGCCCATGCGGATGCCGTGGCGGTTGATGGTGGCGTCGGAGCGGCCATAGATCACCGCGCCGCCGCGCCGGGTGATCTTGATCCAGTCGCCATGCCGCCAGACGCCGGGGTAGGTGTCGAAATAGCTGTCGCGGTAGCGCTTGCCGTCGGTATCGCCCCACAGGTAGAGCGGCATCGACGGCATCGGCTCGGTGCAGACCAGTTCGCCGACCGCGTCGACCAGCGGCTGGCCCTGGTCGTCGAAGGCTTCCACCTTCGCGCCCAGGCAGCGGCACTGCATCTCGCCGGAATAGACCGGCAGCAGCGGGCAGCCGGCGACGAACGAGCCGGCAAAGTCGGTGCCGCCCGACATCGGCACCAGCCAGATGTCTTCGCGCACATGGCGATAGATCCAGTCGTAGGCCTCGACCGGCAACGGCGAGCCGGTCGATCCAAGCCCGCGCAGGCGCGACACGTCGGCAATGCGCGCCGGCTCGATGCCGGCCTTCATGCAATTGGTGAAGAACGCCGCGCCGGCGCCGAACATCGTTACGCCGGCATCGTCGACGAAGCGCCACAGCACGCCCGCGTCGGGCCAGGCCGGGTTGCCGTCGTAGAGCGCGATGGTGGTGCCGAGCAGCAGCCCCGCCACCTGCGCGTTCCACATGATCCAGCCGCTGCTGCTGTACCAGTGGAACACGTCGTCCGGGCCCAGGTTGTTGTGGAACGCCATCAGCTTGAGCTGCTCGATGACGATGCCGCCGTGGCCGTGCACGATCGGCTTGGGCATGCCGGTGGTGCCGGACGAATAGACGATCCACAGCGGATGGTCGAACGGCACGGGTTCGATGGCCAGCGGCACGTCATGCGCCAGCACGTCCTGCCAGGCGTGGACGCGCACGCCGGCCGGCGCCGCGGCGCCGGCGCCCGCCTGCGGCACCAGCACCAGGTCGGTGAGCGAGGGCAGGGCGGCGACCAGCTCGGCGAGCACGGGGCCGCGGTCATAGACCTTGCCGCCATAGCGGTAGCCGTCCACGGCGATCAGCACCTTGGGCGCGACCTGGCGGAAGCGGTCGGCCACCGCCACCTGGCCCATGTCCGGCGCGCAGCCGGACCAGACCGCGCCCAGGCTGGCGGTGGCCAGGAAGGCAACCACCGTGGCGGGAATATTGGGCAGGTAGCCGGCGACGCGGTCGCCGCGCTGCACGCCCATCCGGCGCAGCGCATGCGCGAGCGACGCGACCTGGGCCTCGAGCGCCTGCCAGCTGATGTCGGCCAGCGGCTGCGCCTCGCCGGCATGGCGGATGGCGGTGCGCTGGCGGGCGCTGCCGCTGCCGGCATGGCGGAACACCTGCTGCACGTAGTTCAGCGTGGCGCCGTCGAACCAGCGCGCGCCCGGCATGGTGTGGCGGTCCAGCACTTGGGTGGCCGGGGTGTCGAAGCGCACGTCGAAGTAGGCGCGCACGGCGTCCCAGAAGGCTTCGAGCTCGGTGACGGACCAGTGCCACAGGCTGTCGTAGTCGTCGAAGGCCAGGCCGCGTTCGGTGCGCAGCCAGCGCATGAACTGCGCAATCTGGCTGCGGTCGCGGAACGCCTGCGACGGCGTCCACATCAGGTTGCCTTCGGCGAGCGGGGCGGCGGTGGTCATGTCTCCTCCTTCGGCCCGTCTGCCGCGGGCATCGGATGGTGCGATGTGGTGGGTGGCGGGCGCCTCGCGCGGGCGCCCGGCATCAGCGTGACATGATAACGGCGGATCGCAGCCGGCGCGTGCCGGCTGCCATCAGCGACCGGCGGGACGTTCGAACAGCGTTTCCCACAGGGTATCGACCTTCGCCTTGACCGCGGCGTCCATGGCGATCGAGGTGCCCCATTCGCGCGTGGTCTCGCCGGGCCACTTGTCGGTGGCGTCGATGCCCATCTTGGAGCCCAGACCCGACACCGGCGAGGCGAAGTCCAGGTAGTCGATCGGGGTGTTGTCGACCAGCACCGTGTCGCGACTGGGGTCGACGCGGGTGGTGATGGCCCAGATCACTTCCTTCCAGTCGCGCACGTCGACATCGTCGTCGACCACCACGATGAACTTCGTATACATGAATTGCCGCAGGAAGCTCCACACGCCGAACATCACGCGCTTGGCATGGCCGGCGTACTGCTTCTTCATGCGCACCAGCGCCATGCGGTAGCTGCAGCCCTCGGGCGGCAGGTAGAAGTCGGTGATCTCCGGGAACTGCTTCTGCAGCAGCGGCACGAACACCTCGTTCAGCGCCACGCCCAGCACCGCCGGCTCGTCAGGCGGCTTGCCGGTGTAGGTGGAGTGGTAGATCGGGTCGCGCCGCATGGTGATGCGGTCGATGGTGAAGACCGGGAACCAGTCCTGCTCGTTGTAATAGCCGGTGTGGTCGCCGAACGGGCCTTCCAGCGCGTGCTGGTAGCCGGACGGGTGGTTGGGATCGGGCTGGATATGGCCTTCCAGCACGATCTCGGCCGACGCCGGCACGCTCAGTTCGGACAGCGTAGGCGTCAGGCAGCCCGCCAGCGCGGTGCGGCTGCCGCGCAGCAGGCCGGCGAACTGGTATTCGGACAGCGTATCCGGCACCGGTGTCACCGCGCCCAGGATGGTGGCCGGGTCGGCGCCCAGCGCCACCGCGATCGGGAAGGGCTTGCCGGGGTTGGCCAGCGCATGCTCGCGAAAGTCGAGCGCGCCGCCGCGGTGCGCCAGCCAGCGCATGATGACCTGGTTGCGGCCGATCACCTGCTGGCGGTAGATGCCCAGGTTCTGGCGCTTCTTGTGCGGGCCCTTGGTCACCACCAGGCCCCAGGTGATCAGCGGGGCGGCGTCGCCCGGCCAGCAGGTCTGGATCGGCAGGCGCGCCAGGTCGACGTCGTTGCCTTCCCACACCACTTCCTGGCAGGCCGGGCCGCTAACACGCTTGGGCGCCATGTCCCACACCGACTTGGCCAGCGTGAACAGCTTGCCGGCCTCGCGCAGACCGCGCGGCGGCTCGGGCTCCTTCAGCGCCGACAGCACCCGGCCGATGTCGCGCAGGTCTTCCATCGATTCGGCGCCCATGCCAAATGCGACTCTGCGTGTCGTGCCGAACAGATTGGCCAGCACCGGCACGCTATAGATGTCGCCATGGGGAGCGCCCGCCGGTTGCTCGAAGACGACCGCGGGGCCGCCGGCGCGCAGCAGGCGGTCGCAGATTTCGGTCATTTCCAGGTTGGGCGACACCGGGCGGGCGATGCGCCGCAGCTCGCCGAGCCCTTCGAGCTGGCCGATGAAATCGCGCAAGTCTTTGTATTGCATGGTGAATTCTGTTGTGGTGCGGGATCCCGCACCGGATCCAGGGAGGCGGCAGTCAGGTCGGTGACGATACACATTCCTCGGGGCGGCGGCAAAAAAATCGTCCAGCCGGTACCGCGGAAATTGTAAGTTTTTTGCCCGCCCCGGGGCGGGCCGTAACGCGGCGAGCCAAGGCCACGCCTGCGTTTGCGGGTGTCCGAGTGATGCCGGACCGACGAAAACCCCCTTGTTACAAATAACTGAAAGTAGTTAATTGTCGATTCGTTATTCTTGACGGGGTATAACACCGTTCCTACAATCCGGTCTGCTCCACGGAGTGTTGCGTCGCAACATGGATTTTCCCCCTGTGTCAAGGGGTGCACATCAAAACAACGTGCCAGAAAGTCCCTCCAGCAAGACCGATGGTCAGTGCCCGCGCATGGCGGGATGACCGGTCGCCTCCGGCGACTTGCCGGAGTGTAGAGAGTTAAGTCGTGGCAGGTAGTGCCCCCCCAGGGCGCGACCTGTTTCCAGTTGGGCGCATGGGGAGCGCCCTGCCAACAGGTGCTTGGTCGTCACTGCTGGACGGCGCGGCATCCTTACTTGAGTACGTTGAGATCGGGCGCATGCCGCAGTCAGGGCAGGCGAAGCGGGCAACGGATGGAGGTAAGCATGAGCGGTTGGAAAACCCTTCATCTTCCCGGCATCGGGCGGGCGCTGCAGGTCCGCCTTCGACAGCCGGTACCCGGAGTGAGTCGGGCATTGCAGGTCCGTCTCGCGCATCCGGTCGCGGGCCGCGCGTTGCGCGGTGGCCGCACGACGCTGAAGTACGCCCTGAACAGCCTGGGCGTGGTGGCGGTGGTTTCGGCCGTGTCGCTGTCGGTGAGCCAGGAATGGCGCACCACGCTGGCCGCCTTGCTGGCCGGTGACGAAGCGCCGGCGGTGCTGGTAAGCGCCGCGATGCCGGCAGCGCCTGCGCACGCTGCCACGGCCGCCGACGCTGGCCACGGCGCTGCCGTCTCCAGCGGCGTGCCGCCGAGCACGGCGGACGTCGCGGCGGCCAAGTTCGGCTATGGCGCCGGCAATGGCCGCGGCGGCAAGCTCGGCCTGCCGACCGTGTCCGGCGTCGACGAATGGAGCCTGGCGGCCAATACCAAGGTGCCGTCGGTCGCACATCTGGCCGCGCAGATCCCGGTGACGCGCGTGGCCGCGGACGCCCGCAGCACTGGCGGCACGCTCGGCACCGCGCGCGAGCAGGCCGCCGTGGCGGACTACATCGCCCGCAAGTACCGCGTGGCGGCACAGGCCACCGCGCAGCTGGTCAAGGCGGCCTACCTGACCGGGCGCGAGGTCGGCATCGATCCGCTGCTGATCCTGGGCGTGATCGCGATCGAGTCCAGCTTCAACCCGTACGCCGAAAGCGGCGTGGGTGCGCAGGGCCTGATGCAGGTCATGACCAAGGTCCACCAGGACAAGTACGAAGCCGTCGGCGGCGTGTCCGCGGCCCTGAACCCGTACGCCAACATCAAGATCGGCGCGCTGGTGCTCAAGGACTGCATCGCCCGCGCCGGCTCGCTCGAGGGCGGCCTGAAGTACTACGTCGGCGCCACCACGGCCACCGACGGCGGCTACGGCGCCAAGGTGCTGGCCGAGCGCGCCCGCCTGCGCCAGCTGATCGGCGTGCGCAGCGCGCCCGCCAACGCCGACAAGCCGGCCGCCGAGGACAAGGCGCCGGTCGAGCACGCGCCCACCGAGAAGCTGGAAGCCAACAACGGGCCGCACAACGCCTGAGCCTGGCCCCGGCATCGCCCAGAAGAAAAGCACCCCGCGGGGTGCTTTTTTGTTGGCCTGCCGCCGCAGCGGCCAGGTACGGTCAGCGGAACAGCTTGTCCAGCCGCGCCATCGCCTCTTCGATATTCTCGCGCGAGGTGGCGTACGAGATCCGGATGTAGTCGCGGGCCGTATGCGGGCCGAAGTCCTGCCCAGGCACCATCACCACGCCCGCATCGTGCAGCATCGCCTGCGTCAGGCGGTCGGCGTCGCCCGCGGCCGGGTGGTTGACGCCCCGGCAGTCCGCATACACATAGAAGGCGCCGTCGGGGCGCACCGGCACGCGCAGCCCCAGCGACTCCAGCGCCGGCACGATCAGGTCGCGGCGGCGGCGAAATTCGGCCTTGCGCTCGTCGTAGACGGCCAGCGCCTCGGGCGTGAAGCACGCCAGCGCGGCGTACTGCGCCACCGCCGACGCGCAGATGAACAGGTTCTGCGCGACCTTCTCGAAGGCCTCGACCAGCGCCTCGGGCACCACCAGCCAGCCCAGGCGCCAGCCGGTCATATTGAAGTACTTCGAGAAGCTGTTCACCGTGACCACGTTCGGGTCCAGGCTCAGCGCCGATACCGGCGGAGCGTCGTAGGACAGGCCCTGGTAGATCTCGTCCAGGATGGCAAAGCCGTTGCGCGCGCGCACCGCCTGCAGGATCCGGGCAAGTTCGTCGGGCAGGATCGAGGTGCCGGTGGGGTTGGACGGCGAGGCCAGCAGCACGCCCCGGGTCTGCTCGCCCCAGTGGGCCTCGACCTGCGCGGCGGTCAGCTGGAAGCGCTCGGCCGGGCCGCTCGGGATCATTCGGGCGACGCCGTCGAAGGCGGCGACGAAGTGGCGGTTGCACGGGTAGCTGGGGTCGGGCATCAGCACCTCGGCGCCGATCTCGACCAGCACCGCGCACGCCAGCAGCAGCGCGCCCGAGGCGCCCGCGGTGACGATCACGCGCCGGGCCGGGATATCCAGGCCGTAGGCGGTCTGGTAATAGCCCGCGATGGCCTCGCGCAGCGGGTGGATGCCGAGCGCGCCGGTGTACTGCGTGACGCCGCGGCGCATGGCGGCTTCGGCGGCGCGCACCACCGGCTCGGCGGCGGTGAAATCCGGCTCGCCGATGCCCATGTGCACGATATGGCGGCCGGCGCGCTCCAGCGCGGCGGCCTGCTTGGCCAGCTCCATCACATGGAAGGCGTCGATGTTGGCGAGTCGGGAGGCGGTGGCCAGGTGCTGCAAGTCCATGGTGTTCCGGGTGGGCAGGCGCCCGTTCAGCAAAAGGGTCGGTGGGAAATGAAAACACCCGCCGCGGCGGGTGTCGTCTTCATCGCCGCCGGCGCCAGGGCCAGCGCGACGGCACGGCGCAGCCGCGAAGGCGCTTCTTCAGCGGCGCGCAGCCACTTCGGCGGCGCGCACCTGGGCCGCAAGCTTGTCCAGCACGCCGTTGACGTACTTGTAGCCCTCGACGCCGCCGAAGGTCTTGGTCAGCTCGACGGCTTCATTGATGACGACCTTGTACGGGATGTCGAGGCAGTGCACCAGTTCATAGCTGCCGACCAGCAGGGCGGCGCGCTCGACCGGCGACAACTCGTCCACGGAACGGTCCAGGAACGGCTCGAACGCGGCGGTCAGGCGCGCCTCTTCGCGCACTGCGCCGTTGAGCAGCGCGTCGAAGTGCTCGCGGTCGGCCTTGTTGAAGCCCTGGGCGTCGTGCAGGTGGGCCTGGATTGCGCCGATGTCGTTGCGGTTCAGCAGCCACTGGTACAGGCCCTGCAGGGCCAGCTCGCGCGAGCGGCGGCGCGCGCTCTTGGGCGGCGCCTTGGCTTCGGTGCGGGCCGCGCCGGACTTGCCGCCGGCGCCCTTGCCGGCGTCTTGGTCCGGCGTGTTCGAGGTATCACTCATCGTCGTCCTCGTCTTCGTCTTCCTGGCCGCGCAGCGAATCGAGCGCCGCCACCAGGTTGGCCATCTCCACCGCGGCGCGCGCGCAGTCGCGGCCCTTTTCGCGGGTGCGGGCATGGGCCTGCTCGTCGGTGTCGACGGTCAGGATGCCGTTGGCGATCGGCACGTTGAAGTCCAGGCCGACGCGGGTGATGCCGGCGCCCGACTCGTTCGACACCAGCTCGAAGTGATAGGTCTCGCCGCGTACCACGGCGCCCAGTGCCACCAGCGCGTCGAACTGGCCGCTCTCGCACATCTTCTGCAGCGCCAGCGGGACTTCCAGCGCGCCGGGGACAGTCACCACCAGGGTGTCTTCGCCCTCGACGCCGAGCTGTTCCAGCTCGGCCACGCAGGCCTCGAGCAGTTCGGCGCAGACCGGCTCGTTGAAGCGCGCCTGGACGATGCCGATGCGCAGGCCTTCACCGTCGAGGTTGCTGGGGTAGAAGCCGTGATCCATTGTTCAGTTCTCCAGTTTTCGGGAGGGCCGCGGCGGCAGGGCCGCGGCCCGGGTATTCGGGGGTGGCTCAGTGCTGGGACCGGCTCAGTCGGCCTGGCCGCTCATCGGCTGGTAGCCGGTCACTTCCAGGTCGAAGCCGGTCATGCTGGGCATGCGCTGCTTGGCGGCCAGCACGCGCATCTTGCCGACGCCGACATCTTTCAGGATCTGCGCGCCCATGCCATAGGTGCGCAGGTCGGGCTTGCGGCGCGGCCGCGACTGCGGCGCATCGAGCGCGCTGAACTGCGTGAACAGCTGCTCGACGGTGTCGCCGCAGTTCAGCAGCACGATCACGCCGTTGTCGGCCTCGGCGATGGCCTGCATCGCCGCCGGGATGCTCCACGAGTGCGTCGTGCATTTCACTTCCAGCAGGTCCAGCACCGAGAACGGCTCGTGCACGCGCACCAGCGTTTCCTGTTCCGGCGTGGGCTTGCCCTTGACCAGCGCCAGGTGGGCCTGGCCGGTCGGCTTGTCGCGGTAGGCGATGCTGTGGAAGGTGCCGTAAGGGGTTTGCATGGCGCGCTCGCCGACGCGCTCGATAATGCTCTCGGTGCGGCTGCGGTAGTGGATCAGGTCGGCGATGGTGCCGATCTTCAGATCATGCTCGCGCGCGAACTCGATCAGGTCCGGCAGGCGCGCCATGGTGCCGTCGTCCTTCATGATCTCGCAGATCACGGCCGCCGGCGTCAGCCCGGCCAGCGCACCCAGGTCGCAGCCGGCCTCGGTATGGCCGGCGCGGATCAGCACGCCGCCTGGCTGCGCCGTCAGCGGGAAGATATGGCCCGGCTGGACCAGGTCGGCCGGCTTGGCGTCGCGGGCGACGGCGGCCTGCACGGTGCGGGCGCGGTCGGCGGCGGAAATGCCGGTGGTCACGCCCTCGGCGGCCTCGATCGATACGGTGAAATTGGTGCCGTGCTGGGTGCCGTTTCGGCTCACCATCGGATGCAGGTTCAGCTGGCGGCAGCGCTCGGCGGTCAGCGTCAGGCAGATCAGGCCGCGGCCATGCTTGGCCATGAAGTTGATCGCCTCCGGTGTGACGAAATCGGCAGCCAGGACCAGATCGCCCTCATTTTCGCGGTCTTCCTCGTCGACAAGAATAACCATGCGGCCGGCGCGAATGTCGGCAATGATGTCTTCGGTACGGGCGATTGTCATGGCGTGCAGAACGGCAGGTTGGGGCGGAAATCAGGCGAAATCGGGCGAAAAAACCGGCGAATAGCTGTGGCAGGAACCATGGCCGCGGTGAAAGCGGCCGGACTGAGGCGGGGCGTCGGGCCGGGCCGGCCGGCCCTATACGCCCGGCAGGTTGCCCAGTCAAGCCGGGTATTGTACGCCAAGGGAGCCCACGCGGGAGGCGCGGGCCACGGAAAGTGCCGCCCTTCCGAGGCCGGGCGGGCGGGGTACGGGTATTGGCGCTGGCCCGGTGTGGCCGTGCTTATGCGGGGGCCTGCGCGGCCGACAGCATCCGTTCCACGTACCGCGCGATCAGGTCGATCTCGAGGTTCACGCGCGCGCCCGGCTTGAGCTCCTGCAGCGTGGTCACTTCGACGGTGTGCGGGATCAGGTTGATCGAGAACACGCAGCCATCGGCTTCGTCGGCGACGCGGTTGACCGTCAGCGACACGCCGTTGACCACCACCGAGCCCTTGTACGCCAGGTAGCGCGCCAGTTCGCGAGGCGCGCGGATGCGCAGCTCGTGCGATTCGCCCACCGGCGCGAAATGCACCACTTCGCCCAGGCCGTCGACATGCCCCGACACCAGGTGGCCGCCCAGCCGGTCGGCCAGGCGCAGCGCCTTTTCCAGGTTGACGCGGCCGGCACGGTCCAGCCCCACGGTCTTGTCGAGCGATTCGCGCGAGACCTCGACCTCGAACGCGTCGGGCGCCATGGCGATCACGGTCATGCAGGCGCCCTGGATGGCGATGCTGTCACCGATGATGACGTCCGACAGGTCCAGCCCGCCCGCGGCGATGCGCAGGCGCACGCCGGCGTCGGCGGCGGCGCCGAGCGGGGTAACGGATTCAATGCGGCCGACCGCCGCGACGATGCCAGTAAACATGGTGGAGTCTTGTGCTTGGGGTTTTCGGAATCTTTGGGATGCGTTGCCGCGGCCTGTGGCGCTACGCGTCGTTGCGCCGGGCGATCAGGCGCAGGTCGTCGCCGATCTGCCGGACTTCATGCCAGCGGAACTGTTCGGCATCCTGCAGCCGCGCCAGCGGCGGCAGGTTGAACATGCCCTGGGCGTCGCCGAGCAGCTTGGGCGCGAGGTAGATCAGCAGTTCATCGGCGCAATGCTCGCGCACCAGCGAGCCGTTGAGCTTGAAGCCCGCCTCGACGTGCAATTCGTTGATGCCGCGGCGGCCGAGTTCTTCCAGCATGCGGCGCAATTCGACCTTGCCGTGCGGGTTGGGCAGCACCACGACTTCGGCGCCGCGGGCTTCCAGCGCGCGCTGGCGTTGCCGGTCTTCGACCGCGCAGAACACCAGCACGGGCCTGGCGAACTCGCCGCTGTCCGGGGTCAGGATGCGCGCGTCGAGCGGCACTTCGAGCCGCGAATCGACCAGCACCCGCTGCGGCTGGCGCGGCGTGGCGAAGGCCCGCACCGTCAGCGCCGGATTGTCGTCGCGCACGGTGCCGATGCCGGTCAGGATGGCGCAGGCGCGGGCGCGCCAGGCGTGCCCGTCGTCGCGGGCGGCCTGGCCGGTGATCCACTGGCTGGTGCCGTCATGCAGCGCGGTGCCGCCATCCATCGACGCGGCCACCTTGACACGCACCCACGGCAGCCCGCGCGTCATGCGCGAGACGAAGCCGATATTCAGGTCGCGCGCCTCTTTTTCCAGCAGGCCGCAGCGCACGTCGATGCCGGCATCGCGCAGGCGCTGCAGGCCGCGCCCGGATACCGACGGATTGGGGTCTTCCATCGCCGCCACCACGCGCGCCACGCCGGCGCGCACCAGCGCATCGGCGCAGGGCGGGGTACGGCCGAAATGGCTGCACGGCTCCAGCGTGACATAGGCGGTGGCGCCGGCCGGGTCGAGCCCGCGCGACAGCGCATCTTTCATCGCCTGGATTTCGGCATGGTCCTGGCCGGCAGGCTGGGTGAAGCCTTGTCCGATCACCTGGCCATCCTTGATGAGCACGCAGCCGACGCGAGGGTTGGGCGTGGTGTTGAACATGCCCCGCGCGGCGAGCGCGAGTGCCTGTTGCATGGCGGCGTGGTCGGTATCGGAAAACATTCGGCGATCGGGTGGGCCTTGGCGCTGCGATTGGGGTGACAGGGCGGCCGGGTCAGGGCGGCTCGGAGGACTCCGTCGCTTCGCAGTCAGCGTCGCGGCCGGGTGTGCAGAGTCGGATACGTCCCTGCGCGCCCAGCCTGACTTGCCGCTGCGCGCCACGGCAGCCAAGCGTGAAGGTGGCGGCCTGAAAACCGCCCTGCTCAGATCGAGAGTATCCCACAGGCAGGAATTTCAGCACATTGGCGCCCCGCGCGGCTTGCCGCAGCGTCACGGACAGGCACGGCATGCCCGGCTCGACCACCGACAGCACCTCCGGCCGCTCCGCGCCTGCGCCAGCCGTTACCAGTTGCCAGCCGGGACTCAGCGTGGCTTCGCCCGGCAGCGGCTGCAGCGTCACCTCGATGCGGCGTGACAGCGCGCTGGCGCGCGCCAGCGCGAGCGACATCGCCAGCCGGTCGGCCGCCAGCATGACCTGCTGGCGCGCGAGCATGCCGCTGAACACCGGGTAGGCCGCTGCCGAGAACAGGCCGAGCATGACCAAGCCCACGACCAGTTCGACCAGCGTCAGGCCATACGGCGGCGCGCCATCCGGGCGGCGATGCCTGCCGGCATTCGACGGCATGTCCATCATGGCCTCAGCAATGGGGCGGCAACGGCTGCGGCACCGTGCCATCGGGTTGTGCCAGCCACTGGCCGGTGCTGCGCAGGATCAGCGTTCCGCATTCGGGATCGGCGGCTTGCGGCGCCGCACGGAGTTCGACGCAGGTTTCCAGCGTGGCTTGCGGGCAGGCGCCGGCACTCACCAGATGGCGCACCGTGCCGCTGGCTGGCACGCGCAGGGGCCAGTCGCCCGCAACCAGGTCAGACCCGGGCGCGACGGCAAAGGTTGTGGCCTCTAGCGCGTGCCGCTCCAGTTGCAGCATCGCGCCGCTCAGCGCGGCGCGGGCTTGCGCGCGCCAGCCTCGCGCCAGATGGCGGTGCCACGCGGGCACGGCGATGGCCGCGAGGATGGCCAGCACGGCCAGTGCGGCGACCAGCTCGATCAGGCTGAAGCCATGCATGCGCCGGCAAGCCGGTGCCAGGGTCATCATGGTGGATCCTCCCTTGCCGGGCCGACGATCTCGCGCCAGCGCAGGCGCCCGGTGCGGCGCGTGGCCAGCGTCTGCGCGACACGCGTGACGGTGTTGCCCGTGGCCGACCATACCGAGAGCGAGAACGCCTGGTGCCCGGTGCCGCCGGCTGGTGCCGGCGTGCCGGGCAATTCAGCGAGCGTCGCGAACACGCTGGCGTCCGGCGGCAGCAACTGGCCGGTTGCCACGGGCAGGCGCTCGCCGGTGCTGAGCCGGGCGATGGATTCCCCGGTTGCGGCCAGCACTAGGTAGCTGCGCTGCGCGCCGTCGGGCGTGCGTGTCACGAACAGCAGGTAACCCGGGAATACCGGCTGGAGCTCGACCACCTGTTCGCCGGCATGGGGCAGGGTCAGGCGCCAGCCGGCATCCTGCGCACCGCCCGCGGTCGCGCGCAGGATATGGCCGTGGCCGGCGACCTCGGTCGCGACCTGCCGCAGCGGGCGCGATGTGGCGCTGCGTGTGGGGCTGCGTGTGGCAAGGTCATCGGGCACCGCTGCCAGTTCGTTGCCGGCGCCGTAGATCACCACGGGCGCGGCCGGCGATCCGAGCAACACGGGGGCTTCTTCCCGGGCCGTTTGCGCGGACACCTGCATCCGGTGCACGCATGCCGCGGCAGGGGCGGCCCCGGCCTGCGGCGTGTCGGCGAGCGGCAAGCGCCAGAGCTGGCCGGCATCGTCGGTGGCGTAGGCAACGAGCGCGGCCCCGGTGACATCGGCTAGCACGCTGACCGCCACGAGCTGACTGGCCGCAGGGGCGCCCAGGCAATCGCGCTCAGGCAACGGCAAGGTGCGGATGGCGTACTGGCCCGCCCAGGCGGCGCCGGCGGGCTTGTCCAGTGGCAGCAAGGCAAGTCCGGCGCGGGCAGCGCCTGCCGCGCCATTGGCACCTGCATCGAGGATCACGACGGCGAACCAGCGCAAGCCGTCCGGACCATGGATACCCGCGGCGCGTACCGGCCCGCGCGCGGCCAGTGGCAGGGCGTCGTTCGCGGGTACCTCCCAGATCGGCAAGAACGGCATCTGCCCGTCGGGATCGGTGACGTCAAGCACGAATGCCGCCGCGGGGTTGCCGGCCCCGGCATCGGCCGGGATGCCGCACAGCAAGACCGTGCGCCATTCGCCGCGGATGGTGACGTCCTGCGTGTCCGGACGCGGGCATGGCGGCGGCACCGTCGGGGCAGCCGGGACCGGCATGACGAGGGCATAGGGCAGCAGCGCGCCCGGCAGGTAGGCGGCGCGCTCCTCGCCGGTCGCGGCATCGAATGCGTGCAGCAGGCCGTCGCGGGTACCCAGCCAGGCCACGTGCGGGCGCAGGCTGTAGCGCAGCCGAAAGCCCGCGTGGCCTGGCTTGCCGGGCGACCATGCGGGCGGAGCCACCACCCGCACGCGCGCGCCGGCCGCGCTGCCCAGGCGCGTATCGCGCGGCCGCCGGCCGGCCTGCGTGCGGTCACCGCGCAGCCAGTCCACCGCGGCGCGGTCTCCAATGCGCAAGGCTTCGGTGGCAGCATCCCACTGCAGCGGCATGGCTCGCGCCGTCTCGCCAGCCGCTGCCGCATAGGTGAATATCCGCCGCGATGGCAGCGTCCGGCGGTCCAGGCGATCGCCGGCCTCCCACAAGTCTGGTGACGGTGCCTGGGCCAGGTCCTGCCAGCCGATGTCAAACAGGCGCCCGGTCCATGGATACGCGCCTGGCGTGGTTCGGTAGGCCAGCGGCAGGCGGCCCGCTTCGGACCCGGCGGCATGGCACGCCGAAGCCAGGATACAGGCAAGGCAGAAGAGCGCGCAGCGCGCGGCGAGGCGCATCATGGCTGGATCACGCTTTGCAACACGGCGCGTATGCCGTGGGTGCGGCCGAAGCCGATGGCGGTTACCCGGAACCGCGGCGCCGGAGCCGTGGCGACAGCGGGGTCCGGCACGCCGTAGCCGGCCGGCGCTTCGTCCAGGATCTCCGCGACATAGCGCGGCGGTTGTGGCGTGGCGGCGGCATCGGCCGGCGACGCCTGCAGGGTAGCGCCGGTAAAGCGCCCCAGTGGCACGCCGATGGCGCCGAGGTCCGCATCGACGCGCAGCCATGGTTGCCACACCGGCGGACCGCCCGCGGCGGGCCGGCAGATCCCGGCCTGCCGGCCGCTGCCGCAGCGGCCCGGCTCCGGCCACAGGGCCAGGCGGTCCTGGGCGTCCGGCGACGCCGCGGCGGCGAGCAGGTCGGCCTCGCCATCGCGCAGGGCGGCTTCGGCGGCGCGGAAGGCCAGTTCACGTTCGCGCTGCATGACGGCAAGCTGCCGGCCGGACAGCAGCATGTGCAGCGTGGCGGCCGCGATCAGCACCACCATCAGCAGCAGGGTGCCGCACAGCAGCAGCGTGACGGCGCCGGTGTGGCGCGAGCGTGCCGGGCAGCGCGCTAGCACAGCGTCTCCTCGCAACGGGGCGCATTGCGCAGCCGTACCGTGGCGGCGAACACGCGGCGCGCCGTGCCGGCCGGCGCCGACGCAGCGGGCGGCAGGTCTGCCGCTGCGGTGCCGGGCAGCGCAGGCGTGTCGGTGCCGCTGACCCGGACCAGCGTGGCCGAGCCCGGCCGGTCGCCCCGCACCGCGATGGCGATCTGGACCGCCACCACGCGTTGCCAGGCGGCTTCGCCCAGCGGCGGCATGGCCGAGGCCGTCTCGAAGCGCTCGGGACGGCCGTCCTGGTCCATATCCAGCCCATAGCGCAATTGCAGCGATTCCACGCCGCGCAGCAGCGCGCCCGAGGTCCAGCCGCTGCCGTCGACGACGCCGTTGCGGCGGGCAGGATACCGGCACAGCAGTTGCGGCACGCCATCGGCGCCAGCCGCCACATACAGCAGGTTCTCCGCGGCGTAGCCGGCGGTGGCGGCGGCGCCCGCCACGCGCGCCGCGAGCGGATAGCCGCTGCAATCGGTCATGGTTTCGTCCGGCTGCGCCGGCGCGGCGGGCCGGCCGCTGCCGCTGAAGCGGACCAGCAGCGCATCGCTTTGGCCGACGGCGGCCCTTGCGCAAGCGGGCACGGCCGCCACGGCGGGTTGCCCGCAGTTGTCCGCGCCGCTGACCGCGGGCAGGGCGGTGCCGGCCATCTCGGACACAGGCTCGCCCGGCCATCCGGACTGGCGCAGCAGCATGGAAAGAATGGCCAGTGCGCGCTGCCCGCGTTCCTCGATCACCACGCGGTCGGTGGTGGCGAGGTAGGCTGCGTGCGTGGCCAGGAAGGCGGCGCCGGCAGCGGCCACGGCGATCAGGCCCAGCGCCATGCCGACCATCAGTTCGACCAGCGAGAAGCCACGCGGAAGGATCCGCCGGCTGCGCGCATCGATGCGCCTGCTCATGGGTGCGCCCATGTTGCCCCGGCCGGCAGGCAGCCGCCGGCGTCAGCCATCGGCACGATGGCGGCGACCGCAATGGCCAGCGGCGCCGCGCAGCGGCCCAGTTCGGCATCGTCGGCCGCGCTGCGCGTGGCCTGTGCCAGGCGTTCCAGCTGGCGCAGCCAGCCCACGCCGGTGGTGCCGGCGAGCGCCATCGGCAGCAGTCCGGCAACGACGATCGACAAGGCGCCAAGCGCTTCGATCAGGGCGTGGGCGCGCTGGAGCCTGGGTTGCGGCGTGGAGTTGGGTGGCGTTCGGCGCCGGTTTGCTGGTGAGGGCATGGCACGGGCTGTGAAGGCGATGGACCAAGGTTAGCCATCCGTCCCCGCGGCGAACGTGCCGAAACGTAAAGCGGGCCCATCCGCACCATTGTGTTAAGCGCCGGCATGCCAAAGCCAAGCGCCACGCTTGCGCCGGACAGTTGCGGCGGACCAACGACTGGCCGGCTGTCCGCCGGTCCCCACCGCGATGCAATTGACAGGAATTATCAAATTCCCCACTATCGCGGGTGTTGCAAAGTCGTAACGATTACGCTATTCGCGGCATCCCGTTGCCAGGCCTTCCAGGCGGCAGCGAGGCACAGAACAAGAATTTCGGGTGCGGGCTGGCCATTCCGCCGTCAGAGCGGAGTGCCTTGCCCGGATAACAAGCCATTCATCGGGGGTCAACATGCATCGGGTCATCCTGGCAGTTCCTTGTCCATTGGCGGCGGCACCTCTGCCCGCGCGCTGACATGCCGGCGACGGTTCGCCTTCGCGACACCGCGCCTCCCCGCCTTCACCTCGATGTGGCCATGCCCGGCCCGGGCATGCCTGTGCGCGTCGTTTGCCGCGGCATTCGCGGCAACCTGCGTCGCTGCCGCGGGCTGACGCTGGTCGAGCTGATGGCGGTGGTGGTCATGGTGGCGATCCTGGCCGCGATCGGCACGCCTTCGTTCGTCTCGCTGCTGCGCACCAGCCGGGTGGACAGCGAAATCCAGTCGATGGTCGGCACCTTGCAGCTCGCGCGCAGCGAGGCCGTCAAGCGCGGCTTGCCGGTCAGCGTGTGCCCGTCCGGCAATGGCACGGCGTGCCTGGGCACCGGCAACTGGGCACGCGGCTGGATCGCGTTCGTCGACCGCAATGGGTCGGGCACGGTCGACGCTGCGCCGCCGGCCGACGAGGTGCTGCACTACCGCGCCGGCTGGTCCGCCACCGACACCTTCACCACGCCCGCCGGCGCGGCCTTCCTGACCTACAACCGCGATGGCTTTGCCGTGCTGCCCGGCGGCGCCCTCACCATGACGCTGCGCACCAGCCCGGTGGCCGCCGATGCCACGCGCTGCATCGCCATCAACATCGCTGGCCGGCAGACCATCCAGCGCGCCGGGGAGGGCGCATGCCTGTGACTGTACGGAGCCGCAGCCTGCGCCGGCGCCGCATGGCGCGCGGACTTTCGCTGATCGAGGTACTGATCACGCTGGTGATCACCTCGGTGGGCCTGCTCGGCCTGGCCAAGATGCAGGCGGCGTCGCTGGCCAATACGCAGATCGCGCGCGGGCGTTCGCTGGTGGCGCTGCAACTGGAAAGCCTGGCCGCGGCGATGCACGGCAACCGCGGCTTCTGGGCGGCCGGCACGGCGCCGCAGACGTTCACGTTGTCCGGCGCGACGGTCACGGACAGCACCGGGGCGCTCAGCGCCCAGGCTCCGGACTGCGCCAGCGCGGCCTGCACGCCGATCCAGATGGCGGCCTACGACGTGCAGCACTGGGCCGCGGAGATGGCGGCGCACTTTCCCACCTACGCAGCCACGGTCAACTGCAGCAACGACATCACGCGCCCGATCCGCTGCAGCCTCACCGCCACCTGGAGCGAGCACTACCTGGCCTACAACCAGACCACCGCGGCGCAGACCTCGGCCATGGCGGCCACGCAAAGCCTGACACTGCACGTCCAGCCATGAGCGTCCTCCTTCGAATCCCGCGCCGCAGGTACCGATGCATGCAGGCCGGTGTCTCGCTGGTCGAGGTGCTGGTGGCCATGGTGATCGCGCTGTTCATGCTGGCGGCGCTGATGACGGTGTTCCTCAACCTGCGCGGCACCGTGCGCGACCAGGAGCGGCTGGCCGCGCTCCAGGACAGCGAGCGCCTGGTGATGACGATGCTGGCCAACACGGTGCAGTCGGCCGGGTACTTTCCCGATCCGTTGAACCAGGTCGCGGCGGACGCGCTGCCGGCGCTGGCGGGCAATGCCTTCGGTGATTTCGTCGCGGGGCAGGCCATCGTCGGCCAGTCCGGCGCCGACGGGGCCAGCGATACGCTGACGGCGCGCTTTGTCACCGCCAGTGGCGACGGCATCATGAACTGCCAGGGCGCGGCCAATACCTCGGGCGCCAGTGCCGCCTACCTCAACACCTTTGCGGTCAATGCCGCCAACGAGCTGACCTGCGCGGTCAATGGCGGCGCGCCGGTGCCGCTGGCCGGCGGCATCACCGCGCTGCGGGTGCGCTACGGCACCGACACCGGCAACGGCGGCAACGTCGACACCTACCTGAGCGCCAGCGCAGTCACCGCCGGCGCGCTGTGGAGCCAGGTGCGCAGCGCGCGCGTGACGCTGACCTTTGCCAATCCCTTTGCCGGTCAGCCCGGGCAGCCGGCGACGCTCGGCTGGACCCAGACCATCAGCCTGATGAACCGACCATGACAAGCGCCCAGCCCGCCCGTTTCCGCGTCGGCTCAGGCGCCGCGCCGCGCGGCTATGTCCTGATCATCGGCCTGCTGTTCCTGCTGATCCTGTCGCTGCTGTCGGTGACGATGTTCCGCGGCTTCGGCCTGCAGGAGAAGATCGCCGGCAACACCCGCGAGAAGCAGCGCGCGTTCGAGGCCGCGCAGGGCGCGCTGCAGTACGGCGAGTGGTGGCTGGGGCAGGGCAACGGCTCCGCCGGCGCCGCCTGCAACACCGTGATCGACGCCAACGACCCGGCCAACCTGCAGGTCTGCGCGAACGCGCTGGCAGACCCGGCCAACCTGCCGTGGACGCCGGCGCGGGCGGATTATCTGCCGCCGTCGATGCGCCTTGCGACGGCCGGCAGCCCCGGCGGCCTGAACGGCACCGACATCAACTATGCGCGCGCGCCCAGCCTCTACATCCACTATCTGGGCCTGTCGCCGGATGGCCTGTCGATGCTGTTCCGCGTGACCGGCGCCGGCTACGGCGGCAGCGACGGCACTGCCGCGGTGGTGCAGAGCACCTACCAGCTTGGCGCCGGCACCAAGGACCTCGGGAAAGAGTGATGAGCCAACCTCCACGCCTCGCTGGCAT
Source organism: Cupriavidus taiwanensis LMG 19424 (assembly GCF_000069785.1). Lineage (NCBI taxonomy): Bacteria > Pseudomonadati > Pseudomonadota > Betaproteobacteria > Burkholderiales > Burkholderiaceae > Cupriavidus > Cupriavidus taiwanensis. The sequence goes on along the minus strand of NC_010528.1, from coordinate 2,464,568 downwards.
TCCCGCCGTCGTGAGCGCCGCCGTCAGCGCCCTCGTCAACGCGGTCCTGGCGGGCCAGGCGCATGCGCTGGTGATCCAGGACAACCTCAACGGCGCTGCGTCCTCTTACGACTGGGTGGCGCTGAATGGCGCGTGCCTGACCGCAGGCAACGGCACCGGCTCGATTCCGGGCTGCGCCACATCCAGCTTCACCTACTACCGGGACCGCAATTCGAAGCTGGTGGGGGGCGCCAGCGGCACCGTGCCGGATGCCGCGGGCTACGGCGCGCTGCGGCTTACCAACGGCGACACGGCCGAGGGCGCGAACGGCGACAACCAGACCGGCGCGGTGGTGTCCCGCTTCACCTTCGGCATGCAGGAAGGGCTGCAGGTCACGTTCTCCACCGTCACCTACGGCGGCGACAACCTGCGCGGCACCGGCGCCGACGGCATCAGCTTCTACCTGGCCGACGGCAGCAAGAGCCCGACCGTGGGCGGGCTGGGCGGCAGCCTTGGCTACAGCTGCTCGAACGTCAATGGCGCTTACGACGGCGTGGCGGGGGGCTATATCGGCATCGGCATCGACGAGTTCGGCAACTTCTCGAACAAGGCCGACAACACCGACTCGGGCCCGGCCTTCCAGGCCAACCGCATCAGCGTGCGCGGCTCGGGCGATACCAACTGGGCCGGCCTGCGCGCCGCCTATCCGGCCTATTACCCCGACAGCCTGAGCGCCAGCAAGCGCGCGCAGGCGGTGCAGAACACCTGCGCGCGCGGCTATGTGCAGGACTGGAGCAGCGGCAAGGACGGCGGCGATGTCAAGGGACGGCGGCTGGCCTACAACTACCGCATGCTCGGCATCAGCGACCTGCCCGACAAGATCGCCAACCAGCAGGCGGTGTCGAAGCCGACGCGGGCCAGGGGCATTCCCATCGTCTATTCGCTCAAGCTGACCCAGAACGGGCTGCTGAGCATGTCCTACAGCTACAACGGCGGCGCGGCCACGCCGGTGATCACCGACCAGGACATCACGCAGGCCAACGGGCCGGTGCCGGCGTCGCTGCGCTTCGGCTTTGCCGCGGGGACCGGCAGCGGCAGCAACGTGCACGAGATCACCTGCTTCAAGGCCGAGCCGGTGGGCCAGTCGAGCAGTTCGGCCGGCACCAACGTGCAGCAGTCGGCGCGGGTCGAGGCCGGCTCGCAGGTGTACCTGGCCTACTACCATCCGACCAACTGGTGGGGCGAGCTGAGCGCGCAGAACCTGCTCTACGATCCGGTCACCGACTCGGTGTCGATTGCCACCGTGGCCAACTGGAACGCGCACTGCACGCTGACCGGCGGCCACTGCGCGGCGACCGGCACCCCGGTGGTTGCGCAGGCGCCGGACAGCCGGAAGATCCTGACCTGGAGCGGCAGCGCCGGCATCCCGCTGCGCTGGGACACCAACCTGCCCGCCGCGCTGAAGGCCAGGTTGACCGCGGGCGATGCCACGCCGGGCGGCGACCGCCTCGACTACCTGCGCGGGGACCGCAGCAAGGAGCTGACCGCGGCCGGCGCAGGGCTGTTCCGCAAGCGCACCGGCGTGCTGGGCGACATCATCGATTCCAGCCCGGCCTGGGTCGGCGCGCCGTCATCGCCGTACAGCGGGCCGTGGACCGATGCCTTGTACAAGCGCGCCAGTCCGGCCGAGCCCGCCGGCAGCTATGACGCCTTCCGGCAAGCCAGGGCGCAGCGGCTCAATGTGGTCTATGTCGGCGCCAACGACGGGCTGCTGCACGGCTTCCGCTCCGGCTACTACAACGCGGCGGGCGCCTTCGTCGGCAACGACGCCAACAAGCCCAACGACGGCCGCGAGGTGCTGGCCTACATGCCCGGCGCGGTAATCGACACCATCCATTCGACCAATGCGGCGCTCGCCTACAGTTCGCCGCAATACGTGCACAACCTGTTTGTCGATGCCACGCCAGGCACCGGCGACCTGTACTACGACGGTGCCTGGCATACCTGGCTGGTCGGCGGCCTGGGGCCGGGCGCGAACCGCGGCGGGCCGCTCGCCAGCAAGACCGCGATCGCGACCGGCGGCGCGCTCTACGCGCTCGACGTGACCGATCCGGAGCGTTTCGGCGATACCCCGGCGGCGGCCAGCGCCACGGTGATCGGCGAGTGGAACAACACGCTGCAGTGCACCGGCGACAGCGCTTGCGGCGACAACCTCGGCAGCACCTACGGCACGCCCGTGATCCGCCGCCTGCACAACGGCCAGTGGGCGGTGCTGTTCGGCAACGGGCTTAACAGCAAGAGCGGCTCCGCCGGCCTGTTCATCATGCTGGTCGACCCGGCCGACGGCTCGCGCAGCTTCCGCTATCTCGGCACCGGCTACGGCCCGCAGCAGGACCCGGCCGGCGCCGGCAGCCGCAACGGCATTGCCTATGTCACCCCGGCCGACCTCGACGGCGACCACATTACCGACTACGTCTACGCCGGCGACGTGTTCGGCAACCTGTGGCGCTTCGATCTGACCTCGGACAATCCGGACCACTGGCGCGCCAGCAGCAGCCCGTTGATGCAGACCGGCGGCAAGCCGATCACCACCAGGGTGGCGGTGGGCTCGGTGCCCGGCACAGGAACCGGCGCCGCGGCGATGCCGCGCGTGGTGGTGGCGTTCGGCACGGGGCGCCGGCTGGAGCAGACGCAGGGCAGCGAAGCGGTGTTCGAGCCGGGCGGGCAGGGGCTGTATGGCGTGTGGGACTGGGACATGGCGGCATGGAACGCAGTGGCCGGCGCGCAGGCGCGCTACGCGTCGCTGGCCAGCGCCACGCAGCCGCTGTCCGGCGCCAATCTGACGCAGCAATCGATAACCGCCGAAGGGCGCGCGGCCGGCAGCACGGTGACGGTGCGCACGGTCAGCGCCAACAAGGTGTGCTGGCAAGGCTCGACCGCCTGCGCCAGCGGCAACAACAAATATGGCTGGCAGCTGCCGCTGCCGGCGGCGACGCGCGAGCAGGTGATCTACAACCCCGTGATCGCCTACGGCATGGTGATCGTGAACACCACCATCCCGCCCGGTTCGGCGCTGTCGCAGGCGCTGTCGTGCAATGCCGAGGTGCCGTCGGGCTTCACCATGGGCGTGTCGATGGGCTCGGGCGGCGCGGCCGCGCAGTCGTTCTTCAGCAGCACCAACAGCAGCACCTTCCCGCTGCTGAACAACGGCATTGTCAGCGGCATCGGCCTGAGCGGCACCGGCACGCCGTCGGTGGTGACCGCGAAGAAGCGGCCCTACCTGGTGCAGCAGACCGTGGGCGGCAGCGGCGCCATCACGCAGATCAACCCCGGCGCCAATGGCGCCGGCGCCCGCCTCAACTGGATACGCCTGCGCTGACCACCATGAACCAGACTGCCTTCCCATCGCCGCGCCGCGCCGCCGCGGGCTTCACGCTGATCGAACTGATGATCGCGGTGGCGATCGCCGCGATCCTGGCCGCGATCGCCTATCCGTCCTACACGGAGCATGTGCGCAAGTCGCGCCGCACCGACGCCAGGACCGCTTTGCTCGATCTCGCGGCGCGCCAGGAGCGGCTGTTCAGCACGCAGAACGTCTATGGCGGCACGCCTGCCGCGCTGGGCTATGCCGGCGCGGCTTTCCCGGTGCAGATCCAGTCGGGCGCGCAGGCGTACTACCAGCTGACGGTTGTGGCGGGCAATCCGGCCACCAGCTATACCGCGACGGCAACGCCCGTCGGCGCGCAGGCGGGGGACGACTGCGGCAGCTATACCCTTAACCACCTGGGGCTGCAGGGGAACACCGGGATGCGCGCCGGCGTGGCGTCGGCGCAGTGCTGGTAGCGGAAAACGCGGACGTCAGCGCTTGCCGCTGCCGGCGGTGACTTCCGCCAGCACGTCCGAGAATTCGGACACGTCTTCAAAGCTGCGGTACACCGAGGCAAAGCGGATATAGGCGATCTTGTCGAGCTTGCGCAGCTCGCGCATCACCAGCTCGCCGACCTGGCTGCTGGGGATTTCCTTTTCGCCCAGGGCCAGCAGCTTTTCCTCGATCCGGGTGATGGCTTCGTCGATGGCTTCGGCCGAGACCGGGCGCTTGCGCAACGCCAGCCGCATCGAATCCTTCAGCTTGGCACGGGCGTAGTCCACGCGCGAGCCGTTTTTCTTGACGATGGCGGGGAAGAACAGCTCGATCCGCTCATAGGTGGTGAAGCGGCGGTCGCAGGCCTCGCAGCGGCGGCGCCGGCGCACGGCATCGCCGTCTTCCGACATGCGCGTGTCGAGAACCTGGGTATTGGAATGACCGCAAAAGGGGCATTTCATGCCGGACCACCTTCAGTTGAACCCCATCGCCTTGTCCGTGTTGTCGTTCTGCGGCGGCAGGGCGGGTTGGCGAGGCCCGCGGTCCGCCCCGTGGGGGTGGACCGCGGAGCTGCCGGCCGCCCATGCGTGCGCGCGGGCGGCCTGGTACCGTCAGCCGTAGACCGGGAAACGCTTGGTCAGGGCCGACACCTGCTCGCGCACCGCGGCGATGTTGGCGGCGTCGTGCGGGTTGTCCAGCACGTCGGCGATCAGGTTGCCGACGATGCGGGCTTCTTCTTCCTTGAAGCCGCGCGTGGTCATGGCCGGCGAGCCGACGCGGATGCCCGAGGTGACGAACGGCTTTTCCGGGTCGTTCGGAATCGCGTTCTTGTTCACGGTCAGGTGCGCCTCGCCCAGGATGCGCTCGGCTTCCTTGCCGGTGATGTTCTTGGCGCGCAGGTCGACCAGCATCACGTGGCTCTCGGTGCGGCCCGAGACGATGCGCAGGCCGCGCGCGATCAGGGTCTCGGCCAGCACCGCGGCGTTCTTCACCACCTGCTGCTGGTAGGCCTTGAATTCCGGCGTCAGCGCTTCCTTGAACGCCACCGCCTTGCCGGCGATTACGTGCATCAGCGGGCCGCCCTGGATGCCGGGGAAGATCGACGAGTTGATCGCCTTCTCGTGCTCGGCCTTCATCAGGATCACGCCGCCGCGCGGGCCGCGCAGGCTCTTGTGGGTGGTGGTGGTGACGAAGTCGGCGTGCGGAACCGGGTTCGGGTAGACGCCCGCGGCGATCAGGCCGGCGTAGTGGGCCATGTCGACCATGAAATAGGCGCCGATCGACTTGGCCACCTTGCCGATGCGCTCGAAGTCGATGCGCAGCGCGAAGGCCGAGGCACCGGCGATGATCAGCTTGGGCTTCTTCTCTTGCGCCAGCTTTTCCAGCGCGTCGTAGTCGATGTCTTCCTGGGCGTTCAGGCCGTAGCTGACCACGTTGAACCACTTGCCGCTCATGTTCAGCGCCATGCCGTGGGTCAGGTGGCCGCCTTCGGCCAGGCTCATGCCCATGATGGTGTCGCCCGGCTTGAGCACGGCGAAGTACACGCCCTGGTTGGCCTGCGAGCCCGAGTTGGGCTGCACGTTGGCGGCCTCGGCGCCGAACAGCTGCTTGACGCGATCAATGGCCAGCTGCTCGACGATGTCGACGTACTCGCAACCGCCGTAGTAGCGCTTGCCGGGATAGCCCTCGGCATACTTGTTGGTCAGCTGCGAACCCTGCGCGGCCATCACCGCGGGCGAGGTGTAGTTCTCGGAGGCGATCAGCTCGATGTGGTCTTCCTGGCGCTGGTTTTCCTGCTGGATGGCGGCAAAGACCTCGGGGTCGATCTGGTCGATCGTAAAACGGCTGCGTTCGAACATGGCGAAACTCGTCTGAAAAAAGGGAATCCGATTCAGGCATCGGGGGTAGGGCGCGCGGGGAAGGCTAGCGGCGACCGGCACCGGCGGCGGTTTGGCCGTCGGCGCAGGGCGCACCCTGCTTCCCATTCGCTGCCCAGGCGAGCGGCAGGCATGACTCGCGTCAACGCCATGGCGTTGGAAACTTCACGCCAGAGAACTTGCGCTTCCTCGTGGTAGTGCCCACTGACTTCGCCAGTCGCGCAAGATGGAATGGTTGCGCGCAGTGTAGCGCGAGGCGGCCGCCCGCCGCAAGCCATGGACCCGCCAGCCAAGGGCTGGCAAGGGCTGGCGAGGCCCTGGCCAGCAACTTGCTGTTGCAAAGTCGTCCTGCGGGTTTACACGAAACGGGTATCGCTCTCCGTTACAATCGCGGCCATGACAAACTTTGTCTGGACCCTGCGGGTGTACTGGGAAGACACCGATGCAGGCGGCGTAGTCTTCTACGCCAACTACCTCAAGTTCTTCGAGCGCGCCCGCACTGAGTGGCTGCGCTCGCTCGGCATCGAACAGCAGGCGCTCGCCGACCAGGCGGGCGTGGTCTTCATCGTCCGCAGTACGGCGGTGGACTACAATGCGCCCGCCCGGCTGGACGACCAGCTTGAGATCCGCACGCGCATCGACCGGGTCGGCCCGGCTTCGGTGCAGTTCACCCAGGAAGCCTGGCGTGGCGAGCTGATGCTCGCGACCGGCGCGATCCGCGTTGGCTGCGTCGATAAAAGCACTTTTCGCCCCGCCCCGATCCCCGACCCCGTTCTAGCCACCATCAAGTCAGCACGATGAATCCCGTGACCGTCACGCAAGACATGTCGATCGTAACGCTGGTGCTCCACGCCAGCGTGCTGGCACAGGCCGTCATGGCGCTGTTGCTCGTCATGTCGCTGTTTTCGTGGACCTATATCTTCCGCAAGCACCTGGCGGTGCGTTCGGCGCGCACCCAGACCGAAGGCTTCGAGCGCGACTTCTGGGCCGGCGGCGATCTGCAGGCCCTCTATAACAGCGCCGTCAACAACCGCCACAACACCGGTGCGCTGGAACGGATCTTCGAATCCGGCATGGGCGAGTTCCTGAAAGCGCGCGAGCGCGGCAACGAGGCCGGCGCGCTGCTCGACGCCGCGCGCCGTGCCATGCGTGCGGCCTACCAGCGCGAGATGGACGTGCTCGAATCGCATTTGCCGTTCCTGGCTTCGGTCGGCTCGGTGAGCCCGTATATCGGCCTGTTCGGCACGGTGTGGGGGATCATGAACGCCTTCCGCGGGCTGTCGAACGTGCAGCAGGCGACGCTTGCCTCGGTGGCGCCCGGCATTGCCGAAGCGCTGGTGGCCACCGCGATCGGCCTGTTCGCGGCCATCCCCGCGGTGATCGCCTACAACCGCTATGCGACCGAAATCGATCGGCTGGCGATCCGGTTCGAGAGCTTCATGGAAGAGTTCCTGAACATCCTGCAGCGGCAGACCCGCTAACCGTATTCCCTATCTACGGTCCGGGCCTGACCCCGGGCCGGCGTTTCCAGGAGTCCTGCAATGGCAGCCATTCAGCGCCGCGGCGGCTCGCGCCGCCGGGCCAGCGCCGAGATCAACGTCGTGCCGTATATCGACGTCATGCTCGTGCTGCTGGTCATCTTCATGGTGGCCGCGCCGATCGTCAGCCCCGCCACCGTCGACCTGCCCACCGTGGCCAATGCCACGCCCCAGCAGAAGGCGCCCCCGATCGTCGTCACCGTGCATGAAGACGGCCAGCTCACCGCGCGCGGCAAGGACAACGCCGGCAACGCCTTCGAGCGCAAGCTCGACAAGCAGGGCCTGCTGGACTTCGTTCACCAGCGCCAGAACGAGAACCCCGACCAGCCGGTGGTGATCGCAGCCGACCGCGCGGTCAAGTACGAAGCGGTGCTGGACGTGATGTCCATCCTGAAGGCCGACGGCGTCAAGCGCGTGGGCCTGATGGTCAAGTCCAAGACTTCCTGACGCATTGAAGCGCCTATCCGATTGCCGTTGCGCCTGATGACGACCGCCGCCGCCTATCCCTACCAGCCGGTCAAGGAGCGGGGAACCCTGCGTTCCTTCCTGCTCGCGCTGCTCATGCATCTGCTGCTGGCTGTCGTGCTGTACTACGGCGTGAGCTGGCAGAGCAGCACCCCGGTCGGGGCCGAGGCCGAATTGTGGGAGGAAATTCCCGCCGCCACCGCGCCCCCGCCGCCGCGGCCGCAGCCACAGCCACAGCCCGAACCCGAGCCGGTGGTGCAGCCGCGTCCGGCGCCGCCGCCGCCCCAGGTAAAGAGCAAGGTCGAGGACGACGCCGACATCGCGCTGGAACAGAAGAAGCGCCGCGCCGAGGCGGCCGCGCGCGAAGAAGCCGAGCGCAAGGAAGCGGCCCGCAAGGAGGCCGAGCGCAAGGAAGAAGCACGCAAGGAAGAAGCACGCAAGGAAGAGGCGCGCAAGGAAGCGCTGCGCAAGGAGGCCGACCGCAAGGAAGCCGAGCGGCGCGAGGCCGAGCGCAAGGAAGCGCAGCGCAAGGAAGACGCGAAGAAGAAGGCCGCGCAGCAGGAGCAGGATCGCAAGGAACAGGCCGAGCGCGAGCGCAAGGAAGCCGCCGAGGCCAAGGCAAAAGCCCAGGCGGATGCCAAGGCCAAGGCCCAGGCGGACGCCAAGGCGAAGGCCCAGGCCGACGCCAAGGCCAAGGCGGATGCCGAGGCCAAGGCCAACCGCGAGGCCGCCGCCAATGCCCAGCGCAAGAGCGAACTGGCGCGCCTGCAGGCGCTGGCCGGCGGCTCGGGCGCCGGCGGTGGCGGGGTCGGCAACGCGGCGGGCGCCGGTGCCGGCGGTGGCGGCAAGGCGTCGCCAGGCTATGCCGACCGCGTGCGCCGCCGCGTCAAGCCGAACATCGTCTTTACCGAGGACGTGCCGGGCAACCCGACCGCGGTGGTCTCGGTGCAGCTGGCGCCGGACGGTTCGCTGCTGTCGGCGCGGCTGTCCAAGTCCAGCGGCAACTCCGGCTGGGACAATGCCGTGCTGCGCGCGGTCGAGCGTTCCGATCCGCTGCCGCGCGACGAGAACGGCAAGGCGCCGGCCAGCTTCACCATTACCTTCCGGCCGAAGGACTGAGTGACCGGCACGGCATGATTTGCAACATAATGCAACCTTCATCGCCGGGTTCCGGTCCCAGCGCTAGCATGACAGGTTGCCTGACGCAGCCGACGGTGCGGTATGCACGCAGACGGGGCATGCGCCACGCGCTGCAATGCCGCATTTGCCCGTGTTGCCGATTGCCTGTCGTGCCCGACGAAACTTGAAATCGACTGAGGAGCAGCATGCGAAAGCTTTGGGCCCCCAACTGGCTGTCCGCGAGGCGGCACAACGCAAATTTCCCCGCATCCCGAGTGCCCGGGCGGCCGGCGCCGCTGGCGGGCCGGCGCGCGCTGATGGCGTGGCTGGCCGCGGCCATGACCCTGGCCGCGGGCGCCGCGCACGCACAGCTCAATGTTGAGATCTCCGGGGTTGGCAGCAGCCAGTTCCCGGTGGCCACCGCCAACTTCCAGGGCGAGGCCCAGGCCCCGCAGAACCTGACCGCGATCATCCGTTCGGATCTGGCCCGCAGCGGCCGTTTCCGCAACGTCGACCCGGGCGGCGCCACCGTGGCCGAGTCCGCCAATGTCGACCTGGGCAGCTGGAAGGCGCGCGGCGCCGATGCCTTCGTCGCCGGCAGCGTGACGCCGGCCGCGGGCGGCAAGTACGAAGTGCGCTTCCGCCTGTACGACACCGTCAAGGGCCAGAGCCTCGGCGGGCTGGCCTTCACCGTGAACCAGTCGCAACTGCGCGTGACCGCGCACAAGATCGCCGACTACATCTATGAAAAGCTGCTGGGCGAGCGCGGCGTGTTTGCCACGCGCCTGTCCTACGTGTCGAAGGTGGGCGGCCGCTACCAGCTGCTGATCTCCGACTCCGACGGGCAGAACGCCCAGGTGGCGCTGACCAGCAACGAGCCCATCATCTCGCCGTCGTGGTCGCCGGACGGCGCGCGCGTGGCCTACGTCTCGTTCGAGGCCAAGAAGCCGGTGGTCTATGTGCATGACCTGGCCAGCGGCAAGCGCACGCTGGTGTCGAACCAGAAGGGCAACAACAGCGCGCCGTCGTGGTCGCCGGACGGCCGCCACCTGGCGCTGGCGCTGTCGCGCGACGGCAATACCCAGGTCTACCAGGTCAATGCCGACGGTTCGGGCATCCGCCGCCTGTCGCGCAGCAGCGCCATCGACACCGAGCCGCAGTACTCGCCCGACGGCAAGAGCATCTATTTCACCAGCGATCGCGGCGGTGCGCCGCAGATCTACCGCATGCCCGCCTCCGGCGAGGAGGGCGGCGGGGCGCAGCGCGTCACGTTCAAGGGCAGCTACAACGTCAGCCCGCGCATTTCGCCGGATGGCAAGTACCTGGCGTACATTTCGCGCGCGGGCGGCTTCAAGCTGCAGTTGCAGGACCTGACCAATGGCGACGTGACGTCGCTGACCGATACGGCCAACGACGAGGCGCCCAGCTTCGCCGCCAACGGCAAGTACATCCTTTATGCCACCCGCGTGGGCGGTCGCGCGGTGCTGGCGGCGGTATCCACTGACGGGCGTACCCGGCAGGTTCTGTCCCTCCAGTCCGGCGATGTTCGCGAGCCGTCCTGGGGTCCTTTCATGCAATAACAGGAGTCATTCACCATGCCTCAACTGATGACCAAAACCCTTGCCGTTGCCGCACTGCTGGCCCTGGGCGCCTGCAGCTCGGGCGTCAAGCTCGACGATACCGCCAACGCCGGCGCCGGCACGGCCGGCACGGGCGCCGATCCGCGCGCCGTCACCCCGGTGACCGCGGCCGACCCGCTCAACGACCCGAACAGCCCGCTGGCCAAGCGCAGCGTCTACTTCGACTTCGACAGCTACACCGTCAAGCCGGACTACCAGGGCATGCTGGGCGCGCACGCCAAGTATCTGGGCACCAACCAGGGCCGCAAGATCCTGATCCAGGGCAACACCGACGAACGCGGCACCAGCGAGTACAACCTGGCGCTGGGCCAGAAGCGCGCCGAGGCCGTGCGCCGCTCGCTGGCCTCGATGGGCGTGCCCGACAGCCAGATGGAAGCCGTCAGCCTGGGCAAGGAAAAGCCCAAGGCGACCGGCCACGATGAAGCCTCGTGGGCCGAGAACCGCCGCGCGGACATCAACTACTGATCTGGACCGCCTTCCATGAAAGCACGCGTTTCCACCCTGTTGTGGCTCGCCGCCGTCGCCGGCGGCGGCATGCTGCCGCTGTCGCAGGCGCATGCCGGAGTGTTCGACGATGACGAGGCCCGCAAGGCCGTCATCGGCCTGCGCGACCAGTTCAACGGTTTCCAGGCGACCGCGACGCAGCGCATCGAGCAGAACAGCCGCACCCTGCTCGACATGCAGAACCAGCTCGAAGGCCTGCGCCAGGAAGTGGCGCGGCTGCGCGGCCAGAACGAAGTTCTGCAGAACACGGTGGACACGCTGCAGAAGCAGCAGAAGGACTACTACGCCGACCTGGATGCGCGCCTGAAGAAATTCGAGCCGCAGCAGGTCACGGTCGAAGGCCGCGAAGGCATCGCGCAGCCGGGCGAAAAGCCCGAATACGATGCCGCGCTCAAGCAGTTCCAGGCGGGAGATTTCAAGAGCGCGGGGAATTCGTTCTCGGCGTTCGTGAAGAAGTACCCGCAGAGCCCGTACCTGCCGCTGGCACAGTACTGGCTCGGCAACTCGCTGTACGCGCAGCGCGACTACAAGGGTTCCACCTTCGTGCTGCAGAACATGGTCAACGCCAATCCGACGCATCCCAAGGTGCCGGACGCGATGATCGCCATCGCCAACAACCAGCTCGAGTCCGGCCAGAAGGCGGCCGCGCGCAAGACGCTGGAGCAGGTGGTGGCGAAGTATCCCGGCACCGAGGGCGCGCAGGCGGCGAGCAACCGGCTCAAGACGCTGAAGTAAGCGTCGGCGCCGCCCGCCACCGCAAGGCTCGCTTCGGCGGGCCTTTTTCGTTTGTCGCGCTAGAATATGCGATTCGCCTGAATGTTCTTGCGCGCCGCCCCCGGCGCGAACCGCACCATGACTCAACGCGCCATCGTCCTGCTGTCCGGCGGACTCGACTCCGCCACCGTCCTTGCCATGGCCCGCGCCCAGGGCTTCGAGACCTATGCGCTGTCGATGCGCTATGGCCAGCGCCATTCCTCCGAGCTGGAAGCCGCCAAGCGCGTGGCCGCCGCGCTCGGCGCCGTCCGCCACGAGATCGTCGACCTCGACCTGCGCCGCTTCGGCGGCTCGGCGCTGACCGACGACGCGCTGGAGGTCCCCACCGACGGCGCCAGCGGCGGCATCCCGGTCACTTATGTGCCGGCGCGCAACACCATCATGCTGTCGCTGGCGCTCGGCTGGGCCGAGGCGGTGGGCGGGCGCGACCTGTTCTTCGGCGCCAACGCGGTCGACTATTCCGGCTACCCGGACTGCCGCCCGGAATATGTCGCCGCCTACGAGACCCTGGCCAACCTGGCCACCAAGGCCGGCGTCGAGGGCGACCGCTTCCGCGTGCACGCGCCCATCATCGACATGACCAAGGGCGAGATCATCCGCGCCGGCATCGCGCTGGGCGTCGACTACAGCCTGACGGTGTCGTGCTACCAGGCCGACGACGACGGCCGCGCCTGCGGCGTCTGCGATTCCTGCCGCATCCGCCGCGCCGGCTTCGAGGCCGCCGGCGTGCCCGACCCGACCCGCTACCAGGCCGCCGCCTGACTGATCCCGAGCCTGAGCCTGCCGTTCCCGCCCCATGCCTGAAATCGATCTTGCCGCGCTGTCGCGCTCGGTGCTGCTGAGCACCTTTGTCCTGACCTTCCTGTTTGGCGCGGTGCTGCAGCGCACGCACTTCTGCACCATGGGGGCGGTCTCGGACATCGTCAACATGGGCGACTGGAGCCGCATGCGCATGTGGGCGCTGGCGATCGGCGTGGCCATGATCGGCACCGGCGTACTGGCCTGGAACGGCGCGATCGACCCGACCAAGACCATCTATGCCGCCAGCAAGCTGGCCTGGCTGTCGGCGCTGGCCGGCGGACTGATGTTCGGCTTCGGCATGGTGCTGGCGTCCGGCTGCGGCAGCAAGACGCTGGTGCGCATCGGCGCGGGCAACCTGAAGTCGCTGGTGGTGTTCGTGTTCCTCGGGCTGTCGGCCTACATGACGCTGCGCGGGCTGTTCGGCGTGGTGCGCGTCAATACCGTCGACGCGGTGGCGCTGGCGCTGCCGACCACGCAGGACCTGCCGTCGGTGCTGGCGCAGGGCAGCGGCACGGCGCGCGGCGTGCTGCAGCTGGGCCTGGGCCTGGCGCTGGGCGGCGTGCTGGCGGCATGGGCGCTGGCGGGGCGCGGCTTCCGCACTTTCGACAACCTGCTGGGCGGCATCGGCGTGGGCCTGATCATCGTGGCGATGTGGTACGTGTCGGGCCACCTCGGCTACGTCGCCGAGGACCCCAATACGCTGGAAGAACTGTTCGTCTCGACCAACAGCGGCCGCATGGAAAGCCTGAGCTTCGTCGCGCCGTATGCCTACACGCTCGACTGGCTGATGATGTTCAGCGACAAGAGCAAGGTGCTGACCATCGGCATTGTCAGCGTGTTCGGCGTGATCGCCGGGGCGGCCGCGTATGCGCTGGCCACGCGCACGTTCCGCTGGGAAGGCTTCGGCAATGCCGAGGACGTGGCCAACCATATGGTCGGCGGCATCCTGATGGGCGCGGGCGGGGTCACGGCGCTGGGCTGCACCGTGGGGCAGGGCCTGTCCGGCGTGTCGACGCTGGCGCTGGGCTCGTTCATTGCGCTGGCCGGCATCCTGGCCGGGGCGGTGCTGGCGTTCCGCTACCAGATGTGGCGCCTGGAACGCATGCTGTGAGCGCGATGCCGCGCCACGGTCTTGACACATCGAGAATCGCGTCACTATAATCGCGGTTCTGTTTTTTCGGGTCGTTAGCTCAGTCGGTAGAGCAGCGGACTTTTAATCCGTTGGTCGCGTGTTCGAGTCACGCACGACCCACCAGTATTACGAAGGGCCTGTGGCGCAAGTCACAGGCCCTTTTTGCATTGTTTCCGCCCGGCATGCCCCGACGGTGGGGGGTGCTTTAACTAGTTCGAGGTAGAGACGCGGGCTCGGCGCGCGCCGCACAATGGGCCAACCGCGGCGTGTGGACCGCGGGCCTTTGGAACGGCCGCGAGACACGGCCCCTCGAACAAGACCTATGCGGCGAGCAGGCGTTTCCTTGCCGGCCAGCGGGCATGTGCTGCGCATCATCTGGCCGTTCGTACCGGTGGTGGTCGCGCTGGCGTTGTTCAGCATCGCCAGCCTGGACCTGCTGTCCGCCGCGCGTGCCTTTGTAGCGGGAGAGAGCCAGTGGTCCAAGGGCCAGAAGCACGCCGTGCTGCACCTGCTGCGCTATGGCGAGGACCGCGATCCGGCGGATTTCGACGCCTACCTGGCGTCCATCGCCATCCCGTTCGGCGACCACCGGGCGCGCCTGGAGCTGGACCGTGCCGAGCCCGACCTGGAGCGCGTGCACGAGGGCCTGCTGGCCGGCGGCAACCATCCGGAAGACATCCCGCGGATGGTGCGCCTGTACCGCAATTTCCGCTATATCCATGAGGTCGACGCCGCCATCCGCGTGTGGGCGCAGGGCGATCTCGAGATCTTCGCCCTGCACGAGCAGGCGCTGGCGCTGCGGCGCCTGGTGAGCCAGCCCGGTTGCGACGACGCCTGCGTCGCGCCGGTGCTGCGCAACATTGCGCAGATCGACGCCAGGCTGACCCCGCTGGAACGGGCCTTCTCGGGCCACCTCGGACAGGCCTCGCGCCGGGTCACGCGCCTGCTCACCACCGGCAGCGCGGTGATGGCGGCGGCCCTGCTGATGTCGGCGATCCTGCTGTCGGTGGGGCCGCTGCGGCGCGAGCGCCGGCTGCGCGAGGCGCTGGCGCAGCGCGAAGAGCAACTGCAGTTGGCGGTCGAGGGCAGCAACGACGGCCTGTGGGACTGGCACCTAGGCCACGGTGAACTGTATTTCTCGCCGCGCTGCGCCCAGATGCTGGGCTACAGCGGCGACGAGCTGCCGCATGCGCGCGAAACCGTGCTGGGCCTGCTGCATCCGTCCGAGCTGGCGGCGTTCGAGGCCAAGCTGGCGCATCACCTGCGCAGCGGCGAGCCCTACGATGCCGAGTTCCGCCTGCGCACCCGGGCCGGCGACTACCTCTGGGTACGGGCGCGCGGCCGGCTGGTGCGCGGCGCGGGACGCCGGCGCGCGCGCATGGCCGGCTCGCTCACCGATATCTCCGAGCACAAGCGCTACGAGACCCAGCTGTTTGCCGAAAAGGAGCGCGCGCAGGTCACGCTGCAGGCGATCGGCGACGCGGTGGTGACCGCGGATGTATGGGGCCGCGTGCAGTCGCTCAACCCCGCCGCCGAAGCGCTGACCGGATGGCGCGAAGCCGAGGCCCGCGGGCAGCCGCTCAGCGCGGTCTGCGTGCTGCGCGACGAGGACAGCCTGGCGCCGCTGCCCGATATCGTCACGCTGGCGCTGCGCCAGCGCTGGCACAGCCGCTCAGCCCAGCTGGTGCAGCGCGACGGCGCCGGACAGCCCGGGCCGGTGCTGGCGGTCAAGCCATCGGTTGCGCTGATCCGGGACCGTGCCGCGCAGGCCATCGGCGTGGTGGTGGTGCTGCACGACATCAGCCAGGAACGCGCGCATGCCGCACGCCTGGCGTACGAGGCCAGCCACGACGCGCTGACCGGCCTGGTCAACCGCGCCGAGTTCGAGCGCCGGCTGGCCGCGGCGATCGAGCTCGCGCGCGCGCAAGGCGTTCCCCACACCTTGATGTACCTGGACCTGGACCAGTTCAAGGTGGTCAACGATACCTGCGGCCATGCCGCTGGCGACGAGCTGATCCGGCAGATGGCGGAGATCATGCGCGGCCAGCTGCGTCGCAGCGACATGCTGGCGCGGCTGGGCGGCGACGAGTTCGGCGTGCTGCTCGAGCATTGCGGCAGCGCCGACGGCGAGCGCGTGGCCGAGGGCTTGCGCCATGCCATTGCCAGTTTCCGCTTCGCGCACCGGCAGCGCACCTTCGCGGTCGGGGTCAGTATCGGCCTGGTCACGCTGGACCGGCACACCGGCAGCGTCGCCGAGGCGCTGAGCGCGGCCGACGCCGCCTGCTACGTGGCCAAGGAGGGCGGGCGCAACCGCGTGCAGGTCTACCATCCGCTGGACAGCGTGGTGCAGGCCCGCCATGGCGAGATGGAGTGGGTCAGCCGCGTGCATGCGGCGCTGGCCGCCGGCCGCTTCTGCCTGTTCTCCCAGGAGATCGTGCCGGTGCAGCCCGCTGCGTTGCCCCCTGCGGGGCGCCATGTGGAGCTGTTGCTGCGCCTGGTCGACGAGCGCGGCCGGCTGGTGCCGCCGATGGCCTTCGTGCCGGCCTGCGAGCGCTACAACCTGATGCCGATGATCGACCGCTGGGTGGTCGAGACCGCGTTTGCCACGCTGGCGGGGCGCCAGGCCGAGATCGCGACCTGTGCGATCAATCTGTCAGGCTCGTCGCTGGCCGACATCCAGTTCCCGGATTTCGTGCGCGAGCAGGCGCAGCGCTTCGGCATCGCGCTGGACGGCATCTGCTTCGAGGTCACCGAGACCGCGGCCATTGCCAACCTGGCGCAGGCGGGGGCGTTCATCATGCAGCTGCAGCAGCTTGGCTGCCGTTTCGCGCTCGACGACTTCGGCGCCGGCATGTCGTCGTTCACCTACCTGAAGCACCTGCCCGCGGCCTACCTGAAGATCGACGGCAGCTTCGTGCGCGACATGCTGGCCGACCCGGTCAACCTGGTGATGGTGGAGGTGATCCAGCGCATCGGCCACGCCATGGGCAAGCAGACCATTGCGGAATTCGTTGAGAACGAGGCGATGCTGGCGCGACTGCGCGAGCTGGGCGTGGATCTGGTTCAGGGCTACCACATCGCGCCGCCGGTGCCGTTCGCCCCGGCGGTCCCGGAGGCCGGGGCGCGGCCGGCGCTGGCGCTGGCCGGCTGAGTCGGCAGGACCGTCAGGGGATCAGCGGATCGCGGAAGCCGGTGTCGGCGGCGGGCGGGGTGCCGGCCGGGGCCGGGGTCGG
Source organism: Cupriavidus taiwanensis LMG 19424 (assembly GCF_000069785.1). Lineage (NCBI taxonomy): Bacteria > Pseudomonadati > Pseudomonadota > Betaproteobacteria > Burkholderiales > Burkholderiaceae > Cupriavidus > Cupriavidus taiwanensis. The sequence continues at coordinate 2,447,644 of NC_010528.1, read as the reverse complement.
CACGTTGGGCGGCGGCACCGCCTGCCCCTTGGCTTCGCGCCAGGTGTTGTAGGCCCAGTACGCCGCGCCGGCGACCAGGCCGAGCTTGGACAGCTTCCAGGTCCAGCGCAGCACCGGCGCGCGCCTGACCAGCGGCAGCGCCAGCGTCACCGCGGTGCTCAGCAGCGGGTAGTCCTTGGTCAGGCCGACCACCTTCATCCACGAGCCCGGACGCGCGATGCGCGGCAGCCAGGCGCTGACGGTGCCCAGGCGGTGCACGCCCCCGCGCACTGCGTGCAGCGCCTGCCGGCAATCGTGGCGTTCGAGGGCGGCGCGCGTCAGCAGCAGTTCCTTGCGCACCGCCAGCGGCAAGCGCACCTCTTGCGTGAAGCGGGGCGCGCGCGGGTACTCGCCGCGCTCGCGTCCGGGCGTGCTGTCGTCAGGGTCGAGTGTGCTCATCGGCGCAGGATCTCCCGGTCTTTGTCGATTTCGGCAAGCGTGGCTTCCAGCATCGGCGGCGCGTTGCGCAGCACGTTGCGGGCGTACGCCAGGCAGATGGCGCACAGCACCAGGTAGAGCACCGTCAGCGCGCCCAGCGCCTGCCAGCGGTAGGTGTCCCAGAACAGGATCGCGATGAGGGCGGTCAGCGTGACCAGGCCCAGCCCGAAGAACGCCAGCCCGAACAGGGCCAGCAGCGCGACCTTTAGCAAGCGCGTGCGCTCTTCGGCCAACTCCACGCTGGCAAGCTCCAGGCGCGTCTGCGCCATCGCCACGAGCGAGCCGGCCAGGTTGCGGACGGCGTCGAGGAACTTGGGGGAAGGGGTGGCTTCGCTCATGCGGCTCCGGCGTGAAAGAGCGGTGCGCCGGCATGGCCGTACGCACCTATCCAGCTGGCGGGACCGGATGCGGCACCCGGTTGCGTCGACAACGGCCGGTCGACCCTGGCACAGGCCAACCACGACGGCGTTATCGGACAGCGGGCGGACACCGGGCGCCCCGGCCATTGGCAACCCGACTGGCGGGTTGCCGCGATGGCGCGGCCTTGGCGTGCCGCGCCGGATTTTCAGGCTTACTTGCGGTTGAGCAGCAGACCGATCAGCAGGCCCACGCCGGCCGCCACGCCAACGGCGCGCCACGGGTGGTCGTGCACGTAGTCGTCGGTGGCGCGCGCAGCGGCCTTGCTCTTGGTTACGACGGCGTCTTGCAGGTCCTGGGCCTTTTCCTTGGCTTGCTTGAGCAGGCCCATGCCACGCTCGCGCAGTTCGGCGGCCTTTTCCCCGGTGGTCGAGGCGGCTTGCTTCAGCAGTTCCTCGGCGTCGGACAGAACGGTCTTGACATCGCTCATCAGTTTCTCCTGTTTGCGGGCGGTTGGTTCGGTTTGTGCGGATTCTGACATTTTCTACGCTCCGAGGCTAACGGCATTTGTCGGTCTGATACTTAGCATATGTGGCGACACGTCGCCGTTTCAAGGCAACGCGCCCGGAAGCGAGTCGCTGAAGGGGTAGATGCCCAAGTATGGCCAGCATGCCCGAAAGCGGGCGTGATGGATGTCAGAGAATGGCTATATGACTACGAGTGATTTTGTAGTGACTTTATATTCGTTTGGGTTGGATATCAATCCAGTTACTCTGGTTCCACCGCGAAATCAGGAGAACCGAACATGGCATTGCGTCTTGGCGATATCGCCCCGGACTTCGAGCAGGATTCGAGCGAAGGCCGCATCCGCTTCCATGCGTGGCTTGGCGACAGCTGGGGCGTGCTGTTCTCGCACCCGGCCGACTATACCCCGGTGTGCACCACCGAACTGGGCCTGACCGCACGGCTGAAGGACGAATTCGCACGCCGCGGCGTCAAGGCGATCGCGCTGTCGGTGGACACCGTGGACTCGCACCGCGGCTGGATCGCGGACATCAACGAGACCCAGTCGACCGAGGTCAACTTCCCGATCCTGGCCGATGCCGACCGCAAGGTGTCGCAGCTCTACGACATGATCCACCCGAACGCGAACGAGACCCTGACAGTGCGCTCGCTGTTCATCATCGACCCGAACAAGAAGGTGCGCCTGATCATCACCTATCCGGCCAGCACCGGGCGCAACTTCAACGAGGTGCTGCGCGTGATCGACTCGCTGCAGCTGACCGACAGCCACAGTGTGGCCACGCCAGGCAACTGGCAGGACGGCGACGACGTGGTGATCGTGCCGTCGCTGAAGGACGAAGCCGTGCTGCGCGAGAAATTCCCCAAGGGCTATCAGGCGGTGCGTCCGTACCTGCGCCTGACGCCCCAGCCCAATAAATGAACACGGCCCCGCCAGGGCGGGGCCGTGTGCAAGGCAGGTGTTGTATCGACGGGGGCAGCCTCGTCGTCTCCTTGGTAGTGTGCTTGGCCCGGCTTCATCGCCGGGCTTTTTTATGCTGGGCTCAGAAGAAGGCCTGCAGGCCGGTCTGGGCGCGGCCCAGGATCAGCGCGTGGATGTCATGGGTGCCTTCGTAGGTGTTGACCACCTCCAGGTTCACCACATGGCGGATCACGCCGAATTCGTCCGAGATGCCGTTGCCGCCCAGCATGTCGCGCGCCACCCGGGCGATGTCGAGCGACTTGCCGCACGAGTTGCGCTTCATGATCGAGGTGATCTCCACCGCCGCGGTGCCTTCGTCCTTCATGCGGCCCAGGCGCAGGCAGCCTTGCAGGCCCAGCGTGATCTCGGTCTGCATGTCGGCCAGCTTCTTCTGCACCAGCTGCGTCTGTGCCAGGGGGCGGCCGAATTGCTTGCGGTCCAGCGTGTACTGGCGCGCGGTGTGCCAGCAGAACTCGGCGGCGCCGAGCGCGCCCCAGGCGATGCCGTAGCGGGCCGAGTTCAGGCAGGTGAACGGACCCTTCAGGCCTTTCACGCCCGGCATGATGTTCTCTTCCGGCACGAACACCTGGTCGAGCACGATCTCGCCGGTGATCGAGGTGCGCAGGCCGACCTTGCCATGGATGGCCGGTGCCGACAGGCCCTTCCAGCCCTTTTCCAGGATGAAGCCGCGGATGTCTTCCTTGCCGTCGTCGCCGGCCAGCTTGGCCCAGACCACGAACACGTCGGCGATAGGGGAGTTGGTGATCCACATCTTGGCGCCAGTCAGCTCGTAGCCGCCGTCGACCTTCTTCGCGCGGGTGACCATCGAGCCCGGGTCGGAGCCGTGGTTGGGCTCGGTCAGGCCGAAGCAGCCGATCCACTCGCCGGTGGCCAGCTTGGGCAGGTACTTCTGCTTCTGCGCCTCGGTGCCGAATTCATAGATCGGCACCATCACCAGCGACGACTGCACGCTCATCATCGAGCGGTAGCCCGAATCGACGCGCTCGACTTCACGCGCGATCAGGCCGTAGCTGACGTAGTTCAGGCCCGGGCCGCCATATTGCTCGGGGATGGTCGGGCCGAGCAGGCCCAGTTCGCCCATCTCGCGGAAGATCTCGACGTCGGTCTTCTCGTTGCGGAATGACTGCAGCACGCGCGGCATCAGCTTGTCCTGGCAGTACGCCGCGGCAGCGTCGCGCACCATGCGCTCGTCGGCACTCAGTTGCTGGTCCAGCAGCAGGGGGTCGGCCCAGTGGAATTCGGCGTTGGCAGCCATGCAGGTCTCCTTCGGTAGCGCAGGGAAGCGCCGGGCGGGCGGCTGGCGTGCCGCGGTCCGCGCCGGCGGATTCCGTCATTCGTAACGGGTTCGGTGATCGATATGTGATCGGTCGATGGTGGTCGATGGCGATCGTGCGGAGGATTTTTTCGGGATCCTGGAAGTTCCGCATTGCGGAACTGTGTTCCGTTGAATTAGTATATCGCAATGGTCCTGCCACGCAACCGGCAAAACCCTGAACTTCCGCGCCTTTGTGCGATGAACGGACAAGCGCCGACTGGAGCAGCAAACTTGGCCAACCCGAATCCCAATCCGTCACTTTCCGTGGAATCCGCGCCTACGGCACCGGTGCGCGACAGCGACCCTAACTTCGTCACCGCGCTGGCGCGCGGCCTGGAGCTGCTGCGCTGCTTCCGCACCGGCGAGGCGATGCTGGGGAACCAGGAGTTCGTGCGCCGCACCGGGTTTCCCAAGGCCACGGTGAGCCGGCTTGCCGGCACGCTGGTGCAGCTTGGCTACCTGCGCTATGACGAGAGCCTCGGCAAGTACGCGCTCGATGCCGGGGTGCTGGCGCTGGGCTACGCCTACCTGTCGGCATCGGACGTGGTGGCGCTGGCGCGGCCGCATATGCTGGCATTCGCGCAGTCGTACGGGGTCTCGGTGTCGCTCGGCAAGCGCGAGCGCATGGAGGTGATCTACCTGGAGTCGATCCGCAACGACGCCGGCGTGATGCTGGGGCTGGGGGTCGGCTCGCGGCTGTCGCTGGTGTCCAGCTCGATGGGGCGGGCCTACCTGGCCGCCTTGCCGGCGCCGCGCCGCGAGCGCGTGATGGCCGAGTTCAGTCAGGCCTTCCCGGAGCAGTGGAAGCAGCAGGAGGCCGCCACCCGCGCGGCGCTGGCCGAGGCGCAGCAGCGCGGGTATGCGGCGTCGTTCCGCGACTGGCATCCGGCCATCCATGCGTGCGCGGTGGCGTTCCGGCCGGTGGGGGAGAAGGAGCTGCACATGCTCAGTTGCAGCGCTTCCTACGGGGCGGTGGACGAGGCGGTGTTCCACCAGACCCTGGCGCCGGCGTTGCGGGCGCTGGCGTCGAGGCTGTCCGAGCCGGTGGGCTGAGCCGGGCCGCCGTCCCTGCGGTGGTCCATGCGGCCGTCCCTGCGCACAGGGACGGCGCGGATCACAGGTCGGTGCGCAGCTTCCACAACTCCGGAAACAGCACCACGTCCAGCATCTTGCGCAGATAGCTGACGCCTTCGGTGCCGCCGGTGCCGCGCTTAAAGCCGATCACCCGCTCGACCGTGGTCACATGGCGGAAGCGCCATTGCCGGAACGCGTCTTCCAGGTCGACGAACTTCTCGCCCAGCTCATAGAGTTCCCAGTGCGCGCCGGGGTTGCGATAGACCTCCAGCCACGCCGCCTCGACCGAGGCGTTGTACGCGGTCGGCTGGGTCCAGTCGCGCTCGACGCAATCGGCGTCGATGGCAAAGCCGCGCCGCGCCATCAGCCGGATCGCCTCGTCGTACAGCGACGGCGTCCTGAGCGCGGCTTCGACCAGCGCCAGGTGCTCGGGCCGGTGGGCATGCGGCCTGAGCATGGCGGCGTTCTTGTTGCCCAGGATGAACTCGATCTCGCGGTACTGGTACGACTGGAAGCCCGACGACATGCCCAGGTAGGGCCGCATTGCCGAGTATTCCGGCGGCGTCATGGTGGCCAGCACGTTCCACGCCTGCACCAGCTGGTCCATGATGCGCGACACGCGGGTCAGCATCTTGAACGCGGGCGGCAGGCTGTCGGCCTTGACCGACTCGCGCGCGGCGCGCAGCTCGTGCAGCATCAGCTTCATCCACAGCTCGGTGGTCTGGTGCTGCACGATAAACAGCATCTCGTTGTGGTCCGGCGACAGCGGATGCTGCGCGCTCAGGATCTGGTCCAGCCCCAGGTAATCGCCATAGCTCATGTCCCTGGCGAAATCCATCTGCGCGCCATGCCAGCCGTCGCCTTGCGGGGTGGCCGCCGGCGCAGCTGCCGGCGCCGCGCCGGAGAAGGGGCATCCCTTGAATTCGCTCATGATGCGCTCCCGGTCAGGTCACCTGGCCACGCGTCTGGAAACGCGCGTCGCGATAGGCGCCGCTGTCCAGCACGTCGCGCAGGATTTCCACAGCATCCCACACCTCGGCGAAGCTGGTGTAGAGCGGCGTGAAGCCGAAGCGGGCGATGCGCGGTTCGCGGTAGTCGCCGATCACGCCGCGCTCGATCAGGGCCTGGACCACGGCATAGCCTTCGGGGTGCTCCAGGCTGACCTGGCTGCCGCGGCGCGCGTGCTCGCGCGGCGTCACCAGCGTCAGCGGGTGGTGGCCGCAGCGGGCTTCGACCAGGTCGATGAACAGGTCGGTCAGCAGCAACGACTTGGCGCGCAGCACCTGCATGCTGGTCTGCGCGAAGATGTCCAGCCCGCACTCGACCATCGCCAGCGACGTGACCGGCTGCGTGCCGCACAGGAAGCGGCGCACACCCTCGACCGGCCGGTATTGCGGATCCATCGCGAACGGCGCGGCATGGCCCCACCAGCCCGACAGCGGCTGCCAGAAGGCATCGCGCAGCGCGGGCGCGACCCAGACGAAGGCGGGCGAGCCCGGGCCGCCGTTCAGGTACTTGTAGGTGCAGCCGATGGCGTAGTCGGCCCCGGCCGCCTTCAGGTCGACCGGCACGGCGCCGGCCGAATGGCACAGGTCCCACACCGTCAGCGCGCCGCGCGCATGGGCCAGCTCGGTCAGCCCCGCCATGTCCAGCATCTCGCCGGTCTTGTAGTTGACGTGGGTCAGCATCAGCACCGCGGTGTCGGCGCCCACGGCGGTGTCGATCTCCGCCGGCGAGTTCACCAGCCGCAGCGAATAGCCTTGCTGCAGCAGGTCGGCCAGGCCCTGGGCGATATACAGGTCAGTGGGGAAGTTGCTGGCCTCGGAGACGATCACCTTGCGCGCCGGGTCGCGCGTCTGCTGCACGCGCAGCGCCGCGGCCAGCACCTTGAACAGGTTGATCGAGGTGGTGTCGGTAACCACCACTTCATCGTGGCCCGCGCCGACCAGCGGCGCCAGCTTGTTGCCCAGGCGCTGCGGCAGGTCGAACCAGCCGGCGGTGTTCCAGCTGCGGATCAGGCCGTCGCCCCATTCCTCGGCCACCACCTGAGCGGCGCGCGCGGCGGCGGCGCGCGGGCGGGCGCCGAGCGAGTTGCCATCGAGGTAGATCACGCCCTGGGGCAGGGCGAACTGGTCGCGCAGCGGGCGCAGCGGGTCTTGCTGGTCGAGCCGGATACAGTGCTCGCGGTCAATGGTCGTCATGTCGTGCAAAAAGGGCCAGGCGGGTTCGGGAAAAGGTCAGTCGAGGCTGCGCAGCACCGCGCGCACCGGGCTGGCATCCAGCGCGGCAAAGCGCAGCGGCAGCGCGATCAGTTCATAGTCGCCGGCATCGACCTGGTCCAGCACGATGCCTTCCAGGATCGCCAGGCCGTGGCGGCGCACGGCGTTGTGCGCGTCCATGGTCTTGGAGTCCTGCGGATCGAGCGAGGGCGTGTCGATGCCGACCAGCTGCACGCCGTGCGCGGCGAGCAGCGCGATGGTGTCCGGCGACACCGCGCAGAAATCCGGGTCCCACTGCGCCAGCGGCGCCTGCCGGTAGGTGCGCAGCAGCACCCGCGGCGGCAGCGCGTCGAGCGCGTGTTCGACATGGTGCGGCTGCACCAGCGGCGCGGCGCCGATGCAGTGGATCACCCGGCAGCGGCCCAGGTATGGCGCCAGCGGCACGGCGCCAATGGGCGCGCCGTCGGCGGCGTAGTGCAGCGGCGCATCGGCATGCGCGCCGGTGTGCGGCGACAGCGTGATGCGGCCGACATTGACCGGGCACTGCGCGTCGATCTGCCAGGCCGGCTGCTGCTGGAACGGCGTGTCGCCAGGCCACACCGGCGTGGCGGGCGACAGCGGCGGGCTGATGTCCCACAGCCGGCGCGGGTCGGGATTGGGGGCGGTCATAGGTTGCGCGGCGCCGTCTGCGGGCGCCGTTTCGGTGTGCCTCGATGTCGGGAATCATAGTCAAAATCGGCGGCAAGAGGCTTGCTAAATGACCCGTCATTGGCACCATCTTTCGCATAGAATGCGAAAAATCGACGATTTCTCGAAGGAAATTCGAATGAACCTCGATCCCACCGATTTACGCATCCTGACTTGCCTGCAGGAGAACGGCCGCATCAGCAATCAGGACCTGGCCGACCGCGTGGCGCTGTCGCCGTCAGCATGCCTGCGCCGGGTGCGGCTGCTGGAAGAGTCAGGGGTGATCGGCGGCTATCGCGCCTGGTTCGATGCCGAGCAGCTTGGGCTGGAGCTGGAGGCAATCGTGCAGGTGTCGATGCGCCACGACGTGGAGGGCTGGCACGACACCTTTATCGCCGCCGTGCAGTCGTGGCCAGAAGTGCTGTCGGCCTACATCATCACCGGCGACAGCAACTACATCCTGCGCGTGCAGGCGCGCAACCTGAAGCACTACTCGGACTTCATCGTCAACCGGCTGTACCGCACCCCGGGCGTGATGGATATCCGCTCCAACATCGTGCTGCAGCGGATCAAGGTAGACAGTTCGCCGCTGGCGATCCTGAAGTCGGCCGCCGCGCAGCCCTAGCGCCGCGCGTGCAGCGCGATCAGCTGCCGCAGGGTTTCCTTCAGCTGCGCGCCCTGGCGGATGCCGAAGTCGTCCAGCACCGCACGCTCATGCTGCGCGGCGCGCTCCAGCAGCGGCTGCACCACGGCCAGGCCGCGCGGCGTGATCGAGATCAGGGCGTGCCGGCGGTCGGTCTTGCCGGGGCGGCGGCGGACCAGGTCGTCCTGCGCCATGCGGTCGACCAGCTTGGTCAGCGTGGGCTGCTTGGTCAGCGTGATTTCCGCCAGCGCGCCGATGGTGCAGTCGGGTCGGTCCGCGAGCGTCGCCAGCACACGCCATTCCTGCACGGACAGGCCGCTGGCCTCGACCTCGCGATGGAATTCGCCCGAGATCAGATGGCTGGCGCGGGCCAGCAGGTAGGCCAGGTAGCCGTCGACGAAGGGCTGGGACGAGGGGACTGCCGGCAGGTCCGCCATGATGGGGGAGTGGCTGTTCAGAGATCGAGCGGGGCGGTCGTGGTGAACTGGCCGCCCTGGAATATCAGCGGGCCGTCCTTGCCATCGAGCACGCCGCAGCGTTCCACTTCGCCGACGAAGATGACGTGGTCGCCCTCGTCGTAGCGGCTGCGGTTGTGGCATTCGAACCAGGCCAGCGCATTCGACAGGATCGGCAGGCCGGTGGCCGAGAGCCGGTAGTCCACGCCGGCGAAGCGGTCGCCCTTGAGCGTGGCAAAGCGCTGGCACAGGTCCAGCTGCGAGGCCGACAGCACGTTGATGATGTAGTGGGTGCCGTCGCGGAACATCGGCAGGCTGTTGGCGCGCGTGGCCATGCTCCACAGCACCAGTGGCGGATCCAGCGAGACCGAGTTGAACGAGCTGGCGGTGATGCCGATGAACGGCGGCGCGCCGGCAGCAACCGATTCGTTGCTGGCGCGCGTGGTGATCACCGTGACACCGGTCGCGAACTGCGACAGGGTGCGGCGGAAGTGCATCGCATCGAAGTCGGGGGCGGCGGCTACGCTGGCGATCCGTGGCTGGGCCTCAGGCATGCCCATGGGGGCTCCACTGGAGTTCATGAAATTTCATATATATTATTCGCGCCAGGGGCGGCGAGTTCAAGCCCGGCGCCGCGCACGACACGCTGCAGGCGACTGCTGGCGCACAGCGCCAGGGCGGCCCGCCCCGTAGAACAAGAAGACAACAACAAGCAGGAGACAAGCGCATGCTCATTGAGCAGATCGAACACCGCTGGCTGGCGGCGTTCTGCCGCACGCTGGAACTCTGTGCCCTGCGGCACGGGGATGTCGTCGGAATTGTAACGGAGTCCCAATCCCGCCCTGTCAACGTGGCCTTGGCCGAACTGGCCGTGCAGTCGCTGGGCGCGACCCCGGTTCGCATCCAGGTGCCGACCCCCGCACTCAGCGCGCCGGCTCCGGTGCGTTCGACGGGCGCCAGCGATGCGCTGCAGAACCTGGCCCCGGTCGTCGCTGCGCTGTCGCGCTGCCAGCTGGTGCTGGACTGCACGGTCGAAGGCCTGCTGCACGCCCCCGAGTTGCCCCAGATCCTGCGCGGTGCCGACGGCGTGGTGCCGCGCATGCTGATGGTCAGCAACGAGCACCCCGAGATCCTGGAGCGCTGCCAGCCCGACCCATCGCTGGAGAACACCGTGCGCGCGGCGATGAAGCGCCTGCGCGGCGCGCGCGAGATGCGCGTGCATTCCGCCGCCGGCACCGAGCTGCGCATCGGCCTGGCCGAGGCGCGCGTGGGCGGCGTCTGGGGCTTCTGCAACAAGCCCGGCCAGGTCTCGCACTGGCCCGGCGGGTTGTGCCTGGCGTTCCCGGCGGGGCGCCAGGTCAACGGCACCCTGGTGCTGGCGCCGGGCGACGTCAACCTTACCTTCAAGACCTACCTGCGCGACTCCGTGGTGTGCCATATCGAGGACGACTATATCGTCGCCGTCGAGGGGCAGGGTGTCGACGCCGACATGATGCGCGGCTACTACCAGGCCTGGGCCGATCGCGAAGGCACGCGCGACGCCTACGCGGTCTCGCACGTGGGCTGGGGCCTGAACCGGATGGCGCGCTGGGACGCGATGACGTTCTACGACAAGCGCGATTGCAACGGCACCGAACTGCGCGCGTTCGCCGGCAACTTCCTGTTCTCGACCGGCGCCAACGAGGTGGCCGGGCGGCATACGCTGGGCCACTTCGACCTGCCGCTGCGAAACTGCACGGTTGCGCTCGACGGCCGCAACGAGGTCGAGGCGGGCACGCTGGTGGAGGTGGCCGCATGAGCGCCGCGGCGACGACGCACCGCCACGCCAACGGCATCGCCACGCTGGCCTGGGGCGACGGGCCGGTGGCCGTGGTGATGCTGCACGGCATCGGCGGCGGCAAGGCCGCGTGGCCCGCGCAGGGCGAGGCGCTGGCGCAGGCCGGCTACCGCGCCGTGGCGTGGGACATGCCCGGCTATGGCGACAGCGTCCTGATCGATCCTTATGACTTCGACGGGCTGGCGCAGGCGCTGGCGCCCGTGCTCCAGGCCGAGCGCGATGCCGGCCGGCGCGTGGTGCTGCTGGGGCACAGCATGGGCGGCATGGTCGCGCAGCAGGCGTGCGCGGCCACGCCCGCGCTGATCGACGGCATGGTGCTGTCCGGCACCTCGCCCGCCTTCGGCAAGGGCGACGGCCCGTGGCAGCGCGAGTTCATCGCCGCGCGCACCGCACCGCTGGATGCCGGCAAGACCATGGCGCAACTGGCGGCCGGGCTGGTGCGCACCATGGTCGCGCCGGACGCCGACGCGCAGGCCGTGGCCTTCGCCACGGCGGTGATGGCGGCGGTGCCGGCGCCGACCTACCGCGCCGCGCTGGCCGCGCTGGTGCGCTTCAACCAGCGCGACGCCTTGCCCCGCATCGCGGTGCCGGTGCTGGCGCTGGCCGGCCAGCACGATACCAATGCCGCGCCCGAGGTGATGCAGCGCATGGCGCAACGCATTGCCGGCGCGGAGTACCGCTGCCTGCCCGATGTGGGCCACCTGGCCTGCATGGAGCGGCCCGAGCTGTTCAACGACGCGGTGCTGGACTTCCTGCGCCGGCGCTTTCCCTTGCGCTGAAGCGCGCCGCATCCCAACGCCACACAAGAATCGCCGCCGCGCCGCCCCCTTTCCATCCACACGGCGCGAGCGGGCAAAACAGGAGACGCGACATGCCATCCGGCCAGCTCGACTTCATTCCCGCCGTCGGTACGGCGGACTTTTCCCCGGAACAGGTGCAATGGCTGACGCTGGCCAACCGCCTGGGCCGCGAGCGCTTCGCGCCGCGCGCCGCCACCTGGGACCGCGAGGCCAGCTTCCCGTTCGCCAACTATGACGACCTGCGCGAGGCTGGCCTGCTGGCCTTGTGCGTGCCACGCTCGTTCGGCGGCGCGGGCGCGGACTTTGCCACCTACTGCATGGTCGGTGCCGAGATCGGCCGCTTCTGCGGCGCCACCGCGCTCACCTACAACATGCATATCTGCTCGACCATGTGGACCGGCGTGCTGTCCGATGGCATCGACATGACCCCGGCCCAGCGCGACGAACACCAGGCCCGGCGGGAGCTGCACTTCGCGCGGGTGGTGCGCGACGGCGCGGTCTACGCGCAGCCGTTCTCCGAAGGCTCGGCCGCCGCCGCCGGCAAGGCGCCGTTCGGCACCACCGCGCGCAAGGTCGACGGCGGCTGGGTGCTGAACGGGCGCAAGATCTTCGCCTCGCTGTCGGGCGCGGCCGACTACTACGGCATCCTGTGCACCGAGGACCGCGGCGACCAGCATCCGGACATGCGCGACACGCTCTACATTGCGGTGCCCGGAAAGGCGGACGGCCTCACCGTGACCGGCGACTGGGACCCGATGGGCATGCGCGGCACGGTGTCGCGCACGCTGCTGCTCAAGGACGTGTTCGTGCCCGACCACGAACAGCTGATGCCGCGCGGGGTCTACTACCGCGCCGCGCAGACCTGGCCGGCGATGTTCTTCACGCTGTCGCCGACCTACCTCGGCGTGGCGCAGGCGGCGTACGACTTCACCGTGCAGTACCTGCGCGGCGAGGTCCCCGGCCAGCCGCCGGTCAGGCGCCGCATGTACCCCACCAAGCAGATCGCGGTGGCGCAGATGCGCATCCAGCTGGAGACCATGCGCTCGATCTTCTGGCGCGCGATCCACGAAGCGAAGCCCAATCCGTCGAAGGACGAGCGCCTGCGCCTGTACGCCGCGCACTACACGGTGATGGAAGGCGCCAACGATATTGCCCGGCTGGCGATCCGCACCTGCGGCGGCCAGTCGATGCTCAAGGACCTGCCGCTGGAACGGCTCTACCGCGATTCGCGCTGCGGCGCGCTGATGCTGCCCTGGACCGCCGAGCTGATCCTCGACCGCATGGGCCGCGAGACCCTGTACGAATCCGGCGAGCGCGACGAATGAGCGCCCCCCGCGCGATCCGAGCCGGCGCCGCCGGGCTGGGGGCGCTGCCTGCCATGCTGCATGGCCATGCCGACGTGGCGCCGGGCCGGCCGGCGTTGCACTACCTGGGCCGCACCTTCACCTACGGCAAGCTGTGGCGGCGCGTGGAGCGCGCCAGCGCCCACCTGGCCGCCACCTGGGGCATCCGCGCCGGCGACCGCGTCGGCACGCTGTGCCTGAACCACGAGCTGCAGCTGGTGCTGCTGTTCGCCTGCGCCCGCGTCGGCGCCATGTTTGCGCCGCTGAACTACCGGCTGGCGCCGGCTGAGCTGCGGGCCATCTGCGACCACGCGCAGCTCGCCTTGCTGTTCCACGACGCGCCCAATGAAGCGCTGGCGCGCGAGGCCGGCGGCGATTTCCGGCTGGCGCACCTCGACCGGCTGATCGACGAGCCCGCGCCATACGGCGTGGTCCATGCTCCCGTGCCGGACCACGCGCCGCTGCTGCTGGCCTATACCTCCGGCACCACGGGCAAGCCCAAGGGCGCGGTGCATACCCAGGCCGGCGTGCTGGCCAATGCGCGTGCCAGCTGGTGGGCGCATGGCATGCGCGCCGACGACCACGTGCTGTCGGTGCTGCCGCTGTTCCATGTCGGCGGGCTGTGCATCCAGACCCTGCCGGCGCTGCTGGCCGGCGCGCGCGTCACGCTGCATGACCGCTTTGCGGCGCAGGCTTGGCTGGATGCGGTGGCCGCGGCGCGGCCCAGCCTGTCGCTGATGGTGCCGGCGACGCTGCGCGCGGTGCTGGAGCATCCGGGCTGGGCCGATGCCGACCTGGCGGCGCTGCGCGGGGTGATGGCCGGATCGTCGACCATCCCGCGCTCGTATATCGACGCCTTCCACGCTCGCGGCGTGCCGCTCGGGCAGGTCTATGGCGCCACCGAGACCGGGCCGGTGTCGGTGGTGCTGAAGCTGGAACAGGCCATGGCGCGCCCCGGCTACGCGGGCTGGCCGCAGCCCGAGGCCGAGGTGCGCCTGGCCGGCCCTGACGGCGCCGAGGTGCCGCCGGGCGCGGTGGGCGAGCTGTGGGTGCGCGGCGCCAACGTCATGGCGGGCTACTGGAACCAGCCGGAGAGTGGGCTGACCGAGAGTGGTCTAAGCGACAGCGGGCTGCCCGGCGGCTGGTTCCATTCCGGCGACCTGGCGCACCGCGATGCCGACGGCTGCATCGAGGTGGTCGGGCGCAGCAAGGACATGATCATCTCGGGCGGCGAGAACATCTATCCCGCCGAGATCGAGAACGTGCTGGTCGGCCTGCCTGGCGTGCAGGAATGCGCGGTGGTCGGCGTGGCCGATGCGCGCTGGGGCGAAGTGCCGGTGGCCGTGATCGTGCCGGCGCCGGGCACGCCGCCCGGCGCGCTCGCGGCCGAACCGCTGCGCGAGCAGCTGGCCGCGCGCATCGCCCGCTTCAAGCTGCCGCGCGAGGTGGTGCTGATGGACGACCTGCCGCGCAGCGCCCTGGGCAAGGTGCTCAAGCCGCAATTGCGCGCGCAGCTGGAGGCCCGGCGCCAGCCTGGCTGAATCCGCTGCAAGCGCGCCGATCTGCGCTTATGCTTGAGGCCTGGCCAGACAGGACAGACGATTACGCAAGGGAGCGGCGCAAATGGAACATGGATTGGAAACCGCCACGCTGGGCGGCGGGTGCTTCTGGTGCCTGGAGGCGGTCTACCAGCAGGTCGAAGGCGTGGTCGCGGTCGAGTCCGGCTATACCGGCGGACATGTCGACCACCCGACCTACCAGCAGGTCTGCGCAGGCGATACCGGCCATGTCGAAGTGGTGCGCGTCAGCTTCGATCCGTCGGTGATCAATTACCGCGAAATCCTCGAGATCTTCTTCGCCATCCACGACCCCACCACGCCGGACCGGCAGGGCAACGACGTCGGGCCGCAATACCGCTCGGCCATCTTCACGCACTCGGAGGCGCAGCGCGCGACGGCCGAATACGTGATGCGCGAGCTGGCTGCCGCCAAGGTGTTCGATGCGCCGATCGTGACGCAGGTCGAGCCGGAGCAGCCTTACTGGCGCGCCGAGGCCAGCCACCAGAACTACTACCAGGACCATCCCAGCCAGGGGTATTGCGCGTTCGTGATCTCGCCCAAGCTGGCCAAGTTCCGCAAGCAGTTCGGCGCGAAACTGCGCAAGTAAGGCGCGCCTAGCCCTCCAGCCGCGCCACGATGGCTTCGGCCAGCCGCACGCAGCTCAGCGGGGCGCAGCCTTCGGCGTTGTTGCTGACGATGACGATGGCGGGCTGCCCGGCGCGCAGCGTGCGCGCCACCACGTCGGCGATCGCGTCGCGGGTGTCGGGATCGTCGTCGACGATGCGGTCGAACGGCGCATAGCGCTTCTCCGCATAGGCATAGGGGCGGCCCGCATGCAGCATCCAGCGCAGCACCAGCGGGCCTGCCCCGGCTTCGTCCATCAGCGCCTGCGCCGCGGCCTGGCGCGGCACCGGTGGCAGCCGGTCGCGCGCCGACAGGCAGAAGCGCACGCCGTGGCGGCGCAGCAGCCGGATGTAGCGCGGCGTCAGCAGGGCCGGGTCGCGCAGCTCGACGGCATAGGCGGCGTGCGGCGTCAGCGCCGGATCCAGCGCCGGCAGCGCGCCGAGGAAGGCGTCGAGCCGCTCCAGGAATACCGCGCTGTCGGCCAGCGGGCCCATCGGCGACAGCTGGAACAGCAGCGGCCCGCACTTGTGCCCCAGGCCGCTGGTGGCCGGCACGATGAAGTCGCGCGCCGCGATCTCTGCATCCAGGAAGGCGGCGTTGGCCAGCCGGCCGGCACCGTCCGGGCCGCGCAGCCAGGCGTCGCAGACGCTGGCCGGGGCCTTGACCAGGAAGCGGAAACCCTCGGGCACCTGCGCGGCGTACGACAGGTAGTCGGCCAGCGGGATCGGCCCGTAGAAGCCGCGGTCGATGCCGGCAGCGCGCAGCAGCGGGTGCCGCGAATAGGCGGCCAGGCCCTTGCGCGACAGCAGGCTGTCGCCGTACTCGCCGTCGTAGACATGCCCGTTCCAGCCGGGATAGGCCCAGGACGAGGTACCGAAATACAGGTGCGGCGGCAGCCGCGCGGCCAGCGCCTGCAGCGCCGGCGCGGCCGGGAACGGCTGCACGCTCTTGCCACGCGCCGGTTTGCCTGGGGAGTCCGGTTCGGCGGCCGCGCCGGCTGGCGTCGCGGGCCGCCCGGGAGTAGCCGCGGGGGCGGGCAGGGGCAGCCCGCCAAAGAGGTCTTCAGTCAATCGCCTGGGTTGCCTTCAGTCGTTGCCGCCGATGGGCTGGTCGTAGATATAGCGGCGCGACCACGGCAGCGAGTCGGCCTGCAGCCCGGACTTGTGGCACACCACCTGGTAGATCGACATCTTCTCGGTCTCGAAGGCATGCGCGCAGCCGGCCAGGTACACGCGCCAGATGCGGTACTTTTTCTCGCCCACCATGCTGCGGATGGTGTCGCCGCGCGCCTCGAAGTTGTCGGCCCAGTGGTGCAGCGTGCGCGCGTAGTGCCGGCGCAGCAGCTCGACGTCGAAGGCTTCCAGGCCGCCCTGCTGCAGCGTGCGCAGCACCAGCCCGATATGCGGCAGCTCGCCCTGCGGGAACACGTAGCGGTCCATGAACTCGGCACCGTCCATCGGCGTCGCGCCGTTGTCGGGGTCGGGCGAGGTGATGCCGTGGTTCATGGCGAAGCCGTCGTCGGCCAGCAGTTCGCGGATGCGTCCGAAATAGCCGGGCAGGTTGTCCTTGCCCACGTGCTCGAACATGCCGACGCTGGTGATGCGGTCGAAAATGCCGGTGGTGTCGCGGTAGTCCTGCAGCCGGATCTCGATGCGGTCGGACAGGCCCGCGGCCCGTACCCGCTCGGTGGCCAGGTCGAACTGGTTCTGCGACAGCGTGATGCCGACGCAGCGCGCGCCGAACTTCTGCGCCGCGCGCAGCACCAGCGCGCCCCAGCCGCAGCCGATGTCGAGCAGCGTCTGGCCCGGCTGCAGCCGGATCTTGGTCAGGATATGGTCGATCTTCTTGATCTGCGCGGTGGCCAGGTCTTCATCGCCGTTTTCGAAGTAGGCGCAGGAATAGACCATGTTGGGGTCGAGCCAGAGCTGGTAGAAGTCGTTGGAGACGTCGTAGTGGTACTGGATCGACTCCCTGTCTTGCTGCCTGGTATGCGAGAAGTGCTGCGCCACCTTGTACAGCGCCCCGCCGGCGCGCCGCGTCGCCGCGGCCGAGAAGCCGTAGCCCACCTTGATGATGTCCGCCAGCCGGCCCTCGAAATCGATCTTGCCCTGGACGTAGGCCTCGCCCAGGTTGTCCAGGCTCGGGGTCAGCAACAGCGGCAGGGCCGCGGCTTCGCGCACGGTCAGCGTCACCTCCGGCTTGTCGAATTGCCCGAGCGGGTATTCGGCGCCATTCCACAGCCGCAGGCTGACCGGGAGATTGGCGTTCTCTCGCAGGTCGGCGATCCAGTTGTCGAGTTGCTTTTCCAGGGTTTGCTTGAAAAACATGCGCTTTACCTCCCGATGGTTGCGGCACACGCTTCGGCGGACGCATCCGGCAAGGAGAATCACCGCGCAAACCTTGCCCGATCCGTCGCGAGCGCTGCAAGAAAAGAGTAGCCAAGCGACGCCTGTCTCACTTTAGTCCAATTCCGCAGGCCGTGCAGCGCACCGCCGGAAGACCCTGCGGTCGTCCCGGGAGAGGCGTAGAGGCAGCGGACGCGCGCGGCGTCCGCCGGCCGGCTCAGGGCGACAGCCGCACGATCTGCCAGCCCGTGCCCGGCTGGAGCCGGTAGGCGATGCGGTCGTGCAGGCGGGACGGACGGCCCTGCCAGAATTCCAGTGCGGTCGGCACCAGGCGGTAGCCGCCCCAGTAGGGCGGGCGCGGCGGGTTTTCGCCGAATTTGCTGCGGTATTCCTGCTCGCGCTGCTCGAGCACGTCGCGGCCGGGGACCTCGCGGCTCTGCGCGGAAGCCCAGGCGCCCACGCGCGAGCCCAGCGGACGCGTGGCGAAATAGGCGTCGCTTTCATCGTCGGAAACCTTCTCGACGCGGCCTTCGACGCGCACCTGGCGTTCCAGCTGGACCCAGTGGAACAGCAGCGCGGCGCGCGGATTTGCCGCCAGGTCCAGGCCCTTGCGGCTTTCATAGTTGGTGAAGAAGGTGAAGCCGCGGTCATCGATGCCCTTGAGCAGCACGATGCGCGCGGAGGGCTGGCCGTCGGCGTCGACCGTGGCCAGGGACATGGCATTGGGCTCCGGCAGCTTGGCCGTGACCGCTTCGTCGAACCAGCGCTTGAACTGGCTCATGGGGTCGGGGGCCACGTCGGATTCGGACAGCGCGCCCAGCACGTAGGTGCGGCGCAGGTCGGCAAGTTGGGTCATGTCGCAATCATCAGGGAATCGGTCTGGAAGCGCGGTGCGCCCGGGGGCGGGGCCGCAGGTCCGGCTGATTCGAGTATAGCGAATGCATCGGGGGCCGCATTTGCGCGGCGACAAGCGGTATCGGTCTCGCCACCCGTGCGTGTCAGCCGCCCGTGGCGGAGCTGGCCGGCGGCGCCAGCGCCTTGCGTCCCTGGCGCCGCGAATAGTAGCCCGCCGCCCCCATCGCGCCCGCCATCGACAGGAAAATCGGCAGCATGCCCAGCGCCGTGCCGACCACGCCGAAGGTCAGCGGCCAGACCACCTGGCTGGTGTTCAGCACCGCCGAGCGCAGGCCCAGCGCCTCGCCGGCGCGGCCGTGCGGCGACGCGGTGTGCAGGATGTTCATGACATTGGGCTGCGCGCTGCCTAGCGCCAGGCCCAGCACGAAGGCCAGTACGCACATCAGCCAGAAGTGCGCGACGAAGGGGTAGGCCAGGTAGGCCAGCGCTCCCACCAGCAGGGCGGCGCGGATGATTTTCCATTCCGACAGCCGGCGCGACACCGCCGGCATCGCCACGCGGATGGCAAAGGTGGCAATGGCGAACGTGCCCAGCACCCAGCCGATCGACGACGGCGACAGCCCGATGCGCGAGCCCTGGATCGGGATCAGGAACGCGTGCAGGTCCCATGCGGCCGACAGCACCGCGCTGGCGACGAAGACCGCGCGCAGTTCGGGGTGCTGCAGCAGGTCCAGCGTCGAGCGGCGGCTGCCGTCCTCGATGGCGATGCGCCCGGCGTTGCCGCCTTGCGCGGGCAGACGCGGACGCACCCATTGCAGGCCGGCCTGGCCCGCCAGCGCCACTGCCACCAGCACCGCGAACGCGGGGCGGAAGCCCGCATGCTCGATCACGTAGCCCATCGCCACCGGCCCAAGCGTGCCGGACACCGACAGCCCCAGCGCATGCCAGGTGTAGTTGCGCAGCCGGGTGGCATCGGTCGAGACCTGCCCGATCAGGAGCTGCATCGCGACCTGGACCAGCATGAAGCCGACCCCGATCAGCGCGCACGACAGGTACAGCGCGCCCAGTTCGTGCCACAGCGCCGGCAGCAGCGTCCCGCCCACCACCATCAGCGAGCCCGCCATCATCGGCTTGCGCGGGCCGATCTGGTCGATGCGCTTGCCGGCGCGAATCGCCAGCAGCATCGGCAGCACCGCGTACAGCGACATCAGCACGCCCAGCGTGACGGTGGAGGCCTTGAGGGAAATCGCGAACAGCGACACCACCACGCGGCTGGCATTGAAGGCCACGTGGTTGCACACCGTCAGTGCGATCAGCCAGGTGATCGGCGGGACGGCGGCATGCGTCAGCGTCATGGGGCGGGGCGGAGCGTTGGTGACCGTGCCTGGTGTTGGCGGGGAGCCGTACCCGGGGCGGGGAATCGGGAAAAAAGGGCCGCTAGCCGGCAGCAAAACAAAGGGCGGCCGCGGCCGCGCCTTTTCAAGGATGCCACACGGGCGAGCCCGCGTCGCAGCCAATGCTTGCCATGCTTGAGCTTCTTGTAAATGGCCGTTTAATTATGCGCCGGAGCGCGTCGCGGCACAACGACAACTTGTGTCAACTTGCCGCAGCGGCGCCAAGTGTTGCGATTTTGTTTAATGCGCGAGGCGCGCACGGCGCCACCCCGATGGCGCCGTGCCGGGCTCAGCCGCCCTGGTAGAAGGACCGGTCGTTGGCCGGACGCTGGGGCGGGCTGGCGGGCCGGGGCGGATCGCGCGGGGCGGCGGCGGGCTTGCCGGGACGCGCTGCCGTGGCGGCCGGCGCAGCGGGCCGGCTGGCGGTGGCCGCCGCGCCGCCACCGGCGGGCGCTTCCGCTGCCTTCGGGTCCTTGTAGGTCTTGCCGGGCGGCGGCGCGGTGGGGCGCTTGCGCAGTTCGGCCAGCAACCTGGCGCACTGCGTGTCCTCGCCGCCCGGGGAGAGGTCGATCAGCGGCAGTACGGCGGTGGCGACCGGCGCCAGCAGCGCCAGCGACAGCGCGCCGCCGGCGCGCAGCGCCAGCACGCCGATATCGGGGCTGACGCGCGGGTTCTTCATGGTGCCGCCGACATACAGCGGCGAGCGCAGCGAGAAGATGCGCAGGCCCTTGGAGTCGGGGTGGATGGTCAGCGCCAGCCGCTCGCTGCGCAGGTCGATGCCGCCGGTGGTCTCGATCACCGCATCCTGCGTGTCGAGCACGAAGGTGCGCGCGCGGGCCACGCCGTCGGTCATGGCGAAGTCGCTGACGCCGCAGTTGATCTGCACCGGCTTGTCGCCGAACAGCTTCGACACCACCAGGCTGCCGACGTTCAGGCCGATGGCCTCGAGCAGGAACTTGCTGACCGTGCCGTTCTCGACCAGCAGCCGCGCCTCGCCGTTGGACGAGCCCAGCAGCGCCGCCACCGAATTGCCGGTGGCCGACAGCTTGGCGCTGCCGTTGAGTTCGCCGATGCTGGCACGCATCAGGTCGAAGGTCGGGAACAGCTGCTTGAGCTTCATGCGCCGCGCGGTCAGGTCGACCATCGCGCCCATGGGCTCGCGCTTGCCGTCGAGCCGCACCGTCGACACCAGGTTGCCGCCGGCCACGCCGAAGTTGAGCGGGTCGAGCAGCAGTACGCCGTCCTGCAGCTTCAGGTGCGTGACCAGGTCCGTGATCGGCAGCTCGGCATCGCGGATGATGCGCTTGCCGGTGAAGTGCACGTCGGCGTCGATCTCGTCCCAGCGCTCGGTGCGGAACGGCGCCACCGGCAGCGCCTTGTCCGCCGGCTGGGCCACCGGGCTGTCCTTGGCCGGGCGGCCTGGCTTGGCGTCGGCGCCGATCAGCGGGGCCAGGTCGACGAAGCGCAACTGGTTCGACACCAGGTTGCCGGCCAGCAGCGGGCGCGGGTCGCGCTTGGTAAAGGTCAGCGTGCCGGACAGGTCGCTGCCGCCGACGCGGCCGGTGAACTTCTGGTACTCGTAGATCGAACCCTCCTTGCGCAGCGTGGCCATCAGCCGGCCGCGGGTCTGGTAGGGCGGCGTCGATGGCAGCACCACGCCGGTCAGCGCGTAGAGCCTGGCCATGCTGTCGCCGGCCAGGGTCAGGTGCACATCCAGCGCCGCCAGGTGCGCCGGATTGGTGACCGTGCCTTCGATCTGCGCGCGCGTGGTGCCCACGCGCACGTCGGCCTGGATTGGGAAGGGCACGTCGGTATTGCGCAGGCTCAGCACCGTGCCGGCCTTGCCGCTGGCGTTGATGGTGGCCTCGTTGTAGCGCCCGGTCGCTTTCCAGCGCACGCCGTAGCGGCCGTCGCCGCCGTTGGCGGGTGCCGCGGAGGCCGGGCCGCCGGCACGCGGCGCCGAGGCCGCCTGCGCGGCGCTGCCCGGCGGTCCGGGCGGCACGGCCGAGGCCTGCGGCTCGACCAGCGCGCCGTCGCGCGCCTTGTCATAGAGCGGCGCGTTGCCGATGGTGTCGAGTTCCGCTTGCAGCGAGATCTTCTTGAGCTGGTCGGTCAGCGCCAGGTTGCCGCGCGCCAGCACCACCTCGCCGACATCCAGCTGCCATTTCGAGGTGCCCTCTTTCGGGCCGGTATCGAAGGTCCAGTTGTTGCGGCTGTCGGCCAGGCGCTCCAGCCATACCGCCGGGCTGTCGATGACGATGGTCGGCACCGCGATCTCGTTGGCCAGCAGCGGCAGCGGGCGCAGCACGAAGATCAGCTCGCGCACGGTCGCCATATTGGGCTGCGCGGCCCAGTCCGGGTTGCCGACGGTGATATCGCGCGCCGACAGCCGCGGCCACGGCACCAGCGTGCGCCAGCCTTTCTCGCCCTCGCCGCGGCGCCACGTCACGGTCAGGTCGCCATTGATGGCAAAGGGGCGGCCGATGGCTTCGGAGACGCGGTCGTTGAGCCAGGGCTTGATCCGGTTCCAGTCGAAGGTCAGGATCACGACCACCAGCAGCGCGATCAGCGCGACCGGTGTCAGGACACTCCACAGAACGACCTTGCGGCGCACGGGCATGAGGCGGGCTCCTGGCTGGCGGGGGCGAGGGCCCGCGGATCCCGCGCGGCGCGGCGCGGCGAACGGACCACTGCAGGTCTATTGTATAGTTGCGCGCTTCCCGTCCTTGTCGGGGACTGGCTGACATCGCCGCCGGAAAATGCCGGATTTTTTGCCCCGGTATGGCCGCGTCCGGCATCGCCCGCGTCCCGAAATCCGCTCCTTCCTGTATGAATGATGCCGCACACGAGCTGGCTGGCCTGCCCGAGCCGCTGACCCATGAAAGCCCGGCCGACGACGACTACCATCGCCGCTTCGGCGGCGTGGCGCGGCTGTACGGCGCCGCCGGGCTGGCCCGGCTGGAGGCGGCGAACGTGTGCGTGGTCGGCATCGGTGGGGTCGGCAGCTGGGCAGCCGAGGCGCTGGCGCGCAACGCGGTAGGCCGTATCACGCTGATCGACCTGGACCATATCGCGCTGTCCAACACCAACCGCCAGATCCATGCACTGGGCGACGCCTACGGGCGTGCCAAGGTCGAGGCCATGGCCGAGCGCATTGTCGCGATCAACCCGCGTTGCCGCGTGACCCAGGTCGACGACTTCGTCACCGTCGACAACGTGCCGGACGTGCTCGGCGCCGGCTATGACTATGTGATCGACGCCATCGACGCGGTCCGCGTCAAGACCGCCATGCTGGGCTGGGCTCGGCGCCAGGGCGTGCCGGTGATCACCTGCGGCGGCGCCGGCGGCCAGCTCGACCCCACGCGCGTGCGCATCGACGACCTTGCGCGCACGATCCAGGACCCGCTGCTGTCCAAGGTGCGCGCCGGCCTGCGCAAGCAGTGGGGCTTTACCCGCGACCCGAAAAAGAAGTTCGGCATCGCCGCGGTCTATTCCGACGAGCCGCTGCAATACCCGGAGCCCGAGCAGCAGGCCTGCGAGATCGACGAGGCACCGCCGCCGGAGGTTCCGTCCGGCTCGCCCGCCGCGCGCGGGCCGCACGGGCTGGCTTGCGCGGGCTTCGGCTCGTCGGTGGCGGTGACGGCGGTGTTCGGCCTGGTCGCGGCGTCGGCGGTGATCGGCGCGATCGCGCGCGGCTGAGGCCATGCGCCGCCACGGCGTTCATGCGTTCAGGCGCTCAGCGCGCGCAGCAGCGCGTCGATGTCGGCCTGCGCCGGTGCCTGGTTGTCGAAAAAGATCAGTTCCGGATAGTCGGCGGGCGCGGGCATAAAGCGCCGGGTCCGGTACGCGTCCCAGTGCGCCAGCTTGTAGGCGTCGTTGGGATTGCCGCGGCGGACGATGCGCGCGTGGGCCTCGTCCTCCGGCAGGTGGACCCAGACCGTGCGCACGGTGGTGCCGGCCGGCACCTGCAGCCAGTCCGGGTCGTTCAGCAGGTGGGCGCGGACCTCGCGCGACAGCGGGCCGATCACGATCACGCTGATGCCCAGCGCCAGGTTCTCGCGCGCGGTGTCGAGCAGGCCCTGGTATTCGGGGTCGCGCAGGTGGTCCAGGTAGGCCGGGCTGTCGCGGTCGTTGGGGTCGCCGGTGATGGCGGCCATGGCCGCGGCGCTGTAGCGGCCGTACAGCGTGTCCTTGTCGAGCAGGCAGAACGGCTCGCCGGTGGCCTGCATCAGCGGGCCGATCAGGCGGTGGGCGAGGGTGGTCTTGCCGGTGCCGGCATGGCCGCAGAAGAAAATCAGTCGTGGCATGGAGCGAAAGACGGTAGGGGTGACGGACCGGCCGCATTGCCCACAGCATACCCGCTCGCTTGCGCCAGATCAGGCCTGGGTCCCGCTGATTCGGTATCCTTGCCGTTTTTCTCCACGCTTGCCGCCGCCTCCCATGGACGCCAAAGACCAGCTTTCCTCCGCCGGGCTGCCGGACCACCTGCACCTGGGCGAACCGGTCACCGACGCCACCCACGCCGAATTCGTGCAGCTGCTGGCAGCGGTTGCCAGCGCCGACGACAACGCCTTCCTGGCGGCGATGGACGCATGGATCGACCACACCCGCCATCATTTCGCCCAGGAAGAGCAGTGGATGGAAGCCATGGGCTTCGGCCCGCGCCATTGCCACGCGGGCGAGCACCAGCAGGTGCTGGCGGTGGCCGTCGCGGTGCGCGACAAGGTGCACAGCGATGCCGAATTCCAGCTTGGGCGCCGGCTGGTGGCAGAGCTGTCAGGCTGGTTCGACCATCACGTCAAGTCGATGGACGCGATGATGGTCGAGCATATGCGCGAAAACGGCTTCACGCTGATCGAAGGCCCTGCCACGGCGGCGTGATCGCCGCGGATGTGGCGTTCAGACCCGGCGCTCAGGCCTGGCGCGCCGCGTCGCGGTCGATCACCACGAAGTATTTGCGCACCGGGTCCAGCACCTGGAACACGCCGGTAAAGCCGCCCGGGATCACGCAGGCGTCGCCGGGGCCGAATTCGCTGGCCTGGCCGCTGTCGTCGCTGATGCGGATGCGGCCGCTGATGATGTGGAAGAATTCTTCCTTCCCCGCCGGGAAGGCGATGCGCCACGCACCGGGCTCGCACGCCCAGATACCGCAATCGAAATCGCCGTGCTGCGCGCTGTAGTGCGTCCAGGTGGTGCGGTCCGGATTGCCCGACACCAGCCGGTCGGGGCGCGGGCGGTCATGGCTGGGGGCGGGTTCGGTCTTGAAGTCGATCAGGCGGGGCGCGGTCATGGCGGCGGGCGAATCGGGGATACGGCGGAACTGAGAATCCGCCAGTTTACCGCGCCGGGCCCGCATCAGCTTCAGTTCAGCGACGTGCTCAGCTGGCGGCGCCAGCGCGACACCACGTCCGGCCGGTCGGCCAGCATCTCGAACACCGACAGCATGGTCCGGCGGCCGATATCTTCTTCGAAGCCGCGGTCGGTGCGCACGATCGCCAGCAGCTGTTCCAGCGCGGGCTCGTATTGCTGCTGCGCGATCATCAGCCGCGCCAGGTCCATGCGCGCGGCGAGGTCGCGCGGATCGGCGTCGATGCGGCCGGCGAGCGTGGCCGCATCGGGCAGGCCGGCGGCGTTCTCCATCGCCTCGATGCGCGTGCGCAGCGCGCCGTAGCCATCTGCCTGCTCAGCGCGCGGCGACAGCGCCGCGAACTCGGTCCTGGCGCGGTCGATGGCGTTGCCGTCTAGCAGGAAGCCGATATAGGCCAGGCGCGGGGCATCGGATTCCGGATCCGCCGCGATCGCATCGGCGAACAGGGTCTCGGCGCCGTCGCGGTTGCCCGCGGCGGCCAGTTCCATGGCATCGTCCAGCGGCGACCGGCCCTGGCCCGGCGCCAGCCTGGCCAGGAACTCGCGCAGGCCTGACTCTGGCAGCACGCCGGTGAACTGGTCCACCGCCTGGCCGTCGGCAATCGCCACCACATGCGGAATGCTGCGCACGCCGAAGTGCGCGGCCAGCTCCTGGTTCTCGTCGACATTGACCTTGGCCAGCTTCCACTGGCCGTCGGCCTCGGCTTCCAGGCGTTCGAGCATCGGGCCCAGCGTGCGGCAGGGGCCGCACCACGGGGCCCAGAAATCGACCAGCACCGGCATCTGGCGCGAGGCGTCGATCACTTCGGTTTCGAAATTCTGCAGGGTGACGTCGCTCATGGGGGAATCCTGGAGGGGGGAGGTGGGAATGGGGATCGGTACCCCTATTGTGAGGGCGAAGTCGCCGAATGCAACGCCAGACCTCAGCGGCGAGCGCCGCGGTGCGGGTAGTCACCGGTTGAAAATAGAACGATCGTTCGGTTATAGTCCTTGACCATACGACAGACCCGGTCCGCGAGACCGCACAGGAGACCCTTCATGCCGATCCCCGCCCGCCCGCATTTCCAGTTCTGGCCAAAGCGCCTGCCGGCTGCCATCGTGCTGCCGGAAACTTCGCTGTGGGCAAACCTGGAGGTCTCGGCGTTGCGCTATGCCGACAAGGCCGCGATCCGCTACTTCGGCAACGCCATCACCTTCCGTGAACTGGAGGCCCAGGCCACCGCGCTGGCGGGCTGGCTGCAGCAAAAGGCGGGCGTGAAGAAGGGCGACCGGGTGCTGCTGTACATGCAGAACTGCCCGCAGTTCATCGTCAGCTACTACGCCATCCTGCGCGCCGACGCGGTGGTGGTGCCGGTCAATCCGATGAACCGCGCCGAGGAATTCAAGCACTACGTCACCGACGCCCAGGCCCGCGTGGCGATCTTCACCGCCGACCTCGCCGCCGGGGTCGAACAGGCCCAGGCCGAACTGGAGCCGGCGCAACGCCTGCAACACCTGCTGGTGACCCAATATGCCGACGCACTGCCGCCGGCCCATGAACATCCGGAAGACGCGCCGCCGGCCTGGCTGACCACGCCGCATCCGTTGCCCGCCGGCGCGACCAAGTGGGCTGACGCGCTCGGCGCAGGCCTGCAGCCGGGCCCGCATACCGCCGGCCCGGACGACATGGCGGTGATGCCGTACACCTCGGGCACCACCGGCTTCCCCAAGGGCTGCATCCACACCCACCGCTCGGTGATGCACAACATCGTCGGCGGCGCGACCTGGTCCGGGTCGGGCGCGGAATCGGTGGTGCTGTCGGTGCTGCCGCTGTTCCACGTCACCGGCATGCAGTACGGCATGAACGGCCCGATCTACAGCGGCGCCACCGTGGTGATGCTGCCGCGCTGGGACCGCGAAGTGGCGGGGCGGCTGATCTCGCGCTACCAGGTCACGCACTGGACCAATATCCCGACCATGGTGATCGACTTCCTGGCCAGCCCCAACCTGGCCGAGTTCGACCTGTCGAGCCTGCGCTATATCGGCGGGGGCGGCGCGGCCATGCCGCAGGCGGTGGCCGAGCGCCTGCGCGAGCAGTTCGGGCTGAATTACCTGGAAGGCTACGGCCTGTCCGAGACCATGGCGCCGACCCACAGCAACCCGTCGGACCGGCCCAAGCTGCAGTGCCTGGGCGTGCCCACCTTCAACACCGACGCGCGCGTGATCGACCCGGTCACGCTGAAGGAGCTGCCGCCCAACGAGATCGGCGAGATCATCGTCAGCGGGCCGCAGGTGTTCAAGGGCTACTGGGGCAAGGAGGATGCCACCCGCGAGGCCTTCATCGAATTCGAGGGCAAGACCTTCTTCCGCACCGGCGACCTGGGCCGCATGGACGAAGAGGGCTACTACTTCATCACCGACCGGCTCAAGCGCATGATCAATGCGTCGGGCTTCAAGGTGTGGCCGGCCGAGGTCGAGAACCTGCTGTACAAGCACCCCGACGTGCAGGAGGCCTGCATCATCGGCACGCGCGACCCGTACCGCGGCGAGACCGTCAAGGCGGTGGTGGTGCTGCGCGCCCATGCCAGGGGCAAGACCACCCCGGAGCAGATCATCGACTGGGCCAAGGACAACATGGCCGCCTACAAGTACCCGCGCGTGGTGGAATTCGTCGAGGCGCTGCCGAAGTCCGGTACCGGCAAGGTGATGTGGCGGCAATTGCAGGAAAGCGAGAACGCACGCAATCCCGCGGCAAGCGCTGCGCCGTCGGCCTGAGTCCGCTTCGTGGCACGAAAAAGGCTGGTCGCGCGACCAGCCTTTTTCTTTCCTGCGCGTCCCGGTCTCAATGCCCGCGCACCCGCATCAGCATCTTCACCATGGTCTTGTAGCCGCGTTCGCGCGCATGGCGCGTCGGGGTCACGCCTTCGCGGTCGGGCAGGTTGGCGTCCGCACCCGCATCCAGCAGCAGCTGCACCGTATCCTCGTAGCGCGCGCTGCCGTCGCCGAGGATCACCGCCTCCAGCAGCGCGGTCCAGCCCAGGTCATTGACGTGGTCGACGGCAATGCCGGCCTTCAGCAGCAGCTTCACCACTTCCACATGGCCCTGCTGGCTGGCCGCGATCAGCGCGGTGCCATGGTAGCGGTCGGTGCTGGCGAGGTCGGCGCCATGCGCCAGCGCCAGCCGGACCATGTCGGCCTGGCCAGTGGCTGCCGCCAGCAGGAACGGGCTGTTGGCGTCGGCATCCTTCAGGTTGACGTCGGCGCCGGCCAGCAGCAGCGTGCGCGCGACCTCGGTGCGGTGGTTCTGCACGGCCGCCAGCAGCGCGCTGTGGCCCCGTTCGTCGGCGGCGCGGGCCGAGGCGCCGGCTGCCAGCAGGCGCGACACCAGCGCCTGGTCGCCGGCGCTGGCGGCGGTGATCAGGTTGCGGTCGAGCGTGCCGATGGCGTCGCGGCGTGCCGGCGCCTGCGTTGCGGGGCTGCGCGACGGGCCCGCCGCGGTCGGGCTGGAGGCGCCGCCCGCCGGACGTGCCGCCAGGGTCTGGCCGCCCTGCGCCGCCAGCAAGCCGCCGCCCATCAGCAAGCCCACCAGCCCCAGCAACTCATTGAGTGCTTGTCTGCGGGTGCGGGTGGCGGGGCGCGTCATGGCGGCAGCTCCTGGGCTCAGACGGTTTCGCGAGGGCTGGCCGGCAGCGGGGCGTCGTCCGGTGCGTGGGCCGCGGCCCGGCCGGCATGGTCGGCATCGGCGGCATCGCCCGCCTGCAGCTGGCGCCAGAGCCGGCCGAGGTAGGGATCGTCGACGCCGTTGGTGGCCAGTCCCAGCAGGGTTTGCTGCAGGTATTCGCGCGCCGGGCCGTAGAGGCCGGTGGCGTGGCGCAGCCGTTCCACCACGCTGGCGTCCGGCAAGCGGCCGGCGTAGGCCTCGTGGGAACGGTTCATGACGAAGGCCAGCGCGCGCTGCTCCGGCGCGCCGGGGGTGCCGACGCGGATGCGCAGCCAGCGGGGATGGTAGGCGCCGGTCAGCATCTCGCGGCGCCACAGCACGCGGAACTCCTGCTCGACTACCTGGCTGGGCACGCGGAACACCATGCCGTGGCAGCAGCCGCCGCGGTCCAGGCCCAGCACCAGCCCGGGATTGTCCCAGGTGCCGCGGTTGATGCGGGAATAGAGGTAGAAGCCGCGGTGGTAGCCGTGCACCGTGGCGCGCTGGCGCTCGGTGTGCACCACCATCGGGTTCCAGATCAGCGAGCCGTAGCCGAACACCCAGACATCGCCGCCCAGCGCGGGATCGTCGGGGCGGCGCGCCAGCGTATCGGCCAGCGACTGCTCCAGCGCGGCCTCGGGCAACAGCGAGGACGCAACCGGGGTGCTGCACAGCGAGGTGCGCAGCCGGTCGGATTCGAGGTCCTGTCGCGTGATGCCCATGCTGCAAGCATAAATCAAAGCGGCGTCCCGGGCAGGCGCGGGAAATGCCACAAGTGGCACTTTTGCTCGGAATTGTCCGAGTCAGCGGTCCGGGTGTGGGCGCCAGACAACGGTCCGGGCCGCGTGCCGCCGTTGCCACCCGCCATGGCCGCGCTCCGCCGCGCCTTGTCGCGGATCAGGACAGCGCGAATTGCACGCCGCTGGCGCCGCCGAGTCCTTACAATGGGGCCTCCATCCAACCCAGGGAGCCTGCGATGGCACGTACGCTTACGGTGGTGTTCGGCAGCGGCAAGGAATTTGACTTCACGATCGGTCCGGACGAGCTGGCCGCGGTCACCGAGGATGCCGCCTGGCGCTGGTTCGACCGGGAATACACCGAACTCGACTGCCAGGCATCGAGCCCGGTGGGCAAGGTGCTGGTGATCGACAAGATCCTGAATGTCGCCAAGTTTTCAGGAGAAACGCGCTTCTCCGGCGATGCTGCCTGGGCGCAGGACTATGCGCGCCATGCGGCGCGGCTGCTGGACCGCGACAAGGTCCGCGTCGATGTCGGCAATGCCGCCATCGGTTTCTGAGGTCGCCCGGGCAGGGCGCCCGGGCTGAACACTTCGGCCGGGATGCCGCTCCTGCTGGTGCGGGAGCGGCGTGGCGCCGGCTCAATTCGCTAGCTTTAGACCGCCAGCAGTTCCACTTCAAACAGCAGCGTCGCGTTCGGCGGGATCACGCCGCCGGCGCCGCGCGCACCGTAGCCCAGGTCGGCGGGGATCACCAGGCGGCGCACGCCGCCCACCTTCATGCCCTGCACGCCTTCGTCCCAGCCGCGGATCACATGGCCGGCACCCAGCGGGAACACGAAGGGGTCGTTGCGGTCCTTGCTCGAATCGAACTTGCGGCCGGCCTGGCCGTTTTCGTACAGCCAGCCGGTGTAGTGCACGGTGACGTGCTTGCCGGCGGTGGCTTCGGCGCCTGCGCCGACGGTGGTGTCTTCGTATTGCAGGCCAGAGGGCGTAGTTTGCATGGCGTGATTTCCTAGCGATGGGAAAGACGTGGACAGGAAAGATGAGCGCAGCGCCGCTGCGCTCAGGCTTGGGCGCGCTGGAGCACTTCCAGCGTCAGTTGCACGTTGCGGTCGTCGTCGGCCACCCAGATATCGCCGTCCTGGATGGTGACCGACAGGCGCATGGCCCGCTGCGCCAGTGCGGCCAGCGCGTCGACGGCCTCCGCCGGAACATTGTAGACGGTGACGTTGCGCAGCTTGCCGGCCTTGCCCGCCATGCCCTTCCACCACTCGCGCGCGCTCGCGGCATTGTAGGTGTAGACGGTCACGCGCTCGGCGCGGGCCGCGGCGCGTTTCAGGCGGGCTTCGTCGGGCTGGCCCAGTTCGACCCAATGGGCGATGTCGCCGGTCAGGCGCTTGTCCCACAGGTCGGGCTCATCGGGTTCGTCCAGGCCGCGGGTAAAGGCCAGGGTCTCGCTGGCTTCGCAGGCAAAGGCCAGCAGGCGCACCATCATGCGCGCGTCGTTCTCGGACGGGTGCTGGGCGATGGTCAGGCTGTGGCTGCCGTAATAGGGCCGGTCCATGTCCGACACGGACAGTTCGGCCTTGAAGATGGTGGATTTGAGCGCCATGAGGTGAGGTGAGCGGCAGGCGCCCCGGGCTGGGGTGCGTACGACGCAAAAGGCCGCATCATACGCGATTCAACGCACGCCATTCAAAGCCGGCGGCTCAGCGCTTGCGGTATTCCTTCAGGTAGAAGCGCAGCAGCGCCGAGACCAGCAGGGTGCCGAGGAAGGCCGCCGCCACCAGCAGCGCCTGGCCCGGCGGGGTGTCGATCTGGCCGGCCACGCCGAGGCGGAACAGCCAGGTGCCGACCATCATCGCCAGGAACGGCATCAGCAGCGCGCCGCGGCCGTAGGTGCGCACCGCCCACAGCGGAAAGCGGCGCAGGAAGTCGCCCGGAATGCTGCAGGCCAGGCAGGCCCCGGCAGCCGCCAGCGCGGCGGCCACGATGTCGCCGGAATGAATCTCGAACATGGTCTCTGTCTCGCGTCGCCGCTCACGCGCACGAAGCGTGGCAGGGATTTTGCAAAGCGCTGATTCTACAAGAGAAATTTGTGGCGCAGTGGGCGACTAGGGTTAGCGCGGAGCGGTTTCGGCGGGCGATGCCTCGACCGCCACTTGCAGCGTCACGATGTCGCCCACTTCGGGCAGGAAGCGGGTCATGCCGAAGGCACTGCGCGGCACTTCGGCGCGGAAGTCGCCGCCGCAGACCTGCCGCCGCACGCCGAACAGCGTGACCTCGCCGCAGCGGAAACGCTCGGCCATCAGGCGCAAGGGCCGGGTCACGCCATGCAGCGTCAGTTCGCCTTCCACGGCGACCAGGCGGCCGGCTTCCGTCAGGAACTGGTTGGCGCGCAGCCGCGCCACCGGGTGCTCGGCAATATCGAAGAACTGTGCCGAGCGCAGCACGCCGTCCAGCGTGCGGTTGCCGGTGTCGACGGAGCCCAGGTCGACGGTCACGTCGAGCGCGCCCGCGCCGCTGTCGGCGTCATAGCTCAGGCGCCCGTCGATCTTGGCGAAGCGCCCGCGCACCGAACTGCGCTCGAAATGGCTGGCCGAGAAATAGACGGTGGTATGGGCCGGGTCCAGCGTGTACTCGACCGGTGCCGCGTGGGCGCCGGCGATGCCGGTGGCGGCCAGGAGCAGCAGCGCGCGCAGGACCATGGCCTCAGTGGACCAGGACCGGCAGCAGGAAGATCCCCACCACGGTCAGGTAGCCGATGGTCCAGCACAGCGTGCGCAGGGTGGCGCGGTCGGTGATGTAGCACAGGGTGTAGAGCACGCGCACCGCGATGAAGGCCATCGCCAGTTCGTCGATGCGGGCCTGCGGCGCCTGCAGGTAGGTGGCGCTGAGCACCGCCGCGGCGAAGAAGGGGAAGGCCTCGAAATGGTTGCGGTGCGCCAGGTCGGCGCGGCGCGCGCGGCCGGATTGCCGTTCCAGCCAGCCGCGCGGGTCATGGTTGTCGTAGCCCGGCGCGCTGGCCTTGGCGATGGCCACCGTTGCCAGCGGCAGGACGCCGGCCAGCAGCACGCACCAGAAAGCGATCGGCATAGTCATCCTTTCGGTTGCGGTGCCGGCGACGGCCGCACGGGGCGGCGCGCCGGCCGGCCGCGCGGTCAGGCGGCGACCACGCGGATCTCGATGCCCGCCAGGCCCACCACCTGGCCGGCGCGGATCTTCGCAGTCTTGCGCGATTCGGGCGCGCCGTCCACCGAGACCTCGCCGGCCGCGACCAGCGCCTTGCCGGCGCCGCCGCTGTCGCACACGCCCGCCAGCTTGAGCAGGTCATTGAGGGCGATGAACTCGCCCTCGAGCGGGAAGGTGATGGTCTGCACCGCTGCCTTGCCAGGTTTGGCCATCACTTGCCCCAGCTGTCTTTGAGGCCGACGATGCGGTTGAACACCGGCTTGCCCGGCGTCGAATCGCTGCGGTCGGCGACAAAGTAGCCATGGCGCTCGAACTGGAAGCGGTCTTCCGGCTGCGCCTCGCGCAGGCCCGGCTCCAGGTAGGCGGTGATCACCTGCTTGGAATCCGGGTTGAGCGCATCGAGGAAGTTCTTGCCGCCGGCATCCGGGTTGGGGTCGTTGAAGAGCCGGTCGTACAGGCGCACCTCGGCCTCATACGCATGCGCCGCGCTGACCCAGTGGATCACGCCCTTGACCTTGACGCTGTCGGCGCCCGGCGTGCCGCTCTTGGTGTCGGGCAGGTAGCTGGCGTGCACCGCGATCACGTTGCCGTCGGCGTCCTTGTCCACGCCGGTGCACTCGATCACGTAGCCGTACTTCAGGCGCACCTTGTTGCCGGGGAACAGGCGGAAGTAGCCCTTGGGCGGGGTCTCGTTGAAGTCCTCGCGCTCGATCCACAGCTCGCGCGACAGCGGGAATACCCGCTTGCCCAGTTCCGGCTTCTTGGGGTGGACCGGCGCCGAGCATTCCTCGCTCTGCCCTTCGGGGTAGTTGTCGATGATCAGCTTCAGCGGGTCCAGCACGGCAACGCCACGGGCGGCGCGGCCGTCGAGGTCGTCGCGCACCGAGCCTTCGAGCGTGCTCATATCGATCCAGCTGTCGGCCTTGGCCACGCCGACGCGATCACAGAACAGCTGGATCGATTCCGGGGTGTAGCCGCGGCGGCGCACGCCCACCAGCGTCGGCATGCGCGGATCGTCCCAGCCGTCGACGCGCTGTTCGTCGACCAGCTGCTTGAGCTTGCGCTTGCTGGTAATGGCGTAGGTCAGGTTCAGCCGAGCGAACTCATACTGGTGCGGCAGCGGGTCGCGGAACACGCCGCTGTCGCGCAGGTGCTCCAGCACCCAGTCGTACAGCGGGCGGTTGTTCTCGAATTCCAGCGTGCACAGCGAGTGCGTGATGTTCTCCAGCGCGTCCGAGATGCAGTGCGTGAAGTCGTACATCGGGTAGATGCACCACTTGTCGCCGGTGCGGTGGTGATGCGCGTGGCGGATGCGGTAAAGCACCGGGTCGCGCATGACGATGTTGGGCGCGGCCATGTCGATCTTCGCGCGCAGCACGTGCTCGCCGTCGGCGTACTTGCCGGCGCGCATGTCGCGGAACAGCTGCAGGTTTTCCTCGACGCTGCGGTCGCGGAAGGGCGAGGGCTTGCCCGGCTCGGAGAAATTGCCGCGGCTGGCGGCGATCTGCTCGGCCGACTGGCTGTCGACGTAGGCGGCACCGCGCTCGATCAGGGTTTCGGCAAAGGCGTAGAGCTGGTCGAAGTAATCGCTGGCGTAGTACAGGTGCGGCTGCTTCTGGCCGTCCTTGCCTTCGCTGTCCCAGGAGAAGCCGAGCCAGTGCACGGCGTCGATGATGGACTCGACGTATTCGGTGTCTTCCTTGACCGGGTTGGTGTCGTCGAAGCGCAGGTGGCAGCGGCCACCGTAGTCGCGCGCCAGCCCGAAGTTCAGGCAGATGCTCTTGGCGTGGCCGATATGCAGATAGCCGTTGGGCTCCGGCGGGAAGCGGGTGATGACGGTCGGCAGCGGCTCACCCTGCTTGTCCTGGCGGCCGGCGTAGGTGCCGGCGGCGAGATCCTGGTCGATGATGCTGCGCAGGAAGTTGGAGGCGGCGGGGTTGCTGTCGGTAGGCTTGTTGTCGTGGCTCATGATGGCGCCGGTTGGCCGGCCGCAAGCGCCTGCAAGGCGTGGGGCCGGGTCGTCGGATTGCGTGGCGGAATGCCAATAGCGGGATTTTACCGTGCCGGCGGCGCCGCACGCGGTGAGCATCGGCTCATTTGTGGTCGGGTCGGTTGCCGGCGCGTGTCGGACGCACCGAAAGTGATGTGTCGGAGTAGCATGGAGACCCGTGCCGGCCGGCCACGGCCGACAGTCATCCCATCGCAGCAGGAACGCCCAGGAACGACCATGAACGCCCCCACCGCCGCGGCACAAGTGCCGCCCATGCCCCTCGATGTCGTTGGCGCGCTGTGGCGCGATGCCGGCCTGCCCCCCCAGGCGCTAGGCCAGTTGCGCCTGAACGGCGCCGAGCCGGTGCTGCCTTCGAGCTTTGCCGTGGGCACCGCTGCGCAGGCCAGCGTGGCCGCGTCGGCGCTGGCCGCGGCCACGCTGTGGCAAGGCCGCAGCGGCCGCTGGCAGCAAGTCAGCGTCGACATGCGCCACGCCATCACCGAGTTCCGCAGCGAGCGCTACCTGCGCGTCGATGGCGGCCCGGCGCCGGAGCTGTGGGACAAGATCGCCGGCATCTACCGTTGCGGCGACGGCCGCTGGGTCCGCTTGCACACCAATTTCCCGCATCACCGCGACGGCGTGCTGCGCCTGCTGGGCTGCGCCTACGACAAGGACGCGGTGCAGGCGGCGCTGGAAAAATGGGAAGCCGAGGCGTTCGAAACGGCCGCGTCCGACGCCGGCCTGGTCGTGGCCGCGCTGCGCAGCTTCGACGAATGGGACCGCCATGCGCAAGCCGCGGCGCTGCGCGGCCTGCCGCCGGTGACGCTGGAGCGGATCGGCGATGCCCCGCCGCAGCCGCTGCCGGCGCCGGTGTCAGCGGGCGCGCAGCCGCTGTCGGGCGTGCGCGTGCTCGATTTCACCCGCATCATCGCCGGCCCCGTGGCGGGCCGCACGCTGGCCGCGCATGGCGCCGACGTGCTGCTGGTGACCGCGCCGCACCTGCCGTCGATCGCGCCGCTGGTGATCGACACCGGCCGCGGCAAGCGCAGCTGCCAGCTGGACCTGCGCGATGCCGACGACAAGCGCACGCTGCACAAGCTGCTGCATGGCGCCGACGTGCTGGTGCAAGGCTACCGTCCCGGCGGCCTGGACGGACTGGGCGCGGGCCCGGAAGCCGCGGCGCGCGCCCGTCCGGGCATCGTCTATGTGTCGCTGAGCGCGTATGGCCACGTGGGGCCATGGGCCCCCAAGCGCGGCTTCGATTCGCTGGTGCAGACCGCCACCGGCTTCAACCATGCCGAGGCGGAAGCCGCCGGCAGCGACACGCCGCGCCCGTTGCCGGCCCAGGTGCTGGACCATGCCGCGGGCTACCTGCTGGCGTTCGGCGCGATGGCCGCGCTGCACCGGCGCGCGGTGGAAGGCGGCAGCTGGCATGTGCGCGTGTCGCTGGCGCAGGTGGGGCAGTGGCTGCGCGGGCTGGGGCGCGTGCCCGACGGGCTCAAGGCGCCCGAGCAGAAGATCGACGACGTGGCCGACCTGCTCGAAGCGGTGCCGTCCGGCTTCGGCATGCTGACGGTGGTGCGCCACGCCGCGCAGCTGTCCGAGACGCCGGCGCGCTGGGCGCTGCCGTCCGAGCCGCTCGGCACGCATGCGCCGGAGTGGCTGCCGCGCTAGTAGAGCGTGGTGCGCTGCCGCTCGGGCAGCTCGCGGTCATAGGCGGCGCCGTCGATGGCATTGCCGCTCAGCGTGGCCAGGATCTCGCCGTTGCTGGGCAGCGACTGGCGCGCGACCTGGGACTGCGCGGCCCACAGCCGCGAGCGGATCAGCGCGCGGGCGCACTGGAAAAAGACCGCCTGCACCGTGATCACCAGCACCGTGGTCGGGGCCTTGCCCTCGACCACGCAACGCGCGACCAGCGCGGGGTCCACGCTGATCTGCGCGGTGCCGTTGACGCGGATGGTCTCGTTGATGCCGGGAATCACGAACAGCAGGCCCACGCGCGGATCGGCAACGATATTGCGCAGGCTGTCGATGCGGTTGTTGCCGCGCCGGTCCGGCAGCAGCAACGTGCGCTCGTCCAGCACCTGCACGAAACCGGGGGCGTCGCCGCGCGGCGAGCATTCGGCCCAGTCCTGGCCGACCGTCGACAGCAGGCAGAACGGTGCCGCCTCGATAAAGGCGCGGTAATGCGGGTGCAGGTAATCGACTTCCTTGGAGAGCGAGGGCGCCGCCGGTTGCGCGTAGAGCGCTTCCAGTTCGGCCAGCGTGGTGATGGCGTGCGGGGTCATGGCAGGCTGGGCGTTGGGGCGAAAGCGCCAATGTAACGCACAAGCTGACGCAAAAGCGCGGCACGGGGCTTACACGGTCACGGTGCCCCGGCCAATTTCCAGCACGCGGCCGCCCACGCGGATCGTGCCAGCGGCGCCATCCGTGTCGACGGCCAGGCGCAGCCGGCACGGGCGGCCGACCGCCTCGCCCTGGTCGACGACATATTCCGAAAGCCCGGCGGACTGCGCGCTGCCGGTGGCCATCAGCCAGCCGCCAAGGTTGGCGCAGGCC
This sequence comes from Cupriavidus taiwanensis LMG 19424, assembly GCF_000069785.1. NCBI lineage: Bacteria > Pseudomonadati > Pseudomonadota > Betaproteobacteria > Burkholderiales > Burkholderiaceae > Cupriavidus > Cupriavidus taiwanensis. The sequence goes on along the minus strand of NC_010528.1, from coordinate 2,410,630 downwards.
GAGCCCGTGCCCGGATCCTCGGCCACGCCGCCGCCCTGCTTGGTGAAGAAGTAGCGCGACAGCACGCGGCCGGGCCGCTCGGGGTCGAAGGCAAAGACGTAGGCGGTCTTGCGGCCCAGGCTGCTTTGCGGCCACGCCGCCAGGCGCGCGCTGTCCGGGCTGGCGCGGCGCACGGCATCGGTGCTGCGCACCGGCACCAGCAACTGGTCGGCGCCGGTGTCGACCCACATGGCCGACCTCAGCAGGTCGTGTTCGCGCAGGCCCAGCAGGCTGGCCATGTCGGCGTCGGAGAGGCCGGCCGGCGCGGTCCTGGGCTGGCCGCGGTGGGGCGCGGTGAAGGTCCAGACATCGCCCTGCGCGGTCACGGGCACCACGCCCGCGGCGAACTCCAGCGTCAGCGCATCGCCCGTGCCGGCCAGTTCGCGCACCACGTGCGCGGTGCCCAGCGTCGGATGCCCGGCGAAGCGCATCTCATAGCCGGTGGTGAAGATGCGCACCCGCGCGCTGGCCTGGTCCGACGGCAGGATAAAGGTGGTTTCCGACAGGTTGAACTGCAGCGCCAGCGCCTGCATGGTGGCAGCGTCCATGCCGCGCGCGTCCTCGAACACGCACAGGGGATTGCCGCCGAAGGTGGATTCGGCAAAGACGTTGAGCAGGCGGAAGGCGTAGGGGGTCATGGCGGGGCTCCGGATATGTTCCGTCACAGTGTACGGAGAGCGGGCCGGCGGGCCATGGACAATTGGTGGCTTTGCGAGCGGGCCAGTTGGATCGGCCGTTTTCTCGCGCTGCGGTTCGCAGTAAGCGCCCCTCGCCCGCTTGCGGGAGAGGGGCGGGGGAGCCCGGCGCTTAGAACCCCACTGCCTGCCCGTCGCGCCGGCTGTCGCTGGCCGCGACGTAGCCGTGGTCGGCGTCGTCCGACAGGCGCCAGATAAACTGCCCCGAGCCGAAATCCATGTAAGGATCGTCCACCGACTTGAGCTGGTGGCCGCGTGCCTTCAGGCCCTCGACCGTGGCCGGGTCCATGGTGCCTTCCACGTCCAGCGTGAAGTCGCGGTTGACCTTCCAGCGCGGCGCGCAGCAGGCCGCCTGCGGCTGCTGGTTGTAGTCGAGCATGCGCACCACGGTCTGCACGTGGCCCTGCGGCTGCATGTCGCCGCCCATCACGCCGAAGCTCATCACCGGCTGGCCGTCCTTGGTCAGGAAGGCCGGGATGATGGTGTGGAACGGACGCTTGCCGCCCGCGACCACGTTGGCCGACTTGGGGTCCATCGAGAAGCCCACGCCGCGGTTCTGCAGGCTGATGCCGGTGCCCGGCACCACCACGCCCGAGCCGAAGCCCATGTAGTTCGACTGGATGAACGAGATCATCATGCCGTTCTCGTCCGCCGCGGTCAGGTAGATGGTGCCGCCGACCTTGGGCATGCCGAAGTTGAAATGCGTGGCGCGCTGCATGTCGATCAGTTTGGCGCGCGACTTCAGGTAGGCGTCGTCCAGCATCTGTTCGGGCGTGACTTCCATGCTGCGCGGGTCGGCCACGTACTGGTACAGGTCGGCGAAGGCCAGCTTCATGGCCTCGATCTGCAGGTGCTGCGAGTCGACCGAATCCACCGGGATCGAGCCCAGGTCGAACTGGTCGAGGATGCCCAGTGCGATCAGCGCGGCGATGCCCTGGCCATTGGGCGGGATCTCGTGCAGTTCATAGCCGCGGTAGGACTTGCTGATCGGCTTGACCCAGTCGGGCTGGTAGTTGCGCAGGTCGTCGAGCGTCATGGCGCCGCCGCACTGCTTGCTGAAGGCAGCGATTTTCTCGGCGATCGCGCCTTCGTAGTAGGCGCGGCCGCGGCTCGTGCCGATCTGGCGCAGGGTCTCGGCGGCGTCCTTCATGGTGAACTTTTCTCCCACCGCCGGGGCGCGGCCGTTGGGCATGAAGGTGTCGGCGTAGCCGGGCTGGTCCTTCAGTTCCGGCACCGCGGCGGCCCACTTGTGCGCCACCACCGGCGGCACGGCGTAGCCGCGCTCGGCGATCTCGATCGCGGGCTCCATCAGGTCGGCGAACGGCAGCTTGCCGAAACGCTCGTGCAGCGCGGCCCAGCCGGCGACCATGCCGGGCACGGTGACCGAGTCCCAGCCGCGGATCGGCCGCTTGGCGAGGCCGTTGGCGTCGGTGCCGTACTTGGCCTTGAAGTATTCCGGGCTCCATGCCGCCGGGGCCACGCCCGACGAGTTCAGGCCGTGCAGCGACTTGCCGTCCCACAGGATGGCGAAGGCGTCGCTGCCCAGGCCGCACGACACCGGCTCGACGATGGTGATCGCGGCGGCCGCGGCGATGGCGGCATCGACGGCATTGCCGCCCTTGAGCAGCATGCGCAGGCCGGCCTGCGCGGCCAGCGGGTGCGAGGTCGAGACCACGTTGCGCGCAAACAGCGGAATGCGCACGGTCGGATAGGGATTGGTCCAGTTGAAGTTCTGCATGGGTAAGTCCTTTGTTCTCGCTGCGCCCGGGAGCGCTCGATAGCGTATTTATTCTGCCGTGATCTTGCGATCCCGGATCAGCTTGCCCCAGCGCGCGCTGTCCTGCTTCACCATGGCGGCGAACTGGGCAGGCGTGCCGCCGACCGGCTCGGCGCCCAGCTTGGCCAGCCGCTCCTTCACCTCGGGCGACTGGATGGCCTTGTTGAACTCGGCATTGAGGCGATTGACGATATCGGCCGGCATGCCCTTGGGGCCATAGATGCCGAACCACGTATCGGAGACGAAGCCCGGCAGGCCCGACTCGCTGACGGTGGGAATTTCCGGCGCCAGCGGCGAGCGTTTCGCGCTGGTCACCGCCAGCGCCTTGAGCTTGCCGTCCTTCACATGCGGCAGGCCCGAGACGATGCTGTCGAACAGCACCTGCACCTTGCCCGAGATCAGGTCGGGCACCGCCAGCGCGGTGCCCCGGTACGGGATGTGGGTGATGAACACGCCCGCCTGCGCCTTGAAGGCCTCGGCGGTCAGGTGCACCACGGTGCCGTTGCCGCTCGAGGCGTAGTTCAGCTCGCCGGGGTGCTTCTTGGCATAGTCGATCAGCTCGCGCACGTTCTTTACCGGCAGGCTGTTGGGCACCACCAGGAGGTTGGTTGCGATGGCGACCTGGCCCACGGGCGTGAAATCGGTCTCGGTGTTGTATGGCAGCCTGGTGTTGATATACGGCCCGATCGAATGCGTGCTGGTGGTGGCGATCAGCAGCGTATAGCCGTCGGGCGAGGCCTTGGCGGCCATGTCGGAGCCGATCGCGCCGCCCGCGCCGGGACGGTTGTCGACCACGATCTGCTGGCCCATGTTGCTGCCCACCTTCTGCGCGATGGCGCGCGCCAGCAGATCGGTCGCGCCGCTGGCGGGGAAGGGCACGAGCAGCCGGATCGGCTTGCTCGGGTAGCTGTCGGCCAGTGCGGGAGTGGCGGCCAGGCACAGGCCGATGCCGAGGCCGGTGCCGAGGCGACGCAGCCAGGATGTCATGGGTGTCTCCGAGAATCAGGCGCAGGGCTATTGATGATCGGCCTTCATTATTCCGCGCCGCCGGTCACAAAGAAAGCTAATATTTCTTTCCGATGTCCCAAGATTTTTTTAAGTATCGAATGCCGGGGCGACGGGGGCGTTCTTTTCCTGGTGTGCATCATGAGTACTGTCCGTTTCCTTCGCACCTTCGTCGCCGTGGCCGAGCACGGCTCGTTCGCCGCCGCCGCGGCACAGGTGGCGCTGACCCAGGCCGCGGTCAGCCTGCAGATGCGCGCGCTGGAGACCGAGCTGCGCCGCGAGCTGTTCGACCGCAACGGCCGCGTGGCGGTGCTCAATGCGGATGGCCGCGCGCTGCTGCCGCAGGCGCGCAAGCTGCTGGCGCTGTATGACGAGATGCGGCTGCCGCTGGCGTCGGCCGAAGCCATGGCGGGCGCGGTCGCGGTGGGCGCGGTGGTGTCGGTGATGGGCGGCCTGTCGCATGCGGTGGCGAGCATGAAGCGCACCTATCCGGCACTCGATGTGCGCCTGGTCGGGGCCAAGTCGATCGAGCTGGCGGCGCAGGTGGAAGCCGGCGAGCTCGACGCCGCCATCCTGGTGGAAGGCGCGGCGCGCGTGCCCGGCACGCTGCGCTGGACGCCGCTGTACCAGGAACCGCTGGTGGCCATCGCCGCGCGCGGCAGCCCGGGCCGGGACGCGCGCGAGGCGCTGGCGGCCAACCCTTACCTGCGCTTCGACCGCAGCCAGCGCACCGGCGTGCTGGTGGAGCGCGCGCTGCGCCGCGCGCACCTGAAGGTCAACGAGTTCCTGGAACTGAACGCGATCGAGGCGCTGGTCGAGCTGGTGCGGCAGGAGGTGGGGGTGACCGTGGTGCCGCTGTTGCGGCGCGCGCGCTGGCGCGACGACGACGCGCTGCGGGTGCTGCCGCTGCTGGTCAACGGCAAGCCGGTGATGCGCCAGATCGGCATGCTGGAGCGACGCGATCATGGCCGGGGGCAAGTGACGGCGGCGGTGCGGGCGGCCTGCAGCGAGCTGTTCGGGGCCTAGCGGCCACCGCGCCGGACGAAAAAAAGGGCACCATGCGGTGCCCTTCAGGATTGCTGCCGCCGGCGCGAGGCCGGCGATGTTCCCTGCTTATTCTTCCTGGAACGCTTCCTCTCGCTTGGCCTTGATCGACGGCAGCGCCACGATCACGACCAGCACCGCGGCGGCGATCAGCAGGCCCAGCGACAGCGGACGCGTCACGAACACGCTGAAGTCACCGCGCGACAGCAGCAGCGAGCGGCGGAAGTTTTCTTCCATCATCGGCCCCAGCACAAAGCCCAGCAGCAGCGGAGCGGGTTCGCAGCGCAGCTTGATGAACAGGTAGCCGATCACGCCGAAGGCGGCGGTCTGGAACACGTCGAAGGTGGTGTTCTGGACCGAGTACACGCCGATGCAGCAGAACGTCAGGATGGCCGGGTACAGGTAGCGGTAGGGCACCTTCAGCAGCTTCACCCAGATGCCGATCAGCGGCAGGTTCAGCACGATCAGCATCAGGTTGCCGATCCACATCGAGGCGATCAGGCCCCAGAACAGCGCCGGGTTGCTGGTCATCACCTGCGGGCCGGGCTGGATGTTGTGGATGGTCATCGCACCCACCATCAGCGCCATCACCGCATTGGGCGGAATGCCCAGCGTCAGCAGCGGGATGAACGAGGTCTGCGAAGCCGCATTGTTGGCCGATTCCGGGCCAGCCACGCCTTCGATCGCGCCCTTGCCGAATTCGTGCGAAAACTTGGAGGTCTTCTTCTCCAGCGAATACGCCGCGAAAGAGGCCAGCGATGCGCCGCCGCCCGGCAGGATGCCCAGCGCCGAACCCAGCATGGTGCCTCGCAGCACCGCGGGGATCATGCGCTTGAAGTCTTGCTTGGTCGGGAACAGGTTGGTGATGTGGTCGGTGAAGGTCTCGCGGTGTTCCTTCTGCTCCAGGTTGGCGATGATCTCGGCAAAGCCGAACACACCCATTGCCACCGAGACGAAGTTCAGGCCGTCGGTCAGTTCCGGCACGTCGAACGAGAAGCGCGCGGCGCCGGAGTTGACGTCGGTACCCACCAGGCCCAGCAGCAGGCCCAGCACGATCATGGCGATGGCCTTGACCAGCGAGCCCGACGCCAGCACCACGGCGCCGATCAGGCCCAGCACCATCAGCGAGAAATACTCGGCGGGGCCGAACTTGAATGCCAGTTCCGACAGCGGCGCGGCAAACGCGGCCAGGATCATCGTGGCGACGCAGCCGGCGAAGAACGAGCCCAGGCCCGCTGTCGCCAGCGCCACCCCCGCTCGCCCTCGTCTGGCCATCTGGTAGCCATCGATGGTGGTCACCACCGACGACGATTCACCGGGCAGGTTCACCAGGATGGCGGTGGTCGAGCCGCCGTACTGGGCGCCGTAGTAGATGCCGGCCAGCATGATCAGCGCGGCCACCGGCGGCAGCGTGTAGGTCACCGGCAGCAGCATGGCGATGGTGGCCAGCGGCCCCAGGCCCGGCAGCACGCCGATCAGCGTACCCAGCACGCAGCCCAGGAAGGCGTACGCGAGGTTCTGGAAGGTCAGGGCGGTGGAGAAGCCCAGACCCAGGTTGGTGAGTAGTTCCATGTTGGCGGCCTCCTTAGCTTGCCAGGAAAGCCGGCCACACCGGCATCTGCAGGTTGATGCCGTACACGAACGCGCCCAGGCTGATCAGCACCAGGATGATCGCGTTCAGGATGGCGCCCTTCCAGCTGAACTCGTGGCTGGCCATCGACGACACCAGCACCAGCACCAGCACCGACAGCACCATGCCCAGCGGCTTGAGCAGCAGGCCGAACAGCACCACCGAACCGAGGATCCACAGCAGCGTCTTGATGTCCCAGCGGGCCAGGCTGTCTTCTTCCGACTTGGAAGACAGCGAGCCGAACAGCACCAGCGCGCCCAGCAGGGCGAGCACGATGCCGAGCCAGAACGGGAAGTATCCCGGTCCCATTTTGGCGGCGGTTCCCATGGAATAACCGCGCGCGACCCAGGAAAAGCCGAATCCGACCAGGATGAACATCAGGCCGGAGGCAAAGTCCTTTTGGCTACGTATGCGCAAAGTGAATCTCCTCGATAAGACTGCTTGAAATCTGCGGCGGGCCTCTTTCTTGCCTTTGTTGCGTTGCATCAAAGCGGCATGTTCCGGAGGCCTTCCGACGGGCAGGGTGGAAGGTAAGGGGGCGACCTTTCAGCTACCTTTCAGATGTCTGCAATTGGGGTCATGGTTCGGGTATCCCCTAGTGAGAGCGCACTTAAAAGCGCCGCTGCGCCAGGCTCCACGCCGTTTTGCGGGTCGGGGCCCGGGACCGCTGCGCTATCATCCGGAACGGTCTTGCGCGCCGCGGGGGGCCACCGTGGCGGCAGGGGTCTGAAAGGTTGTGAAAGGTTCCGAAAGGTCCTGAAAGCTCCCGCAGCCGAATCCCCGAGGCAATACAAGGAGCATTTTGGAAAGCATCGACCATGTCATCCTGCTCGGCGCCGTCGTGATGTCGCTGGGTATCGTGCTGGGCGCGTTCTCGGCGCGCTTCGGCGTGCCGGTCCTGCTGGTGTTCCTGGCCGTAGGCATGCTGGCCGGCGTGGACGGCCCCGGCGGCATCCGCTTCTCCGACACCTGGCTCAGCTTCCTCGTGGGCAACCTCGCGCTCGCGATCATCCTGCTCGACGGCGGACTGCGCACCCGCTTTGCCACCTTCCGCGTGGCGCTCAAGCCGTCGCTGTCGCTGGCCACGGTCGGGGTGCTGGTGACCGCCGCGCTGGTCGGCATATTCGCCGCCTGGCTGCTCGGCATCGACTGGCGGCTGGGGCTGCTGCTGGGGGCCATCGTCGGCTCGACCGATGCCGCCGCGGTGTTCTCGACGCTCAACAGCAGCGGCATCCGGCTCAAGGACCGGGTCGCCAGCGTGCTGGAGATCGAATCCGGCATCAACGACCCGATGGCCATCTTCCTGACGCTCACGCTGATCGAATGGCTGACGGCGCCCGGCGGCCTGACGCCGCTGGACCTGGTGCTGCGCTTGCTGGTGCAGTTCGGCGTGGGCGGCGCGCTGGGGCTCGGGCTCGGCTATTGCCTGGCCAATGTGCTGGAGCGCACCCGCGTCGCCGAAGGGCTGCAGTCGATCCTGCTGTGCTCCGGCGGCGCGATGGTCTTTGCCATCGTGCAGAGTGCCGGTGGCAGCGGCTTCCTGGCGGTGTACCTGACCGGCATGCTGATCGGCAACCGCGAGCGCGCCGTCACCGCCGACACCATGCGCGCCATGGACGGCATGGCATGGCTGGCGCAGTCCGCCATGTTCCTGCTGCTCGGGCTGCTGGTGGCGCCGCACCGGATCTGGGAAGTGGCCGGCCCCGCGGTGGCGGTGGCGGCCTTCCTGATGCTGGTGGCGCGGCCGGTGGCGGTCTGGCTGGCGTTGCTGCCGTTCCGCTTCAATGCGCGCGAGACCGGCTTTATCGCCTGGATGGGGCTGCGCGGCGCGGTGCCGATCGTGCTGGCGCTGTTCCCGCTGCTGCGCGAGGTGCCGCAGTCAGGCCTGCTGTTCCGCATCGCCTTTGCGGTGGTGCTGGCCAGCCTGCTGTTCCAGGGCACTACCGTGGCGGTAGCCGCGCGGCTGGCGCGGGTGCTGCGCCCCGGCTACCCCGAGCCGCTGGCGCGCTCGCGCCTGCGCGGCACGCGCGCGCCGATCCTGGAAGTGATGCAGTTCGAGGTCGGCCCCAACGCCCCGGTCGAGAACGTGCGCGCCGACCAGCTGGAGCTGCCGCCGCGCTGCCGGCTGATGACGGTGGCCCGCGACGACGCCCTGGCCGAGCCGGGCCAGACCGTATTGCGCGCGGGCGATGCGGTCTGCGTGCTGGGGCCGACCGTCTCGTTGCCGCTGCTGTCGGCGCTGTTCCAGACGCCGGGCCGGGCCCCTACCTGGGAACAGGTCTCGCACGATTTCCTGCTGTCGGGCGACGCGCCGCTGCGTGACGTGGCCGCGCTCTACGGCACCCGCGAACTGACGCCGGACGAAGAGCCCTTGACGCTGGAAAGCGCAATGCAGCGCGCGTTCACGTCGCCGCCGGTGGAAGGCGACAGCGTCGAGATCGCCGGGCTGCCGCTGACGATCACGCGCATGGAGGGCGCGCAGATCGTGCAGGTAGGGTTGCTGCTGCCGCGGCTGGAGGGGGACTCGGGCGGGAAGCTGTGGAGGCGGCGGCGCAAGGCCGAGCAGAGCCGCCAGCGCGCGTGATGTCCCGCTCCCTGTTGGACGTCAGTCGACCTTCGCTCCCGACACCTTCACGATCTGCGCATACTTCTTCAGTTCCTTCTGGATCAGCGCCGCGAACTGCTCCGGCGTGGTCGGTGCCGGCTGGGCGCCGATGCGGGCCAGGCGGGCCTTCATGTCGTCGGTCTTCAGGATCGCCACGATGTCGTGGTTGAGCCGTTCGACGATCTCGCGCGGCGTGTTGGCCGGCGCGAACACGCCGAACCACGTGGAAATGTCGAAGCCTTCCAGACCCAGTCCCTTGCCGGCCTCGGCAATGGTTGGCAGCTCCGGGAAGGATGCGGCGCGCCCGGCGGTGGTGACGGCGAAGGCCTTGAGCTTGCCCGCCTTGATATTGGCCGATGCCGATGCCAGGTTGTCGAAGATCAGGTCGGTCTGGCCCGACAGCACCGACAGCTGCGCGGGCGCGGCGCCGTTGTAGGGGATATGGACCATGCTGACCTTGGCCATGCTCTTGAACAGCTCGCCTGACAGGTGGCCGGCGCTGCCGTTGCCGCCGGAGGCGTAGTCCAGCTTGCCCGGGTTCTTGCGCGCGTACGCGACCAGGTCGCCCACGTTATTGATATGCAGCTCGGCCGCCTTGCCGGGGTGCATCACCAGCACGTTGGGCACGTCGGCGACCAGCGTGATCGGCGCAAAATCCCTGACCGGGTCGTACGGCATCTTGCTGAACAGCGTCGGGTTGATGGCATGCGTGGCCACCGCGCCCATGACGATGGTGTAGCCGTCGGCGGGCTGCTTGGCGACGTAGTCGGCGCCCAGGTTGCCGCCGGCGCCGGGCTTGTTTTCGACGATCACGGGCTGGCCCAGGCTGTCGCGCAGCTTGTCGCCGATGGCGCGCGCCACGGTGTCGAGCGGGCCGCCGGCCGGGTAGGGCACAACGAAGCGCACGGGCTTGGTCGGGTAGGCATTGGTGGCGGCAACGGCGGCGGCCGGCACCAGGGCCGCGGTCAGCGCGGCGGCAAGCAGTTTCTTCAGCATGTTGCGGAGGACAGAGGGATAGGGGGTTCTCAGCGGGCCCCGATGCCGCGCGCCATCATCACGGCGCACAGCGGCAGCAGGATCACCAGGTGCGATTCGATCATGACCCAGCGCCGGGCCGCCTTGATCTCGGACGGCGGCGGCACGTAATCGGGCAGCCTGCGCGCCTGCTTGCGCCAGCGCGCGATGGCAAAGGTCGGAGGCAGAGAGCACAGCGCGATCAGCACGAACACGCCCATCTTCGCGTGGAACCACGGGTTGTGCAGATAGAAGTCCGCGCCCTTGGCGCCGTAGAAAAGGCGCAGCAGGCCGGTGGCCAGCGCCAGCATCGCGGACAGGAAATAGAACAGGTCGTACAGCGACAGGCGCCGCACGGTGGCCGGGGTCAGGTCCGGGCGCAGCGCCACGGCCTCGGCGGCCATCAGCGTGATCAGGACGAAAATCGCCAGGAAATGCAGGAAGGCGAGGATGGCGTCGGTCAGCATGGGTTCTCCTTCGCTTTGCACGGGCGCGCACAAAGGCAGGGGCCCGGGGAAAGTACTTCAGTGGGGACTGAACTTCCGGAAAGCACCCGCGGCCGGCTGGCCCGCCGCGGGCTGGAGGAGAATCTTACAGCACCCCTTTTGCACGAAGTGCGTCGATCTGCGCGGCGCTGTAGCCCAGGGTGTCGGCCAGCACCGTGTCGGTGTGCTCGCCCAGCAGGGGCGGGTGGCGCAGCGCCTGCGGCGGCGTCGCGCTCATCTTGATCGGGCTGCCGACCAGCTTGACCTCGCCCGCGCTCGGGTGCGGCAGGTCCACGCGCAGGCCGCGCGCCTTGACCTGGTCGTCCTCGAACACGTCGTCGAGCGTGTTGATCGGGCCGCACGGCACGCCGGCGGCTTCGAGGTCGCGGATCCATTGGGCGCGGGTGCGCGGGCGCACCATCTCAGCCAGGATCGGCACCAGCACGTCGCGGTTGGCCACGCGCTGAGGGTTGGTGGCAAAGCGCGGGTCGTCGGCCAGTTCGGGCTTGCCGCCGTCGGTGACGAACTTGCGGAACTGCCCGTCGTTGCCGACCGCGACGATGATCCAGCCGTCGGCGGCCTGGAAGGTCTGGTAGGGGACGATGTTCGGATGCGCGTTGCCCCAGCGGCGCGGCGCCTGGCCGCTGGCCAGGTAGTTGGTGTTCATGTTGGCCAGCATCGCCACCTGCACATCGAGCAGCGCCATGTCGATGTACTGGCCCTCGCCGGTACGGTCGCGGTGCGCCAGCGCCGCCAGCACGGCGATGGTGGCGTACTGGCCGGTCATCAGGTCGGAAATCGCCACGCCGGCCTTCTGCGGGCCGCCGCCGGGCAGGTCGTCGCGTTCGCCGGTCAGGCTCATGAAGCCGCCCATGCCCTGGATGATGAAGTCGTAGCCCGGGCGCGCGGCATACGGGCCGGTCTGGCCAAAGCCGGTGACCGAGCAATAGATCAGGTCAGGCTTGACCTGCTTCAGCGAGTCGTAGTCCAGGCCATATTTCTTCAGCTGGCCGACCTTGTAGTTCTCCAGCACCACGTCGCTCTGCGCGGCGAGCTCGCGCACGATCTGCTGGCCTTCCGGCGTGCTGATGTCGCACGTCACCGAGCGCTTGTTGCGGTTGGCGGCCAGGTAGTAGGCGGCCTCGGCGGTGTCGCGGCCGTCTTCGTCCTTGAGCCAGGGCGGGCCCCAGGTGCGGGTGTCGTCGCCGGCGCCGGGGCGCTCGACCTTGATCACGTCGGCGCCGAAGTCGGCAAGGTTCTGTGCGCACCACGGCCCGGCGAGGACGCGGGTCAGGTCGAGGACACGGAGATGGCTTAAGGCTCCCATGGCGGTATTCGAGGCAGAGGTCAGGCGGGGATCGGATCCGGAATGCGGGTGGTCGGCACGCCCCGGAAACGGGGCGGCGCGGGCTGGCTGCACTGTACCACCGGCCAACCGCCGTTGCCGCCATAAGTGATTTATGCGTATCTCCAGGCGGTGGGATTCAGGGCGATAGCCGGCCGCTTCCCGGGCGCCATGCCTGACCTGCCCGGCGGCCTGCCTTGCCCGTATAATCAACGGTTTGCAAATCCCATACTGATTCGTCGCGCCCGGCCACGCCAGGGCAAGCGTTCGCCATCCCATGAAAGTCTCAGACATTCGCAGCAAGTTCCTGCAGTTCTTCGAATCGAAGGGCCATACCGTGGTCCGCTCGTCCAGCCTGGTGCCGGCGAACGACCCGACGCTGCTGTTTACAAATTCCGGCATGGTGCAGTTCAAGGACGTGTTCCTGGGCACCGACAAGCGCCCGTACAGCCGTGCCACCTCGGCCCAGCGCTCGGTGCGCGCCGGCGGCAAGCACAACGACCTCGAGAACGTGGGCTACACCGCGCGCCACCACACCTTCTTCGAGATGCTGGGCAACTTCTCGTTTGGCGACTACTTCAAGCGCGAAGCCATCCAGTACGCATGGGAACTGCTGACCAAGACCTACCAGCTGCCGGCCGAGAAGCTGTGGGTGACGGTCTACGCCGAAGACGACGAAGCCTACGACATCTGGGCGAAGGAAGTGGGCGTGCCGGCCGAGCGTATCGTGCGCATCGGCGACAACAAGGGCGCGCGCTACGCCTCGGACAACTTCTGGCAGATGGCCGACACCGGCCCGTGCGGCCCGTGCTCGGAAATCTTCTATGACCACGGCCCGGACGTGTGGGGCGGCCCGCCGGGATCGCCCGAGGAAGACGGCGACCGCTACATCGAGGTCTGGAACCTGGTGTTCATGCAGTTCAACCGCGACGAGCAGGGCAATATGACGCCGCTGCCCAAGCCTTGCGTCGATACCGGCATGGGCCTGGAGCGCATTGCCGCGGTGCTGCAGCACGTGCACAGCAACTACGAGATCGACCTGTTCCAGGCGCTGATCAAGGCCGCCGCGCGCGAGACCCATATCGACAACCTGAACCAGAACTCGCTGAAGGTCATCGCCGACCATATCCGTGCGTGCGCGTTCCTGATCGTCGACGGCGTGATCCCGGGCAACGAAGGCCGCGGCTACGTGCTGCGCCGGATCATCCGCCGCGCCATCCGCCACGGCTACAAGCTGGGCCAGAAGACCCCGTTCTTCCACAAGCTGGTGCCGGACCTGGTCGAGCAGATGGGCCAGGCCTATCCTGAGCTGGCCGAAGCGCAATCGCGCGTGACCGAGGTGCTGAAGGCCGAGGAAGAGCGCTTCTTCGAGACCATCGAGAACGGCATGGCCATCCTCGACGCCGCGCTGGCCGAGCTCAAGCTCAAGGGCGGCAAGACGCTGGACGGCGAACTCGCCTTCAAGCTGCACGACACCTTCGGCTTCCCGCTGGACCTGACCCAGGACGTGTGCCGCGAGCAGGAAATCGGCGTGGACGAGGCCGCCTTCGACGCCGCCATGAGCCGCCAGCGCGAGCAGGCGCGTGCCGCCGGCAAGTTCAAGATGGCCGCCGGCCTGGAGTACATCGGCGACAAGACCGTGTTCCACGGCTACGAGAAGCTGGAGCTGCCGCAGGCAAAGGTCACGGCGCTGTATGTCGACGGCGCCGCGGTCGATACCATGCAACCCGGCCAGACCGGCGTGGTGGTGCTTGACAACACGCCGTTCTACGCCGAGTCCGGCGGCCAGGCCGGCGACCAGGGCGTGCTGAAGGCGGGCAATGCCGTGTTCGCGGTGGCCGACACCACCAAGATCCAGGCCGACGTGTTCGGCCACCAGGGCACGCTGCAGGGCGGCGCGCTGAAGGTGGGCGATGCCGTGTCGGCGCAGGTCGACGCGCTGCGCCGCGCGCGCACGGTACGGAACCACTCGGCCACCCACCTGATGCACAAGGCGCTGCGCGAGGTGCTGGGCAGCCACGTGCAGCAGAAGGGCTCGCTGGTCGATGCGGACAAGACCCGCTTCGACTTCTCGCACAACGCGGCGCTGACCGACGCGCAGATCCGCCAGGTCGAAGAGATCGTCAACGCCGAGATCCTGCGCAACGAAGACACGCACGCCGAGGTCATGCCGTTCGACGACGCAGTCAAGAGCGGCGCGATGGCACTGTTCGGCGAGAAGTACGCCGACGACGTGCGCGTGCTGTCGATCGGCACCTCGAAGGAACTGTGCGGCGGCACCCACGTGCACCGCACCGGCGATATCGGCCTGTTCAAGATCGTGATGGAAGGCGGCGTCGCCGCCGGCATCCGCCGCGTCGAAGCCATCACGGGCGACAACGCGCTGCACTACCTGCAGGGCCTGGACGCGAAGCTGAACGAGGCCGCCGCCGTGCTGAAGGCGCAGCCGTCCGAGCTGGTGCCGCGCATTGGCCAGGTGCAGGAGCAGGTGCGCGCGCTGGAGAAGGAGCTGGAGCGCCTGAAGAGCAAGCTGGCCGCGTCGCAGGGCGACGAGCTGGCGGCGCAGGCGGTCGACGTCAAGGGCCTGAAGGTGCTGGCCGCGCAGCTGGACGGCGCCGACGTGAAGACCCTGCGCGAGACCATGGACAAGCTCAAGGACAAGCTGCAGAGCGCCGCCATCGTGCTGGGCGCGGTCGCCGACGGCAAGGTCAGCCTGATCGCCGGCGTCACCGCCGATGCCACCGGCAAGGTCAAGGCCGGCGAGCTGGTCAACTTTGTCGCCCAGCAGGTGGGCGGCAAGGGCGGCGGCCGTCCCGACATGGCACAGGCCGGCGGCACCGAGCCGGCCAAGCTGCCGCAGGCGCTGGCGGGAGTCAGCGAGTGGGTGGCTGGCAAGGTCTGATCGCGTAACGACCACCGCTGGTTAGCGCCCCTCTCCCATTTATGGGAGAGGGGAGTCACCCGCCGCAGGCAGTGCGGCAGTCCCTTTCCTACTTCTCCGTGTTCCCCGTGGCGCTCCGCAGCGTCGTCAGCAAATCGATCGGCAGCGGAAACACGATGGTCGAGCTCTTGTCCCCCGCGATCTGCGTCAGGGTCTGCATATAGCGCAGCTGCATCGCCTGCGGCTGCCGCGCCAGCATCTGCGCCGCTTCCAGCAACTTCTCCGAGGCCTGCAGTTCGCCTTCGGCATGGATCACCTTGGCGCGCCGCTCGCGTTCGGCTTCGGCCTGGCGGGCGATGGCGCGGACCATGGTCTCGTTCAGGTCGACGTGCTTGATCTCGACGTTCGAGACCTTGATGCCCCAGCCGTCGGTCTGCGCGTCCAGCGCCTGCTGGATGTCGAGGTTGAGCTTCTCGCGCTCGGCCAGCATCTCGTCCAGCTCATGCTTGCCCAGCACAGAGCGCAGCGTGGTCTGCGCCAGCTGGCTGGTGGCTTCGAGGAAGTTCGCCACCTGGATGATGGCGCGTTCGGGATCGACCACGCGGAAATACACCACCGCATTGACTTTGACCGAGACGTTGTCGCGCGAGATCACGTCCTGCGGCGGCACGTCCATCACCACCGTGCGCAGGTCGACCCTGACCATCTGCTGCACTGCCGGAATCAGCAGCACCAGCCCGGGGCCCTTGACCTTCCAGAATCGCCCGAGCATGAACACCACGCCGCGTTCGTATTCGCGCAGCACGCGGAACGAGGTGATCACCAGCAGTGCCAGCAGGAAGATCACACCGCCGAAACTGAATCCGTAGGCCATGGTCAGGCTCCCTTGTCTGGCTTCGGTTGGGATGAGGGCGAGGGGGCCAGCGCAGCGCCGCCGGCGGCAACCACTTCGAGCACCAGGCCGTGGCGCGCGGTGACCAGCACGGGCGTGCCGCGCGCCAGCGGGGTGGCGCTGCGCACGCGCCAGGTCTCGCCGCGCACGGTGGCCCAGCCTTCCTCGCGCAGGTCGTCGAGCAGCTCGCCGCGGCTGCCCACCAGCGTGTCGGCACCGCTGACCACCGGGCGCTTGCGCGAGCGCACCAGCATGGCGGACATGCCGAACACGAACACCGCGGACAGCGCCGACATCGCCGCCACCATCGGCAGCGGCACGCCGAAGCCCGGCACGTCGGTGTCGATCAGCATCACCGCGCCGAAGGCGAAGGCGATAATGCCGCCGACGCCCAGCGCGCCGAAGGTGGGCAGGAACAGCTCCGCCACCATGCAGCCGATGCCCAGCGCCACCAGCGCCAGCCCGGCGTAGTTGACCGGCAGCATGTGCAGCGCGAACAGCGCCAGCAGCAGGCAGATCGCGCCGACGATGCCGGGCACCACCATGCCCGGCGTGGAGAATTCGAAGATCAGCGCGTAGATGCCGATCATCATCAGCAACAGCGCCACGCTGGGCTCGGTGATCACCGCCAGGAAGCGGTTGCGCCAGTCCGGCTCCAGCGTGACCGAAGGGGCGTTGCGCGTCTGCAGCGTGCTGGCCTTGCCGCCGGCGGTCGTCAGCTTGCGCCCGTCGAGCTGGCGCAGCAGCGCGGGCAGGTCGGCCGCGACCATATCGATCACGCGCTGCGCCAGCGCTTCGTCGGCCGACAGGCTGACCGATTCGCGCACCGCGCGCTCAGCCCATTCGGCGTTGCGCCCGCGCAGCTGCGCCAGGCCGCGGATATAGGCCGAGGCGTCATGCATCTGCTTGCGCGCCATGGTGTCGCCCGCCGGGGGCGCGCTGGCCGGGGCTGAGGCGGGGCTGGCGCCGGGCAGCGCGTCGGGCTTCTGCGGTCCGCCGATGCCGACCTGCACCGGCGTGGCCGCGCCCAGGTTGGTGCCAGGGGCCATCGCCGCGAGATGGCTGGCGTAGAGGATGTAGGTGCCCGCGCTGGCCGCGCGCGCGCCGCCCGGAGAGACATAGCTGGCCACCGGCACCGGCGAGGCCAGGATGGCCTGGATGATGTCGCGCATCGACGCATCGAGCCCGCCGGGCGTGTCCATCTCAAGCACCACCAGCTGCGCGCCGGCTTCGCGGGCGCGCGCCATGCCGCGCACGATAAAGCTGGCGCTGGCCGGGCTGACCGCGCCTTTCAGCGGGATCACGTATACCGGTGCGGTGGCCATGGCCGTGCCCGCCGGCGGGGCCGCGATGCCGCTGCCGCCGAAGGCAAGCGCGCAGCACGCCAGCGCCAGGCTGGACAGCAGCCGGAAGGCCCGCAGCAACGCGGTGGCAGGGTTCATGGCAGGGGCAGGGCACCCGGGGTGCCGTGGTGGCGCCACTTCAAGTGTAGGCCACCGGGCACATCTTGCACGCCGCCGCGCGGGGTCAGGCGGCTGCCAGTTCGGGGCCGGCCGATCCGGGAGACCCGGGCGTGAGCGTGGGCAGGGCTTCGACCAGTGCATGCAGCGCGGCGCTGGCCATCGACGGCTGCCAGGCCAGCAGCGTGCGTACGCGGCCCGCCGCGCCCAGGCTGTGCTGCCGGATGGCGGGCAGGTCGCGGTACAGGCCCAGCACCGAGCGCGGCACGATCGCCGCGCCGATACCGGCCGCGACGCAAGCGACGATGGCGTGGTAGGAGCTGAGCTGCAGCACGCGCGGGGTTGGCGCGGGGCCGCTGCCGTACCAGGTCTCGAGCCGCGCGCGGTAGTTGCAGCCCGGCTCGAACGCCAGCAGCGTCGGCACTTCCAGGTCGGCCGCGCCGTGCACCGGACGGTGGTGCTCGCGCGTGATCACCACCAGTTCTTCCTCGAACACCGGCACCGCGCGCAGCGCCGGGTCGGCCAGCGGTTCGGCGACAAAGGCGCAGTCCACCTCGAAGCGCGCCAGCGCATCGAACGCTTGCCGCGTCGCCAGCGTCACCAGTTCCAGCTGCACCTCGGGCCAGGCCTGGTGGTACGCCGCCAGCACCTGGGGCAGGCGGCTCGCGGCCGTGCTTTCCATCGACGCAATGCGCAGGCGGCCGTGCGGGCGGGCCGGCAGCAACGCCTGGCGCGCCTCCTCGGTCAGGGTCAGGATGCGGCAGGCGTAGTCGAACAGGGTCTGTCCCGACGGGGTCAGCACCATGCGCCGGCCGTCGCGCACGAACAGGTCGACGCCCAGCGTCTGCTCCAGCTGGCGGATGCGGGTGGTGACGTTGGATTGCACCCGATGCAGCCGCTCGGCCGCTCGCGTGATGCCGCCGGCCTCGACGACGGCGCGGAAGATCTCAAGCGCGGCAAGGTCCATGTCCGGCCTCCACGGTAATCCATCAGGTTTCAGAATGGTTGGTATCTTGAGAATTCATGTTTCAAGATGCTGATGGCAGCGTAGCATACAGAAATCGCAATGCAACCGCTGTTCCCACAGCCTCCCTCATGCCGACCCCTCATAGCCTGGAGCCCGAACACCCTGCCGCGCGCGTGGCGGCCGTGACACGGCCGCGCCATGCAGCCGGCCCGTTCGCGGTGGCGCTGGCCGGCCTGGTGTCGCTGGCGGTGGTGATGGGCATCGGCCGCTTCGCCTTCACGCCGCTGTTGCCGATGATGCTGCATGACGGCACCGTCACGCTGGACCAGGGCGGCTGGCTGGCCACGGTGAACTACATCGGCTATTTCGCCGGCGCCGCGGTCTGCATGTTTATCCAGCCCGACGCCGTGCGCATGGTGCGCTGGGGCCTGGTGGCCACCGTGCTGCTGACGCTGGGCATGGCCTTGCCGGGCGGCATGCCGGCGTGGTCGCTGTGGCGCGCTGCCGCGGGCGTGGCCAGCGCCGTCGTGATGGTCTACACCGCCGGCTGGTGCCTGCAGCGGCTGGCCGAGCTGGGCCGGCCCGAGCTGGCCGGGCTGATTTTCTGCGGCCCGGGCCTGGGCATCGTGGTCACCGGACTCGGCGTATCCGGCATGGTCGGGGCGGGCTGGCACGCGGACCACGGCTGGCTGGCCTTCACCGCGCTGGCGGTGGTGCTGGTGGCGGCGGTCTGGCGCGTATTCGCCACGCCATCCGCCGCGCCATCCGCGGCGCCATCCGCCGTGGCGGCAGTGGCGCCGTCGCCGGGCGACTCGGATACCGCGACCGGCCGCGCACGGCTCGACGCCCAGACCTGGGTGCTGACCCTGGCGTACGGCCTGGCCGGCTTTGGCTACATCATCACCGCGACCTTCCTGCCCGTGATCGCGCGCAAAGCGCTGCCCGGCACGGTGTGGGCCGACCTGTTCTGGCCGATCTTCGGCGCGGGCGTGGCGGTGGGCGCGTTCCTGGCGACGCGGGTCGGCATGGCGCACGACAACCGCAAGCTGCTGGCGCTGCTGTACGGCATGCAGGCGCTGGGCGTGGCGATCGCGGTGGCGTTCCCGAGCGTGGCCGGCTTTGCCCTCAGCAGCCTGCTGGCGGGCCTGCCGTTCACCGCGCTGGTGGCGTTTGCGATGCGCGAGGCGCGGCGCCTCTGGGGGCCGCAGGCACCGCGGCTGATGGGCCTGATGACCGCGTCCTACGGCCTCGGCCAGATCGCCGGCCCGCCGCTGGCGACCGCGCTGGTGGCGCGCAGCGGCGGCTTTGCCGGTTCGCTGGCGTGCGCCGCCGCGGCGCTGGCGCTGGGCGCGCTGGTATTCGCCTGGATGCGCCGCGCATGGCCGCTGCCGGCCGCCGGGAGCCGGCCAGGGGCCGCCTGAGCCCGGGCGCCAAGGTGCGCTAAAGTATCGCCTTTGCCGTCCGGCGCGCCGCGCGACAGGCTGCGTCCGGCTCCGCCGGCATCGCGGTCCGCGGCGCGGCACAGAAGGCCGGGCCGTACCCGGCACGCCAGACCGGGCGGCGCAGGAGCGACCCCATGTCTTTTGCCTTGCAGCCCGCGCGCGCCGCGGGCGCTTCCCATCCCGTCTCCGCCGAAGAGCAGCGCGTGCGCGTCGACCTGGCCGCGGCCTATCGCCTGGCTGCGCGCGAGGGCTGGGATGACTTGATCTACACCCATATCTCGGCCACGGTGCCGGGCGAGCCCGACCACTTCCTGATCAATCCCTTCGGCTTTGCCTTCGACGAGATCCGCGCCAGCGACCTGGTCAAGATCAACGGCCGCGGCGAGGTCGTCGGCGAGACGGTGCATCCGGTCAACGTGACTGGCTTCGCGCTGCACGCCGCAGTGCATGCCGCGCGCGCCGATGCGATGTGCGTGATGCACCTGCATAACACCGCCGGCATTGCCGTGTCGGCGCAGGCGGCGGGGCTGCTGCCGCTGTCGCAGCACGCCATGCGCTTCCATGGGCGCATGGCCTATCACGACTACGAGGGCCTGGCCTTTACCCCGGCCGAGGGTGCGCGGCTGACCGCATCGCTGGGCGCGCATCCGGCCATGCTGTTGCGCAACCACGGCACGCTGACGGTGGGCCGCACCGTGGCCGAAGCCTATGTGCTGATGGCGACGCTGATCAAGGCCTGCGAAATCCAGATCGCGGCGCAGGCGGGCGGTGCCCTGGTGCAGCCCGACGCCGCGGTGGCGGACAAGACCTCCGCGCAGCTCCATGACGATGGCGCGATCGAAGGCGTGCTGGAATGGCCCGCGCTGCTGCGCAAACTGGATAGAATCGATCCTTCCTACCGGGACTGAAGGGAAGAATTTTTCCGCCCGGACCACAACAATCAATCAAGCACAGGAGCCTATGTATGCCGACTTTCCACGTCGAAATGTTTGAAGGCCGTACCATCGAGCAGAAGCGCAAGTTTGTCGAGGAAGTGACCCGCGTCAGCTGCGAAACGCTGGGCTGCTCGCCGTCGGCGGTCGACATCATCATTACCGACATCAAGCGCGAGAACTGGGCCACCGGCGGCGAGCTGTGGGCCGACAAGAAGTAAGGCGCCGGGCCGCTTCAGACTGAACACCATGCAGCACTTCGCCTCAGACAATTACGCCGGCTTCTGCCCGGAATCGCTCAAGTATTTCCTGGAAGCCAACGGCAGCGGCCATGAGCAGGCCTACGGCGACGACAGCTGGACGCAGAAGGTCTGCGACCGGATCCGCGACCTGTTCCAGACCGATTGCGAAGTGTTCTTCGTGTTCAACGGCACGGCGGCCAACTCGCTGGCGCTGTCGGCGCTGTGCCAGTCGTACCACTCGGTGATCTGCCACGAACTGGCGCATATCGAGACCGACGAATGCGGCGGGCCGGAATTCTTCTCCAACGGTTCCAAGCTGCTGACCGCGCCGGGCGAGAACGGCAAGCTCACGCCCGATGCTGTCGAGGCGCTGGTCACCCGCCGCGCCGACATCCATTACCCCAAGCCCAAGGTGGTGTCGCTGACGCAGTCGACCGAAGTCGGCACCGTCTACAGCGTCGAAGAGGTGCGCGCGATCGCGGCCATCGCCAAGCGCCGGCAGTTGCGCGTGCACATGGACGGCGCGCGCTTTGCCAATGCGGTGGCGTCGCTGGGCGTGCATCCTTCCGAAATCACCTGGCGCGCGGGCGTCGACGTGCTGTGCTTCGGCGGCACCAAGAACGGGCTGCCGGTGGGCGAGGCGGTGGTGTTTTTCGACCGCCGCCTGGCCGAGGACTTTGCCTACCGCGTCAAGCAGGCCGGACAGCTGGCGTCGAAGATGCGCTTTATTTCCGCGCCGTGGCTGGGTTTGCTCGAGAACGACGTGTGGCTTGCCAACGCGCGCCATGCCAATGCGATGGCGCAACGGCTGCAGCAGCGCATCCGCGACATCCCGGGCGTGCGCATCATGTTCCCGACCCAGTCCAATGCGGTCTTCGCCGAGCTGCCGCTGCCGGCGATCGAGGCGCTGCGTGCAAAGGGCTGGCGCTTCTATACCTTTATCGGCGCGGGCGGCTGCCGTTTCATGTGTTCGTGGGACCTGCAGCCGCAAACCGTGGAGGCGCTGGCCGCCGACATGCGCGCCGCCTGCGGCGCATAGCGGCGCCATATCCCGCCATACTTATAACGACGAGACCCAGGAGCCCCCATGACCTTCCGATTCTGCCCGCAGTGCGGCGCGCCGCTGGAGGTGCTGCCGCTGTCCGGGCGCGAACGCCACGCCTGCGTGCAGCAGGACTGCGGCTTCGTGCACTGGAACAACCCGCTGCCGGTGCTGGCCGCGGTGGTGGAATACCAGGACAAGCTGCTGCTGGCGCGCAACGCGGCCTGGCCGGAGAAGATGTTTGCGCTGGTGACCGGCTTCCTGGAGCGCGACGAGCCGCCCGAACTGGGCGTGGCGCGCGAGCTGAAGGAGGAGACCAACCTCGATACCGAGTCGGTCGCGTTGATCGGGGTCTACGAGTTCATGCGCAAGAACGAGCTGATCATCGCCTATCACGTCAAGGCGACCGGCACCGTCGAACTGTCCGAGGAACTGGCCGAATACAAGCTGGTGGCGCCCGAGGACGTGCGGGTGTGGTCGGCCGGGACCGGCTTCGCGGTGGCCGACTGGCTTGCCGCGCGCGGCTACCCGGTGCGCTTCTTCGATCGCCAGACCGGCGCCGACATTCCGGACCCGCGCCGCCCCCACGACTTCAGCCAGATCGGGGCTTCGCTACAATATCGCTGGTAAGGCGGGTTTCTCAGCCAGCCTCCAGCCCCCAAGCATCAGAGGAAGAGACGAATGGAGTTCCAGAAAGAAGTGGACGCGCGCGGCCTGAACTGCCCGCTGCCGATCCTGCGCACCAAGAAGGCCCTGGCCGACATGGCCAGCGGCGATGTCCTCAAGGTGCTGGCCACCGATCCCGGCGCCACGCGCGATTTCCAGGCCTTTGCCAAGCAGACCGGCAACGAGCTGCTGTCGCACTCGGAAGTGGACAAGGTGTTCGTGTTCTACATGCGCCGGCGCTGATGGATTGCTCCCGTTCCCGCCCGCGGGGCAGGGAGCGTTCATCCGTCCGAAAAGGAAAAAGCCGCTCGAAAGCGGCTTTTTCTTCGTAACCCGTCCGGGGGAGCTCAGCGCCCCAGGCCGTTCAGGTGTTCGCGCGATTCCAGGTAGGCGCTGAAATCGGTACCCACTTCGGGGTGCTTCAGCGCAAACTCGACGGTCGCCTTGAGGTAGCCCAGCTTGCTGCCGCAGTCATAGCGGCGGCCCTGGTAGCGGTACGCCAGCACCTGCTCCTGGCCCAGCAGCGACTGGATCGCGTCGGTCAGCTGCAGTTCGCCGCCCGCGCCGGGCTTGAGCTCGCGAAGGTGGTCGAAGATGCGCGGCGTCAGGATGTAACGGCCGACCACGCCAAGGTTCGACGGTGCATCTTCCGGCGCCGGCTTCTCGACGATGCCCGAGACCTTGATCACGTCGTCGTCCCACTCGCGGCCGTCGATCACGCCGTAGGAGCGGCTCTGCTCGGGCGTGATTTCCTCGACGCCCAGCACCGAGCAGTTGTAGTGGTTGAAGGCATCCACCATCTGCTTCATCACCGGCGGGTTGCCGTCGATCAGGTCATCGGCCAGCATCACCGCGAACGGCGTGTCGCCCACCAGCTTGGCCGCGCACAGCACGGCATGGCCCAGGCCCAGTGCCTCGGGCTGGCGCACGTAGTAGCACTCCACGTTGGCCGGCTTGATCGAGCGCACCACGTCCAGCAGCGCCTGCTTGTTCTTGGCTTCGAGCTCTACCTCCAGTTCGAAGGCCTTGTCGAAATGGTCCTCGATCGCGCGTTTGGAGCGGCCCGTGACGAAGATCATCTCGGTAATGCCGGCGGCCATGGCTTCTTCCACGGCGTACTGGATCAGCGGCTTGTCCACCACCGGAAGCATTTCCTTGGGGCTGGCCTTGGTGGCTGGCAGGAAGCGGGTGCCCAGGCCCGCAACCGGGAACACAGCCTTGGTGACGCGATTTTCCATATCAGGTGTACCTCTCAGATTCCAGTCCATAACCCTGCCAGCCAGCGTGGGCGCCGTCTGTCCGGTTCTGTCCGACGATGCCGCACAGAACCCCCGGCTGGCAGGGGCGTGATGCAGGCCGCCTGGCTGACCCCTCGGTCAGGCCGGCAGCCGCTGCAGCTGGCCCTGCAGCTTGGCCAGCGTCTGCTCGAAATCGGACAGGCGCTGCGTCTCTTGCGCCACCACCGCGGGCGGAGCCTTGGCGACAAAGCTCTCGTTCGACAGCTTGGCGCGGCACTTGCCGATTTCGCCACCGATGCGTTCGACTTCCTTCGACAGGCGCGCGCGCTCGGCGGCGACATCGATCTCGATCTTCAGCAGCAGGTGGTTGCCCCCGGCAATGGCGACCGGCGCACCGGCGCCTTCGGCCTGCAGGGCAGCTTCATCTTCGAAGACGCGCACCTCCGAAAGTTTCGCCAGCGCCTGGATATGTGCGCTGGCCGCCTTCAGGAAGGCGCTGTCGCCCTCGGCATATAGCGGGATGCGCTGGGCCGGCGAGATGTTCATTTCGCCGCGCAGGTTCCGGCAGGCGTCGATCACTTCCTTCAGGCGCGCGACCCACTGTTCGGCATTTTCGTCGATCTTGGCGACGGCGGGCAGCGGATACGGCTGCAATGCGATGGTTTCCGCACCATCGCCGCTGGCACGCCCGGCCAGCGGGGCGACCTTTTGCCACAATTCCTCGGTAATGAACGGGATGATCGGATGCGCCAGGCGCAGCACGGTTTCCAGCACGCGCAGCAGGGTGCGCCGCGTGGCGCGCTGCTGGGCTTCGGTGCCGTTCTGGATCTGCACCTTGGCCAGCTCGAGGTACCAGTCGCAGTACTCGTCCCAGACGAACTTGTAAATGGCGTTGGCGATATTGTCGAAGCGGTACTCGGCAAAGCCTTTTTCGACCTCGGCCTCGACACGCTGCAGCAGCGACACGATCCAGCGGTCCGCCTGCGAGAAATCGAGGTAGCCGTCCGGGCCGCAGTCCTGGTTGCAAGGGCCCATGCCGCAGTCATGGCCCTCGGTGTTCATCAGCACGAAGCGGGTGGCGTTCCACAGCTTGTTGCAGAAGTTGCGGTAGCCCTCGCAGCGGCCGGTGTCAAAGTTGATGTTGCGGCCGAGCGTGGCCAGCGACGCGAAGGTGAAGCGCAGCGCGTCGGCGCCAAAGGCCGGAATGCCCTCGGGGAATTCCTTTTTCGTCTTCTTCTCGATCTTCGGGGCGTCCTTGGGCCGGCGCAGGCCGGTGGTGCGCTTCTTCAGCAGCGTGTCGAGGTCGATGCCGTCGATCAGGTCCACCGGGTCGAGCGTGTTGCCCTCGGACTTGCTCATCTTCTTGCCTTCCGAGTCGCGCACCAGGCCGTGCACGTAGACGGTATGGAAGGGCACCTTGCCGGTGAAGTGCTTGGTCATCATGACCATGCGCGCCACCCAGAAGAAGATGATGTCGTAGCCGGTGACGAGCACCGACGACGGCAGGAAGTGCTTCAGCTCCGGCGTTTCCTCGGGCCAGCCCAGCGAGGAGAACGGCACCAGCGCCGACGAGAACCAGGTGTCGAGCACGTCTTCCTCGCGGCGCAGCGCGCCGGTGCTGCCGGCGGCCTTCGCCTTGGCGAGCGCTTCCTCTTCGGTGCGGCCGACGAAGCAATTGCCGGCATCGTCGTACCATGCCGGGATCTGGTGGCCCCACCACAGCTGGCGCGAGATGCACCAGTCCTGGATATTGCCCAGCCACTGGTTGTAGGTGCTGATCCAGTTCTCGGGCACAAGCTTGATCTCGCCGCTCTGCACGGCCTCGAGCGCAACCTCGGCGATCGAGCGGCCGGGGTAGAAGGTGCCTTCCGGCGCCGGCTTGCTCATGGCGACGAACCACTGGTCGGTCAGCATCGGCTCGATCGCGCTGCCGGTGCGCTCGCTGCGCGGCGTCATCAGCTTGTGCTTCTTGACGTCTTCCAGCAGGCCCTGCTTGTCGAGGTCGTCGACGATGGCCTTGCGCGCGTCGAAGCGGTCCAGGCCGGCATAGGCGGCGGGGGCGTCGGCAACGATCTTCGCATCGAGCGTCAGGATCGACAGCTGCGGCAGGTTGTGGCGCAGGCCCACCGCATAGTCGTTGAAGTCATGGCCCGGGGTGACCTTGACCACGCCGGTGCCGAACTCGCGGTCGACGTATTCGTCGGCGATCACCGGGATCTGGCGACCGGTCAGCGGCAGGTGCACCGACTTGCCGATCAGGTGCGCATAGCGCTCGTCTTCCGGATGCACCATCACGGCGACGTCGCCCAGCATGGTTTCCGGACGCGTGGTGGCGACGGTCAGGTGGGTCAGGCCGCCCTTGGCGTCAGCCTCGACCAGCGGATAGCGGATATGCCACAGCGAGCCTTCTTCCTCGACGCTGTCGACTTCCAGGTCCGACACCGCGGTGCCCAGCACCGGATCCCAGTTGACCAGGCGCTTGCCGCGGTAGATCAGGCCCTGTTCGTACAGCCGCACGAAGACTTCGGTGACGGCCTTCGACATCTCCGGCGACATCGTGAAGTACTCGCGGCTCCAGTCGATCGACGCGCCCATGCGCCGCACCTGGCGGGTGATGGTCGAGCCCGACTCTTCCTTCCAGGCCCACACCTTCTCGGTGAACTTTTCGCGGCCGAGGTCATGGCGCGACACGCCCTGGCCCTCGAGCTGGCGCTCCACCACGATCTGGGTGGCGATGCCGGCGTGGTCGGTGCCCGGCACCCACAGCGTATTGGCGCCCAGCATGCGCGCATGGCGCGCCAGGCCGTCCATGATGGTCTGGTTGAAGGCATGGCCCATGTGCAGCGTGCCGGTCACATTCGGCGGCGGCAGCTGGATCGCGAAGTCCGGGCGGGCAGGGTCGAAGGTCGGCTTGGCGATGCCGCGCTTCTCCCACTCGGGGCCCCATTTCGCCTCGATGGCGGCGGGTTCGAAGCTCTTGGCAAGCGATTGGTCTTGGGCGGTCATGCTGGGATGTCGAGGTTGGCGTCTGGATGCGTGGCAGGTGCGGTGCCCTGCGCCTGGCGGTCGCTGGCGGCCTGCGATGGCCGGCCTGGCGCCAGTGAAACCACAAATTATACGGGGGCGGGCGCCTGGTGCCTATTTCGTGGCCGGCGGCGGCCGGCGCGCGACCCATGCGCTCGCGCTGGCGGGCGGGCCGGATGTGATTTATGGAACAGGGCCCCCCGGTATAATTGCGGGCGATTCCATTAGGCCTTTCCGATGCCCGACCTGCTTGCCAACCTGAACGCCGAACAACTAGCCGCCGTCACCCTGCCCGACGAACCGGCTCTGATCCTGGCGGGCGCGGGCAGCGGCAAGACGCGCGTGCTGACCACGCGCATTGCCTGGCTGATCCAGAACGGCCATGTCTCGCCGGCGGGCATCCTGGCGGTGACCTTCACCAACAAGGCCGCCAAGGAAATGCAGACGCGGCTGTCGTCGATGCTGCCGATCAACACCCGCGGCATGTGGATCGGCACTTTCCACGGCCTGTGCAACCGCATGCTGCGCGCGCATTTCCGCGACGCGGGGCTGCCCCAGACCTTCGCCATCCTGGACAGCCAGGACCAGCTCTCGGCGCTGAAGCGGCTGCTCAAGTCGCTCAACGTCGACGACGAGAAGTACCCGGCCAAGAACCTGCAGTACTTCATCAACAATGCCAAGGAGCAGGGCCTGCGCCCGGCCGACGTCGAGGCCAACGACGATTTCAACAAGCGCTTCGTCGACCTCTACGCCGCCTACGACATGCAATGCCAGCGCGAGGGCGTGGTCGACTTCGCCGAGCTGCTGCTGCGCTGCTACGAACTGCTGCGCTACAACGACGCCATCCGCCAGCACTACCAGCACCGCTTCCGCCACGTGCTGGTCGATGAGTTCCAGGACACCAACGTGCTGCAGTACCAGTGGCTCAAGCTGCTGGCCGGCCACGGCACGCAGAACCCGGCCGCAGTCTTTGCCGTGGGCGACGACGACCAGAGCATCTATGCCTTCCGCGGTGCGAACGTCGGCAACATGCGCGACTTCGAGCATGAGTTCCGCGTGCGCCGGATGATCAAGCTGGAACAGAACTACCGCTCGCACGGGCATATCCTGGATTCGGCCAACCACCTGATCTCGCACAACGCGCGCCGCCTCGGCAAGAACCTGCGCACCGACGCCGGCCACGGCGAGCCGGTACGCGTGTTCCAGGGCGGCTCGGACGGGCAGGAAGCCGCCTGGATCATCGAGGAAATCCGCGACCAGATCGCGCAGGGCGCCAGCCGCGCCGAGATCGCCATCCTGTACCGCAGCAACGCGCAGTCGCGCGTGATCGAGCACGCGCTGTTCTCGGCCGGCATCCCGTACCGCGTGTACGGCGGCCTGCGCTTCTTCGAGCGCGCCGAAATCAAGCACGCGCTGGCGTACATGCAGCTGCTGGAGAACCCGCGCAACGACGCCGCCTTCGGCCGCGTCGTCAACTTCCCGGCGCGCGGCATCGGCGCGCGTTCGCTGGAAGTGCTGCAGGACATGGCGCGCCAGTATGACTGCGCGCTGGCCGAGGCGGTGGCCTACGTGCCCGGCGCGGCCGGCAGCAAGCTGGCCGCGTTCACGCGGCTGATCGACCAGATGCGCGCGGACACGCGCCGCATGACGCTGGCCGAGACCGTGGAATACGTGATCAACCACAGCGGCCTGATCACGCATTACCAGGGCGAGAAAGAAGGGCAGGACCGTATCGAGAACCTGCAGGAACTGGTGACCGCTGCGCAGGCCTTCGTGGTCGAGGAGGGTTACGGCCTGGAAGCGCTGGCCGCGGTGATCCCGGCCGAGCGCGGCCCCGCCACGCCGGTGCTGGCCGACGGCGACCAGTCACAGCAGCTGCTCGACCCCGAGGCGCTGCCGGTGGTGATGACGCCGCTGGTAGCGTTCCTGACCCACGCCTCGCTCGAGGCCGGCGACAACCAGGCGCAGGCTGGCCAGGACGCGGTGCAGATGATGACCGTGCACGCCGCCAAGGGGCTGGAGTTCGACGTGGTCTTCATCAGCGGCCTGGAAGAAGGGCTGTTCCCGCACGAGAACAGCATGATGGATCCCGACGGCCTGGAGGAAGAGCGCCGGCTGATGTACGTGGCGATCACGCGCGCGCGCAAGCGGCTCTACATGTCGTTCGCGCAAAGCCGCATGCTGCACGGCCAGACCCGCTACCACGTGCGCTCGCGCTTCTTCGAGGAGCTACCCGAGGCCTCGCTCAAGTGGCTGACCCCGCCGGCGCAGAGCTACGGCGGCGTGCGCCGCCAGGAACGCGACAATGCCTGGGGCCGCGACTGGTTCCGCAAGCCCGAGGACGTGCCCTATACCGGCACCAGGCCGACCGGCGGCATGGACAACGGCAACGGCTATGCCGATGCCAAACGCGAGGCCGGCACCGGCTTCCGCGTCGGCCAGTCGGTGTTCCACAACAAGTTCGGCGAAGGCGTGATCACCGCGCTGGAAGGCGAGGGCGCCGATGCGCGCGCCAATATCAACTTCAAGCGGCATGGCGCCAAGTGGCTGGCGCTAGCGGTGGCGAAGCTGGATGCGATCGATTGAGGTAGCGAGCGCGGTCTCGGGCCCCGCTGGTTTGCTCCCCTCTCCCGCAAGCGGGAGAGGGAGCACACCATCGCGTAGCGAGCGTTTTTTCAGACGCCCGGCGCAGCCGGCGCCGCCGGCTCGACCCCCGGCGGGGTCACGTTGAAGCAGCCGCGGTACGTCGCATAGAACGAGCAGTACAAGATCGCCAGCATCAGCAGCGAATACGGCGTGACCAGGAACGACAGCACGGTCTCGGCGCCGAAGGCGCTGAACACCGCCTCGAGGAAGAACGGAATCGCCACCAGCAGCATCGCGAACAGCACCGCGTAGGTGAAGAACGCGCCGCGGTTGCGCCAGCACGCGGTCCAGCTGAAGAACAGCGCCTTGACCGGCGGCACGCCGTGCCAGGCGGCCAGCAGCGGCGCGAACCAGAACATCATCGCGATCGGCGTGTACAGCAGCGCGCCGATCAGCATGGCGTAGTACAGCTGGCGCACCGCCTCGGCGGTCGGCGCTTCTTCCTTCAGCACGATCGGCACCAGCGCGCTCATGTCGACCACCGCGCCGGCGATCAGCCCCAGTATGAAGACCAGCCCGGCGTAGATGCCGCCCAGCACCAGCAGGTTGCGCGTGGCTTCCTTGCCGTTGGCCCGAAAGCCCGCCAGCAGCACGGTGGGCAGCACCCGCTTGTTCTGGATCACGTCGCGGCAGGCGGTCATCACGCCGACCGACAGGCCGGGCGTGACCACCAGCAGCGCGATGATGCCGATCAGCGGCACCACGATGGCCAGCTGCGCGGCGATCAGGTAGACGAACAGCAGCAT
Source organism: Cupriavidus taiwanensis LMG 19424 (assembly GCF_000069785.1). Classification (NCBI taxonomy): domain Bacteria; kingdom Pseudomonadati; phylum Pseudomonadota; class Betaproteobacteria; order Burkholderiales; family Burkholderiaceae; genus Cupriavidus; species Cupriavidus taiwanensis. The sequence goes on along the minus strand of NC_010528.1, from coordinate 2,380,813 downwards.
CAGGAAGGTCAGCGGGTTCTTGCGGAACAGCCAGATGCCCTGGCGGAACCAGGTGTAGCCTTCCTTGGCAGGGACTTCCAGTAGTTGCATACGGGTCAGATCCAGGGGAGCGGGGCGCTCTCGGGGTTCGCGGGTTGGGCGTCCAGGCGCCGGCGCAGGATGCGTTCGAAATGGGTCGGATCGTGCGGTTGCAGCATGTCGGCCTCGCGCGGCAGGTAGAAGTCCCACAGTCGCGACACCCAGAAGCGCAGCGCGCCGGCGCGCAGCATGTCCTGCCAGTGCGCGGCCTCGGTCTCGGTCAGCGGCCTGACCGCATGATAAGCCCGCAGCAGCGCCTGCGCGCGCTCGGCGTCGAGTTCGCCGGTGGCCAGGTCGATGCACCAGTCGTTGACGGTGACCGCCACGTCGAACAGCCACTTGTCATTGCCGGCGAAGTAGAAATCGAAGAAGCCGCCCAGCCGGTGGCGGCCGCTGGCGTCTTCCTCGAACAGCGCGTTGTCGCGGAACAGGTCGCAGTGGCACGGGCCTTCGCCCAGGCTGGCGTACGCGGCGCTGGCGAAGAACGCCGCCTGGTGGGCGATTTCACGTTGCAGCAGCGCGCGCTGGCCGGCATCGAGGAAGGGCAGGATCTCGCGTTCGGTCTGCTGCCACCAGGGCAGGCTGCGCAGGTTGGGCTGGCGGCGCGGATAGTCGGCGCCGGCCAGATGCATGCGCGCCAGCATATCGCCGACCTCGGCGCAATGCTGCGCGTCGGGCGCGAGCTGCGATGCGCCCGGCAGGCGCGTGACGATGGTGGCGGGCTTGCCCTTGAGCGGGCGCAGGATCTCGCCGTCGCGCGCCGGGATCGGCGCGGGCACGCGGATGCCGCGCTCGGCCAGGTGCGCCATCAGGTGCAGGTAATAGGGCAGCTGCGTGAACGACAGCCGCTCGAAGATGGTCAGCACATACTGGCGCGTCTGGCCCTCGTGCTCCATGGTGAGGAAGAAATTGCTGTTCTCGATGCCCGAGGCGATGCCGCGCAGCTCGCGCACTTCGCCAAGGTCGAAATCCAGCAGCCAGCGGGCGATCTCGTCCTGCGAGACCGTGGTGAATACGGCCATACTCGTTGTGTGAAGCGAATCGGAAAGCGGCGGCGCCAGTTACGGACAAAATCCGGGCCGCCGCCGCGGCATGACTGCCGGAGGGCCGGCGCGGCCTGGCGTTTGCGGCCAGGCCGTGGGCAAGCGGGTTCAGAACTTCAGGTTGACCGAAGGCACGCGGTTGACGTCATGCTCGCGGATCTTGGGCGAGCTGTCTTCCGGCTTGCTCATCTCGTACCTGGTGCCGAAGCCCGACTTGACCTGGATGTCGGTGGCGCGCCCCTTGTCGCGGTACTCGCGCACCTGGGTGCCATCGCGTTCATTCAGCTGGAAGCTCGGCTGGCGCGGCTGGTTCAGCTGCGACCTGGCGGCCGGGGCGATCGGCTGGTTGTTGATCTGGTTCAGTTCCTGCTGGGTCAGCGCATTGCTTTCCTGCGCGACGGCCCAGCCGGATGCCAGCGCCAGCGCGGCGGCCGCTGCCGCGGCCAGGGCGGGCACGGACCGCCTGGCAGGCGATTCGGGCTCGCCGGCCACGGCGGCTGCGCGCGCGGACCGGACCGGGCGGACGGTAGAAGGGGAGGTCATCAGGTGCTCCTGTGCGGGCTGCGCCACGACAGGCGCGCAGCGCCGCGGCATGCGGCGGTTGGACTGCGACCCGGCGGCACCGGGCTTGGCAGACGGACAGGTTCCATTCTAGCAATTCCTGTCCCGCACAGGCCGCCGCCGTGCCCCGGGGGGCACCTGCGCGACCGCGCCGGGTGGCGCATGCGTTGCCGCCGCGCCCGGGCCGCCGGCAGGGGCGGCCGCCTGCCGGCCTTACAGGTAGAACATTTCTTCCTTTGGCGGAATCGGCTTGTCGCCGCCGCGCTGCTCGTAGTAGTCGTAGACCGCTTCCAGCACTTCGTGCGGCTCGTCGACGATCTTCATCAGGTCCAGGTCGTGCTCGGCGATCAGGCCCATCGGCAGCAGCGTGAAGCGGAACCAGTCGAGCAGGCCCTTCCAGAAGCGGCTGCCGAACATGATCACAGGCACCGAGCGCGACTTGCCGGTCTGCACCAGCGTCAGCACCTCGGCCAGCTCGTCGAGCGTGCCGAAGCCGCCCGGCATCACGATAAAGGCGTCGGAGTTCTTGACGAAGGTGACCTTGCGGGTGAAGAAGTGGCGGAAGCGCATGGCAATGTCCTGGTACGGATTGCCCTGCTGCTCGTGCGGCAGTTCGATGTTCAGGCCGACGCTGGCGGACTTGCCGGCGTGCGCGCCCTTGTTGGCCGCTTCCATGATGCCGGGGCCGCCGCCGGAGATCACGGCAAAGCCGGCGTCCGAGAACAGCCGCGCGATCTCGATGGTGCGCTGGTAGTAGGGCGAGTCCTCGCGCAGGCGCGCGCTGCCGTAGATCGACACCGCCGGGCGGATCTCGGACAGGTACTCGGTGGCCTCGATGAACTCTGCCATAATCGTGAACATTTGCCACGAAGCGCGCGCCTTCTTTGCGGTAGCGCGGTCTTCGTCGGCCAGCGCACGCAGGCTGGGGATCATCTTGCGCGGATTGGCGCGCGCCGCCGCCGCCGCAGCCTTTTCAGCAGCAACTTCCGGCGGATTGCCCGCGGCGGCGGCATCGGCCGCCGCGGCAATGGCCGCGGCGTGTTCGGAGGCAGCCTCCGGCGGGGGTTGTACGGTATCGCCGGAGATATCAGCAACGTCCGGGTCAGCAAGGGGGGCGGTCGAGGCACCGCCTGCAGCGGCACCAGTCAATTTTGAGTCCATGGGAATGTCGGATAGTCCAAAAACACTCTTGCTCGTCGATGGATCGAGCTATCTGTATCGCGCTTATCACGCTTTGCCGGACCTGAGGAATGGGGAGGGTCTGCCCACAGGGGCAATCTACGGCATGATCAACATGCTGCGCAAGTTGCGCAACGACTACCCGGCAGAGTATAGCGCTTGCGTGTTCGACGCCAAGGGCAAGACCTTCCGCGACGACCTGTACCCGGCCTACAAGGAACACCGCCCGTCGATGCCCGAGGACCTGGCGCGCCAGATCGAGCCGATCCACGAGGCCGTGCGCGCGCTGGGCTGGCCGATCGTGGTGGTCGACGGCGTCGAGGCCGACGACGTGATCGGCACATTGTCGCGCCAGGCCATGGAGCAGGGCGTGCGCACGGTGGTGTCCACCGGCGACAAGGACCTGGCGCAGCTGGTCAACGAGCACGTCACGCTGGTCAATACCATGAGCGGCGAAGTGCTCGATCCTCCGGGCGTGCTGGCCAAGTTCGGCGTGCCGCCCGAACGCATCATCGACTATCTGTCGCTGATCGGCGATGCCGTCGACAATGTGCCGGGCGTGCCCAAGGTCGGCCCCAAGACCGCGGTCAAATGGCTGGCCGAGCATGGCTCGCTCGACGGCGTGATGGCGGCCGCTTCCGGCATCAAGGGCGTGGTGGGCGAGAACCTGCGCAACACGCTGGAATGGCTGCCGATGGCGCGCCGGCTGGTAACGGTCAAGACCGACTGCGACCTGAGCAAGTCGGTCGCCGATTTCCACGCGCTGCGCGAGACCGGCGAGGACAAGGAGCAGCTGGTGGCGTTTTTCCAGCGCTATGGCTTCAAGACCTGGCTGCGCGAAGCCACCGGCGAAAGCCTGCCCGACGCGCGCGCCCAGGCCCGCGCCCGTGCCGCGACGAGCGCGCCCGCGCAGGGCGGACTGTTCGATGCGCCTGCGCCGTCGGCCGGCGACGGTGCGCCGCCGGCCGATGACGCGGCGCCCACCGAGATCCGCTACGAGACCGTCACCACCCCGGGCATGCTGGAAGACTGGCTGCGGCGCATCGAATCCGCGCCGCTGGTGGCGATCGATACCGAGACCACCTCGCTCGATCCGATGCAGGCGCAGCTGGTCGGCATCTCGCTGTCGGCGGCGCCGGGCGAGGCCTGCTATATCCCGGTGGCGCACCGCGGCCCCGACGTGGCCGGCCTGCCCGAGCACGGCCAGCTGTCGCGCGAGTTCGTGCTGGAACGCATGCGCGCCTGGCTGGAAGATGCCAGCCGGCCCAAGCTCGGCCAGAACCTGAAATACGACATCCATGTATTCGCCAACCACGGCATCAAGCTGCGCGGCGTGGCGCACGACACCATGCTGCAGAGCTACGTGCTGGCCTCGCACCGCAACCACGGCATGGACAGCCTGGCCGAGCGCCTGCTGAGCCTGAAGACGATCACCTATGAAGAGGTCTGCGGCAAGGGCGCCAGCCAGATCGGCTTCGACCAGATCGACCTGGCCCGCGCCACCGAATACGCCGCCGAGGATGCCGACGTGACGCTGCGCCTGCATCGCAGGATGTTCCCGCAGGTCGAGGCCGCGGCGGGGCTGCGCCGCGTCTACGAAGAGATCGAGATGCCGGTCTCGGTGGTGCTGCAGAAGGTCGAGCGCAACGGCGTGCTGATCGACGCCGAACGGCTGGCCGCGCAGAGCGCCGAGCTGGGCCAGCGCATGCTGGCGCTGGAGCAGTCGGCCTACGAGGCCGCCGGCCAGCCGTTCAACCTGGGGTCGCCCAAGCAGATCGGCGAGATCCTGTTCAACCAGATGAAGCTGCCGGTGGTGAAGAAGACCGCGAGCGGCGCACCGTCGACCGACGAAGAGGTGCTGCAGAAGCTGGCCGAGGACTACCCGCTGCCCAAGCTGCTGCTGGATTACCGCGGCCTGTCCAAGCTCAAGTCCACCTATACCGACAAGCTGCCAAAGATGGTCAACCCGCGCACCGGGCGCGTGCACACCAGCTACGGCCAGGCCACCGCGGTGACCGGGCGGCTGGCGTCGACCGAGCCCAACCTGCAGAACATCCCGGTGCGCACCGACGAAGGCCGCCGCATCCGCGAGGCCTTTATCGCCGAGCCGGGCAGCGTGATCGTGTCGGCTGACTATTCGCAGATCGAGCTGCGCATCATGGCCCATATCTCGGGCGACGAGAACCTGCTGCGCGCCTTTGCCAACGGCGAGGACATCCACCGCGCCACCGCCGCCGAAATCTTCGGCGTCGAGCGCGACGCCGTCAGCAGCGAGCAGCGCCGCTACGCCAAGGTGATCAACTTCGGCCTGATCTACGGCATGAGCGCGTTCGGGCTGGCCAGCAACCTGGGCATCGAGCGCGACGCCGCCAGGCACTATATCGACCGCTACTTCATGCGCTACCCCGGCGTGGCCCACTACATGGAAGAGACGCGCCAGACCGCGCGCGAGCAGGGCTATGTCGAGACCGTGTTCGGCCGCCGGCTGTGGCTGCCGGATATCAACGGCGGCAGCGGCCCGCGCCGCCAGGCCGCCGAGCGCGCCGCCATCAATGCGCCGATGCAGGGCACCGCGGCCGACCTGATCAAGCTGTCGATGATCGCGGTGCAGGACTGGCTGGAGCGCGACGGCCTGCAGACGCGCCAGATCATGCAGGTACACGATGAACTGGTGCTGGAAGTGCCCGAGCACGAGCTGGAGCTGGTCAAGGCGCGCCTGCCGGAACTGATGTGCACGGTGGCCGAGTTGCGCGTGCCGCTGGTGGCCGAAGTGGGCAGCGGCGCCAACTGGGAAGAAGCGCACTGAGGCCGCAGCGGGCCTCCGCTGGCGAGCCGGCACCCCGGCCGGCTCGCTGCCCCCCTGCGTGGTGGTATCGAATGAAGCGACTGCTGAGTCGGCGTGCGGCGCTTGCCAGCCATGCTGCAATGCAGCAGACTGTGGCAAACGCCTCGGCAAATGCCTCAGGCAAAGAATTTATAAAAACGCAGCAGGTAGACCATGACAGAAACAAGGACGCACCGCATCGTCGTCGTCGGCGGCGGAGCAGGGGGGCTGGAACTGGTAACGAAGCTGGGCGACAAGCTCGGCCGCAAGGGCGCGGCGCAGGTGGTGCTGGTGGACCGCCTGCCCACGCATATCTGGAAACCGCTGCTGCATGAAGTCGCCGCCGGCAGCATGGATCCCAACACCCATCAGCTTGAATACGCGGCGCAGGCGCGCTGGCATCATTTCGAGTTCCAGCAGGGCGAGCTGACCGGCATCGACCGCACCCGCAAGACCATCTCGGTATCGGCCTGCGTCGACCAGGACGGCGCCGAGCTGCTGCCCGCGCGCGAACTGCCGTACGACACGCTGGTGCTGGCGATCGGCTGCGTCACGCATTTCTTCGGCGTGCCGGGCGCCGCCGAGCACGCCATCGCGCTGGACACCGTGGCGCAGGCCGAGCGCTTCCGCAAGCGGCTGATCGCGGCCTGCGTGCGTGCCCAGAACGGGCGCGGCCGCGTCGGCGAGGACGGCCGTCCGCGCGTGGACGTGGCCATCATCGGCGCCGGCGCCACCGGCGTGGAACTGTCGGCGGAACTGCGCAACACCGCGCATGTGCTCAGCGCCTATGGCCTGCACCGCCTCGACCCGCGCCGCGACGTGCGCATCCACGTGATCGAGGCCGGTCCGCGCATCCTGCCGGCGCTGTCCGAGCGGGTCTCGGCCGAGACCGCCAAGCTGCTGCGGAAGCTGGATGTCGATGTCTTCACCAGCGAACGCGTGACCGAAGTCACGGCGCAGGCCGTGCTGACCGCCAGCGGCAAGACCATCGATGCCGACCTGACGGTGTGGGCGGCCGGCATCACCGCGCCCGCGGTTCTGGCCAGCCTGGGCCTGCCCGTCAGCCGCCAGGGCCAGATCGTGGTCGGCCCGACGCTGCAGAGCGAGGGCGACCCGGATATCTTCGCCTTCGGCGATTGCGCCAGCTGCCCGTGGCCCGAGAAGCAGACCTCGGTGCCCCCGCGCGCGCAGGCCGCGCACCAGCAGGCCACCTTCCTCTACGAGGCGCTGTGCGCGCGGCTGGCGGGGCGGGCGCTGCCGCAGTTCACCTTCAAGGACTTCGGCTCGCTGGTGTCGCTGGGGCACTTCAGCGCGGTGGGCAGCCTGATGGGCGGGCTGATCGGCGGCTCGATGTTTATCGAAGGGCTGATGGCGCGCTTCATGTACACCTCGCTGTACCGGATGCACGTGATGGCGCTGCACGGCGCGGTCGGGATGGCGCTGGACACCGTCTCGCACTGGCTGCGCAGCAAGACCAGTCCGCGCGTCAAGCTGCACTGACGCATGGCCCGCACCCCCCGCTTCCGGGTGGGGGGCGCCGGCGGGCCTGCGCCGCCATGTTTTCTCCATGTCTGCTTAAAATCGGCGCGGGCGCCGCGTGGCGGCCCAGCCACCAACGATCCTGGAGACAAGCATGCTCAAACCAGAAGTGGACAGCCTGGTCCCCGGCCAGACCTTCGACCGCCGCGGCTTCGTCAAGACCGCGCTGGGTTCCGCCTTCGCGGCCGCGGCCTTGCCGGTGATGGCCCAGCAGGCGATCAAGACCGATTTTGCCGGCCTGAACGCGGGCGAGGTCACGATTCCGTCGGGCGGCTTCAGCATGCCGGCCTACCGGGCCCAGCCGGAAGGGAAAAAAAATCTGCCGGTGGTGCTGGTAATCAGCGAGATCTTCGGCGTGCATGAGCATATTGCCGATGTGTGCCGGCGCTTTGCCAAGCAGGGCTACCTGGCGATCGCGCCCGAGCTGTTCGCGCGCCAGGGCGATCCGCAGAGTTTCGGCACGATCCAGGAATTGCAGCGCGAGGTGATCGCCAAGGTGCCCGACGCGCAGGTGATGGGCGACCTCGATGCCGCGGTGGCCTGGGCCGGCGCCAACGGCGGCGACGTCTCGCGCCTGGCCATCACCGGGTTCTGCTGGGGGGGCCGCATCACCTGGCTGTACGCCGCGCACAGCCAGCGCCTGAAGGCCGGCGTGGCCTGGTATGGCCAGCTGTCGCCCGAGCCGACGCCGATCAAGCCGAAGAACCCCATCGACCTGGTCGGCCAGCTCCATGCGCCGGTGCTGGGCCTGTACGGCGGCAAGGACACCGGCATCCCGCTGGAGCAGGTGGACCGGATGAAGGCGGCGCTGGCGTCGTCGTCCGATCCGGACGCCAGAAAGTCGCGCTTTATCGTCTATCCAGAGTCCGGCCACGCCTTCCATGCCGACTACCGGCCCAGCTACCGCGAAGCCGATGCCCGGGACGGCTGGCAGAAGTGCCTGGACTGGTTCAGGCAGCACGGCGTCGCCTGATCCGTCAGCTGGCCCCGCCCCCGGGTGGGGCTGGCCGGCCGACGGCAGGATTGCAAAGTCCCGGCGGATACGTACAATGCGGCCTTTGAGTTATTGCAACATTGTTGCGTTTGCCGCCCGGCGCGATGCGGGCGGAACGGCGGGGCCGCCCGGCACCGCCACCCCGGGAGCCCATCATCCATTCGACGCTTTTGTATATCCTGCTCGCCGCCACGATTTCGGGGGTGGGCAGCATCTTCGGGGCGGCGCTGCTGTCGCTGACGGTGGCGTCCCGCGTGGTCGAGCGCATGGTGAGCTTTTCGGTGGGCGTGCTGCTCGCCACCGCGCTGCTGCATTCGCTGCCCGAGGCGTTCGAGTCCGGCGCCGATCCGCGCGCGCTGTTCGGCACCTTGCTGGCGGGGCTGCTGGGTTTCTTCCTGCTGGAAAAGCTCTCGCTGCTGCGCCATTCGCACCATCACGAGGGCGACGGGCACCACCACCACCATGGCCATGACCGCGAGGAAGCCGGCCGCAGCGGCCTGACCATCCTGGTCGGCGACACCTTCCACAACTTTGCCGACGGCATCGTGATCGCGGCGGCCTTCCTGGCCGACCCGCATATCGGCGTGGTCACCGCGCTCGCGATCGCCGCGCACGAGATCCCGCAGGAGGTGGGCGACTTTATCGTGCTGCTCAACGCTGGCTTCTCCAAGGCGCGCGCCTTTGCCTTCAACCTGCTGTCGAGCCTGGCGGCGATTGCCGGCGGGGTGGTCGGGTACTTCCTGCTCGACCAGCTGAGCGGGTGGATTCCCTACGTGCTGGTGATCGCCGCCAGCAGCTTTATCTATATCGCCGTCAGCGACCTGATGCCGCAGATGCAGCGCAAGCCGCGCTGGCGTGAATCGGCGATCCAGGTGGTGCTGGTGGCGGCGGGGATCTCGGCCATCGTCTTTATCACCAATGGCGTGCACGAACAGCACAGCCACGGCGGGCACGGCCACGCCGCGCCCGTGGCCGCGTCACACTAGCCGGCTCAGGCCGGCCCGGTCGCCACCGGGCGCGCCGGGTCGGCGCACCATTCGCTCCACGACCCCGGATACAGCGCCGCGCCGCCCAGGCCAGCGGCTTCGAGCGCCAGCAGGTTGTGGCAGGCGGTAACGCCAGAGCCGCACTGCATCACCGCCTGCGCGGGGGCGTGCGTGCCCAGCACCGCGCCGAATTCCGCGCGCAGCGTCTCGGCCGGCTTGAAGCGGCCCTCGGCGTCCAGGTTGTCCTTGAAGAAGCGGTTCACCGCGCCCGGGATATGGCCGCCGACCGGATCCAGCGTCTCGTTCTCGCCGCGGAAGCGGTCGGGCGCGCGCGCATCCACCACCAGCAGCCGGCCCTGGCCGAGATTGCCGAGGAGTACGTCCGCATCGACGGTCGGCACCAGCGACTTGCCGCGGCGGATCGTGCCCGGCACCTCGGGTTCGGCCGCGGCATCGTGCTCCAGCGGCAGGCCGGCCCTGACCCAGGCGTCCTTGCCGCCATCGAGCACGGCCACGGCATCGTGGCCGATCCAGCGCAGCAGCCACCACAGCCGCGCGGCGAACATGCCGCCCTGGGCGTCGTAGGCAACCACCGGGGTATCGTCGTCGATGCCGAGCGCCTGCAGGCGCGCGACCAGGTCGTCGGCATCCGGCAGGGGGTGGCGGCCGTTTCGGCCGGTTTTCGGGCCGGACAGCTCGTTGTCCAGATGCAGGTAGAACGCGCCAGGCAGGTGGCCGGTGCGGTAGGCCTCGCGGCCGGCGGCGGGGTTGGCCAGGTCGAAGCTGCAGTCGATGACGACGCAGCGGCCGGGCCCGGCCAGCAGGGACTGCAGTGCGGTGACGGAAATCAGCGGTTTCTGCATGGGAATCCTGTAGCGATCGGAGAAAAAATACAGGGGTGTTGGGGCTTACCGAATGCTACACCTCGGGGTGCACCTCCGCCTCCGGCGACTTGACCGGCGTGGCAGGCGTGGGCTTGGCGTCGGTGCCCTGGCGCGCGCGCATCAGCGTGGTGGCAATGCCGCTGGCGATGATCAGCCCCATGCCCAGCCACGACAGCCAGTTCAGGCGATCGGACCAGATCAGCATGCCCCACACGCTGGAGAAGACGATGCCGGCGTATTGCAGGTTGGCGGTCAGCAGGGTGTTGCCGCGCTTGTAGGCGCGCGTCATTGCGGTCTGGCCCAGCGTGGCCAGGATGCCGATTGCCAGCAGCAGGCCGGCGCCGTACCAGGTATGCGGGCTGGTGCCCTCCAGCAGCATCCAGGCCAGCCCGGCGATCATGCCGACCAGCGAGAAATAGAACACGATGCGGCCTTCGGGCTCGCCGAGCTGGCCGAGCTGGCGCACCTCGACATAGGCCAGCGCGGTGAACATGCCCGAGATCAGCCCGACCAGGCCGCCAGTCAGCTGATCCTTGCCCACCGACGGCTGCAGCAGGCAGATCACCCCGGCAAACGACAGCAGGATGGCCAGCACCAGCCGGCGGTCGGCGTTGCCGCCGGTGCCGGCCAGCGCCGCGCTCGCGCCCAGGATCAGCGCGATCCACACCGGCGACATGTAGTTCAGCGTCATCGCGGTGGCCAGCGGCAGCAGCGAGATCGAGGTGAACCACAGCATCAGCGAGGTCACGCCGAACACGCTGCGCTTGATGTGCGACAGCATGTACGGCGTGCGCACCGAGACCCCGCGCGAGGACAGCAGCACCCACATGATCACCACGCTGATCAGGCCCCGGTAGAAGACGATCTCGCCGGTGTTGTACAGGTCGGACGCCAGCTTGACGCCAACCCCCATCAGCGAAAAGGCGAAGGCGGCGAACAGCATCCAGAGCGATTGCATGGCGAGGGCGCGGTGAAGCGGGCAGGAGCGAAGGAGAGAGTGCCGGCGCGCGAGCGGGGCTCTGCGGCCTCGCGTCGACCGCGCCGGCTAATGATTCTAGCAGCGCACATCGCCCACCAAAGCAAAACGGACCGCCGTGGCGGTCCGTTTCAGGTTGCGTTGTGCGCTGATCGCACTAGCCGGCGTAGGCCATGGCGCGGCGGTACCACTCATGGAAGTGCTGCATGCCGTCTTCCATCGGCGACTGGTAGGGGCCGACCTCGCTGGTGCCGCGCTTGAGCAGCGCCAGGCGGCCGGCGTCCATGCGTTCGGCGATCTCGTCGTCCTCGATGCAGGTTTCCATGTAGGCGGCGCGCTCGGCCTCGACGAACTCGCGCTCGAACAGCGCGATTTCCTCGGGGTAGTAGAACTCCACCACGTTGCGGGTCTTGCGCGGGCCGACCGGGTGCAGCGTCGAGATCACCAGCACGTTCGGGTACCACTCCACCATGATGTTGGGGTAGTAGGTCAGCCAGATCGCGCCGTGCTTGGGCAGCACGCCGTTGTTGAAGCGCAGCACCGCGTCATGCCATTTCTGGTACGTCGGGCTGCCGGGGCGCTTCAGCCCCGCATGCAGGCCCACGGTCTGCACGCTGTGCCATTCGCCGAACTCCCACTTCAGGTCGTCGCACGAGACGAAGCTGCCCAGCCCCGGGTGGAACGGCACGACGTGGTAGTCTTCGAGGTAGACCTCGATGAAGGTCTTCCAGTTGTAGTCGCACTCGTGCACCTCGACGTGGTCGAGCATGTAGCCGTCGAAGTTCAGGTCCTGCGCCACGCCCAGGCGGGCCAGGTCGGCGCGCACGTCGCGCGGGCCCTCGAACAGCAGGCCGTTCCAGTTCTGCAGTGGCGTGCGCTTCAGGTGCAGGCACGGCTGCTGGTCGAAATGCGGCGCGCCGAGCAGTTCGCCCTTCAGGTCGTAGGTCCAGCGGTGCAGGGGGCAGACGATGTTCTGCTTGTTGCCGCGGCCATTCAGCATGATGGCCTGGCGGTGGCGGCAGACGTTGGACATCAGTTCGACGCCCGCGGCGTTGCGCACCAGCATGCGGCCTTCGTCCTCGGCCTTGAGCGTGTGGTAGTCGCCGGTTTCCGGGACCATCAGCTCGTGGCCGACATAGCCCGGGCCATTCCTGAACAGCAGTTCGAGTTCTTGTTGATGCAGCGCTTCGTCGAAGTAGACGCCGACGGGCAGTTGCGAATCAGCCGGCGCCAGGTTGAGCGCGGTGCTGAGATTGGACATTATCCCCACTCCCAGATGAACAGGTGAAAGCAGTGAACAACCCAACCATCGAAAATGGAATCGATTTGGGAAAGACTGCCGCCCTGCGGGGACACTCTTGCAACCCCTGGCGGCGAACGGGGGATTGTACCCGACCCGAAAAGTTAAGGGACTGATTTTTTTGCCTTTTTAGCGAAAAAGTCGACCCGGGTCGTCATCGGGGTGCCGTACCGGGCGCATTCGGAAAGACGACCCGAGCGCACAAGTCACTTCCGCGTCGGAAGCACCCGGACAGGGCACGGTTTCCCCCTGCAAGATGGGGGCATGCCCGCGCTTTGGCGTAAAATCCGGGCTTCCCCATCCGGGTTTCCCCCGGTTCCAGCTTCCAGGGCCTGATATGCCAAAAACGACGACCGCTCCGGTCCAGACCGACAATACCGCCGACGCCGCCGCGGCGCCGCCCGCCTCCTACGAGGCGGCGATGGCCGAACTGGAAACGCTGGTGGCCAGCATGGAAAGCGGCGAGCTGCCGCTCGAGGCCTCGCTGGCGGCATACCGCCGCGGCGCCGAGCTGGTGCGCTACTGCCAGCAGAAGCTGGAGCGGGTCGAGCAGCAGGTGCGGGTCCTGGAGGGTGACGTGCTCAAGCCGCTGGCGGGCGAAGGCAACGGTGCCAACGGCGGCAATGGCGGCAATGGCGGCAATGGCGCACAGGGGACGGACGAGGCATGAGCGACTTTGCACAATGGATGCAGGCGCAGGGCGCGCGCACCGAGGCCGCCCTGCAGGCCGCGCTGCCCGACGCCGGCACGGTGCCGCACACGCTGCACGAGGCAATGCGCTATGCTGCGCTGAGCGGCGGCAAGCGCGTGCGCCCGCTGCTGGTGCATGCGGCGGGCGAAGTCAGCGGCGCGGCCCCGGCGGCCTGCGACGCGGCCGCCTGCGCGGTGGAGATGATCCACGCCTACTCGCTGGTCCACGACGACATGCCGTGCATGGACGATGACGACCTGCGCCGCGGCCGGCCGACCGTGCACAAGGCCTATGACGAGGCCACCGCATTGCTGGTCGGCGATGCGCTGCAGACCCAGGCGTTCATCGTGCTGGCCGGGGCCGAGCCGATCGCACCCGCGGTGCGGCTGCAACTGGTGGCGGAACTGGCACGGGCGTCGGGCTCGGCCGGCATGGCCGGCGGCCAGGCCATCGACCTGCAGAACGTGGGGCGGGCCATGACGCGCGACGCGCTCGAAGCCATGCACCGCATGAAGACCGGCGCGCTGCTGCGTGCCAGCGTGCGCATGGGCGCCCTGTGTGGCGAGATCGATGCCGCCGGGCTGGCCGCGCTGGACCGCTATGCGGCGGCGGTGGGATTGGCGTTCCAGGTGGTAGACGATATTCTGGACGTCACCGCGGACACCGCGACGCTGGGCAAGACCGCCGGCAAGGACGCCGCCCATGACAAGCCGACCTACGTGTCGCTGATGGGACTGGACGCGGCACGCGAACTGGCCGGGTCGCTGCGCGCCGAGGCGTACGAGGCGCTGGCCGGCTTTGGCGGGCGCGCCGCGCGGCTGCGCGACCTGGCGGACCTGATCGTGCTGCGCACGCATTAAACTGAGAGCCGGCCGAACGGACATCATGACCTACGCACTCCTCAACAAGATTGACGCCCCCGCTGACCTGCGCAAGCTCGACCGGCGCGAGCTCCAGACCCTGGCCGACGAACTGCGCGCCTATGTGCTGGAATCGGTCTCGCAGACCGGCGGCCACCTGTCGTCCAACCTGGGCACGGTCGAACTGACCATTGCGCTGCACTACGTCTTCAACACCCCCGACGACCGGCTGGTGTGGGACGTCGGCCACCAGAGCTATCCGCACAAGATCCTGACGGGACGCCGCGAGCGCATGCGCACGCTGCGCCAGTGGGGCGGCATCTCCGGCTTTCCGCGCCGCAGCGAGAGCGAATACGACACCTTCGGGACCGCGCACTCGTCGACCTCGATCTCGGCCGCGCTGGGCATGGCGCTGGGCGCGCGCACGCTGGGCCAGAAGCGCGTCTCGGTGGCGGTGATCGGCGACGGCGCGATGACCGCGGGCATGGCGTTCGAAGCGCTGAACAACGCCGGTGTCTACAAGGACCTGCCGCTGGTGGTGGTGCTCAACGACAACGACATGTCGATCTCGCCGCCGGTGGGCGCGCTCAACCGCCACCTGGCGCGGCTGCTGAGCGGCCAGTTCTATGCGGCCACCAAGAAGGGCATCGAGAAGGTGCTGTCGGTGGCGCCGCCGGTGCTGGAGTTCGCCAAGCGCTTCGAGGAACATGCCAAGGGCATGATGGTGCCGGCTACGCTGTTCGAGGAGTTCGGCTTCAACTACATCGGCCCGATCGACGGCCACGACCTGAATTCGCTGGTGCCGACGCTGCAGAATATCCGCGAGCGCGCGCTCGAAGGCGGCGGCCCGCAGTTCCTGCACGTGGTCACCAAGAAGGGCCAGGGCTACAAGCTGGCCGAAGCCGACCCGATCCTGTACCACGGCCCCGGCAAGTTCAATCCGGCCGAAGGCATCCGCCCGGCGGCCAAGCCCGCGCGCAAGACCTACACCCAGGTGTTCGGCGACTGGCTGTGCGACATGGCCGCTGCCGACAAGCGCCTGGTCGGCATCACCCCGGCCATGCGCGAGGGTTCGGGCATGGTCGAGTTCGAGAAGCGCTTTCCGGACCGCTATTACGACGTCGGCATCGCCGAGCAGCATGCGGTGACGTTTGCCGGCGGCCTGGCGTGCGAGGGCCTGAAGCCGGTGGTGGCGATCTACTCGACCTTCCTGCAGCGCGGCTACGACCAGCTGATCCACGACGTGGCGCTGCAGAACCTGCCGGTGGTGTTCGCGCTGGACCGCGCCGGCCTGGTCGGCGCCGACGGCGCGACCCACGCGGGCGCCTACG
Source organism: Cupriavidus taiwanensis LMG 19424 (assembly GCF_000069785.1). Lineage (NCBI taxonomy): Bacteria > Pseudomonadati > Pseudomonadota > Betaproteobacteria > Burkholderiales > Burkholderiaceae > Cupriavidus > Cupriavidus taiwanensis. The sequence continues at coordinate 2,365,567 of NC_010528.1, read as the reverse complement.
ATATCGCCTACCTGCGCTGCATCCCCAACATGATGGTGATGACGCCGTCCGACGAGAACGAATGCCGCCAGCTGCTGACCACGGCATTCCAGCAGGACTGCCCGACCGCGGTGCGCTATCCGCGCGGCTCCGGCCCGGGCGCGGCAATTGCCGCCGACCTGGCCCCGGTGCCGGTGGGCAAGGGCGTGGTGCGCCGCGAGGCCGGCGCGCGCGCCGGGCACCGCGTCGGCTTCCTTGCGTTCGGCTCGATGGTGCAGCCGGCGCTGGGCGCGGCCGAGGCGCTCGACGCCACCGTGGCCGACATGCGCTTCGTCAAGCCGCTCGACGTGGCGCTGGTCAAGCGCCTGGCCGCCGACCACGACTACCTGGTGACGGTGGAAGAGGGCAGCGTGATGGGCGGCGCCGGCAGCGCCGTGCTCGAAGCCCTGGCCGAGGCTGGCATCGACAAGCCGGTGCTGACGCTGGGCCTGCCCGACCGCTTCGTCGACCACGGCGATCCGGCCTTCCTGCTGCAGCAATGCGGCCTCGACGCGGCCGGCATCGAGCGTTCGGTGCGCGAGCGTTTTGGCCTGGACCAGCCCCAGGTCACGGTCGCCCCGCGCGTGGCCTGATCACCTGCCATCCCGAGGGGATTCGGGCCGCCGCGCCACGGGTGCGTCCGAATTCCCTTACACTCCGTTTTTTGTGTTCGCAGCTGCGGGTCGGCACGCCAGTGCCGGGTCCCGTGGTTTCACACTCGTTGCGCGGCATGGAGGGACTGCGAAAATGCCGCGACCGTAAGGGCTTGCGCTTGCCTGGCGCGACCCTGGAGGAAACCGTAGATGAATGACATCAACCCCGCCTTCGTGATGCCCGACGTCCAGTCGAGCCCCGACACCCGCCAGATTCCGATCCAGCGTGTCGGCGTGAAGGGCGTGCGCTATCCGGTGACCCTGAAGACCCCGGCTGGCATCGTGCCGACCGTCGGCACCTTCAACCTCGACGTGCACCTGCCCGCCGACCAGAAGGGCACGCATATGTCGCGCTTCGTCGCGCTGCTGGAAGAAGAGCGCGCGCCGCTGGAGCTGGCCAGCTTCCGGCTGATGCTGGACAAGATGCTGGAGAAGCTCGAAGCCGAGGCCGGCCGCATCGAGGTCACGTTCCCGTACTTCATCAGCAAGATCGCGCCGGTGTCGGGCGTGGAGTCGCTGCTGGACTACGAGGTCACGCTGACCGGCGAAGTGCGCAACGGCGCCACGCGGGTGTTCCTGAAGGCGCTGGTGCCGGTGACCAGCCTGTGCCCGTGCTCGAAGAAGATTTCGCAGTATGGCGCGCACAACCAGCGCTCGCATATCACCATGAACGTGGAGCTGGCCGGCGAACTGCCGGTGGAGGCGCTGGTGCGCATGGCCGAGGAAGAGGCGTCCTGCGAACTGTGGGGCCTGCTCAAGCGTCCCGACGAAAAGTTCGTCACCGAGCGTGCCTACGAGAACCCCAAGTTCGTCGAAGACCTGGTGCGCGACATCGCCATGCGGCTGAATGCGGACGACCGTATCGTGGCCTATGTGCTGGAGGCGGAGAACTTCGAGTCGATCCACAACCACAGCGCGTATGCAGTGATCGAGCGGGACAAGCGCGTCGGTTGATTGCGTCCGTCGCGGTCATGGAAAAAGCCACCATAATTTGGTGGCTTTTTTTGTTGCCGGCGAGCCTTTGGGTGGTGTCGTGGCACACCTCACGCCGCCGACGGCAACCGGATATCCGCCAGATCCCAGCGCGGCGTCACGCCGTAGCCATACTCACGCCGCGCCAGTTCGGGCGCCGCCTGCAGCCGCATCGCGCCAGCGAACGCAATCATCGCGCCGTTGTCGGTGCAGAACGCCAGATCCGGGTAATACACGTCGAGCTTGCGCTGCCGGCCGAGCTGGTCCAGCCGTTCGCGCAGCTGCCGGTTGGCGCCGACGCCGCCGGCCACTACCAGCCGCTTGTGGCCGGTCTGCCTGAGCGCCGCCATCGACTTGGCCACCAGCACGTCGACGATCGCATCGACAAAGGCGCGCGCGAGGTTGGCGCGATCCTGCTCGCAGGTATTGGCCAGCTTGCGGGTTTGCGTCAGCACCGCGGTCTTCAGGCCGGCGAAGGAAAAATCGAGGTTGCCCGAATGCAGCATCGGCCGCGGCAACTCGAATGCGCCCGGCACGCCGAACTCGGCCAGGCGCGACACTTCCGGCCCACCCGGGTAGCCCAGGCCGAGCAGCTTGGCGGTCTTGTCGAACGCTTCGCCGGCGGCATCGTCCAGGGTTTCGCCAAGCAGCGCGTAGTCGCCGATGCCGCGCACTTCCATCAGCTGCGTATGCCCGCCCGATACCAGCAGCGCCACGAACGGGAACGGCGGCGGCTCGCGCGTCAGCAGCGGCGACAGCAGGTGGCCTTCCAGGTGATGCACGCCCACCATCGGCACGTTCAGCGCAAAGCCCAGCGCATTGGCCACCGAGGCGCCGACCAGCAGCGCGCCGGCCAGCCCCGGGCCCTGGGTGAAGGCGATGGCGTCGATGTCCTGGCGGGTGCGGCCAGCGTCGGCCAGCACCTGCTCCAGCAGCGGCAGCACCCGGCGGATATGGTCGCGCGACGCCAGCTCGGGGACCACGCCGCCGTAGTCGCGGTGCATGGCGATCTGCGAGTGCAGCGCATGCGCGAGCAGGCCGGCGCCGGTGTCATAGAGCGCGAGGCCGGTTTCGTCGCAGGAAGATTCAATGCCGAGGACAAGCATGGGAGCCATGACGCCGTCTCCGGTCAGGGAAACAGCTGTCGAAACAAGGGTTTGCGGGAAGGGCGCAGGGTAGCACAGCGGCGCGCGGCGCGCTTTTCGCTACAATCTGCCCTTTCTCAGGCGGTGGCAAGACACATGGATTCGCGAGGCGTGCAATGAGCGGGACGGCCCAGTCCCGGACCGGCCGGTATGACGTGGCCGTACTGGGCGCCGGCGCCGCGGGCATGATGTGCGCCGCCGTGGCGGGGCAGAACGGCGCGCGCGTGGTGCTGATCGACCATGCCACCCGGCTCGCCGAGAAGATCCGCATCTCGGGCGGCGGCCGCTGCAATTTCACCAACCTGCAGGCCGGCCCCGCCAACTACCTGTCGTCCAATCCGCACTTCTGCCGCTCGGCGCTGGCGCGCTACACGCCGCAGGATTTCCTGGCGCTGATGCGCCGCCATGGCATCGCCTGGCACGAGAAGCACCGCGGCCAGCTGTTCTGCAACGATAGCGCCGAAGACGTGATCGCCATGCTGCGCGCCGAATGCGACATGGGCCAGGTGCGCTGGCAGACCGGCTGCACGGTGACGGAGATCCGGCGCGAAGGCGACGATTTCCTGCTGCTGACCGCCGCGGGCACGGTCCGGGCCGGCGCCCTGGTGGTGGCCACCGGCGGCCTGTCGATCCCCAAGATCGGCGCCACCGACTTCGGCTACCGCATTGCCCGTCAGTTCGGGCTGGGCATCGTCGAGACCCGGCCAGCGCTGGTGCCGCTGACCTTCGATGGCAAGGACTGGGCCCCCTTTGTGCCGCTGGCGGGGGTCTCGCTGGAGGTCGATATCGCCACTGGCAGCGGCAAGGCCGCGGGCGCGTTCCGCGAAGACCTGCTGTGGACGCACCGCGGCCTGTCCGGCCCCGCGGTGCTGCAGATTTCCAGCTACTGGCGTCCCGGCACGCCGATCGCCATCGACCTCTTCGATGGCGAGGACGCCGCCGCCTGGCTGCTGGCGCAGAAGGCGGGCAGCCGCAAGCACCTGGGCAACCTGCTGGCCCAGCGGCTGCCGTCGCGGCTGGCGGATGCGTGGTGCGCGGCCGCGGGCGTGGCGGCGACGATGCCGCTGCATGACGTGACCGACAAGGTCCTGCGCAAGCTCGGCGCCGCGCTCAACGACTGGCGCATCGTGCCGTCCGGCACAGAGGGCTATCGCAAGGCCGAGGTCACGCTGGGCGGGGTCGATACCCAGGGACTGTCGTCGAGCACCATGATGGCCCGCGACGTGCCGGGCCTGTATTTCATTGGCGAAGTGGTCGACGTGACCGGCTGGCTGGGCGGCTACAACTTCCAGTGGGCCTGGGCGTCGGCGGTGGCGGCCGGCCAGGCCGCCGCCGAGGCGGCACGGCAGGCGCGGGCAGGCCAGTCGGCGGCCTGAGCCCGGCTTGCTGAATGTGCTGCCTGAGGCGCGCATTGCGGGCCCATTGCGCGCCACTTTCGCGCCGGGTCGATGGTGCTACAATCCAGAACTTCGTAACGCCGCCATCCCGAAAATACCTTCATTTTCCGGCCAAATGACTACGATCCGACTCAAGGAAAACGAGCCTTTTGAAGTTGCCTTGCGCCGTTTCAAGCGCACCATCGAGAAAAACGGGCTGCTCCCGGAGCTACGGGCCCGCGAGTTTTACGAGAAACCCACCGCCGCGCGCAAGCGCAAGAAGGCTGCCGCAGAAAAGCGCCATTACAAGCGCATCCGCAGCCAGATGCTGCCGAAGAAGCTGTACTGACACCGCTTCGCGCTTGCCTATCACCCGCTGTGGCGCAGGCTCGGCGGGTTTTTGCGTTGTGGGCCTTGCATAGGGCGGTAATCGCCGCAATATGTAAGTGCCTGCCCACTTTCTGGAAGATCACGATGTCCCTCAAAGCCCGTATCAGCGAAGACATGAAGACAGCCATGCGCGCCCGTGAAACGGAACGCCTTGGCACCATCCGCTTGCTGCTGGCGGCGATCAAGCAGCGCGAAGTCGACGAGCGCGTGGAACTGGACGATACCGCCGTGCTGGCCGTGGTCGAAAAGCTGATCAAGCAGCGCAAGGACTCGATCGCGCAGTTCCAGCAGGCCGGCCGCAACGACCTCGCCGACAAGGAATTGGCCGAAGTCGAGGTGCTGAAGGTCTACATGCCGGCGGCGCTGTCGGACGAGGAAGTGGCCGCCGAGGTCCAGCAGGCGGTCGCCGCCACCGGCGCCGCGGGGCCGCAGGACATGGGCAAGGTCATGGGGGTGCTGAAGGGCAAGCTGGCCGGCCGTGCCGACATGACCGCCGTATCGGCGCTGGTCAAGGCCGCGCTTGCACCAAAGTAAATACTGATTTAATAGGTTGCAAGCATGATGCGCGCACTATCGCCGCCAATGGCGGACGTTGCGCGCAGATGTGAAGCAATCCGGGCAGCCGTGCCGCGCTGCACTACAATATTCCGATAGCAGCCGGGCGCCGCACCGGTCACGCATTCCTAAAAAGGGCCGCCCGCCGGGGACGGCCAAGCCTCAGGACGGTCAGTCGGGTGATTCCGCAATCCTTTATTCAGGACCTGCTCAACCGTGTCGACATTGTCGATGTGGTGGGCAAGTATGTGCAGCTGAAGAAGGGCGGCGCCAATTTCATGGGACTGTGCCCGTTCCATAACGAGAAATCCCCGTCGTTCACGGTTTCGCCCACCAAGCAGTTTTACCACTGCTTCGGCTGCGGGGCCCATGGCTCGGCCATTGGCTTCCTGATGGAGTTTTCCGGCCAGTCTTACCCTGAGGCAGTACGCGAGCTGGCCCAGTCGGTCGGCATGACCGTGCCCGAGGAGCGGGACCGCCTCCCGCCCGGCCAGCGTGCCGAGCAGCAGGCGCGCTCGGTGGCGCTGTCCGACGCCATGACCCGTGCCACCGATTTCTACCGCCGCCAGCTGCGTGGTGCCCCGCAGGCCATCCAGTACCTGAAGGGCCGGGGGCTCACGGGCGAGATCGCCGGGCAGTTCGGCCTGGGCTATGCCCCGGATGACTGGCAGGGGCTGGAGACCGTTTTCGGCAGCTATCGCGACGACAATGTGGCGGCGCCGCTGGTCGAGGCCGGCCTGCTGATCGAAAGCGACAAGCGCGACGCGGACGGCAAGCCGCGGCGCTACGACCGCTTCCGCGACCGCATCATGTTCCCGATCCGCAACACCAAGGGCGCGGTGATCGGCTTCGGCGGCCGGGTCATGGGGCAGGGCGAGCCCAAGTACCTGAACTCGCCCGAGACCCCCCTGTTCAGCAAGGGCACCGAGCTGTATGGCTTGTTCGAGGCTCGCCATGCGATCCGGGAAACCGGCTATGTGCTGGTGGTCGAAGGGTATATGGACGTCGTGGCGCTGGCCCAGCTCGGTTTTGCCAATGCCGTCGCCACCCTGGGCACGGCGTGCACGCCCGTGCACGTGCAAAAGCTGCTGCGGCAGACTGACGCGGTGGTGTTCTCGTTCGACGGCGACTCGGCGGGGCGGCGCGCCGCCAGGCGGGCGCTGGAAGCCTGCCTGCCGCACGTGGCCGACAACAAGACCATCCGCTTCCTGTTCCTGCCGGCCGAGCACGACCCCGACAGCTATGTGCGCGAAGAGGGCAGGGAAGCCTTTGCCGCGCAGGTGCGCAATGCGATGCCGCTGTCGCGCTTCCTGCTGCAGTCGGTCACCGAGGAGCTGGACCTGCGCCAGCCCGAGGGCCGCGCCCGCGCCCAGTATGAGGCCAAGCCGCTGCTTCAGGCGATGCCGGCGGGCGGGCTGCGGCTACAGATCGTGCGCGAACTTGCCGATGCCACGGGTACGACACCCGCGGAGATCGAGGCCATCTGCGGCCTGCGCAGCGATCCGGCACGGGTCGGGCGCTTCGCCCAGCCGCGCCCGCGCGCGCGCCGCCAGGCCCCGACCGGGCTGGAGCAGCGGGTGATCCAGTTGCTGATGTGCTACCCGGCACTGTCGGCACGGCTCGACGAAGACGCCCGTGCGTTGCTGCTGGACGGCGAAGGCGGGGACAGCGAAGTGCTGGCGCACCTGGTCAGCGCGTGCGACGGCGTCCAGGGCGAAGTGAATTTCGCTGCCTTCAGCGAGCACCTGGCCCAGTCGCCATATGCCGAGGTCTATGCCGCGGCGCGCACGGCGGTATTGCGCGAAGAGATCGAAGAGGCACCTGCAACACAGGAATTCGATGCGGCCATCACCAAGCTGCTGGCCGAACCGCTGCGGCGCGAGCTGGACAGCCTGCAGGCGGAGGTGATCGCCGGCACGGCCGATGAGGCGGCCAAGCAGCGCATGCGCTGGCTGGTGGGCGAAATCCACCGCCGGCGCCAACTTGGCTGAGGCGCCGGCGGGCGCCCTGGCCTTCAACCGGGAGGCGGCAACACGCGTTGGACAAGCATTGGATCAGGGACCGGGCCCGGCTGCGCCGAGCTTAAGCCTTGATTTTTCAGGTGAAAACCTCACCTGACAGGGAGCCGGCTATGCGTGGCGTGCTACAATAGCCGGTTTGGATTGCGAAATCTTTCTCTCCAGTTCTGGTGAAAGTGAGCGTGCCAATGGCAAAGGCCAAAGCAACCGAAAGGGTTACCTCTAAAGCTCCCCAATCAGGGAGCGGCAAGGCGTCTGTGAAAACCACGGCGGCGAAGACATCGACCGCGACCGTCAAGACGCCAGCCCGGTCTGCGCCATCAAAGTCCGTGCGCAGCGCGCAAGCGCCCGCCGTGACGACTCCCACCAGAACCCGCACATCCGAAAAGACAAAGGCCTCGACTTCGGCACGCGAGAGCGGCAAGAGCGCCAGTACGAGCGGCAAGGTTGCCGCGTCTGCAGCAGCATCTGCACCAGTGAAAGGCAAGAGTATCACCGTGGCGAAACAGCAGAATACCGAAGTCGAGAGCAAGCGAGCGGCAGCCGCCGGCGCCAAGAGCGGAGGCGCCAAGCAAGGCGTGGCCGCGACGGCAGCCAAGGCACGTGCCGCGACACCTGCATCCGTTGCATCCGAGCGTCCCGCTGCGCCGGCAATCAAGCCGGAGCCGAAAAAGCGTGGCCGCAAGCCCAAGGCCGAGATGCAGCACGACGACAGCACAACAGACGACGTGACTGAAGAGTTTTACGAGAACGATACGCGCGCGGCGGCAACACCGGCGGCGCCGAAGACCGAAAAGCAGAAAGCCAAGGACCGCAAGGCCAAGGAAAAGGCCCTGCTCAAGGAGTTCGCCTCGACCCAGCAAGGCACCGAGGAAGAGCTCGAGCTGCGTCGCCAGAAGCTCAAGGCGCTGATCAAGCTGGGCAAGTCGCGCGGCTACCTGACCTACGCGGAAATCAACGATCACCTGCCGGACGACATGGTCGATTCGGAAACGATCGACACGCTGGTCGCCACGCTGAACGACATCGGCATCGCCGTCTATGAACAGGCGCCGGATGCCGAGACGCTGCTGCTCAACGACAACGCCCCGTCCGCCACCAGCGAGGAAGAAGCCGAGGAAGAGGCCGAGGCGGCCCTGTCCACGGTGGACTCCGAGTTCGGCCGCACCACCGACCCGGTGCGCATGTACATGCGCGAGATGGGCACGGTCGAGCTGCTGACGCGCGAAGGCGAGATCGAGATCGCCAAGCGCATCGAGGCCGGCCTGAAGGACATGGTCATGGCGATCTCGGCGTGCCCGGTCACCATCTCCGAGATCCTGGCCCATGCCGAGCGCGTGGCCAACGACGAGATCAAGATCGACGAATTCGTCGACGGCCTGATCGACCCGAACGCCGAAGAAGCGCCGGAAGCCCCGTCGGCCCCGGCCGCCGCGGCCGACGACGAGGACCTCGAGTCCGACGACGACGAGGAAGGCGATGAGGACGAGGACGACGAAGGCGGCGCCGGCGCCGGCGCGTCCGCGCGCCAGCTGGAAGAACTGAAGCAGAACGCGCTGGAGAAATTCCGCGTGATCGCCGAGCAGTTCGACAAGATGCGCCGTGCGTTCGAGAAGGAAGGCTACAAGTCCAAGCCCTACGTCAAGGCGCAGGAAGCCATCCAGGCCGAACTGATGGGCATCCGCTTCACCGCTCGCAACGTCGAGCGCCTGTGCGACACGCTGCGTGGCCAGGTGGACGAAGTGCGCAAGCTCGAGCGTGCCATCCTGAACATCGTCGTCGACAAGTGCGGCATGCCGCGCGCTGACTTCGTCGCCCGCTTCCCGGGCAACGAGACCAACCTCGAGTGGATCCACACCGTGGTCGCCGACGGCAAGGGCTACAGCACCATCGTCGAGCGCAACGTGCCGGCAGTGCATGAGCTGCAGCAGAAGCTGATCGACCTGCAGGCGCGCGTGGTGCTGCCGCTGAAGGAACTGAAGGACGTCAACCGCAAGATGTCGGAAGGCGAACGCCGCGCGCGCGAAGCCAAGCGCGAGATGACCGAGGCCAACCTGCGCCTGGTGATCTCGATCGCCAAGAAGTACACCAACCGCGGCCTGCAGTTCCTCGACCTGATCCAGGAAGGCAACATCGGCCTGATGAAGGCGGTGGACAAGTTCGAATACCGCCGCGGCTACAAGTTCTCGACCTACGCCACGTGGTGGATCCGCCAGGCCATCACGCGCTCGATCGCCGACCAGGCGCGCACCATCCGCATCCCGGTGCACATGATCGAGACCATCAACAAGATGAACCGCATCTCGCGCCAGATCCTGCAGGAAACCGGCAACGAGCCGGATCCGGCAACGCTGGCCGAGAAGATGGAGATGCCGGAAGACAAGATCCGCAAGATCATGAAGATCGCGAAGGAACCGATCTCCATGGAAACGCCGATCGGTGACGACGACGACTCCCATCTGGGCGACTTCATCGAGGACACCAACACGCTGGCCCCGGCCGAAGCGGCGCTCCACGGCTCCATGCGCGACGTCGTCAAGGACGTGCTGGACTCGCTGACGCCGCGCGAAGCCAAGGTGCTGCGCATGCGCTTCGGCATCGAAATGAGCACCGACCACACGCTGGAAGAGGTCGGCAAGCAGTTCGACGTCACGCGTGAACGGATCCGCCAGATCGAGGCCAAGGCACTGCGCAAGCTGCGCCACCCGAGCCGCTCCGACAAGCTGAAGAGTTTCCTGGAAGGCAACTAAACGCTTCCAAGGGCCTCTAGCTCATGCCTGGTTAGAGCAGCGGACTCATAATCCGTTGGTGCCGTGTTCGACTCACGGGAGGCCCACCAATGCAGTGAAAAAGGGGTTACGGTACGCCGTAACCCCTTTTTTTGTTTGCCGAGTACGAGAAACCTCATGCCAGCGCCGCAGTCGCAACCTTCCACCGCCGCAACCGATCTTCGAGCCCATTGGTCCCGCCGTTGATGCGCCGCGTCAGCCCGATAAAGTCACCACTGTCGGCCAGCGCATTGCAACCATGCGTGCGCCACCACCATGCCGCCGAGCGCGCGGCCCACGCATCCTGCTCGAGCAGTTCCGGCGTGGCGGTCAGGTCGGCGCCGAGCGCGGCCCCGCACGCCGCGTAGTTGGCGCGACCGGTAATCTGGATCAGCCCCCGGCCGCGGAAGCGCTTGCCATCGCCGGGGCGAACATTGCCGAGCGCCATGGCCTTGCGCGACGGCGGCTCGTACAGCGCCTGCGCCGGCGTCGGCCCCCACAGCTCATGCGTGAACTGGTAGCCGAGCGACTCGTGCCCGGTCTGCGCCAGGAATGCGGCGATGCGCGCCGCGCCGGTGATGTCGTACGCCTGCATCGCTTCGCACAGGCGCGGGAACCAGCGCTCGCATTGCGGCTCGCTCAGTCCGGTGGCGGCGCGGAATTGTTCCGGTGTCATCTGCATATTGCGTCTCCTTGTCGTATTGGCGGCCGCTGCCGCGTTGCCGCTTATGGCGCGGCGGATGGGACTGGCTGGGGTGGTGGCTGCGGCGGCGCCCATGTGCCGTTGGCCACCAGCGTGTCGATGGTGTGCTGCAGCGGGTCGGCGCTGACGCTGAATTCGCCGGCGAAGGGCCGGTCGACCGCCAGCAGGAAAAAGAACGCCAGGCCGATGGTGATGGCCCACGCGGTGATCAGCGCCAGGTTGAAGGGCGTTGCCGGCAGCACGTACAGCAGCGCGAACGACAGCGCGCTGACAATCAGGATCACGCCCCACAAGGTGTTCGGCATGGCCGCGTGCAGCGTCAGGATCCGTTGCTGCCGGTACTTGACCATCTCGTTGACGCGCATCAGCACCTCCCCCAGCAGCACGGTCTGGCGGCTGTCGAGCGGACGGATCCGGTTGGCCAGGTCGAACATCTGGTCGAAGCGCTGTTCGGTGTGCGCATCCGGCTTGCCCACGCGTTGCATGCGCGGCCATTCCTCGTGCACCACCATCACCAGGTAGGTGTGCAATGCCGCCGCGGCGGCATCGGCGGCGCTGCTGTCGAACGCGGCCAGGTCGCGCGCCAGTTCGCCCGCGGCGGTGGCTTCGGCGGCGACGGTGCGGTCGGCGGCGTTGTAGGTGTCCCAGACGTTGATCGCGGCAAAGGCGACCAGCAGCGAGTTGATGGTGGTGATGATCGAGACCATCGACACCGCCATCGCGCGTTGCTCGGCATCGAGCTCGATCAGCGCGAAGCGGCGCGCCACGGCATAGCCGGCCAGCACCACGGTCACGATGGCGCCGACCACGATGGCGGCCATGCCGGTGCTGGGCAGGCTGTAGAGGAACAGCATGGCGCTATGCCTTGTTCGGCTCGCGCGGCGTGGTGCCGCGCACCGCGGTTTCGACGATCTCCACGATGCGCTGCAGCAGGCGATGCACCGCGGTTGCCGAGAACCCGCCCAGCATCGACAAGGCCGGCTTGCCGAAGCTGCGCATGCCGGCCGAGTCGAACAGCTGCGGCGGCAGCATCTCGACCAGGATCAGCCCGGACATGATGCCAAGGATCAGCTGCGCGGCGTAGGCGGAGTCGTACTTGGGATCATAAGTACCCTTGGCGATGTAGCCATGCACCTGGAACAGCGACGCAAACGAGGCCCCCAGCCCGGCGCAGAACAGCAGGAACAGCATGTTGAACAGCAGCGTGCGGCCCGACGAGGCCAGGATGCCGGCGCGCATGTTTTCCATCGACACCTCCGCCGGCAGGCCGGTCAGCACCACCGCCAGCAGGCAGCACACCGCGGTGCCGGTCAGTGCGCGCACCAGCGGCACCGGTCCCAGGCAGGCCAGCGGATGCGCGCGGCGGCGTTCGTCGTCGAGCAGCGTGATGCATTGCGGCGTCGCGGGCACGATGGCACGGGCCAGGTCCTGGTGCAGTTGCGCGAGCTGCTGCACGGCAGGGCCCGTCCCGGCTTGCGGCTGCAACGTAGCCGACGGTGCCGCGGCCGCTTCGTGATCTCTGCCGAGTAGCACGGTCCAGCCGGCCGGCATCGCGATGCCGAGCCGCAGCGCATGGCTGGCCATGGCCTCGCATTCGCGTCGCAACTGGCCATCGAGCGGTAACGGCGCAGCCGTCGCCGCGGCAAGTCGGGGCGGTGCCGCGACGGGATCGGCGGCAGCGGCGCGCCGCAACGGCGCGGCGGTGAAGTCGAGCGTGCGCATGATCTATGGAAGGAAGAGGGCGGCCCGGTGGCCCGGGCCGCGTGTTTGCCCGCGCGGCGGGAGGCTGGTGCTACTGCGGCCGGCCCAGCAGGCGCTGCAGGTTCTGCAACTGCGGCAGCCCGCCGCCGAAGCGGTTCTCCGGGTCGTGCGCGACGATCGGCGAACTGATGGCGCGGATCAGCTGGAACAGCGCCGCGACGCGGCGCGGTCCGCGCGGACCCATCCACGCCGCCAGTTGGGGGTCGGACAGCAGCAGCGCGGCGAGCCCCGCGATATGCGGTGCGGCCATCGAGGTGCCGGAGTCAGGCATGAAGGCGGCGCCTGGCACCGTCGAGATGATCCCCACCCCCGGGCCGCACACCGCGATCTGCGGGCCGAAGCACGAGAACGTCGGCGCGAACAGCCCCGCGCGCGTGGCCGCGTGCTGCACCACCTGGGTACGCTCCCACACGTCGTGCGGCAGCTCGCCCTGCAGGCCCAGCGCCGAAACCGCCAGCACGGAAGCCGATGCCGCCGGATACTGCACCGGGCCGCCCGAGTTGCCGGCCGCGACGATGCACGCCACGCCGCTGTGCACGGCCTCGAGCAGCTTCTGCTCCACCGCCTGCGAAGGCTGCGGCGCGCCCAGGCTCAGGTTGACCACGTCGATGTCGTGATCGATGCAGTAGTCGAGCGCCCGCAGCAGCGTGCTGAACTGCCCGCCGGGGAAGATCTTGAGCGCGTGCATCTCCGCTTCCGGCGCAAAACCCAGCATGGTGGCCTGGGCCGCGGTGGCGGCGGCCGGCTCGCCGGGCTGCGGCCGCGCGCCGATCACGCCGGCGCAGTGCGAACCATGGCCGATGGTGTCGAGGCGCCAGGTGTCGCCGGCGTCGGGGCCGCTGCCGGTCAGGTCCATGCCGTGACGGATATGTGCCAGCAGCGGATGGGCGGCGTCGGCGCCGGAATCGACCACCGCGACGCGCACGCCGCGGCCGCCGAAGCTGCGCGTCAGCCGGTCCAGTCCCATCAGCCGCTGGCCCCAGCCGAAGCGCCCGTGCGGCGGCACGTCCGGATTCGGCTGCGACAGCGGCGTCACGCGTATCACGTTGGGCTGTCCGGACACGACATTGGGCGACAGCAGGTACTTGTTCCAGTAGCCGCTGAGCGGCCGCACGAACAGCGAGCGCGCCGGCCCGGGTTGCTGCTGCACCAGCGTCAGCGTTGCTTCGCCGCTGGCATCGGTGGTCGCCGTCGCGGGGAAGCCATCGCCCGCCAGTGTGATGGCCACGCCCGGCAGCGGCGTGTCGCCGGTGCCCAGCACGCGCACCAGTACCTCGCGCGACACCGGAGCGTCGAATGCCGATTGCGGATGCAGCCGGTCCGAGGTCTCGAGCTCGGCCTTGCGGCCATAGCCCAGCGGATGGTCTTCCTCGACGATCATGTGCGGCGGCGCGGTGGCCTGCAGCATCTGCGCGTGCGCAGCGTCGAGCTTGACCACATAGGTGTGGGCGGCTTCGTCGGGCCGCACGGAATGCAGGTGCGTGTTCTTGTGGCCCTCGACCACATGCACGACTTCAACGCCGGGCAATTGCGTGACCGTACTGTGCAGTTCAGCGGCCGACATCGGCGTCACGCCGGCCTGCTGGGCCAGTGCGTGGCGCCGCGGCGCGATCAGGTATTGCTTGCGGCCGGCGTCCAGCGCCACGGCCTCGCGGCTGCCCGCGCCGGGCGCGGCGGCACGGTCGTCGCCGGCGCGCGCGGCCTCGCCTTTCTTGTCTCGTTCCATTTGCTTTCTCCACCGCGGCGCCAGGCGGCGACGCATCGATTCGGGCAGGCCCGGCGCGTTGGCGCCGGCCAGCGGGGGGGCGCCGTCTGGCGTCCCCGTTCATGCGCATGAAGCCCTGCGCCGACCCGATGCGCGGGACTTCATGCGCAGCGCTTCAGGCATAGACCACTTGCGGCTGGGCCGAGAACGGCAGCAGGCCGCCGAGATGGCCGGCAACGGTGCCGATCTGCTGGCCCACGTTGGCGTTGCCCAGCAGGCCGCCGACGGCATGGCCAAGGGTCGGTGCCACCGCGCCGATCAGCGAGCCGAACACGCCCTGCGGCGCCAGAGCGACCTGGGGCTGGGCCGAGAATGGCAGCAGGCCGCCGAGATGGCCGGCCACGGTGCCGATCTGCTGCCCCACGTTGGCATTGCCCAGCAGGCCGCCGACGGCATGGCCCAGGGTCGGCGCCACCGCGCCGATCAGCGAGCCGAATACGCCCTGCGGCGCCAGCGTGACCGCGGGCATGGCGGAGAACGGCAGATAGCGTGCGCCTTCGCGAACGATGTTGGCACCATGCATGGCGGCGTTCGGATAGCCCGCGGCGGTGCCGGCCGCCTGGATGAATCCCGGTGCGTGCGTCGCGATGGCGGTGCCGATCGGGCCGGTATGCCCGGGGTCGGGGAACGGAAGATGCTGGGCCAGCGCGCCGGCGGCGGCGCCGGCCGCATGGCCGATCACCGGGTTCACATAGTGCGTGACCACGGCCTGCACGCCGTCTCGCACCGCCGGAGCGACCGCGTCGGTCATCGCGCTTTGCGGCACCAGCATCGGCTGTGCGGCGAACGGCAGCAGGCTGCCGATACCGCTGACGAGATTGCCGAGTACACCTTGCGGCGCCAGGACGGCGGCGTGGATGGGGTAGGTCATGACGACTCCTTTGAATGACTGCGTAGAGGGAGGAACAAGGCGGCGGGCTGCGCATGGCTGGCCCGATCTCCGCGCCTGCCGCGTTGCCGTGCATCGGAGCGGCACCCGGACAGGTGGAATCATTCTTGGTTTTCGGCCCGCGCCGCCGCCATTGGGCAAATGCGGTATTGGCAGTGGATAATGCCTGGCAACAATCAGAATTAAATATCGCGCAGCATGAATTGGCTTTTAAATATAAAAACCAGCACCTAGAATTCGCCTCTGCTGCCGGCATCCGGAAATTCCGTATCGCACCGTCGGGTAGTGCGCAATCCCATGCCGGCGCAACAGCGCAAGACATCGAAAACAAAAGCAGTGATCTGGAGCCCGACCGGGCTGTCCCCGGTTCCGCTCGTAGGTCCGCACTAGCCTTGCACGAAGGGTCCTGTGATGCATTGATGCACAGATAGACGCGCGGCTGCCGCTCCTGCGACGGAACCCATCCGTTCCATCGCATGGAGTCCTCCGCATGAACCTCACCACTCGGGAAGAGACGGTGCTCGCCTGCATTGCCCGCGGCATGAGCGATCGCGAGATCGCCGCACGTCTTTCATTTTCCGTTTCCACGGCGCGAAAGCACCGTGAGCATCTGCTCGCGAAAATGCAATTGCGAAAATCATCGCAATTGACCATGTACTATCTCGCGCGCCAGCACGGGCTGTTTAAAAAAGCGGGACGGCAGCCGCGGATAATCCATTCTCGGAACGCGAGCGCGAATATCTGGAATGGCTCGGGCGCGGCCTGAGCGACAAGGAAATCGCGCGGGCGCTGGGCATCAGCGACCAGACCGCGCGCACGCATCGGGCCCGGCTGCTGCAGAAGGCGGGCGCGGGCAATGTCTGCGCCTTGCTGTTCCAGTGCGTGCACAACGGATGGCTGGCGCTGCCGCAGGACCAGGCCTGCGATGCGTAGCGGGTGCGGGGCACTGTGGCGCGCTACCGCATTTGCCCAATGGCACGGCGCGGGGGCGCCTCCGGAAAATGGTCCACGCAGCCGCCGCATGGCGACCGGCGTGCTGCCTGCCGCGACCCGTCCGGCCTTTCGATTCCTGTCGCCGTGCTGGAGCCATCATGATTCGATGCAAGCCAATCGCCCGCCTGCGGGCACTTGCCGCGGCCTGCGCGCTTTGCGCCAGCGCAGGCGTCGTCGCGCAGGCGCTGCCCGCGCTGGGTGCGGACCTGGGGCAGACCTCGGTGTCGGGGCTGTCTTCCGGCGCGTTCATGGCCACGCAATTCCACGTCGCGTACTCCGGCACCATGGCCGGCGTCGGCGTGGTCGCGGGCGGGCCGTTCTACTGCGCCGGCCTGTTCGTGCCCACGCCGCCCGCTACCGCGGCCGCGACCCAATGCATGCAGCCGGTCGGCGATACCGGCCCGGACGCGCAGGCGGCGCTGGACGCGGCGCGCACCTTTGCCCGCGACGGCCGCATCGACGCGGTGCAGAACCTGGCGCGCCAGCGCGTCTACGTGTTTGCCGGCACGCGCGACCAGACCGTGCTGCCGCGCGTCGCCGCGCAGGTGGGGCGCTTCTACGCGCTGGCCGGCGTGCCGGCATCGCAGCTGCAGTACGTGTCCGATGTCGCGGCCGGACATGCCTTCATCACCAGCCAGTCGGGCGATGCCGCCTGCGCGGTCAGCGCGTCGCCTTTCATCAACAACTGCGGGCTCGAGCAGGCACGGCAGATCCTGCAGTGGATCTACGGAACGCTGCAGCCGGCGGCACGGCCGGCGGGCGAGCTGCTGCGCTTTGACCAGCGTGCCTTCGATCCCGGCGGCAAGGCGCTGCTTGCCGACAGCGGTTATGTCTACGTGCCGCGCGAGTGCGGCGCCGATGGCGGTGGGGCGGCTTGCCGCGTGCACGTGGCCTTCCATGGCTGCCTGCAGGGCGCGGGCGCTATCGGCGAACGCTTCGTGCGCGGCGCCGGCTACCTGGAGAGTGCCGAGGCCAACCGCATCGTGGTGCTGTTCCCGCAGGTCGGCGCGTCGCGGCATAACCCGCTGGGCTGCTGGGACTTCTGGGGCTATACCAGCGACGACCCGGCCCAGCCTGACTTTTTCTCGCGCGAGGCGCCGCAGATGGCCGCGGTCATGCGCATGGTCCGCCGACTCGGCGCCGCACCCCAGTGAGCGCCGCGCGTTCGCTCCCATCCGATGCACTTTCCGCAAGGAGATCCGCCATGCTTTCCATCCTGCAAGCCCAATGGGAAAGCGCCATCCGTACGGCGCTGGACCTGACCCTGTGCCACCTGCATGCCGCCACCGCGCTCGCGCAGGCGCCCTTCAGCGCTGCCGATCCTGGCGCGGCGCGGGCGCCGGCGCGCCAGGCGCTGGCCGTGCTGAACCGATATGCCGAGGAACGTGCCGCGCAGCAGGCGCAATGGTGGCGCGCGCAGCGCGACCGCCTCGACCTTGCCGGCGTCGCGCAGGCGTGGCGTGGCCTGGATGCGATCGAGGCCGACCTCGCCGCGCGCGCGGCGCAGGCCAGGGCCGGCTACAACGATGCCGTGCGCGAGGCCCTGGCGCGCTATCTCGAAGACCTGGGCGAGGCGCGCGACGGCAACGACATCGGCCTGGCGCTGCTGCGCGCGCTGACGGACTGGCAGGAGGCTGGCAAGACCTGCGCGGGGCAAGCGGCGGCAATGGGTGCCGCGATGATGCCGGCATGGACGCAGTGGCTGCAGTCGGCGCTGGCGGAACCCGGCGCGTCGCGAGCCGTCGCGGGCGCGGCGGGACAGCGCGCGGCGCAGGACGGTTGAACCACGCGCGGCGGTGCGGGCCCGCTGCCTCAGCCCTGCGCCGCCATCCCCATCGCCGGATCGCTCACCGTATGCCGGCCGGTTTCCACGCGGCCGGCGAAGCGGCGGTAGAAGGCCGGATCGGTGTCGCAGGTCACCGCGAAGTCATACCATTGCCCGCTCTGCTCCAGCTGCCAGTGCTGCGACTTGCTGCCGTTGGCGCCGACGGTGGCTTTCCACGGGCCGTCGCCGCGGTAGGCCAGCGGCTCGATGTGGAAGTGGCAGGCGCGGCCGCCGGCGTTGATCAGGTCGACATAGACATCGCCGTTGGCAATGTCGTAGCAGACGCGGATCTCGGGGGCGATGCCGGTCTCGCCGATGCGGCGGGTGTCGCCGCGGAAATGGCGATGGAAGCCGTTGGGCCCGAGCACCCACAGGTCGTATTGGCCGCCATTGTCCTGGAAGGCGTTCCAGCTATCGCTGAGCCACTTGCCGGCCTCGACCACATAGCGGCGCGGAATGCGTTCCAGGTGGTGGCGGTCGTAGACGTGGAACACCGCGGCCTGCGTGCCGGTGTTGGCGAACACCAGTTCGACCTGGCCCACGGCGCTGCAGCGCGCGCTGGTGTGCAGTTCGTACGGCAACGCGCGCGACGGGCGCGTGCCGGCCGCTTGCTGCGGCAGTTGCATGTCGGCGGGCAGCGGCACGGCCGGCAGGGCCTGCTGCGCGCGGCGCAGCTGGTCGGCGTCGCTGCGCGTGGTGCGGCCGCCCAGCGTGGGCAGCGCCTCGTTATTGGGCGTCTTGAAATTGAAGGCGCTGGTCAGGTCGCCGCACACGGCGCGGCGGAACGGGCTGATATGGGGCTCGGCCACGCCGAAGCGCGCTTCCAGGAAGCGCAGCACGGAAGTGTGGTCGAACACCTGAGAGTTGACCCAGCCGCCGCGGCTCCACGGCGAGATCACGTACAACGGCACGCGCGGTCCCGGGCCGAAGACGCGGCCGTCCGCCGCGGGCTGGGTCCGGCTGCCCGGCGGCGCCGGCTGCTTGAAGTACTCGGCCTGCATCTCGGCATCGCTCAGCGTCGACTTGCCGGCGAGCGTCTTGTCCGGATTGACCGACGGTGCCGAGGGCGAGGGGACGTGATCGAAATAGCCATCGTTCTCGTCGAAGTTGACCAGCAGCACGGTCTTGCTCCAGACCTCGGGCACCGCGGTCAGGGCGTCAAGCACCTCCTGCAGGAACCAGGCACCCTGCACCGGGCTCGACGGGCCGGGATGCTCGCAATAGATCGATGGCGCGTTGATCCACGACACCTGCGGCAGCCTGCCTTCGCGGATGTCGCGGCGGAAGGCATCGAGATACTCGTCGGGCCGGCTGCCGGGCAGGGTGTTGGCCACGCCCTTGTAAAGCGGGTTGCCGGGGTTGTCGGTGGCGGCATCGTAGGCGTGGTACGGCAACGGCTGCCCGGTGTTGGCATAGGGCGCGCCCGGCGCGCCGCCGCTGGAGACCGGATAGCCCGATGCCAGGTTGGCCTTGCGGAACTGCTGGAACGCGCCCAGCATGTTGTCGCCCCATTCGTCGGGCATGTTCTGGTAGCAGATCCAGCTGATGCCGGCGTCTTCCAGGCGCTCGGCATAGGTCTTCCAGGTGTAGCCGGTGTTGGCCGAGGCCGGCAGGCCGTCGATCGCGTCCCACTCGTTGTTGACGAAGGCGACGTTGGCGGCGGTGGGGCCATTGGTGCCGGTCAGGTGGAACGCGCGGTTCGCGTCGGTGCCGGTGTGCATCGAGCAGTGGTACGCATCGCACAGCGTGAAGGCGTTGGCCAGCGCGAACTGGAACGGGATCTCCTGCTCCCGGAAGTAGCCCATCGACGTGCTGGTCTTGTACGTCGGCCAGTTGGCCATGCGGCCGTGGTCCCAGGCCTGCTGGCTGTCCAGCCATGCGTGCGGGGTGCCGGCGGCGCGCTGGGCGTTGTTGCTGGTGCCGTCGAGGTGGTACGGCGTCAGCACCGCGCCGTTGGCGCGCTGTTGCTGCCATACCTGGCGCGCACCGGGCAGCGGGATGCCAAAGCGGTCGCCGAAGCCGCGCACGCCGCGCAGCGTGCCGAAATAGTGGTCGAAGGAACGGTTCTCCTGCATCAGGATCACCACGTGCTCGACATCCTGGATGGTGCCGGTGGCATTGTTGGCCGGGATGGCCAGGGCCTTGCGGATGCTGGGCGGAAACGCGGCCAGCGCGGCAGCGGCGAAACCGGTGCCGGCTGCTGCCTGCAGGAATTTGCGGCGAGAGACCATGGTCTTGTCGGAAGTGGGCGTGGAGACTGGCGGAAGCTTCAGGGCGCGCAGCGGATCACCGGATCGGGCCGCTGGTCGGGCTTGCCTGGCTGTCCGGGCTTGACCGGCTGGGCGCTCGGCGCAAGCGTTGCACTGGGGGACAGGGTGGGGCCGCCGTCGCCGCCGCAGGCGGACAGCAAGGCCGCCGCGATCAGCATCGCGGCCAGGGTGGTGGGCAGTCTGCGGGGAAGCATGGAATCACCTGGCTGGTTGTGGTGGCGGCTGCTGCGAGCCGGAGCCAGGCGAGTGTAGGAAGGGGTGGTGACGTGCCGATGACAGAACTTTGATCCCCGCGGGTGCCCGTCAACGCCATGCCGTCCGGGAAGAATCGCGGCGATGCACTATGGTAGTCAGATGCATTCGCGTCCGGCCGGACGCGACCGATCTACCCTGAACAGGAGTGATGCCCATGTCCTATATCGACGGATTCGTGCTCGCCGTTTCCCAGGCCAATCGCGACCGCTATCGCCAGGTGGCGCAACGGGCCGCCGCGGTGTTCAAGGAACACGGTGCACTGCAGGTGGTGGAGTGCTGGGGAGACGATGTGCCGGAAGGCAAGGTCACGTCCTTTACGATGGCGGTGCAACGCAAGGACGATGAAGCCGTGGTGTTCTCGTGGATCCTGTGGCCGTCACGCGAAAAGCGCGACAGCGGCATGAAGGCGGCGATGGCAGACCCGCGGCTGAAGGAGGGCATGGACCCGATGCCGTTCGACGGGCAGCGGATGATCTTTGGCGGCTTCGAGGTGATTGTCGACGAATGATCCGGCCCGGCGCCGGCCGGGCGCCGGACCCGTGCTTCAGATCAGGTGGAAGACCATGCTCAGGGCGATGGCGCCGCCCACGGTTTCCACCGCGGCAAGGGCGAGAAGGTTCTTCAGTACGAAAGCCTCTTCTTTTTTCGTCACCATGGTCTGTCTCCCGGTCATTGGACTAGTGTTGCAGCACCATCGGCGGTGGCAATCCGGCGTTGGCGGTGCCAGGGGCGTCGATGTGAGACCAGTAGACCGCATCCGGGCGCCCGCCGGAAGCTGGCGAAAACCCGCTCGGCGAAAACCCGGATTCCTGCCAGCGTGTGACAAGGCCATGATTGACTGGCTTTGCCGGGCGCGTCTGCGGCCTGCCAGCCACGGCGCATGCAATGGCCCACATTTGGGGGATGCCCGGGCCGGCACGATGCGCCAAGATCGATGCGTGGGTGGTCGAACCGATTGCCCCGCTACCGCTTGAGCCCCGCTGCCTCCCCGGCACGCGGGGCTTTTCTACATGGGCCGGGCGCGGCTCAGCGCGCCTGCAGGATGGCTTCGATGCGGGCGGCGGCCTCGCGCAGCGGCGCCAGGAAGCGCGCTTCCAGGTAGGCCCGGTCGCGGCTGCCCAGCACCATGCTGAAGCCCAGCCCGGCCACCACCTTGCCGGCCTGGTCGCGCAGCGGCACCGAGATCCCGGCATAGCCATCGACCAGTTCGCTGACCAGCACGCAATAGCCGTCGGCGCGCACCTGGCGCAGCGTGCGTGCCAGCGTGGTGCGCGAGCTGACCGTGAACGGCGTCAGCTTGCGCAGCGTCGCGCCGGCCAGGTAAGCCTCCAGCGCGGTGTCATCCAGGCCGGCCAGCAGCACCCGTCCCAGCGAGTGCGCGTACGCCGGCATGCGCCGCCCCAGCGCCATGTCCACCCGCAGCAGCTGGCGCGGCTCCTCGCGCGCCACCAGCACCACTGATTCGGCATCGAGCACGCCCAGCGAGCAGCTTTCGCCCTGGGTCTCGCACAACTGCTGCAGGTAAGGCCGCGCCATCTGCGGCAGGCTCATCGAGGCAAAGTAGGCGTAGCCCAGCTCCATCACCCGCGGCGTCAGCGCGAAGTGGCGGCCGTCCTGGGCCACGTAGCCGTTGTGCTCGAGCGTGAGCAGCAGCCGGCGCGCGGCGGCGCGGGTCACGTCGAGCTGGTCGGCAACCTCCTGCATGGTCAGGCGCTCCGCGCCGGCGCCCAGCAGGCGCAGCAGCGCCAGGCCCTTGCTCAGCGATTCCAGCAGTTCGTCCTTCTTGGCGGTTTCGGCTTGCGGCATGGGGCGTTGGCAGGGAATGGCGTGAAATGGACGATGGGGCACGTGTTGTCGAGGCCGTCGCGGAGGGCTTGCGCCGACCGGCAGCCTCTCCGTATGATAGCGTTTTCCGAACAAATGTTCGCAAAACGAATTCACGGAAAGCGTGCCGCCAGCGATGCGGGACGGTACGACCAGAACCGGAGACAGCGATGAAGGTAATCACCGCGCGTGAAGCGGCGGCACTCGTGCAGGATGGCTGGACCGTGGCCAGCGCGGGCTTTGTCGGCGCTGGCCACGCCGAGGCCGTGACCGAGGCGCTGGAGCAGCGCTTCCTGCACAGCGGCCTGCCGCGCGACCTGACGCTGGTGTATTCGGCCGGACAGGGCGACCGCGGCGCGCGCGGGGTGAACCATTTCGGCAACGCCGGCATGACGGCCACCGTGGTCGGCGGCCACTGGCGCTCGGCCACGCGGCTGGCCTCGCTGGCGATGGCCGAGCAGTGCGAAGGCTACAACCTGCCGCAGGGCGTGCTGACCCACCTGTACCGCGCCATTGCCGGCGGCAAGCCCGGCGTGATGACGAAAATCGGCCTGCACACCTTTGTCGATCCGCGCACCGCGCAGGACGCGCGCTACCACGGCGGCGCGGTCAACCAGCGCGCGCGCCGGGCCATTGCCGAAGGGCGGGCCTGCTGGGTCGATGCGGTCGAGTTCCGCGGCGACGAATACCTGTTCTATCCCAGCTTCCCGATCGACTGCGCGCTGATCCGCTGCACCGCCGCCGATGCCCGCGGCAACCTCAGCACCCATCGCGAAGCCTTCCACCATGAGCTGCTGGCACTGGCGCAGGCCGCGCACAACTCGGGCGGCATCGTGATCGCGCAGGTCGAAAGCCTGGTCGATCACCACGAGATCCTGCAAGCCATCCACGTGCCCGGCATCCTGGTCGACTACGTGGTGGTCTGCGACAACCCGGCCAACCACCAGATGACCTTCGCCGAGGCCTTCAACCCCGCCTACGTGACGCCGTGGCAGGGCGAGGGCGCCGTGGACGAGGCTGCCGCCCCGTCGCCCGAGGCCGGGCCCCTCGACGCGCGCACCATCGTGCAGCGCCGCGCGGTGATGGAACTGGCGCGGCGCGCGCCGCGGGTGGTCAACCTGGGGGTGGGCATGCCGGCGGCGGTGGGGATGCTGGCGCACCAGGCGGGGCTGCACGGCTTCACCCTGACCGTCGAAGCCGGCCCCATCGGCGGCACGCCCGCGGATGGCCTCAGCTTCGGCGCCTCGGCCTACCCGGAAGCGGTGGTGGACCAGCCCGCGCAATTCGACTTCTACGAGGGCGGCGGCATCGACCTCGCGATCCTGGGCCTGGCCGAACTGGACGGCCAGGGCAACGTCAACGTCAGCAAGTTCGGCGAAGGCGAGGGCGCGCTGATTGCCGGTGTCGGCGGCTTTATCAACATCACCCAGAGCGCGCGCGCCGTGGTCTTCATGGGCACGCTGACGGCGGGCGGGCTGGAGGTGCGCGCCGGCGACGGCAGCTTGCGGATCGTGCGCGAAGGCCGCGTGAAGAAGGTCGTCCCAGAGGTGTCGCACCTGAGCTTCAACGGCCCCTACGTGGCATCGCTGGGCATCCCGGTGGTGTACATCACCGAGCGCGCGGTGTTCGAGATGCGCGCCGGCGAGCGCGGTGAAGCGTGTCTCACGCTGGTCGAGATCGCCCCCGGGGTCGACCTGCAGCGCGATGTGCTCGACCAGTGCGCCGCGCCGGTGGCCGTGGCGCCGGACCTGCGCGAGATGGATGCACGGCTGTTCCAGGCCGGCACCATGCGCCTGTAACCGCCGCCGCACCACCACACCATTCCATCGGACGGGCCGGCCATGACCGGTTCGCAAGGAGGCACGCCAGATCTGTCATGACGTCACGCCACCGCAGTCGCTTCATCCCGGCACGGCCACCGGCCGCGCATCGATTCCGATTTATCGCGATTTACCGCAGGACACCGCTACACCATGCAGAACACTAGCCGCCGTACCTTCCAGCGCCGCCTGGGCGCCGTCCTCCTGAGCGCCACGCTGCCGCTCGCCGCCGCGCCGGCCCTGGCCGAGACCTACCCGAGCAAGCCGATCCGGCTGGTGGTGCCGTTCCCGCCGGGCGGCCCGACCGACACCGCCGCGCGCATCATCGGCCAGAAGATGAGCGAAACGCTGAAGCAGCCGGTGGTGGTCGACAACCGCCCCGGCGCCTCCGGCACCATCGGCGCCGAGAACGTCGCCAAGAGCCCCGCCGACGGCTATACGCTGCTGGTGCTGGCCACGCCCACGCTGCTGGCGCCGCACCTGATCCACCGCAAGGGCTATGACATCTTCAAGGACTTCACGCCGATCGGCGCCGCCTATGACCTGCCCATCGTGATGGTGGTCAATCCGCAGGCGATGCCGGACGTGACCAGCCTGCAGCAGTACATCGCCAAGGCCAAGGCCAGGCCCGGCGCGCTCAACTACACCAGCGCCGGCAATGGCAGCTTCGGCCACCTGTCGACCGAGCTGCTGAAGAACCTGGGCGACTTCGACGTCCAGCACGTGCCCTACAAGGGCAGCGCCCCGGCCATCTCCGACCTGCTGGCCGGCCAGGTGCCGATGATGTTCTCGGACATGATCGCGGCGCTGCCGCATATCAAGGCCGGCAAGCTGCGCCCGATCGCGGTCGGATCCGCCAAGCGGGTCAGCTTTACGCCGGAAGTGAAGACGGTAGCCGAGCAGGGCTTCCCGGGCTTCGACGCCACCGCGTGGGGCGGGCTGCTGGCGCCGGCCGGCACGCCCAAAGAGGTGGTGGCCACCTTGTCGGCCGAGCTGAAGAAGGCGCTGGCCGACCCGACCGTGCAGCAGAAGATGCTGGGCGCCGGCACCGTGGCCGCCTATCTGCCGCCGGAGCAGCTGGCCGCGCGCATGAAGGCCGACTACAGCAAGTGGGGCAAGGTGATCCAGGACAACGGCATCCGCGGCGACTGAGCGGCGCGCCAGCCGGTGTGGCGGCCCGGGACGCAGCCCGGGCGCGGCTCAGGCGGGCTGCCGGCCCTGCGGCTGGCTGGCCGGCAGCGGGGGCAGGGGCAGCGCCTGCTGGCGGCCGGCCGTGGCCAGTCCCAGGAACTGGCTGGAGGTGCGCAGGAATTGCTGGCAGGTCAGGCGAAACAGCTCGAAGTCCATGTCAGTCTCGATGTGAAGAGGCGGCACGGTCCGGCAGGGCCGCCGCGCCGCCGGCATCTTGCTCGGCCGATATGACAATGTCTTGACAATGCCGCGCGCCGGTCCGCCGCTGGCGGCGGTTGTCGCGGCCGCCGCACGGCGGCGCCGGAATGCCCATTGCGTGGGCAGAGATGCTAAAATCTAAGTCTTTGATTCTCTTGGCCAAATGCTGTAGCCAGCAGGGCCGCGCCGGAACCGTCCCGGCGCCAGGCGAGATTCAGGGCGAGATGAGTTCCAGACGCGTATCCGTTTGTGCCGGGTTCGCCTCCCGCCAATACCGATACCCATGACCACTACGAACGCACCAGAACCTACCACCGCGGTTCCGACCGCCGTGCAGACCTTCGACAGCTTTGGCCTGGACGCGCGCATCCTGCGGGCCTTGTCCGAGCAGGGCTATACCTCTCCCACGCCGATCCAGGCGCAGGCCATTCCGGTCGTGCTGCTGGGCAAGGACGTGATGGGCGCCGCGCAGACCGGCACCGGCAAGACCGCGGGCTTCGCGCTGCCGATCATCCAGCGCCTGCTGCCGCTGGCCAATGCCAGCGCCTCTCCGGCACGCCACCCGGTGCGCGCGCTGATGCTGACCCCGACGCGCGAGCTGGCCGACCAGGTCTACGACAACGTTGCCCGCTACGCCAAGCACACCGACCTGCGCAGCACCGTGGTGTTCGGCGGCGTCGACATGAACCCGCAGACCGACGCGCTGCGCCGCGGCGTCGAGATCCTGGTGGCCACGCCCGGCCGCCTGCTCGACCACGTGCAGCAGAAGTCGGTGAACCTGTCGCAGGTGCAGATGCTGGTGCTGGACGAAGCCGACCGCATGCTCGACATGGGCTTCCTGCCGGACCTGCAGCGCATCATCAACCTGCTGCCGGCGCAGCGCCAGACGCTGCTGTTCTCGGCGACGTTCTCGCCCGAGATCAAGCGCCTGGCTTCCAGCTACCTGAAGCAGCCGGTCACCATCGAAGTGGCGCGCAGCAACTCGACCAACGAGAACGTGCGCCAGGCGGTGTACCAGGTCGAGGACGGCCACAAGCAGGCGGCGGTGGTGCACCTGCTCAAGCAGCGCGCCGAGCAATCGCAGTCGCGCCAGTGCATCGTCTTCGTCAACAGCAAGATCGGCTGCTCGCGGCTGGCGCGCCACCTGGAGCGCGAGGGCATCAACGCCGCCGCGATCCACGGCGACAAGACCCAGACCGAGCGCATGCAGACGCTGGACGGCTTCAAGAGCGGCACCATCGATGCGCTGGTCGCCACCGACGTGGCCGCGCGCGGGCTCGACATCCCCGACATGCCGTGCGTGATCAACTTCGACCTGCCGTACAGCGCCGAAGACTACGTGCACCGCATCGGCCGTACCGGCCGCGCGGGCGCCAGCGGCGACGCGCTGTCGATCTACGTGCCCGGCAATGACGAGCGCCTGCTGTCCGATATCGAAAAGCTGATCAAGCGCAGCATCCCGCGCGGCAAGCTGGAGGGCTTCGACCCCACCGGTGAGCGCGCCCGCCAGGCCGACAGCGAGCGCCGCCGCGAGCGCAACGACCTGCGCCGCGCGCGCGGCGCCGATAGCGAAGACCGTCCGCGCCGCCACGACCACGGTGCCAGCCGCCAGGCCTTCCGCGCTTCGGACGACCCGTTCTTCTCGCGCCCGTATGAGCCGAGCCCCTCGAGCGCGGCGCAGGCCAAGGCCGCCGACGAAGTCGCCGCGGCGCTCACGCGCGGACGCCAGGCGCCCAAGCGGCCGGTGGCGGCCCTGCTGGGCGGGGTGCCGCGCAAGTCCTGAACGGATCGTGGTTCCAATGAATGGCCCGCCTGCGCGGGCCATTTGTTTTTGTGGCGCCTAGACCGATGCCGGCAGCGTGGACAGCCGCTCGCGCCAGCCGTCGGTGGCCCGCGCCAGCCAGTCCTGGGCCGTGCCGGCCCGGTTCGATAGTCCCAGGTGCGCGCCGGCCTCGCGCAGCGCGTCCAGCGGGGCGCTGGTGTCGATCGGCTGCGCGCCGCTCTGCTTGCTGAGCTTTTCGCCAAGCGGGTTCACCACCACCGGCACGTGCAGGTAGGCCGGCGTGGGCAAGCCCAGCAGATGCTGCAGGTGGATCTGCCGCGGCGTGGAGTCGAGCAGGTCGGCGCCGCGCACGATATGCGTGATGCCCTGCAGGCCATCGTCGACCACCACCGCCAGCTGGTAGGCCCACAGGCCATCGGCACGGCGCAGCACGAAGTCGCCCAGCTCGGTTTCGAGGTTCTGGCACTGGCGTCCCTGCCAGCGGTCGTCGAAGCACACCAAGGCGGCAGGGCCGTCCGGCACGCGCACGCGCCATGCGCGCGGCAGCTTGCCGTTCAGGCCGTGGCGGCAGGTGCCGGGGTAGCCCAGGGTCTGGTGCCGCTCGCGCACATGCACCAGCGAATCGGCGATCTCCTTGCGCGAGCAGCCGCACGGGTAGAGCTGCCCGGCGGCATCGAGCCGGCGCAGCGCTTCGGCATAGTGCGGTTCGCGCCGGCTCTGCCACACCGGCGGCTCGTCGGGCGTCATGCCGACGCGCTCCAGCGTGTGCAGGATGTCGTGGTCCGCGCCGCGCACGCAGCGCGGCGTGTCGATGTCTTCGATGCGCACCAGCCATTGCCCGCCATGCGCGCGCGCATCCAGCCAGCTGGCCAGCGCGGTGACCAGCGAGCCCAGGTGCAGCGGCCCGGTGGGCGAGGGCGCGAAGCGGCCGCGATAGCCGCCTGCGGCGCTCTTGCGCACTGCCATTGCAGCCCTCTCCGACATCAGCCTGCCCTCATCCCGCGAAATCGGGCTGCTGCAGCAGCGCCTGCGCCAGGCGCGGGTCTTCCAGCTTGCCGGCCCACCACTGCAGCGCCTTGCCGCGGTTGCTGGTGCGCCAGGCCACCTTGAAGTTGCCCGGCGCGCGCACCTCGACGGTCTCGCGCGCCTGCAGCACGCCGCTCTCGATGTGCGGTTGCGCCATCGGCGCCGGCAGCCAGCCACAGCCCAGCCCGCGGATCTGCGCTTCGAGCTTGTCGCGCATGGTCGGCACCACCAGCACGTCCTGCCCGGCCAGCACGCCATGGGTGCGGGCCGGCAGATTGCGCGAGGTATCGCCCACCGCGACGATGCGGTGTTTGGCGATCTGGATGGTGGTGAGCGGGCCTTCCTCGGTGGCGAGCGGGTGGTGCGCGGCCACGGCGAACACGAACGGCATCGACCCCAGCGGCCGGATCTGGAAGCCCTGCGTGCTGGGCGCATCGTAGGCGCCGCCGATCACCAGGTCGGCGCGGTTGCTGACCAGTGCGTCCCACGCACCGCCCAGCACTTCCTTGGAAAAGCGCAGCCGGGTGGCGGAGTTCTCGGCATAGAAGTCGTGGATCACCGGCAGCAGCGCGCGGAAGTTGATCAGGTCGTCGACCACGATGGTGAGGGTGGCCTCCCAGCCGGTGGCCAGGCGCTTGACGCGCCGGGCCAGGTCATCGGCAGCGTGCAGCAGATGGCGGCCCTCGTCCAGCAGCGCGCGGCCCGCGGGCGTGAGTTCGGCGCGGTGGCGGCGCCGGTCGAACAGCAGCACGTCCAGGTCTTCTTCCAGCTTGCGCACCACATAGGTCAGCGCGGAGGGGACCTTGCCCATTTCGTGCGCGGCGGCGGCAAAGCTGCCCTTGCGTTCGATGGCGTCGAGGACTTCGAGGGATTCTAGCGAGAGGGCCATGTTCAGAAATTCTGAATGACTGCTTCTAAGGCGATCCCCGTAAATATACGCCTGAAGGCCTAAACTGCCTAGCATCCAAAGCGAAAACGTATGCCGCCACACGGTTCTCCAGACAGTGCTGTCGGCGAAAAGGCTCAAGGAGGGCCATCAAAATGATTGAAATCAGAAAGTCTGCAGAGCGTGGGTACGCCGATCACGGCTGGCTGAAGTCCTATCATTCGTTCTCGTTCGCCGACTATTACGACCCTCAGCATGTGCAGTTCGGGCCGCTGCGCGTGATCAATGAAGACCGCGTCGCGCCGGGCATGGGCTTTGGCACCCATGGCCACCGCGACATGGAAATCATCAGCTACGTGCTGGAAGGCGAGCTGGCGCACAAGGACAGCATGGGCAACGGCAGCGTCATCCGCCCGGGCGACGTGCAGCGCATGAGCGCCGGCACCGGCGTGCGGCATTCGGAGTACAACCATGCCGCGCACGACACCACGCACTTCCTGCAGATCTGGATCATGCCGGCCGAGAACGGCATCGATCCCGGCTACGAGGAAAAGCACTTCGAGGCGGCCGACAAGCGCGGCAAGCTGCGCCTGGTGGCCAGTGCCGACGGTGCCGATGGCTCGGTGCTGGTGCACCAGGACATCCGGCTCTATGCCGGCCTGTTCGACGGCGACGAGGCTGCCACGCTGGCGCTGGCGCCGGGACGCCGCGCCTATGTCCACGTGGCGCGCGGGCGGGTGACGGTCAACGGCAAGGCGCTGGAGGCCGGCGACGCGGCCCGGCTGGAAGAGGTGGCCGAGGTCGCGCTGTCCGGCGGCGATGGCGCCGAAGTGCTGGTGTTCGACCTGCCCTGACCGCGTTCCACGGCCCGATGCGAGAGCCCGCCCCATGGCGGGCTTTTGCTTTTGGGCGGTGCACCGGGGTGCCCGTGCGTAGCGCTGTGCTATCTTCTCGCTATGCATTGCGCCTGTGCCGGCACTTCGCCGGCGAGCCCGCGCCGGCAGCCAGCAGGGGCCGGCGTGCCCTTGGAACACCCCGTACCAAGATGACCTTTGTTTCCATTCTCCTGGCGCTAATTGCCGAGCAGTTCCGCGCCCTGGGCCGCAACAACCCGATCTACGAGATCGTGCGCGCCCTCGGCGACCGCGCCGAGCACGCCTTCGACACCGGCCGCCCGCGCGACGCCGCGCTGGCGTGGCTGACCGTGGTGCTGCCGCTGACCCTGGCGGTGATCGTGGTGCACTACCTGTTGGCGTCGATCAGCGTGGCGCTGACGCTCGCGTGGAATGTGCTGGTGCTGTACATGACGCTGGGCTTCCGCCAGTTCAGCCACTACTTCACCGATATCCACGAGGCGCTCAACCGCGACGACGTCCATACCGCGCGCACGCTGCTGCACGAGTGGACCGGGCTCGACACCGTCGAGATGCCGGTGTCCGAAATCGTGCGGCATACGCTGGAAGCGGCGATCATCGCCGTGCACCGGCACGTGTTCGGCGTGTTCTTCTGGTTCCTGGTGCCGGTCGGCCCCGGCGGCGTGGTGCTGTACCGCACGGCCGAATACCTGGGCCGGCACTGGAACCTGCCGTCGACCGAGCGCAGCCCCGCGCTGGGCCGTTTCGCCGCGCGCGCCTTCTACCTGCTGGACTGGATCCCGTCGCGGCTGACCTCGATCGGCTTTGCCATCGTCGGCAACTTCGAGGACGCGGTCTACGCCTGGCGCAACCATGCGCGCAAGTGGAACGATGCCGTCAACGGCATCCTGCTGGCGAGCGGAGGCGGGGCTTTGGGCGTGCGGCTGGGCACGCCGCTGGCCGAGGACGATTCCACGGTGGTGCTGCGCACCAGCGTGGCTGGCCCGGCGGTGGACTATGCGCCCGGCATGGAAGATGCCGACGGCGCCAACGGCGGCCCGGAACCGGCGCCGCCCGAGTTCGGCACCGAGCCCGGCGTGCGCACGCTGCAGTCGGCGGTGGGGCTGGTGTGGCGCGCGGTGGTGTTGTGGATGCTGCTGCTGGCGATGGTGTCGCTGGCGCTGTGGGTGGGTTGAGCAAGTCAGGTTAGTCGCGCGCCGCGCCGCAGCGCCAGCATGCGCCGAACTGCGCCTCGTGCCATTCGCCGCAACGGTCGCATTGCCAGTTGGGCCCCGGCACGGGGTTGGCCGCGGCATTGAGCACCGCCCACGCCTGTGCCTCCATCTCGTCGTCCACCAGCCACACCTGCGGCGCGCTCTCGCGGAACGGGATCTCGCCGGTCGCGCCGGCCAGCCAGGTATTGCGCAGCTCCGCCCGGATGCCGGCCGCGCGCAGCACGTTGCGGCAATGGGCGGCGTGGACGAGCGACGTGGCGGACAGCAGCAGTTTCATGACAGCGCACCGGGAACCCAGGTGCGCTTACCTTACCACGGCTTCTGCTGGCTGGATTCGTGCAGCAGCTGCGTGTAAAGCTGGTGCCGGCGTTCCGAGATATCACCCGATGCCACCGCCGCCAGCACGCCACAGCCGGGCTCGTTGACGTGATGGCAGTTGTAGAAGCGGCACGCCGTCAGCAGCGGGCGGAACTCGGGGAAGGCGCGTTCCAGCATCCCTTCGCTGAGATGGTAAAGGCCGAATTCCTGGAACCCGGGCGAATCAATCAGCGCCCCCTGGCGGCCATCAACGGTACCCCAGTCCTGCGGCAGGTGGTAGAGCCGGGTGAAGGTGGTGGTGTGCTTGCCGGAATCCAGCTTGGCCGAGATCTCGCGCGTCTGTGCGTCGACGCCGGGGATCAGCAGGTTCAGCAGCGAGGACTTGCCCATGCCCGATTGCCCGATCAGGATGCTCGCCAGTCCCGCCACGCGCGGTTGCAGCGCGGCCAGTGCCTGCGCCGGGTCGGCGCGCACCGACAGCTCAAGCGTCTCGTAGCCTAGCCCGCGGTACAGCGCCAGGCGGCCGCGCGCCTCTTCCAGGCGTTCGGGCAGGTCGGTCTTGTTGAGCACCACCAGCGGCCGGATCCCGAGCGCCTCGGCCGAGACCAGCGCGCGCCCGAGCAGGTCTTCGGAAAAGCCGGGCTCGGTGGCCAGCACGATGATGACCTGGTCGATGTTGGCGGCCAGCAGCTTGGACTTGAACTGGTCCGAGCGGTGCAGCAGGTTCTTGCGCGGCGCGACCCCGGTGATCACGCACTGGTCGGCGGCGGCGCGTTCTACGCTGACGTGGTCGCCCACCGCGCAGTCGCTTTTCTTGCCGCGCGGGAAGGCGTGCATGCGCGCGCCGTCCGCCAGCTCGACCACGTAGTGGCGGCCATGGGCGGCGACGATCAGCGCGGATTCGGTGAGGGTGCCGGCGTGGGTGCCGCCGCCGGCGTTGCGGTGACGCGTGGCGCGGCTCATGCGTGCGCCAGCAGGCGGTCGATCCGCTGTGCCGCGGGCGGATGCGAGTAGTAGAAGGCGCTGTAGAGCGGGTCGGGCGTCAGCGTGGAGGCGTTGTCCTTGTACAGCTTCACCAGCGCCGACACCAGGTGGCCGGCATCGGTCTGGTCGGCGGCGAAGGCATCGGCCTCGAATTCATGGCGGCGCGACGACTGGCTCGACAGCGGCCCCAGCAGGAAGGTGAAGACCGGCAGCGTCAGGAAGAACAGCACCAGCGCCAGCGCGCTGTTGGACACGCCCAGGTTGGGCGCCACCCCCAGCCCGGTGTAGAACCAGCTGCGCGTCGCCAGCCAGCCCAGCAGTGCCAGGAACACCAGGCTCAGCGCGAAGGTCACGGCGATGCGCTTGGCCACGTGACGGCGCTTGAAGTGGCCCAGCTCGTGCGCCAGCACCGCCTCGATCTCGTCGCCCGACAGGCGCGACAGCAGCGTGTCGAAGAAGACGATGCGCTTGGCGGCGCCGAAGCCGGTGAAGTACGCATTGCCGTGCGCACTGCGCTTGCTGCCGTCCATCACGAACAGCCCCTTGCTGGCAAAGCCGCAGCGCTGCATCAGGCTCTCGATGCGCTGGCGCAGCGACGCGTCGTCGAGCGGCTCGAACTTGTTGAACAGCGGCGCGATAAAGGTGGGGAACACCACCAGCAGGAACAGGTTGAACGCCATCCACACCAGCCAGGTCCACACCCACCACAGCGAGCCGGCGCGATCCATCAGCCACAGCACCGCCAGCAGCAGCGGCAGGCCCAGCGCGCTGGCCACCAGCAGCATCTTGACCAGGTCGGCCAGCCACAGCCCGAACGTCATCTTGTTGAAGCCGAAGCGCTGCTCGATGCCGAACTGGCCATACAGCGAGAACGGCAGGTCGACCAGTCCGCCGATCAGCGCCACGCTGGCGACCAGCGCCACGCCGTAGGCATAGCCAGGGCCGAACACACCCAGCCAGAACTGGTTGAGCCACTGCAACCCGCCCAGCATGGTGAAGGCGATTAGCACCGCGGCGCCGGCCAGCACCTCCAGCATCGACAGCCGCGTGCGCGCGATGGTGTAGTCGGCGGCCTTCTGGTGCGAGGCCAGGCTGATGGTGTCGGCAAAGCGCGCCGGCACGGCATGGCGGTGCTGCGCGACATGGCGCACCTGGCGCGCGGCCAGCCACAGCTTGGTCAGCACCATCAGCACCAGGGCGGCGAGAAAGACAATCGTGAACATCGGCAAGCGCCTTGTGGGTGCGGGCGCCCGCCGTTGCAGTCGACGAGTGCCCGTGGGGACCGTCCCGCGGGGTGGGCAGGCAGCGGTCCGGGAATTCCGGAAACGGCGCCGCGCTGGTGCGCAGGCAGCCGTCCCGGACGGATATGCGAGAATTATAAATTGTTCGTGCCCGGCCCCGCCGTGGCCGCTTTTCCCAAAATCTCTCTCTGCCGCAGTCCCGATGACAAGCCAAGCCGCCGCCAAATCCGTCAAAAGCGAAAACAACCTGATCTGGCTGGACATGGAAATGACCGGCCTGCAGCCGGATACCGACCGCATCATCGAAGTGGCGGTGGTGATTACCGACTCCGAGCTCAATATCCTGGCCGAAGGCCCGGTGCTGGTGATCCACCAGAGCGATGCCGTGCTCGACGGCATGGACAACTGGAACAAGGGCACCCACGGCCGCTCGGGCCTGATCGACAAGGTCAAGGCCTCGACCCTGACCGAAGAGCAGGCCGAGGCCGAGCTGCTTGCCTTCCTCAAGCGCTGGGTGCCGGCGGGCAAGTCGCCGATGTGCGGCAACTCGATCTGCCAGGACCGCCGCTTCATGGCGCGCTACATGCCCAAGCTGGAAGCGTTCTTCCACTACCGCAACCTGGACGTGTCCACGCTCAAGGAACTGTGCAAGCGCTGGGAGCCGGCCATCCACAAGGGCTTCGTCAAGCGCCAGCTGCACACGGCGCTGGCCGACATCCTGGAGTCGGTCGAAGAGCTGCGCTACTACCGCACGCACTTTATCCGCCACGCCGCGCCCGGCGCGACCCCTTCCGCCGCCTCCCCCGAGGCCCCGGCCCCCGGCACGCCGGCGCAATAAGCGGAGCGCGGCTCCCGCAAGCACTCCACCATTCCCGGCGCGCCTTCCCTTGCTGGCGGCGCGTTGCCCGTTCGCCTGCCCATGTTCGAGCGCATCGTCTCCATCATCACGCCGGTCATCCTGATCATCCTGGTCGGGTGGCTGTACGGGCGCAAGGCCCATCCGGACATGGCGGGCATCAACCGCGCCACGCTGGACGTGATCGCGCCGCTGCTGGTGGTGTCGGCCTTCGTCAGCAAGGACTTCGTGCTGGCCGACCAGCTGGTGCTGCTGGGTTGCGCGGTGGCGGTGGTGCTGGGCTCGGGGGTGCTGGCGTGGGGGCTGGCGCGGTGGATGAAGGTCGATCCGCGCACCTTCGTGCCGCCGATGATGTTCAACAACTGCGGCAATATGGGCTTGCCGCTGTCCGTGTTCGCCTTCGGCCCGGCCGGGCTGGCGCCCGCCGTGGCGCTGTTCGCGGCGTCGAACCTGATGCACTTCACCATCGGCATGAAGATCGTCAACCGGCATGCGTCGCTGGCGCAGATCGCACGCAACCCCATGGTGCTGGCAACCGTGGCGGGCGTGGCGCTGGCGCTGGCGCGGCCGTGGTTCACGCTGCCGGACCCGGTCTACCAGTCGGTCAAGCTGCTGGGCGATGCCACCGTGCCGCTGATGCTGTTTGCGCTGGGCGTGCGCATGAAGGACGTGAGCCTGCGCAACTGGGGCATGGGGCTGGTTGGCGCGGCGGTGTGTCCGCTGACGGGCATCGCCGTGGCGCTGGGGCTGGCGCACTGGGTGCCGCTGACCGAACTGCAGCGCGGCCTGCTGTTCGTGTTCGCGGCGTTGCCGCCGGCGGTGCTGAATTTCCTGGTGGCGGACCATTTCCGGCAGGAGCCGGACCAGGTGGCGTCGATCGTGCTGCTGGGCAATATCGCCGCGGTGGCGTTCGTGCCGGTGGGGCTGTACCTGGGCTTGCGCTGAGGCGGCAGGCCCGCGCGGCGCTTGCCGGCGGGCATGGAGTTGTCCGTCAGGCCGCGGGCTTGGCCCGCACGGCGTTCTTGGGACGCCAGGCCTTGACGATGGCCTCGTCGGTTTCCATGTAGGGGCCACCGATCAGGTCGATGCAATACGGCACCGCGGCAAAGATGCCTTGCACCACCGGCTTGCCGTCGGCGTCACGCAGGCCTTCCAGCGTTTCGCGGATCGCGCGCGGCTGGCCGGGCAGGTTGATGATCAGCGCGGCGCGGCTGGCGGTCTCGCGGATCACCGCCACCTGGCGCGACAGGATCGCGGTCGGCACGAAATGCAGGCTGACCTGGCGCATCTGCTCGCCAAAGCCCGGCATCTCCTTGGTGCCCACGGCCAGCGTGGCCTCGGGCGTCACGTCGCGGCGCGCGGGGCCGGTGCCGCCGGTGGTCAGCACCAGGTCGCAGCCGGCCACGTCGACCAGCTCGATCAGCGTGCGCGAGATCTGCGCCGGCTCGTCGGGGATCAGCCGCTCCACCGCCTGCCAGGGCGAGGTCAGCGTGCGCCCGAACCACTCGCGCAGCGCCGGGATGCCCTCGTCCTGGTAGGTGCCGGCCGAGGCGCGGTCCGAGATCGAAACGAAGCCGACGACGAGTTCGTCGGGATGGTGGCGGACAACCGGCTGGGTGGTCTGGGTCATGCCTCGGGCTCCGGATGGTCGGGGTTTGTTTCCTCGGCGGCGCGGCCCTTGCCGTCCTTCAGGTCCAGCGCCGTCTTGATCGCCTGGAACAGCTCGCGGAAATAGCGCGGGGGCTTGCCCAGCTCTTTTTCCTTGCGCGCGTTGCGGATGGTGTTGCGCAGCGCCTGCACGTCGATGCCGGGATGCTCGCCGAGGAAGCGCGTCAGCGCCGCGTCTTCGGCCAGCAGCAGCTCGCGCCAGCGCTCGATCAGATGCATGCGGGCGGTTTCGGCCTTGCTGGTGCCCTTGAAGCCTTCCAGCGCTTGCCGGATCACCTCGACCTCTTCATCCTCGAGGCCGCGCATGATCTTGCCGACGTACTGCATCTGGCGGCGCTTGCCTTCGTGGCTGGTGATGCGGCGCGCCTGATGGATGGCATCGGCGAGCGCCTCGGGCATCGGCACGCGTGCCAGGCGGTCCTTGGCCAGCGCCTCGAGTTCTGCGCCAAGGTCTTGCAGGGCGGTCATGTCGCGCTTGCGCTGCGACTTGCTTTTCGGTTCGTCGTCTTCCGGCTCGGGGGCAAAGCCTCCGGGAAAGCGCGCGCCTTGGGAGTTACGGGAATTTCGCGTCATGCCCGGCATTTTATCTTGCTATGATTGCCGCTTGGACTTTTGATGACACCCGCCCAGCATGGACCAGATCGCCGAACAGACCGCGCATTTCACCTACACCCAGGCCCAGCTCAGCGAGATGGCCGCCGATGTGCTGCGGGTGGCACGCGAGCTGGGGGCGACCGACGCCGCCACCGAGATCTCCGAAGGCAGCGGCCTGTCGGTGTCGGTGCGCAAGGGCCAGGTCGAGACCATCGAGCAGAACCGCGACAAGGTGGTCGGGGTCACGGTGATGATCGGCAAGCGCCGCGGCAACGCCAGCACCTCGGACTTCTCGCCGGCCGCGCTGCGCGCCACTGCCGAGGCGGCCTACAACATCGCCCGCTTCACCGCCGAGGATGACTGCGCCGGCCTGGCCGAAGAGGAACTGCTGGAGCGCGCGCCGCAGGACCTGGACCTGTTCCACCCGTGGGCGCTCGACGCCGAAGCCGCGATCGACATCGCCACCCGCGCCGAGGCCGCCGCCTTCGCGGTATCGCCGCGCATCCGCAACAGCGACGGCGCCAGCGTCTCGGCCCAGCATTCGCAGTTCGTGCTGGCGACCACGCGCGGCTTCAGCGGCGGCTATCCGTATTCGCGCCATTTCATCTCGTGCGCGCCGATCGCCGGCAGCGGCAGCGGCATGCAGCGCGACGACTGGTATTCGTCCAAGCGCTCGCCGCTGGCGCTGGCCGCGCCCGAGGACATCGGCCGCTACGCCGCCGAGCGCGCGCTGGCGCGGCTGCAGGCGCGCAAGCTGACCACGCGCCGCTGCCCGGTGCTGTTCGAGGCGCCGCTGGCCGCGGGGCTGCTGGGCGCCTTCGTGCAGGCCGTCTCGGGCGGGGCGCTGTACCGCAAGTCCACCTTCCTGTGCGATTCGCTGGGCCAGACCGTGTTCGCCCCGCATGTCCAGATCCATGAACAGCCGCATGTGCCGGGTGCCATGGGCAGCGCCCCGTTCGACGAAGAGGGCGTACGCACGCGCGAGCGCGACGTGGTCAAGGATGGCGTGGTGCAGGGCTATTTCCTCTCCACCTATTCGGCGCGCAAGCTCGGCATGCAGACCACCGGCAATGCCGGCGGCTCGCACAACCTGACGCTGTCGAGCAGCCTGACCCAGCCCGGTGACGATTTCCCGGCCATGCTGCGCAAGCTGGGCACTGGCCTGCTGGTGACCGAACTGATGGGGCAGGGCGTCAATTACGTGACCGGCGACTATTCGCGCGGCGCATCGGGCTACTGGGTCGAGAACGGCGTGATCCAGTACCCGGTCGAGGAAATCACCATCGCCGGCAACATGGCGGAGATGTTCAAGCAGATCGTCGCGATCGGCGCCGATGCGCTGGTGCGCGGCACCAAGGAAACCGGCTCGATCCTGCTCGAACAGATGACGATCGCGGGGAACTGAGCGGCATCGGCTCCCAGAAAAAAAGCGGGCCAAAGCCCGCTTTTTTTATTTCATGCGCCGCTCACGATTCTTGCGAAGGCGGCCGCTCGTACGTGACGAAGGCGTAGTCGAAGCCGTTCGCTGCCGAATGATGGGTCTCGCGCGCGGTTTCGATCCACTGGGTGCGGTCGATCTCGGGGAAAAACGCGTCGCCCTCCACGTCCGCATCGATCTCGGTCACCACCAGCCGGTCCGCGCTCGGCATGGCTTCGGCATACAACTGTGCGCCGCCGATCAGGAAGATCTGCTCGGCGCCCACGCACAGGCGCTGGGCGTCTTCCAGCGACGGTGCCACCTCGGCGCCCTCGAGGCGCAGGTCGGGGTTGCGGCTGACCACGATATTGCGGCGCCCCGGCAGCGGGCGGCCGATCGAATCCCAGGTCTTGCGCCCCATGATCACGGGCGCGCCCATGGTGGTGCGCTTGAAGTGCGCCAGGTCTTCGGGCAGGCGCCACGGCAGCGTGTTGTCGCGGCCGATGGTGCCGTTGCGGGCGCGGGCTACAACCAGGGTCAGCAGCGTCATACGGCCACCGGTGCCTTGATGGCGGGATGCGACTGGTAGCCGGCCAGTTCGAAGTCTTCGTAGCGGTAGTCGAAGATGCTGTCGGGCCGGCGCAGGATCTTCAGTTGCGGCAGCGCCAGCGGCTCGCGCGCCAGCTGCGTCTGCACCTGCTCGAAATGGTTGTTGTACAGGTGGCAGTCGCCGCCGGTCCAGATAAAGTCGCCCACTTCCAGCCCGGTCTGCTGCGCCATCATGTGGGTCAGCAGCGCATAGCTGGCGATATTGAACGGCACCCCCAGGAAGATGTCGGCGCTGCGCTGGTACAGCTGGCACGAGAGCCGGCCGTCGGCCACGTAGAACTGGAAGAACGCGTGGCAGGGCGGCAGCTTCATGCGCGGGATGTCGGCCACGTTCCAGGCCGACACGATCAGCCGGCGCGAATCCGGGTTGGCGCGGATCTGCGCCACCAGCTCGGTGATCTGGTCGATATGGCGGCCGTCCGGCGCGGGCCACGAGCGCCATTGCGAGCCGTAGACCGGGCCCAGTTCGCCGTGCTCGTCGGCCCACTCGTCCCAGATCGTGACGCCGTGCTCCTGCAGCCAGCGCACGTTGGTCGAGCCCTGCAGGAACCACAGCAGTTCATAGATGATCGACTTCAGGTGCAGCTTCTTGGTGGTGACCACCGGGAAGCCTTCGCGCAGGTCGAAGCGCATCTGGTAGCCGAACACCGAGCGCGTGCCTGTGCCGGTGCGGTCGGCCTTGTCGGTGCCATGCTCGTAAACATGGCGCATGAAGTCGAGGTACTGTTTCATCGGCGCGGGGCGGGATGGAAGAGGTGGCGCGGGCGCCTGGGCCCGCAAAGCTGGCATTTTAAAGCAAGACGGGCCGCCCCTCCGGGCGGCCCGTCCTTT
The DNA here is from genome assembly GCF_000069785.1 of Cupriavidus taiwanensis LMG 19424. Classification (NCBI taxonomy): domain Bacteria; kingdom Pseudomonadati; phylum Pseudomonadota; class Betaproteobacteria; order Burkholderiales; family Burkholderiaceae; genus Cupriavidus; species Cupriavidus taiwanensis. The sequence goes on along the minus strand of NC_010528.1, from coordinate 2,325,876 downwards.
GCGGCAGGGCCAGGGCACGGGGCCCTGGCGCCGGAGGCAGGCTTAGTGGCTGCCAGCCGGCTCCTGCTGCTGCTCGCGGCGCTTCTGCACCAGGTAGCCGGCGCCCAGCACGCCGCCGACGATCAGCACGTACAGGCCCCAGTTGATCACCGGGTTGGCTTCGAAGAACGCCTTGATCATCGGCTCGTGCACGATCATCTTGACCGCCGTGAAGGCCAGCACGCCGGCGCCCAGGTAGATGATGACCGGGAAGCGGGCCATCAGCTTGAGCACCAGGCTCGAGCCCCACACCACGATGGGGATGCTGATCAGCAGGCCCAGCACCACCAGCAGGAAGCTGCCGTGCGCGGCGCCGGCCACGGCCAGCACGTTGTCAACGCCCATCACCGCATCGGCGATGATGATGGTCTTCATCGCGCCCCACAGCGTCGAGGCACCGGTGCCATGCTCGTCGCCGTCGCCTTCGTCGGACAGCAGCTTGTAGGCAATCCACACCAGCGCCAGGCCGCCCACCAGCATCAGGCCCGGAATCTTCAGCAGCCAGACCACGCCGATCGTCATGGCCGAGCGGACCACCACGGCACCCACGGTACCCCAGATAATGGCCTTCTTCTGCAGGTGGGGCGGCAGGTTGCGTGCCGCCAGCGCGATCACGATGGCATTGTCCCCGGCCAGCACCAGGTCGATGACGACGATGGACAGCAGCGCCGTCAGGAATTGCATCGTGAACAGATCGGTAAACCACTCCATGAACTCTCCTCAGGTACGAATCAGCGCAAGCGCGCGCATTGGGTTCGCCTGGATTCACGTGCACGGAGCATGGGGGCGCCTTTGCAAACCATGAAGTCCAGGTTGCAAAGGTCTTGCTCGACCACTGGCGCGGTATGCGCGCCGGTAGTCAGCACAACCGGGGACTGCTGTCCCGGAATGACGATTGTGCTAAGGGCATCGGCCCCGGAGCTACTCCCCTTTGAGGGACACGGCCGTTCAGGGCCGCGTTGGGCGGGATTATAAACGAACTGCAAGGGACATGCCGAATTAGGAAAGATACTGACTCAAGTTCGTTGAGGTGCCGTAGTCGTCGCGTCATGCCGCCTGTGCCGCCACCCTGCTGCGCCGGCAGCGATGACGGCGATGACGACGATTTCGCGCCCGTTCCGGCATTGGGGTGCGCGATCGGCCGGATCGGCCTATCCTTTAGGTTCGGCTCCGACCGATGCGCCGCGGACAGCACAGGCACGCATTGCGGAGACCGGCGCGCACGACATGCACAGCGCGGCCTTGGGGAATACGCAGTGAAGCAGTGCCCATTTGCGACCACACAAGGAAAACGACATGCCGGCTGTCCCGAACCCGCCGAACCCGCCCGCACACCATAAAGCCTCGCAGACGCCTCTTCCGCCCCTGAACCACCATAACGGCCACGCCGTGGCCCCGCCCGCGCTGGTGGCGCTGGCCGGTGGCCGCGCGCCGCGCCCTGCGCAACCGGAGTTCGTGCAGCAGTACCGCGAAGACAGCGGCGCGCTGCGCGACCAGGTACTGTCGGGCCTGCGCGCCGCGCAGGCGGCCATCAGTCCCAAGTTCTTCTACGATGTGCTGGGCTCGCGCCTGTTCGAGGCCATCACCGACCTGCCCGAGTACTACCCCACCCGCACCGAGGCTGCGATCTTTGCCAGCGCGGCACCCGCCATCGCGGCGCGCGCCGGCAGCGGCTGCGTGCTGGTGGACCTGGGCGCGGGCAACTGCGAGAAGGCGGCGCGGCTGTTCGGCAGCCTGCGCCCGGCGCAGTACGTGGCGGTCGATATCTCGGTCGAGTTCCTGCGCGCGACGCTGTCGTCGCTGCAGCAGCAGCATCCCGACATTCCCATGCTGGGTCTGGGCGCAGACCTGTGCGCGCCGTTCGACCTGCCGGCCAAGGTCAGGCGCGGCAGGCGCCTGTTCTTCTATCCGGGCTCGAGCATCGGCAATTTTGCCCCGGTGGAGGCGCTCGCGCTGTTGCAGCGCCTGCGCGGCGCGGCCGGGCGCGGCGACGGCGTGCTGATCGGCGTGGACCTGCACAAGGACGAAGCCACGCTGGTATCGGCCTATGACGATGCGCTGGGCGTCACCGCGGCGTTCAACCGCAACGTGCTGCGCAACGTGAACCGCATCGTCGGCACCGATTTCGCGCTGGACGACTGGCGCCACCAGGCCAGCTTCGACCGCGAGGCCTCGCGCATCCAGATGCACCTGCAGGCGTGCCGCGACGTGCGCGTGCAATGGGACGGCGGCGCGCGCGAGTTCGCCGCCGGCGAGCGCATCCATACCGAGGATTCGTACAAGTACCGCCCGGAGGACTTCGCGCTGCTGCTTGAAGCGGCCGGCTTCGAGGACCCGGTGTACTGGTCCGACCCGCGCGGCTGGTTCGCGGTGTTCCACGCGCGCGGCTGACCAGCCTGCCGCACGGGTAGTGTCATAATGGCCGCAGTCCGGCGTGGCGTGCCGCGCCCGGACGCGGCTTGCCCGGACTCCTGTCTGTCCACCCCATCCCCTGCGCGGACTTTCCCGATGAGCGGCTTTCCCATGCTTCCCGATCTTTACTTCACCGGCGGCAAGGCGACCTGGTCGGACCCGCGCCGGCTGCCGCGCGAAGGGCTGGCGCAGGCACTGGTCGACGCGCGCAGCCGCACGCTGGCGTGGCTGGCGCCGTTCGGGCAGACGCGCCGCGCCTGGGATGTGCCGCGCCAGTACGATGCCGATCCGCCGCTGTGGACGCTCGGCCACGTCGCCTGGCATGCGGAGTGGTGGTGCCTGCGCGGCGTGCGCCAGGTCGACCGTGGCGGCGTGCCGGTGCCGGTGGCGTCGGAGCCGTCGCTGCTGGACGGCGCCGACGAATGGTTCGACCCCGATCGCATCGGGCCCCACGAGCGCTGGGAGATCGCGTTGCCCGACGTCGCCGTGGTCAAGCGCTATGCCGCCGACGTGCTCGACGGCGTGCTGCGCCGGATCGCATTGCTGCCCGACGACGCCGACCTGACCCTGTACCCGTACCGCCGCGCGCTGCTGCATGAAGACGCGCAGGGCGAAGGCGTGGCCGCGCTGCTGCAGGCGCTTGGCATGGCCCCCGCGGAGAGCGCCGGCGCGGCTGCCGCATCGGCCGCGGGACATGGCGGCACGCTGCATTTCCCGGGCGGGCGCTTCACCCTCGGCTGGAGCGATGCCGACGGCTTTGCCTGGCCCGACGAGCTGCCGCCCCAGCCGACCTACGTGCCGGCGTTTGAAATCGATATGGCACTGGTCAGCAACGCGCAGTTCCTGGAGTTCGTCGAGGACGGTGGCTACGAGCATCCGGCATGGTGGTCGTCGGCGGGACGGCAGTGGCTGATGACGCAGGAGCGCTCCGCGCCGCGCTACTGGTCGCGCCATCCGGAATCGCGCACCTGGATGCTGGAGCGCTTCGGCACGCAGCGCACGCTCAATCCCGACGAGGCGGTGCGCCATGTCACGCTGTACGAGGCGCAGGCATGGTGTGTCTGGGCCGGCCGGCGCCTGCCCGCGGAATCGGAGTGGGAACTCGCCGCGACCCAGAACCGGGGCCTGCAGTGGGGCGCGCTGCGCGAGTGGACGGCGACGCCGTACGAGCCGTACAGCGGTTTTGTCGCCGCGCCGTCCGACGGCGCGATGGTGGGGCGCTTCGGCACGCACCAGGCGGTGCGCGGCGTGTCGTTCGCCAGCCCGGCGCGATTGCGCCATGTCCGCGCGCGCTGGGCGCGGCTGCCCGAGGACGACCTGTCCTTCATCGGCTTTCGCACCTGCGCGATGTAGCAACGGCGCCAGCCAGAAAAAAACAGGGCACCCGCGGGTGCCCTGTTTTGTCATGCGGCAGGTGCGCTCAGCGCACCGCGCGCTCAACGCTCGTAGCGCGAGCGGCTGTTGCGGTTGCTGCCGTTGCCGGCGTTTCCGCCGAAGCCACCGCCAAAGCCGCGGTTGCCGTCGCGGTTGCCGAAGCTGCGGCCTTCGCCGTTGCCGCCATTGCCACGGTAGCCGCCGCCATTGCCGCGGTTCTCGCCGAAGCCGCGGTTGCCGTCACGGTTGCCGAAGCCGCCGCGCGGATCGTCGCCGAACGGACGGCCGCCGTCGCGGTTGCCGAAGCCACGGGCACCGTCGCCGGCGCCGCGGTAGCCGCCGCCCTGGCCACGGTAGCCGCCTTCACGGTTGCCGAAGCCGCCACGGTTGTCGTCGCCGAACGGGCGCGCGCCTTCCGTGCGGTTGCCGAAGCCGCGGCTCTCGCCGCTGAACTTGCGCTCGCCGAAGCCGGTACGGCTGTCGCCGCCGAACTTGCGGTCGCCGAAGCTGCGCTCGCCGCCGCGGTAGCCGCCGCCGTTGCCGCGGAAATCACTGCGGCCGCCGCCGGGCTTGCCGCCGAAGCCGGAGCGCGGCTTGGGCGCGCGGCGCGGCTCCAGGCCCTCGATCACCGACGCGTCGACACGCTGGTTGGTGAAGCGCTCGATGCGGCGCCACTGGAACATGTCGTTGTGGTTGACCAGGTTGATGGCGATGCCCGAGCGGCCCGCGCGGCCGGTACGGCCGATGCGGTGCACGTAGTCCTCGGCCTGCTTGGGCAGGTCGAAGTTCACCACGTGGGTGATATCGGGCACGTCGATGCCGCGCGCGGCCACGTCGGTGGCCACCAGCACGCGCAGGTTGCCACGGCGCAGCGCGGTCAGGGTGCGGTTGCGCGCGCCCTGGGTCATGTCGCCGTGCAGCGCGCCGGCCGAGAAGCCGGTGTCCGACAGGCGCTCGGCCAGCGAATCGGCATCGCGCTTGGTCGCGGTGAAGACGATCGCCTGCTTGAGCGACGCGTCGCGCAGCAGGTGGTCCAGCAGGCGCTCCTTGTGCGACATGTCGTCGGTGAAGTGCAGGCGCTGCTCGATATGGCTCTGGTCGGCGCGGGCCGCGGCGATCTCGATGCGCTGCGGATCCTTCAGCTGGCGCGACGCCAGTTGGGCGATGCGCGCGTCCAGCGTGGCCGAGAACATCAGCGTCTGGCGGGAAGCCGGGGTGGCGTTGACGATGGCGTCGATGTCGTCGGCAAAGCCCATGTCGAGCATGCGGTCGGCTTCGTCGAACACCAGCATCTGCAGCGCCGACAGGTCGATGCGGCCGGCATCGATATGGTCGAGCAGGCGGCCCGGCGTGGCTACCAGGATGTCAGGCATCTTGGCCAGCATGGCCAGCTGCTTGGGGTAGGGCATGCCGCCCAGGATGCTGGCGCAGACGATGCGGCGCAGGTTGCGGCCGTACTTGGCGGCGGCCTCGGTCACCTGCAGCGCCAGTTCGCGCGTCGGCGTCAGCACCAGCAGCGCCGGCTGGGCCGGGGCCGGACGGGGGCGCTTGCCCTTCATGCGCTTGGCCGGCTCGGTGGCGCGCTGCGGCGCGGGCATTTCGCTGATGCGCTGGATCGCGGGCAGCATGAACGCCGCGGTCTTGCCCGAACCGGTCTGGCTCGAGACCAGCAGGTCGCGGCCGGCCAGGAAGGCCGGAATGGCCTGGGCCTGCACCGGCGTGGGCGTGTTGTAGTTCAGGTCGGAGAGCGCGCGCAGGATGGCCGCGTCGAGGCCGAGCGCGGCAAAACCGCTTGCCGCGGCCGGGGCTTCCACTGCCGGGCTGGGGTTGAGCAGGGCGTCGAGCTTGTCGAGCGGGCTCTGGGCAGCGTCGGAAGTGATCGAAGCGTCGGTCGCGGAGGCAATAGCTTGCTCCGCACGAATGTCGTGCTGGGTCATGTCGAAAGGTCAAATAAATGCATGGCACCCCGGAATGCACAATGGGGTGGGCGCAGTGCAAAGTCTTAAAAAGGCTTCGGCGCCAATCGGTGAGGCCGTTACGACAGACACAGCTGGCAGTACGGCGGCAGGCAGGGCGGTGGCTGGTACCGCGGGGCGGTCCGGCCATGTCCCTGGCAGGCAAACAGCTCAGTTCAGGCTGTTCAACAGGATCGGAGACGAGGCGACGTCAGGTGAGCGGTGCGTTCTGCTGGGCGGCTGGGGCACATGGTGATGAGGCGTCCGGCAGCGAGGAAACAGAGCTTGGGAGGGCAGCGGATTCGCCCAGGCAGGAAGCCGGGCGCTTGGCGGATCTCACAGTTGCGAAACTCACGGCGCGGATTATAGCAGAGTGCCAGAATTTTGTTGCACTGCGAAAACGTAACCGGATATGTCAGCGATTCGTCACCCGCGTGCCGGGCGCTGGCCTGCTGGTTGCAAGCGGGTGCGCCCCGCCTATACTGGAGTCGCGAGCACACAGGATGCCCGCACGGGGCGGACGAAAACGCTCCCGCTTGACCTCCTGCAGCGTCATTGGGACGCTGTTCGCGGCAAGCAATGCGGTCATTGACTCCAGTCGCCAGTCTTCCTGCGACTCTCCGGGTGGTCCGGATGGGCGTCCGCGTCATGGGCGGAATCATGGGAAGCCTGCATGGATACAGAATGACCGAACTGCTGACCGCGTGACCGAGGTGGTCCGGGCCCGTCCGCATCCAAAGCCCGCCAGCGATGGCGGGCTTTTCATTTGGGCGGGCCGCTCGCTTCAGCCCTCGGCATCCTTGCCCGCGGCCTTGCGCGGCAGGCGGCCGAGCGGAGCCTCGCGCGGCATCACCTGGCGGTTGCCGGGCAGGCCGCCCCGGTAGTCGAAGATGCGCGCGGCGCCCTGGTGGCGCCAGCCATGCCATGCCTGGCCGCCGGCGGTGCGCCCGCCACCGAGGATGGTGGTCATGGCCTGCCGGTCGAGATCCATGCTGTCGGGCAAATCCTTGATGACGATCACTGCCATGGCGGTCTCCGGTCAAGCGGGGCCGCGGCCCTGCGGCCGCGGGACCGCTTCAGTATAGGCAAGGCGGCCCCACGCTCCTGCGCGGGCCCGCCTGCGTTTCGCTCAGACTGCGGCAAAGTTGCCGGCCCATTGCGACGGGTTGACGTTGACCCGCACCGGGCCGACGCCGGGGCCGACGAAGCTGTTGTTGAGCGTGTTGACGTTGATGCTTTGCAGCTGGGCGATGTTCTGGTTGACGTTGACGGTCACGTTGGCGAGCGGGCCGACCTCGCCGACGCCGCGGGAGAGCCACGAATTACCGCCGCGTACGGTACACAGCGAGGCACGGTCCAGTTCTTTGCTCAGGGCCAGGTCGCGGACGATGATGCTTGACATGATGATGCTCCTTTGAATGGGGCTTGGGGGCGGGCGCGGCGATGGCTGCGTTCGGCAGCGCGCGCGCCCGGCACCTCGGGTATCAGCCGAAGATGTTGTTGGTGGCGTTCTGGTTGGTATGCACGTCGGACTTGACGTGGTCCAGGAAGGCCGAGCCATTGCCGTTCAGGTTGGTCACGGACTGCATCTGCGCGATGCTCTGCACGGCGCTGATGCTCTTGTCGACCGACACCTTGATCGGCGTATAGACGGCGGCGAAGGGCAGGTACGACATGCCGCCGCGCACGGCGTGCATGCGCTTGCTGTCGAGGGTTTCGGCGGCGGACAGGTCCTGGATGGTCAGCGAGGTCATGATGGTCTCCGGTATCGGTGGTCAGTGCTGGGTTGGGTCAGCGGGGCAACGGGGCTCAGCCGAAGATGTTGTTGGTGGCGTTCTGGTTGGTGTGCACGTTCGACTTGACGTGGTCCAGGAAGGCCGAGCCGTTGCCGTTCAGGTTGGTCACGGACTGCATCTGCGCAATCTCCTGCACGGCGGTGATGCTCTTGTCGAGCGACAGCTTTACCGGGCTGTAGACGGCGGCGAACGGCAGGTACGACATGCCGCCGCGCACGGCGTGCATGCGCTTGCTGTCGAGGGTTGCGGCGGAGGACAGGTCCTTGATGGTCAGCGTGGTCATGATGGTCTCCAGTAGAGGAAGGTGTTGCCTTGGGTTTGGGTTCGAGCATCGGGTTGGTGTCGCGCTCGGGAGGGACAATCGCAGGGACTGTGCCAGGCCCGCGGCCACGCCCGCAGCGCCCGCGCAAGTCCCTGAAAACATGAGAAATTCATCGTCGATGCCGGTCCGCGGGCATGCCGCTGGCGGCGCCATCGCGGCCCGGTGTGACGGGCCGCGCCCAACAGGCCCGGCGCCGGTGTTGGCGTCGCCGCGACAGTGCAGCACCCCGGCGGCCCGGGCGCATGCGGGCCGCGCGAACCCGCCGTCGCATGACGGCCCCGCACGGTTTGCGCATGCCTTGGGTGCGCACTAGTATCCAGCGAGGAAAGGGCATATTCGCAGCGTGCGACAGGCCCTGCCGCAACCATGTCGGGGCATCCCGTGGCCAGTCTCAAGGACCTGATCCGCAAGTTCCAGAACGGTGGTCTCTCCGACGACGAGTTCGTGGCGTCGTTCGAAACGGCGCTGGCGCAAGACCCCACCACGCCGAGCCAGGCCGCGCGCGTGGTGATCGAGGAAAACACGCGCTTTCCGTTTCCGCCAGCGGTCTATGCCGAAGTCATGCGGCGCATCGAGCGCCGCGGCGCCACGCAGTACGATGGGGCCAACGACGCCACGCGCCTGGCCGGGACGGAAACCGGCTCGATGTATGCCGCCTCGCCCGAACCCGGCACGGTGCCGCAGACGCCGGCCACCAAGGGCGTGGGCGATACGCTCAATGGCCGCTTCGTGCTGGAGGAATGCCTGGGGGTCGGCGGCATGGGGACGGTCTACAAGGCGCTCGACCTGCGCAAGCTCGAAGCCTCGGACCGCAGGCCGTATATCGCTATCAAGGTGCTGAACCTGCAATTCAGCGGCCATCCCAAGTCACTGATGGCGCTGCAGCGCGAGGCGCGCAAGGCGCAGACGCTGGCGCACCGGAACATCGTCACGGTCTACGACTTCGACCGCGACGGGCCGGTGGTCTTCCTGACCATGGAGTACCTGTCGGGCTCGTCGCTCAACCACGTGCTCAAGGCACCGGGGTTTGCCGGCATGCCGATGGCACGCGCCATGCCCATCATCCAGGGCATGGGCAATGCGCTGGCGTATGCGCACGAGCGCGGCTTCGTGCACTGCGACTTCAAGCCCGCCAACGTCTTCCTGACCGCAAACGGCGAGATCAAGGTGATCGACTTCGGCATCGCGCGCGGCTTCCTGCCGCCGGCCGACGAATCCGACCGCACCGTATTCGATCCCGGTTCGCTGGGCGGCATGACGCCGGCCTATGCGAGCCCGGAGATGTTCGAGCATCGCGAGCCCGACCCCCGCGACGACATCTACGCGCTGGCCTGCGTGACCTACGAGCTGCTGAGCGGCAAACATCCCTACCAGCGGCTCTCGGCCAACCAGGCGCGCGAGGCCGGGCTCAAGCCGGCGCCGCTGCCGCAGCTGGGCCGCACGCAATGGAAGACCCTGCGCGAAGCGCTGTCACTGGACCGCGAGACCCGCACGCCGACGGTCGCACGCTTCCTGCAGGGCATGAGCGCGGTGCCGGCAGCGCCTGCCCGCCGCGCCGAGCCGCTGATGGCGGGCGGCGTGCTGGTGGCGCTGGCAGGCGTGGCGGCACTGGGCTACTACGCCTGGCAGTCGCAGCGCGATGCCGAAGCCCCGGCCGAGGAGGTGCGCGCGGCAGCGCCGGTCACCGCCGGCAAGCCGGCCCCGGAGCCTCCCGCCGCGCCCACGCCCGCGCCCGCAGCCGTCCCCACACCCGCGCCGGCCCCGGCAATGCCCGCGCCAGCCCCGCCGGCGGAATTGTCGATGGCCGAGGTCGGCAAGCTGCTGGCCGCGGTGCCGTGCTCGCTGCTGGCGGCGGCGCGGCAGGACCAGACCCTGCATGTGCGCGGCTACCTGGCCGAGAGCGTCGGCGCCGCGCGCCTGCGTGAACAGCTCGGTGGCCTGCCGGGTGCCAGGGCGCTGCGCGAGGTGGTGGTCGACGCCCAGCCGCTGGCCGCCGACAAGTGCGAGGTGGCGGCGATGATCGCGCCGTACTGGTCGGGCCACCGGCAAGGCGCGACGGCGTCGTCGCTGCAGTTGCGCGGCAAGGGCACGCAACTGACCGAGGGCTCGCCGATGGTGCTGGACCTGCGCACGCCGGGGCAGGACTCCTACGTCTACGTCGACTACTTTGCCGCGGACGGCAAGGTGGCGCATATGGTGCCGAGCCAGCGCGTGCCGGCCCACCAGGCGCCGCCGGCGCATCACGCCACCATCGGCGACAGCGGCGACTGGATCGTCTCGCCGCCCTTCGGCAACGAACTGGTGGTGCTGCTGACCACGCCGGCGCCGCTGTTCGCGTCGCGCCGTGCCGAAGTAGAGTCGCGGCAGGAATACCTGCGCGCGCTGGAAAAGCCGCTGGCGCAGATGGCGCGCACGTATGGCCGGGACCGCATCAGCGCGGACCTGGTGCAGATTTCCACGCGGGCGCGCTGACCGCGCGACTACCCTCTCGCGGGGCTGGCCGGCTTGCCTTTCGCGCCGGCCGCGCCACGCTTACTTCATGTCCCGCGCCACGCGAAAGCCGTTCTGCGACTGCCGCACGCTCGGGCTGTACTTGAAGCGCGTCGACGACACCATGTAGCTCGCGCCTTCGCGCCACGAGCCGCCGCGGATGACACGCGCACCGCAGGCGTTCTCGTTCCATGCGCGCCCGTCGGCGGGCGCGCCCTTGTACGAGCTGTGCCAGCAATCGGCCACCCACTCCCACACGCTGCCGTTGACGTCATGCAGGCCGTACGGGTTGGCGGCGAACGAGCCCACCGGGGCGGGCGCATCCTGGCTCCATGGATCGCCGCATTCCTTGCAGTTGGCATTGCCCTTGCGCATCTGGTCACCCCACCAGTAAGCGGTGGCGCTGCCGCCGCGCGCCGCGTATTCCCATTCCGCCTCGGTGGGCAGCCGGTAGGTCTTGCCGGTGGTCTTGCTGAGCCAGGCCACGTACTGCTGCGCATCGTCCCAGCTGACGTCGCGTACCGGTGCGTTCTTCGCGCTGTCGGCGATGGTGGGGATGCGCTGACAGCCGCCGGCGTCGGCGCAGGCGTTCCATTGCTCGACGGTGACTTCATAGCGGCCGATGGCGAACGGCTGCGCGATGGAGACCTGATGGGGCGGCTTCTCGGCCGGGTCGCTGGCGCTGCTGCCCATGGTGAAGCTGCCGGCCGGCACCGTGACCAGCGCCGGGCAGGCCGGGCAATCTCGGATCTCGGCGGTGCGCAGCGTGGTACTGACCACGCCGCCGTCTGCCGCGCCGGCGCGCGGTGGTGCTGCGGCCGCTGGCGGTGACGGTCGTGCGGCCGCGGGTGCGGGGGGCGCGGCTTTGGCCGGGGGAGCCGATGCCGCAGCAGGTGCCGGGGGGCGCGTGGCTTGTGCGCCGGCGGTGGCGCCGGCGCGTGGCGCCGGCGCGGGCGACTGGGCCTTCGGCGCTGGCGCGCCGGACCCGAGGCGCTCCAGCCGCGCCCTGGCCAGCCCCGCGAAACGGCCGTTGGGGTACTGCTTCAGGTAGGCCTCGTAGTCGGCGGCGTAGTTGCTGTTCTTGATCGATTCCCAGAAGCTCAGCTCATACTGCTCGTCGGTGTTCTTGGGCAGGATGCCGGCCAGCAGCAGCGGCCGCGCTTGCGCCGCGTCGCCGGCCGCCGCCGCGGGCGCCGCAGTGGCGAGGAGCGCTGCCGTGGCTGCCATCGGGATCATCGCAGCCACGCGCAAGACTGGTAGGTTGCGCCACATCTTCACACCTCGCTGGAGCCGCCGCGATTCCATTGCATGCCGTAGCCGCCGGCATGCGCTGGGCGCATTGTGGTGTTGCCAGGACGTCGACCGGCTTGCTTCAAGATAGCACAGCGCGTGTGTCTGCGGCGGGGCATCGAGGTGCCGCCGCGGCACGCCGGGGTCGCATTTTCCGGGCTTGCGTTCTAACCTGAATGACGAATCGCCGAGCGCTGACCAACAAGCAACAACAAGGGGCTTTCGGGACAACGTGATCGGGTTTCGGGATAGCTCTCGGGGAGGCGACGCGTATGTCCGCACGATTTCTGCTCCGCCTGCTGGCGGCAGCCACGCTTGCCGCCGCGCCTTCGCTGTCGTTGTCGACGGCAGCGCCGCCCAATGCCGAGGTCTACATCATCTGGCCGTACGACGGCGCCGTTATCAGCGGCGGCAAGTTCTGGGTGCGCATGGGCCTGCGCAATATGGGCGTCTGCCCCAAGGGCGTCGAATCGCCGCGCTGCGGACATCATCACCTGCTGGTCGATACCGAGCTGCCACCGCTCGACAAGGAAATCCCTTCGGACAAGAACCACCTGCACTTCGGCGCGGGCGAGACCGATGCGCGCATTGAACTGCCCCCGGGCAAGCACACGCTGCAATTGCTGATGGGCGACGCCAAGCATGTTCCGTTCGAGCCGCCGATCTATTCGAAGAAGATCACGATCACGGTGAAATAGCGTCGCAGCGTGCGCCGCGCACGCCGGCCGAGGCCGATCATCAAACAGGGGAGAGCGCCATGTCCCGACTACTTGCCGCGGCTGTCTTCGCCGTCAGCCTGTTGCTGTCCGCGTGGGTCCAGGGCGGCCCCACTGCCGCGCCGCCCAATGCCTACCTGTACATCGGCTGGCCCAACGACGGCCAGACCCTGCCCGCCGGCAAGCCATTCAAGGTCTGGTTCGGGCTGCGCAACATGGGGGTCGCGCCCAAGGATGTGAAGTATCCCAATACCGGGCACCATCACCTGCTGATCGATGTGGACCTGCCGCCGATGGACAAGGAAATTCCCAACGACCGCAACCATCTGCATTTCGGCGCCGGAGAGACCGAGGCCATGATCGAACTGGCGCCGGGCAAGCATACGCTGCAGTTGCTGATGGGCGACGACAAGCACATCCCGACCAACCCGCCGGTGTATTCGAAGCGGATCACGATCTACGTGAAGTAGGGTCCGAAGCGCGCTGGCAGGCGCTATCGCTACGGGGTCGCGCCGGTCGTGGAACCGGCTGTTGGTCCGGCCCCGACATCGCGACTTCCATCTGTTGGCCGCCCCCCGCCACCACGCGCGGCCCTGAGCTCTCCGCCCGCGCCGCCGGCCACCCGCCGGAAGCGAAAAACCCCCGTGTTTACAGGCACTTCGGCCATCCAGCCAGGCCTCGCCGGCCCGCTGGCACAGTCCCTGCGTTTGTTCCTCCCGAGCGCGACACCAACCCGATGCTCGAACCCAACCCAAGGCAACACCTTCCTCTATCCGGAGACCATCATGACCAAGCTGACCCTCACCGACCTGACCACCGCCGAAACCCTGGACCGCAAGGGCATGCAAGCCGTTAGCGGCGGCCGCGCGCTGATGCCCTACGTGGCGGTGTTCCAGCCGCTGGACCTGTCGTTCGACAAGAGCATCACCGCCGTGCAGGAGATTGCGCAGATGCAGTCCGTGACCAACCTGAACGGCAACGGCTCGGCCTTCCTGGACCACGTCAAGTCGAACGTGCACACCAACCAGAACGCCACCAACAACATCTACCGCTGAGCCCCGTTGCCCGCTCACGCACCCCAGCACTGACTACCGATACCGGAGACCATCATGACCACGCTGACTATCCAGGACCTGCCCGCCGCCGAAACCCTTGACAGCAAGCGCATGCACGCCGTGCGCGGCGGCACGACGTACCTGCCCTTCGCCGCGGTGTATGCGCCGATCAAGCTCGCCTTTGACGGCAGCATCAACGCCCGGCAGGAGATCGCGCAGATGCAGTCCGTGACCAATATGAACGGCAATGGCTCGGCCTTCCTCGACCATGTCCGTTCGCATGTGGATACCAACCAGAACGCCAGCAACAATATCTATCGTTGAGAGGATGGTTGAGATGGCGCTGCGCCGCGGGGGCGTCCCCGCGGCGCTTTTTCTGACCCCGTGCCGATCGGGGTTGGAGCGCGCGCCCGCGCGCACCACAATACAGACAGACGCGGCGGCCAGGCGGGACCGGCGAACCGTTGCAGCCCCGCCGGCCGCCGCCGTCGCACGCAGGAAGACATCGTGCCCCAGTTCCCCATTGCCCCGTCCGTGCATGCGGTGATCCGCGCGCCGCGTCGTGCTGCCTGGCTTGCCGCGCTGACAGCGGGCCTGGCACTGCTGTCGGGTTGCGCCGATTTCCGCCCGCCGGTGTACCAGCGCCCCGAGACGCCGGCCAAGGCCGAATGGTCACGGCAGGAATCGATCACGGTATCGCCGGCCGAAGCGGTACAGCCCAACTGGTGGCTGGGCTTCAAGGACCCGTACCTGAACCAGCTGATCGAACGCGCGCTGTCCGGCAACTACGACATCAAGGTGCTGGCTGCGCGTATCCGCGTGGCCAATGCGCAGATCGGCGAGGCCCGCGCCGGCGGGCTGCCGGTGATCGACATCGGCGCGGGCGCGAGCTTCGAAAAAAGCACCGGGCAGAAGTCCACATGGACTTATAGCGCCGGCGCCCAGCTGAACTGGGACATCGACATCTGGGGCAAGGTCGAGAAGGGCGTGCAGGCGCAGACTGCCGAGTTCCGTGCCACCGAGGCGGACTGGCGCGCCGGCTACCTGACGCTGGTGGCCAATGTCTCCACCACGTATTTCCAGATCCTGCAGTTCGACGAGCAGATCGAGCAGCAGTCGCGCACCGTGGCCAAGAACCAGCAGATCCTGTCTACCTACCAGGCCATGTACCAGAACGGGCTGGTGCCAAAGATCCGCGTGATGCAGCAACAGGCGGAGATCAATCGCCTGAACAAGGACCTGCTCGAGCTGCGCCGTTCGCGCGATGTGGCGGAGAACGCGCTGGCGACGCTGGTCGGCGTGCCCGCCGGCAACCTCAAGGTGCCGGCCGGGCGCCTGCAGGATCGCGTGCAGCCGCCCGCGGTGCCGGCGGGCCTGCCGTCGCAGCTGCTGGCGCGGCGCCCGGACGTGGTGGCGGCGGAGTACCGCGTGCTGGCCGCCTACAACATCGTCGGCCAGGCGCGCCTGGCGCAGCTGCCCAGCATCAGCCTGACCGCGCGCGGCGGCACCGCCAGCTTCGCCCTGAGCGACCTGCTCAAGTCCTTCACCTTCGGCTTCATGCCGAGCATCAACCTGCCGATGCTGGACCCCAACGTGCGTGCGCGGGTCAAGACCACCGAGGCGCAGGTCGGCGTGGCGGAAAACGAATATGGCCGCACGGTGATGACCGCATTCGAGGAAGTCGAGACCGCGCTGGTCAACGTCGACGCCCACAAGAAGCAGCGCATCGAACTGCAGCAGCAGGTGGAGCAGCTGCGCGTGGTGTCCGCGCAGATCGAGGCGCAATTGAAGGAAGGCGTGGTCTCGCAGCTCGAAGTGTTCGAAACCGAGCGTTCGCTGCTGGCCGCGCAGCTGCAGTTGTTGGCGGTCCACCAACAAATCCTGGGCGACACCGTCACGCTCTACAAGGCGCTGGGTGGCGGCTGGCCCGAGGCGGATGTGCGCAACACCGCGCTGAATCCACCGCAATAAGTGGTGCCGGGGATGCCGCTGCACGGTACAGGTGATGCCGGCGCAAGCAACGCG
Source organism: Cupriavidus taiwanensis LMG 19424 (assembly GCF_000069785.1). NCBI lineage: Bacteria > Pseudomonadati > Pseudomonadota > Betaproteobacteria > Burkholderiales > Burkholderiaceae > Cupriavidus > Cupriavidus taiwanensis. The sequence continues at coordinate 2,310,402 of NC_010528.1, read as the reverse complement.
TTGCGCAACGCCTGCGCGGCATGCGCAGCCGCGCAGCCTGCCGGTCTTGCGGCGCTGCCGCTGCCGGCCCAACCACGCATGCCGTGGCCGATTGACTAGCCTAAGCCGTCGCCTACTATGTTCTTAGTCGCTTCATCCCCCTGGCCTGCGGCCGCGGCAGCCGCGCTGTTGGCTCGCTGGAAACATGGCTCCTGACGAAGCACTGATCATGGAAATGCCGGTGAAAATGGCCCAGGGATCCGCACGAGACCTCGCGCAGGATGTGGCGCAGGGTGTGGCGCAAGATGTGGCGCAAACCGCGGCGCAGGAATTCGATGTGTTCCTGACGCCGGTGGCGCGCCCGGAGCTCGGCGAGATCCGCATCGATGAAGCGCTCTTTGCGGTCGGCCGCAGCGAGCTGCCGTTCGCCGCCTACCCGGAAGCACTGGCCGCGCCGCTGTCGCGGCGCCATGCGCGCATTTTTGCGGAGCATGGCACGGTCTACGTGGCTGACCTCGGCAGCAAGAACGGCACGCGCGTGAACGGCGCGGCCGTGGCGCGCCAGCCGGCGCAGCTCAGCGATGGCGATGAAGTCGCCTTCGGGCCGGCGCTGTCCTTCCGCGTGCGGCTGTCGCCGCGCGCGCCGCAGCCGCAGCCGCCGCGCGTGGCGCTGACGCTGGTGCCGGAACGCCATGACGTGGGGCTGCAGCCGCTGCATGTGGAGCAGTTCCCGTACCTGGTCAGCAAGGGCGACGACGCCTTCGCGCGCTTTCGCGACAGCTATCCGCACCAGGTCAACTACCTGTCGCGGCGCCATGCGCATGTGTACCTCAAGGGGGGCATCCCCTTCATCGAGGACCTGGGCAGCACCAATGGCACCTTCGTCAACGGCAAGCGCCTGGCCGACCACGGCGTGCCGCTGGACGACGGGGACCTGATTGCGTTTGGCGGCAACCACTTCGTCTACAAGGCACACGTGCGGTACACCAGCGCCGGCGATGCCACCGCGACGCGCTCGGTATTGCAGCCCGCGGACGCGCCCGATGCGCCGGCCACGTCCGCGGTGCCTGCCGCCGGGTCTGACGGAGGTTCGGCCATTGCCGCCGCCACGCCGGCCGCCCGCGACGACGCCGACCGCACCACCTTTGTCGGCGCGCCAGATTCCTTCCTCGACATCTTCTGCGTCGACTACGCCGCCCATCAGGAGGACGAGGTCAATGCCGAGGCCGAGGCCCTGGCCGCGGCGGCCACTGCCGCCGGCGCCGGCGCAACGGGGCGCCGACAGCGGGGCCGTGCCGCGTTGCTGGCGGCGGAAGGGGCGCGGCTGTTCGGGCTCGGCCACCCGGCCCGCGTGCGGCGCGCGGCGCGCTGGGGCGGGGCCTTGCTGCTGCTCGCGCTCGTGGCGGGCGTTGCGGTCTACTGGCGTGGCGCGCCCGAGCGCGCGGTGCAGTCCCGCTTTGCCGCCGGCGACCACGCGGGCGCGGCGCAGGCGGCCGACAGCTACCTGGCGCGGCATCCCGACGATATCGCGGTCCAGGCGGTCGGGACCGAAGCGCTGTTGCGCGCGTACGTGCCCGACTTCGCCGCCAGGCTGAAGGCCCGAGACATGGCTGGCGCCGATACCGTGCTGGCACGCTTGCGCCAGCTCAGCACGCACAACGCCGAGGCGCGTCCGCTGGTGGCCGAACTCGACTGGATCGGCCGGCTCGAACGCTTCACCGCGCCGCGCGGCGCCGATGCCCCGATTCGCCTCTACACCGACGAAGCGCCGATGCGCCAGTTGCTGGCGTACTGGAACCAGGACACCGCCGCGCATCAGCGTGCGCTCGGGCGCGTCGCGGCCGACGTGCCGGCGTTCCGCGACCTGTATGCCGATGCGCTCAGCGATGTGCGCCGGCTGCAGAACGATGCCTCGGTCTATCTGGCCGCAATCGACCGGCTCAATGCCACGATCGCTGCCGAACTGGGCCGTGACCGGCCGGAGGCCTTGCAGCCGGTGCTTGCGGAATACCGCGAGAAATATCCGCGCCTGGCTGGCCTGGACCGGGTGCAGTCGGACCTGGATCGCTACACCGGCCTGCTGCAGGCCTTGCGCGCGCGCCGGCCGGGGCCGCTGGTGACGCGGCTGGCCGACAGCCGGTTCGCCACGCCGCCGTTCCAGGCGCAGCTTGCCAGCCTGGCGCCGCGCCTGCCGTCGCCCGAGCTGGCACGGCAGTATGCCGATGCGGCCAGGGCGTGGCAGCAGGGCGACAGCGCCGCCGCGCTGGCCGCGCTCAGCCAGATCCGAGGCGGTCCGTGGGCCGACGACCTGGCGCGCGACGTGGCGCACAAGCAGAAGGTTGCGGCGCAGTACGCCGCGTTGCAGTCGGCGCGCGGCAGCCGCGGCTACGAGGACCGCCTGCTGGACTTCTACGCGATGCTCGATGCGGAAGAAGACAGCCATTTCGCCAGGGCTGTCGAGGGCGATGTCAACGGCGTGCGCGACAGCGCCCTGCGTCGCGCGCGCGAGCTGATGGCCAGCGCGGTCGCGGCGTGGAAGCAGTATCGCGCCAACGGCGTGATCGGCGGCGAGCAGCGGCTCGAGCCCGGCATCTCGCCGAAGTTTCGCGCGCAGGCGCGGCTGCTGTCACAGGCGCAGGACGACGCGCGCCAGGGCATGCGCATCTTCACGCAACTGCGCGCGGGCGAAAGCGCCGACCTCGCACAACTGGCCAAGGTCGAGCAAGAGATCCGCGCCGAGGCGGAGCAGCAGCGCCACGCGCTGCGCGAACTGGGCACGGTGCTCGATCCCGCCGTGCTCAAGGCCAAGCTCGGGCTGATCGGCGGCGAAGACCCCGGCAACGCGCCGGCATCGGCCGCGGCGGCCGCAGCCCCTCCATCACCCGGTCCGGCGGGGAAGCCATGAAGGACGATGCCCGCCACGCCGGCCTCAAGCCGCTTGCCGAGGCGCTGGAAGACCACGGCGCCGAAGGCATCGGCCTGCTCAGCGCCGAGCCGTCGCGCCTGGGCATGCTGACCATCGTCACCACTTTTGCGCTGGTGCTATGCGGGCTGGTCTGGTCGTTCGTCGGCCACGCCGATGTCATCGTTACCGCGCAGGGCACGCTCGCGCCCGAATCCGAGGTGCGGCGCTTCTATGCCCCCGTGGACGGCGAGCTTGCCGACCTGTACGTGGCGGAAGGGCAGCCCGTGTCCAAGGACGATGTGCTGGCGCGCCTGAACGCGCGCGGCGCGATCGAGGCCGCCGCCAACGCGCTGGAGGCACAGCTCAAGCTGGAAGACTCCGAACGCGAGTGGAAGCAGTTCCCCGACAAGAAGGCCTTGATGGAACGGCGCGCGGCGGCGCTCAAGCAGCAGATCGACGTGGCGACGCGCCAGCACGAGACCCGCATTGCCGAAGGCACCACGCGGCTGGCCGAGCAGCAACGCGCGCAGCTGCAGGAAGCGCGCAGCAACCTGGAGAATGCGCGGCGCGCGCGCGAGTTCGCGCGCCAGGAGCAGGATCGCTATGCGCGCCTGCTGGCGCTGCCCGGCGGCGGGGGCGTGTCGCAATCGCAGGTCGACGCCAAGCGCGCCGCGGCGCAGGATGCCGAGAACACCCTGCGCGTGGCGCAGTCGCGGCTGACCGAACTGGAGGCGCGCCTGGGCCGCGAGCTGACCCAGGCCAGCTCCGAGCTGGAGAGCAGCGGCCAGGATCTCGCCGGCCTGCGCGTGCAATATGACGCGGCGCTGCGCGAGATCGCCAACACCGAGGACAAGCTGCGCCTGCAGGTGCAGACCGCCCGCCTGGTGGCGGACGCCGCCGCGCGCATCCGCTTCGAGAATATCGACAAGGACAACTTCCTGCTGATCCTGGCGCCGGTGTCCGGCGTGATCACCGATGTCACCTCGACCCAGCGCGGCGACAAGGTGCAGGCCAATACGCCGCTGGGCGGCATCGCGCCCAAGGATGCCCGCCCGGTGGTGAAGATCGTGATAGCCGAACGCGACCGGGCCTTCCTGCGCGAGGGCCTGCCGGTCAAGCTGAAGTTCAATGCCTTCCCGTACCAGCGCTACGGGATCATCGATGGCACGCTCGAGTTCATCTCGCCCGCGACCAAGCCGGGCGGGCCTGACAAGCAGCCGGTCTACGAGGGCCGCGTGCGCCTGGCGCGCGACTACTACACCGTGGCCGACAACAAGTATCCGCTGCGCTATGGCATGACCGCGACGGCGGAGATCGTGGTGCGCGAGCGCCGCCTGATCGACCTCGGTCTCGACCCCTTCCGCGAGGTGGCGGGCTAAGCGTCGCGGTGGCACACAGGAACAGGATCTGGACAGCTGGGCGCGCCGCCGCGCCGGGCCGCCAAAGGAGTCGGAAAAATGACTGGCATCGTGCGTATCGACGATGAAGTGCTCGGCGTGGAGGAATTCGTGCGCCTGCTCAAGCTGACCGGGCAGTTCGAAGGGCTGGTCGAGCAGATCGTGCGCGACAAGCTGACCGTGCACGCCGCGAAGCGGCAGGGCATGGTGGTCACGCCCGAGGAAATCCAGGAACGCGCCGACCAGTTCCGCCGCGTGCAGGGCCTGCATCGTGCCGCCGACATGAACCACTACCTGGATGCGCTCAACGTCAGCCTCGACGAGTTCGAGGCCTTCATCACCGACAGCCTCTACCAGGAGCGGATGATGGCGCAGGTATGCAGCGAGGCCGCGGTGCAGGAGTACTTCGCGCTGAACTCGCCGCGCTTCGACAGCATCGAGGTCAGCCACATCGTGGTCGACAGCGAGGGCAAGGCCAGGGAGCTGATCTCGTACCTGCAGGACGACCCCGAGGCCTTTGCCGAGATGGCGCGCGAGCACTCCATCGCCGACACGCGCGAGCGCGGCGGCGAGATCGGCAAGGTGCTGCGCGGCTCGCTCAAGACCGAGATCGAGGCCAAGGTCTTCAACGCCGAGCCGGGCGACCTGCTGGGACCGTTCCCGGCCGCCGACCGCTCGTTCTTCGAGGTCTTCCTGGTGCGCGCCAAGCACCCGGCCACGCTCGACAGCGAGGTCGCGGTCGAAGTGCGCCGCCTGCTGCGCGAGGACTGGCTGATGGCCAGGGCGCAGGAACATGTCATCGAAGCCCGCTAGCGAGGCCGGCCAGGCCGACGCCGCCACCCCCGCGCCGCAGCCGTCGGAGACAGGCCCGGCGCTGGCCGCTTTCCTGGCGTCGGTCGAAATCCTGTCGGTGCTGACGCCGGAAGAACTGGCGCGCCTGGCCGATGCCGCGCAGGTGCTGAGCTTCGGCTTCGGCGACACCGTCTGCAATGCCGGCGAAGCCGCGCCGGGCCTGTTTATCGTCAAATCCGGCTCGGTGCGCGTGTTCAACGAGGAGCACGGCAAGGAAATCAGCATGGGGGTGCGCAAGACCGGCGAGGTCTTTGCCGATCTTGCGCTGCTGCGCGAATACCGGCACGAGTCGTCGGTGCGCGCCTCGGGCAAGACCGAGCTGCTGATGATCCCGCGCAGCGTGAGCGAGCCCGTGGTAGCGGGCAACCCTGCGGCGCTGGCCTTCATCACCAGCTATGTCGCGATCAGTTCGGCCGGCGGCTTTGTCGCGCGGCTGTTCGACCTGCGCGGCAAGCTCGACAAGCAGGAACTGGAAGACGCGGTGCGCAGCGTCGGCGTGAAGCGCGTGGCGGCCGGCCGGGAGATCCTGAAGCAGGACGGACGCGAGGACCGGCGCCTGTACGTGGTACGCCAGGGCACCGTGCGCATCGTGCGCAGCGAAGAGGGCAGCGAGTTTCCGCTGGCGACGCTGGGCCAGGGCGATATCTTCGGCGAGCGCGCCTGCGTGATGCGGCAGGAGCAGCTGGCCTCGGCCATTGCCGAGACCGACGTGCGCCTGCTGGTGATTCCCGAGAAAACGGTGCAGCTGATCCTCGAGCGCAATCCGCGCCTGCGCGAGGTGCTGGAGGAGCGCATCCGGGTGCTGGACCGCGAGCTGCACCGGCAAAAGAAGCTGGCCGAGCGGCGCAAGCGTCCGGTACTGCTGGACCTGGCCTCGCGGCCCGAGCTGGGCGAGAAGCTGATCCGCCGCTTCGCGCTGGTGGAGCAGGCCGAGGAAATGGATTGCGGCGCGGCGTGCCTGGCGATGATCTGCCGGCATTACGGCATCCCGATGACGCTGGGCAAGCTGCGCGAACTGGCCAACGTGACCACGCAGGGCGCCACGCTCGACAGCCTGGCGCGGGCGGGTGAATCGCTGGGGTTCACCACGCGTGGGGTGCAATGCACGCGCGACTCGCTGATGGGCTTCGAGCTGCCGTTCATCGTCCACTGGGAGGGCTACCACTACGTGGTGGTGTACGGCATCTCCTCGCGCTGGGTGTGGGTGGCCGACCCGGCCATCGGCTTCCGCAAGATGAGCGCCGAGGAGTTCGAGCGCGGCTGGAGCGGCACCTGCCTGCTGTTCACGCCGGGCGAGAGCATGACTCAGCTGTCGGTGCAGCGCTCGCCATGGCTGCGCTTCATCGGCTATCTGGCGCCGTACAAGAAGATCCTGGCGCACCTGTTCCTGGCGACCTTCGTGATCCAGATGCTGGGGGTGGTGCCGCCGCTAATCATCCAGAACATCCTCGACGGCGTGGTGGTGCACCAGAACGTCGGGCTGCTGCACCTGCTGATCGCGGGGCTGATCATTTCCAGCGTGTTCTCGCAGCTGATGGCGACGATCCGCGCCTACCTCGCCAACTTCATGGTGCGCAACATGGACTTCGCCATGATGTCGCACTTCTTCCGGCACACGCTGTCGCTGCCGCTGTCGTTCTTCGCCAGGCGCAAGACCGGCGACATCTTCGCGCGCTTCCAGGAGAACCAGACCATCCGCGCCTTCCTGACCGAATCGACGGTGACCACGGCGCTGAATTTGCTGATGGTGTTTATCTACTTCACCATCATGTTTCTCTACAACGTCAAGCTGACGCTGCTGCTGATCGCCTTCGTGATCCCGATCGCGGCGCTGACGGTGGTGGTGACGCCGCGGGTCAAGGGCTATGCACGGGAGGTCTTCGCTACCTCGACCGACGCCAAGGCCTACCTGATGGAGACGCTGGGCGGCGCCGAGACCGTCAAGGGCATGGGCATCGAGCGCCCGGTGCGGCTGCGCTGGGAGCGCAAGTACACCAAGGCGCTGGAGTCGCAGTACAAGGCGCAGCAGTTCCATATCCTGGTGGGGCTGGCGAGCCAGTTGCTCAATGCCGCCACCACCATCGCCGTGCTGTGGGTGGGTGCGACGCTGGTGCTGGAGCGCGAGCTGACCATCGGCCAGCTGATGGCCTTCAACGCGTTCATGGGCAGCGTGCTGGGGCCGCTGATGGGACTGGTGGCACTGTGGGGCCAGTTGAACGACGCCGGCGTGGCGATGGAGCGGCTGGGCGACGTGCTCGACCTCGAGCCGGAGCAGAAACCGCAGGACGTGCTGTCGCGCGTGATGCTGCCCGACCTGCAGGGCGAGATCGTGATGAAGGACCTGTACTTCCGCTACGGCGGCGACGACACGCCCTATGTGCTGGAGAACATCAGCTTTGCCATCCGGCCCGGCGAAATGGTCGCCATCGTCGGCCGCAGCGGCTCGGGCAAGACCACGCTGGCCAAGCTGCTGGTGGGCTTCTACAAGCCCACCGAGGGCTCGATGACGGTCGACGGCTACGACCTCAACGTGATCGACGCGGCGTTCTACCGGGCCCAGGTGGGTTACGTGATGCAGTCCAACCTGCTGTTCTCGGGCACCATCGCGGAGAACATCGCCTGCGGCGACGACAGCCCTGACCGGCGCCGCATCGAGGAGGTGGCGCGCATGGCCGACGCGCATGCCTTTATCAGCAAGCTGCCGCTGGGCTACGAGCAGGTCGTCGGCGAACGCGGCATCGGGCTCTCGGGCGGGCAGATCCAGCGGCTGTGCATCGCGCGCGCGCTGTACCACGACCCGCGCCTGCTGGTGTTCGACGAAGCCACCTCGGCACTGGACACGCAGTCGGAGAGCAATATCCTGGCCAATATGCAGGAAATCCTGCGCGGGCGCACCGCCGTCATCATCGCGCACCGGCTCAGCACCATCATGCAGGCCGACAAGATCCTGGTGCTGTACGAGGGCGCGATCGTCGAGCAGGGCCGGCATGAAGAGCTGCTGGAGCGCAAGGGCATGTATTACCAACTGGTGCAGAAGCAACTGAGCGCAGCATGAAGCTATACAACCAGGGTGCCACCCCCGCCTCGGTGACTTCGCCGGTATCGTTCGCCGGCCTGATCGAGAAGATCGAGATCCTTCGCTCGACCCTGCGCTGGGCGTCGAAGCTCGACCGCCCCGAGATCGAGAAGCTGCTCAAGCAGGCCACCACGCTGCGCGACGAGGTGATGGGGCTGTCGCACAAGGAGCGCTTCGTGCAGGCGGCAGCTTCGACGGAAACCGAGGCCGCGCCGCAGCAGCCGGAAGTCGAACGCCTGCCGCGCGAGCGCCGCCAGGCGCTGATGGAGCGCAGCTTTATCTTCGAAGGGACCTTCGGCGACAATCCCAGGCTGCTCGAAGCGCTGGAGATTGCAGAGAAGGCCGCGCCGACCGACCTGCCGGTGCTGATCGACGGCGAAAGCGGCACCGGCAAGGAACTGATGGCCAAGGTGATCCACGCCAACGGCGCGCGCACCGACAAGCCGTTTATCTCCGTCAACTGCGGCGCCATTCCCGACAGCCTGCTCGAATCGGAACTGTTCGGCCACAAGAAGGGCGCCTTCACCGGCGCCAGCAACGACCGCCGCGGCAAGTTCGAGAGCGCGCATACCGGCACCATCTTCCTGGACGAGATCGGCGAACTGCCGCTGACCGGCCAGGTCAAGCTGCTGCGCGTGCTGGAGGCGCACGAGATCCAGCGGGTCGGCTCGGACGAGATCATTTCCGTCGATGCGCGCATCGTCGCCGCGACCAACAAGGACCTGCGCCGCATGAGCCAGGCCGGCACCTTCCGCGAGGACCTGTTCTATCGCCTGAGCGTGATCCACGTCAGCCTGCCGGCCCTGCGCGAACGGCGCGACGAGATCCCGCTGCTGGTGTCGTATTTCAGCGACGAGGCCGCCGGCATGCTCAGGCGCGCGCCGGTGCGGCTCACGCCGCGGCTGCGCGACTTCCTGCTGCACTACGACTACCCGGGCAATATCCGCGAACTGCGCAACCTGCTGTACCGGCTAAGCTGCCTCGCCGGCGATACCGCCGACCTGCCGCACCTGCCGCAGGACATCCGGCCCAGGCCAGCCGCGCTGGCGGTGGTCGGCACCGGCGCGGCGGGGGCGGACATCGCCATGGCGACATCGCTGAGCGAGGCCAAGCGCGCGGCCAGCGACGAGGCCGAGCGCGCCTTCCTCGAGCGCGGCCTGCAGGAGGTGGGCGGCACCGTCGCCGAACTGGCGCGGCGCTTCGACATGAACCGCTCGCACCTGCAGATGCTGCTGAAGAAGCACGGCATCCATTCGAAGGACTTCCGCGCCAGCCGGCAGGCCGAAGGCGGCAAGCGGTAGGGTGGCGCAGGCCTCAGGCGTCGAGCTCGGGATTGACCAGGGTCCGGTCCGATCCGCAAGGATCGGCCGCGCGCAGTACCACCACCGAGATGTTGTCGCGCCCGCCCGCGGCGAGCGCCCGCTGCACCAGGGTCTGCGCGGCCTGCGCCACGTCCTGCTGCGCCAGCACCGCGGCGATCTCGTCATCGCTGACTTCGTTGCTCAGGCCGTCGCTGCACAACAGGTAGATGTCGCCGTCGGCCACGTCGGTCAGCAGCTGCTCCGGCGCCAGCGTCGGGGCCGCGCCGACCGCGCGCGTGATGGTGTTCTGCGCGGGATGGTGGCGCGCCTGCTCCGGCGTGATCAGGCCGCGCGCGAGCAGGCGCTCGACCTGGTTGTGATCGCGCGTGAGTCGCGCCAGCTGGCCGCCGCGCAGCCGGTAGAGGCGGCTGTCCCCGGCCCACAGGCAGGCACAGCGGCTGTCGCCCGCAAGCAGCACCACCACCGTGCTGCCGATGCAGCGCACGCCCAGGCGCGCGGCTTCGTCGACCAGCGCCAGGTTAACGCCTTGCAAGGCCGCGCGCGTGGCGTCGATCCGGTCCTCCAGCCGCGCTTGCGGCGGCAGCGCCGCCAGCGCCCGCACCACCGCCTGGCTGGCGAAATCCCCCACGGCATGGCCGCCCATGCCGTCGGCGACGGCCCACAATTCCTGTCCGGGCAGGTCCAGGCACGCGTCCTCGTTGCGCTCGCGCACGCGCCCGACGTCCGTGCACGCCGCCGATGTCCACCGGAAATGCGAGTCGAAACCCAATCTCGTCTCCGCTCCGCATCCGCCCGTTCCGCGCCAGCGCACGGGGTGCGCCCGCGGCATTGCCAAGGGCGCACCAGGGCCCGGCCGCGCCGGATCAGACCAGCCGGCCGTCGTTCCTGGCCGCCTGGTCGCCCCGGACATTGATGTTGGCATTGGGGGCGTTGTTGCGGATATCGATGTTCTGGAACTGGTTGTTTATCTGATCAGCATAGAAGCTGTAGTTGATCTCGTAAAAGTTGATCACCGTGCCGAGCGGCGCCGGCGACGACGGCACGAACGGGCGGATCCAGCCGAACACCCACTGCCCACCCGCGCCGCGCACGCGCGCCATGGCGGCGGGAGCGAGGTCACTGCAGCGGGCAAGGTCACGGATCGAAAGGTTGGCCATGATGCGGTCTCCGGTGGAAGGCGGCGTTTTGCGCCGGGGCGGTACCGACCTTTGAGCAAGCCGTGTGCCACCGCGGCAAACCGGACCGGCACCGGCCGCAGCCCCAGGCGTGCCGCGGCTTGCGGGGCAGTGCGAGAACCAGGCGCCACCCGCCGCGAGCGCCGCCCCGTTGGCAGCCTGCCGACACCCTGGCATGCCAGTGTCGGCCGGCACCCACCACCGCGGGCGCGCCGGGCCCCAGGCGTGCGGATTTTGATATACTCCGGCCCGTCTCCAGGATCACCGCGCCCGCGGCTTCCCGTCCTGGCAGTCCTGTCCCTCGCCGTAGTTCAATGGATAGAACGAGCGCCTCCTAAGCGCTAGATACAGGTTCGATTCCTGTCGGCGGGACCACCGTGCCTTGGCAGTGCTCGCCAACTGCACCGGCTTTCCCCGCCATTCCAGTTCCAAGCATGCAGCGCAACCCATCGTGCGCCGCCTCCAGCCTTTGGCGCCGTAGCGGCCGACGATCGAAGCCGCAGCCATGCCCGGTCCCGTCAAGTGTCGCCTTGTCGGACAAAATCCGATACCGGCGGCGTTGCCGTCTACAGATACTCACTCCCGTCAGCTTTGGAGCAGCCATGTCGGACGTTCACGTTTTGCGGATCGAGGGACTTCAGTGGGTGGTGGAACGCGCGTGCGGCGGCGAGGGCCGTCTGTTCTTCCCCAGCCGCGAAGCGGCCATTGCGGCCGGCACGGCCAAGGCGGAGCAGGAGCGGGTCGACCTGATCGTCCACACGCGCGACGGCCGTATCGGCCGGCGCATTTCCTTTGGCCAGCAGGGGAAGAATCAGCGCGCGATGCTGGTCAATGCGCGCTCGTCTTCGAAAACAGCTGGATCACCGCCACGCCGGCAATAATCAGTCCGATCTGATCAGAGCTATCGCGGCTTTCCAGCCGTAGCTGCCGTCGGCCACGCCCGGCCGGCGGTTCCCGTCCCGCGACCACCTTCGCTTCCCGGCCTGGCATCGTTCCGTTATGCGACGGCGAGACCAGTTTCCATGCGCGTCGTGACGGCACGGAATCCATCATCCGCTTGATAAGAAAAGCCAGCTGCCCACCCAGCGGGCCGTCAACGAGAGCGGATCTCAAAACGTTACGAAATCTTACGTATGTGCGGCAGACGGCCCGGCGCCCCCTGCATGGCGGCCGTCTACTTGTTCGTGGATATCGGGTATTTCCCGTGTATTCGTGCCCCGGAGCGGCGTTATCCGTTCTGACGCGGGGACACCCCTATGGGCTGCCATGTAATTCTTTGTAATGATTTGAGGAAACTCTTGCCATAAAAGAGTGCGGCGGTGGAGGAGAAATTGCGAGTGCTGTTCACGAACTTCCATCGCGGAAACGGTGGAGGTCACGATACCTATGTCATGAACCTGGTGACGGGGCTCAAGCCCGCACATCAGGTGGCGATCGCGGCACCCAAGACCAGCCGGTTGTTCCGGCTTGCCAGCGGCCATGCCGGCGTAGCCGTGACACCGGTGGATTTTGCGCCACGTGGCTTGGGCTGGCTGCGCGAGATCTGGATCCTCTGGCGGTTGATCAGCCTTGGCCGGTTCGACGTTATCCACGTCAACGGTTCAGCCGACCACAAGCTTGTCATGCTGGTGCGCATGATTGCGCTGCGCCGGCCACGCATTGTTTACACCAAGCACAACGATCACCGCTGCCGCAGCTTCGGAAACTGGCTGCGCGCGCAGTTTGGGACCGACCATGTGATTGCGGTGAGCGACTACGTCGCCGCCAAGCTGCGCAACTCCACGTATCGCCGCGTACCGGTGAGCACCGTGCCCCATGGCCTCGACACCGCTTATTTCGCGCCGCCGGCGCGGACCGAGGTCCATGCGCTGCGGGAACGGTATTTCGGCATGGACCGCGCGTGCACGGTCTTTGTCAGCAGCGCGGGCACGCGTTACGAGAAGGGCTGGACCGACTTGCTGGAAGCCATCGCACAATTGCCCGGCCGCTTGCGCAGTGGCGTAAGAGTGGTGCTGGCCGGCGAAGCGCCCTTGCCCTGCATGACCGCGAAAGTCGCGGAACTGGGGCTCAGCGAGCAAGTACTTTTCACCGGGCTGCTGGACGATGTGCGTCCTGTCCTTGCGGCGGGGCATGCCGCCTTTGTGCTGTCGCGCAGCGAAACCTTGTCCTTTGCCTGCCGCGAGGCGATGGCAATGGGCCTGCCGGTGCTGGTGTCGGACGCCGGCGGCCTGCCGGAGAATGTGACCGACGGTCAGGACGGATGGGTGATGCCCTGCGCCGACGTCGGTGCACTGGGCCGACGCCTGGCGCAGATTCTGGCAGCGCCTGACCGGCTGGTCGCGATGGGTGCGGCTGCCCGGGTCAAGAGCGAGGCCTGTTTTGGCATGGCTGCATTCATCGGCGGCACGCTTGCCGTCTACCAGGCGGTGCTTGAGCCAGACACATACAAGCCGTTGCCCGCTGCGCTGGCGGAGACTTCCGGCAGGTAACCCGCGCTCGACGCGCGCAGTTTGCACTTCATGTCGATTCCGATCCTGACCTATCACCAGATTGATGACGTGCCGCCGCATGGCACGCCGTTTCGTGGGCTGACTGTCAGCCCCACCCAGTTTCGCCTGCAGCTTGCCTGGATGCGGCGGCTCGGTTATCGCGGCCTGTCGATGCGCGAGTTGATGCCGTATGTCCGGGGCCAGGCTGCCGGCAAGGTGTTCGGGATTACGTTTGATGACGGCTTCCGCAATGTCCACCGGCATGCCCTTCCAGTCCTGGCGGAGTTCGGCTTCAGTGCCACCAATTACTTCGTGTCCGGGCAGATCGACGGCAGCAATATCTGGGATGCCGGTCATGGCGTGCCGCCCGCGCCGCTGATGAATGCTGCCGAGGTACGGGAATGGGCGCGGCTTGGCAATGAAGTCGGCGCCCATACGGTGGACCATGTACACCTGCCCGCAATGCCGGCGCCTGAGGCCCGACGGCAGATCGAAAGCTCCAGGGCGGCATTGGAAGACCTGGTGGCGATGCCGGTTACCGCGTTTTGCTATCCCTATGGCGAGCAGCAGGCGGTGCACCGTGAAATGGTGCGCGAGGCCGGCTACGACAATGCCACGCTGACGCAGCGTGGATTGGCGCGTGCCGACGACGACCCTTTTGGGCTGCCGCGCGTGCATGTGCATTGCGGCACGAACCTGTTGCGGTTCCTGCAGAAATGCCTGACGCGGCATGAAGACAGGCGGCGGGCCTGAGGTGAAGCAATAAGTCTGGCGCGCGACGGCAGTGATATCCGGTTAGTCGCTTACGCGGAGTATCCGTCTCAATGCGCGCTCGTCTTCGAAAACAGCTGGATCACCGCCACGCCGGCAATAATCAGCCCGATCCCGACACACGCCGCCAGGTCCGGTACCTGCCGGTACAACACCACCGCGATCAGCGAGACCAGCACGATGCCGGCGCCGCTCCAGATCGCATAGGCGATGCCGACCGGGACCGTGCGCATCACCAGCATCAGCAGATAAAAAGCGGCGACGTAGCCGGTGACCACCAGCACGCTGGGCAGCAGCCGGGTAAATCCCTGCGAGGCTTTCAGGCTGCTGGTGGCGATGACTTCGGCAACGATGGCGAGGGCGAGAAGCAGGTATCCGTTCATGGCAGTGCAGATGGCTGGCCGGCATGGGCCTGATCCGGCATCTTAGCGTCCCGCGCATGTTGCGCCAAAGCCGCGTCCCTCCCTCGCGGTGGTTGTGCGAAGCGCCAACGCGCGATTGAATGTGCCGATCAAGACCGCAGCAGGCGGGCGCAGGCCGGCCCGCGGCAAGACGGTCATTCCAGGCAGTCGCGGCAGTTTTGCCTGACCAGGCCGGCACATTCACGAGGCCGGCGGCGGGCATGGGGTAAAGGGGAGCGGTAATGCAACACACTGGCATCGACGGCGCGCCCGTCCCGGCGTCCTTGGCATCATCGACGCCCGGGGACACGGCCATGGCGCCGGACGGCAATCCTTGGCAGGACACCATCGCGGCGGCCGACCAGGCGCTGGAGGAGGCCGCGCGCATCCAGCGCGGCGTGCAGCAGAACCTGAAGCTGATGCAGGACCTGCGCGCGCTGCGCGAGGAACTGCGCAAGGCTCATGCGGAGACCGACCGCTACCGCGGCATGCACGCCCGCGTGGTCGTGAGCATGCGCCAGCTTGAAGAAGACAACACCAGCGCCATGAGCCAGCTGCATGCCGGGAACGAGATGCTGCGGGTGCGGCACCGGGTCTACCGGCTGCTGGCCGAGCACTACGCGCGCGTGGCGCTGCGGCTGGATCCCGAGCGTTTCGCCGGGGATCGCGACCGCGTGCTGCAGCACATCCTGTTCCAGCGCCGCAAGGGCGTGCCGCCGGAGGACATCGGCCTGTCCGATCTGGCTTTCCTGCTGCTGTAGCCGAGGGCGCCGGCCGTGTCGGTCAGGCCCTCCGGGGCCGCAGCACATGGTAGGCCAGCATGCCGCCCACCACGCCCCAGAAGGCCGAGCCGATGCCGGCCAGGGTCATGCCCGAGGCCGTGATCATGAAGGTCAGCAGGGCGGCTTCGCGCTCGGCCGGGGTTTGCATGGCGACCGTCAGGCCGTTGGCGATCGAGCCCAGCAGCGCGAAGGCGGTCACGCCCACCACCAGTGCCTGCGGGAAGGCGGCGAACAGCGCGGCGATGCTGGCGGCCAGCGTGCCCGCGACCAGGTAGCCGACGCCGCAGACCACCGCCGCGGTATAGCGGCGATGGCGGTCGGGATCGGCCTGCGGGCCGGTGCAGATCGCCGCGGTGATGGCGGCCAGGTTGATGCCGTGCGAGCCGAACGGCGCCAGCGCGGCCGAGGCCAGTCCGGTGACGGTGATCAGCCGCGAGGCCGGCACGTGGTAGCCATCGGCCTGCAGCACGGCCAGCCCGGGGATGTTCTGCGACGCCAGCGCGACGATGAACAAGGGGATGGCCAGGCTGATGAAGGCCGGCATCGAGAACGCCGGGGTGGTCCACACCGGCACCGCCAGTTCCAGCCGCACGCCCGAGAAATCGAGCTGCCCGAGCACCCCTGCCACCACCACGCCGGCCAGCAGCACGCCCGGCACCGCATAGGCGGGCCACAGCCGCCGCCCCAGCAGGAAGGCGGCGAACATGGCCAGCAGCAGCACGGTCTGGTGCTGCGCCTGCACGAACACGTCCACGCTGATGCGGAACAGGATCCCGGCCAGCAGCGCCGAGGCAATGCTGGCGGGCAGGGCGCGCATCAGCTTGTCGAACCAGCCGGTCATGCCGGCCGCCGTCATCAGCAACGCGGCCAGCAGGAAGGCGCCGATGGCCTCGGCATAGGGCACGCCGGGCAGGCTGGCGATCAGCAGCGCCGCGCCGGGCGTGGACCATGCCACCACGATGGGCACGCGCAATGCCAGCGACAGGCCGATGGTGGTGATCCCCATGCCGATCGACAGCGCCCAGATCCACGACGAGATCTGCGCATCGGTCAGGTGGGCCGCGTGCCCCGCCTGGATCATCAGCACCAGTGAACTGGTGTAGCCGGTCAGCGTGGCGACCAGCCCGGCGACAAGCGCCGACACGGACAGGTCGGAAAATTTGAGGGAAGCGGTGGTCATGGGACGGGCAGCAGGCGCTTGGGGTACGGCCGCCATCTTCGCATGAGTGCCTTGGCCGTACCAATTTGGCCTGGTCCGGCCAGGCCGCGGCGCGAAGACCGTCGTTGACGGGGCTTTCCCTTACGGACTTGTCCGACTGGAGCGGGCGGTGGGCCGTTGTTATGCTGGTTCCGTGCCTTGCGAGCAGGGCACCGAGGAGAGACTCTTGGGCCCGCAGTGCGCGGGCCCTTCTTTTTTGCCCGGCCGGCTCACGTTGCTGGTCGTCTACAATGCGGGCTGCCGCCGGGTGGCCCCGCGCCGCCGGCCCGTCCCTCTTTCCTCGCTGTCTGGTCTCCCTTCCCATGGCCCTGTTTTCCATTACCGACGCCCAGCTTGCCTTCGGGCACGTGGCCCTGCTCGATCACACCGACTTTTCGCTGGAGGCTGGCGAGCGCGTGGGGCTGATCGGGCGCAACGGTTCGGGCAAGTCGTCGCTGCTGAAGATCGTGGCCGGGCTGGCTGCGCCGGATGACGGGCTGATCGCACGCCAGAGCGGCGTGACCAGTGCCTACGTGCCGCAGGAGCCGCAGTTCGCGCCCGGCATCACCGTATTCGACGCGGTGTCGCAGGGCATGGGCGACGCGCACGACCTGCTGGTTCGCTACGAGGCCGCCGCCGACCGCGTCGCCGAGCACCACGACGACGAAGCGGCGCTGGCCGAACTGCACCTGCTGCAGTCCGAACTGGACGCCGCCGGCGCCTGGCAGCTGCGCACCCGCGTGGAAACCACGCTGGCCCGGCTGGGACTGGATTCGCACACGCGCGTCGACGCGCTCTCCGGCGGCCTGCAGAAGCGCGTGGCGCTGGCGCAGGCGCTGGTGGCCGAGCCCGACATCCTGCTGCTGGACGAACCCACCAACCACCTCGACGTGGAAGCGATCCGCTGGCTGGAAGACCTGCTGCTGCAGTTCCGCGGCAGCGTGCTGCTGATCACCCACGACCGCGCCTTCCTCGATCGCGTCGCCACCCGCATCGTCGAGCTGGACCGCGGGCGGCTGGTGTCTTTTCCCGGCAACTTCGCCGCCTACCAGGCGCGCAAGGAGGAAATGCTGGCCGCCGAGCAGGTCGAGCAGGCCAAGTTCGACAAGCTGCTGGCGCAGGAAGAGGTGTGGATCCGCAAGGGCGTGGAAGCGCGCCGCACCCGCAGCGTGTCGCGCATCCAGCGGCTGGTGGCGATGCGCAACGAGCGCGCCGCGCGCCGCGAGGTGCAGGGCAATGTCAGGCTGGAGGTGTCGCAGGCCGACCGCTCCGGCAAGATCGTGGCCGAACTGACCGACGTGAGCAAGGCATATGGCGACAAGGTGGTGGTGCGCGACTTCACCGCGACCATCATGCGCGGCGACAAGGTCGGCCTGATCGGCCCCAACGGCGCCGGCAAGACCACGCTGCTGCGGCTGATCCTGGGCGAACTGGCGCCGGACAGCGGCACCGTGCGCAACGGCAGCAACCTGCAGGTGGCGTATTTCGACCAGATGCGCACCGCGCTGGACCTGGAGAAGTCGCTGGCCGACACCATCAGCCCTGGCAGCGACTGGGTCGAAGTCAACGGCCAGCGCAAGCATGTGATGAGCTACCTGGGCGACTTTCTGTTCGCGCCTGAGCGCGCGCGCTCGCCGGTCAAGTCGCTGTCGGGCGGCGAGCGCAACCGGCTGCTGCTGGCACGGCTGTTCGCGCGCCCGGCCAATGTGCTGGTGCTGGACGAGCCCACCAACGATCTCGACATCGACACGCTGGAGCTGCTGGAGGAACTGCTGCAGGACTACGGCGGCACCGTGTTCCTGGTGTCGCACGACCGCGCCTTCCTCGACAACGTGGTGACCTCGACGCTGGCCGCCGAAGGCGACGGGGTCTGGCGCGAGTCGGTGGGCGGGTATTCCGACTGGGTCGAGCAGTCGGCACGCAGCGCCGCGCTGCAGGCGGCGCGCAAGCCGGCGGAGCAGAAGGTGGCGGAGCCGGCCCGGGGCAAGGATACCCGCGAGGCGCGCGGGGCCAACCGGACGGTCAAGCTGTCGTACAAGGAACAGCGGGAGCTGGATGGGCTGCCCGAGCGCATCGCTGCGCTGGAGACCGAGCAGAAAACGATTTCGGCGCAGCTGGCGGACGGCTCGCTCTATGTCAGCGATGCGGCCAAGGCCGCGCAGCTGGGCACGCGGCACGACGAGATCGAGATGGAACTGCTCGAAGCGCTGGAGCGCTGGGAAGTGCTGGAGGCGAAGTCGAAGGGCGAAGGCACCTGAGGCCTGAAGGTCCGGCAAGCGCCGGACCTTACCCGCACCACGCCAGCACCATATTGGTCAGGTCGACCATGAACCCCGGCCGCAGGTAACCGACGAACCCAAGCGCCAGCACCCCGGCCAGCATCGCCAGCCCGGCTGCCTTCGCCATGCGCGCCTGGGTTGTGCTCATCACGCCGCCGCCGGTTGCGCCCGCACCACCGCCTGCTCGCGGATCGGCAGGTTGACCAGCGCCGCCAGCACGCCCAGCCCGATCGCGATCATCCACACCGTGTTGTAGCCGCCGGTGCGGTCATACAGGTAGCCCCCGAGCCACGCGCCGAGGAAACTGCCGATCTGGTGAGAGAAGAACACCACGCCCGACAGCATCGACAGGTATTTCACCCCGAACACCTGCGCGATGATGCCGTTGGTCAGCGGCACCGTAGACAGCCACAGGAAACCCATCACTGCCGCGAACACCCAGGTGCTGGCGACCGTCAGCGGCAGTAGCAGGTAGGCGGCGATCACCACCGAGCGCGCCAGGTAGATCGCCGCGAGAAGGTAGCGCTTGGGCAGGCGCTGGCCCATTGCGCCGGCGGTATAGGTGCCGAAGACATTGAACAGGCCGATCAGCGCCAGCGCCACCACGGCCACCTTGGGATCGGTCAGGCCCTGGTCCTTCAGGTACGGCGCCAGGTGCACGCCGATAAAGACCACCTGGAAGCCGCACACGAAGTAGCCCAGCGTCAGCAGCTGGAAGTTGCGGTTGCCGAAGGCTTCGTGGATGGCCTGGCCGATGGTCTGGTGATGGCCGCCGCTGTGCGCGGCCTCGCGCGGCTCGCGCAGGGTCAGCGCCAGCGGCAGCATCACGCAGGCCATCAGCGCCATCACGTACAGCGCGTTCTGCCAGCCCAGCCCGGAGATCAGCCCCTGTTCCACCGGGATCATCAGGAACTGGCCGAACGAACCCGCCGCGGCGGCGATGCCCATGGCCCAGACCCGCTTTTCCGGACTGGCCACGCGGCCGATCACGCCATAGACGATGCTGTAGGTGGTGCCGGACTGGGCGATGCCGATCATCACCCCGGCGCCGGTGGCGAAGGCGGTGCCGCTGGTCGCCAGCGCCATCACCACCAGACCGGCGACGTACAGCGCCACCCCCACCAGCATGATGCGCAGCGCGCCGAACTTGTCGGCCAGCGCCCCGGCGAAGGGCTGGCTGGCGCCCCACATCAGGTTCTGCAGCGCCAGCGCAAAGGCGAAGGTCTCGCGGTTCCAGCCGTGGGCCTGGGTGATCGGCAGGTTGAACAGGCCGAAGCCGTGCCGGATGCCCATCGAAAGCGTGACCAGCAGGCCACCGCACACAAGCACGGTGGTCAGGGAGAGTTGTCGGTTCTGCATGTCTTGGCTCGGTGTGCGGCGGCCGCGCCGGGTGAGGCGGCGCCGACAGGATTGTCTGTGCTTGTTGTTTTACCGCGCCGGAACGGCAATCAGGCTTGCCGGGGCCGGGTGGTGGGGAGTTTACTCTGCCTCGGGAAAACGCGTACGGCGCCGCCCGCAGCCGCGGCGCCCCGGCAAAAAGTGCCGGCGGCCCGGCAAGCCGGACCGGCCCGGGCCGCGGGGCAGGCGCGCTTTTTCTGCGGGATTGGCGTCGCGCGCTTCCATTACAATGCAGTGCCCGGTGCCCCGGCGCGTGCACAGTTGTGCGCCTCGCGGCAGCCGGGACCATCACTTTCGTAGCGACTCCATGGCGAGCAAAACCAGTCAGTACAGCGAATCTTCCATCCGGGTCCTGAAGGGCCTGGAGCCGGTCAAGCAGCGCCCCGGCATGTACACCCGGACCGACAACCCCCTGCATATCGTGCAGGAGGTGATCGACAATGCCTCGGACGAGGCCCTCGGCGGCCACGGCTCCGAGATCCTGGTGACCCTGCATCGCGACGGCAGCCTCAGCGTGGAAGACGACGGCCGCGGCATCCCGGTGGGGATCCACCCGGAAGAGGGCGTGCCCGTGGTCGAGATCGTCTTTACCCGGCTGCATGCCGGCGGCAAGTTCGACAAGGGCAAGGGCGGCGCCTATGCCTTCTCCGGCGGCCTGCACGGCGTCGGCGTGTCCGTAACCAACGCACTGTCGACGCAGCTGGACGTGACCGTGTGGCGCGACGGCATGTGCTCGACGCTGACCTTCTCGGGCGGCGACGTGACCGTGCCGCTGGCCTCGCGCAAGCTCGAGCGCGGCGAGAAGAAGAACGGCACGCGCGTGCAGGTGTGGCCGGACGCCAGGTATTTCGATTCGGCCGCGATCCCGCTGGCCGAGCTGCAGCGCCTGCTGCGCAGCAAGGCGGTGCTGCTGCCGGGCGTCAAGGTCACGCTGGTGACCGAGAAGACCGGCGAGCGCCAGACCTGGCAGTACGACCAGGGCCTGAAGGGCTACCTGGTCGAGGCGCTGGCGCAGGGCAGCGGCGCCGAGCTGGTGATCCCGATGTTCGAGGGTGAGCACTTTGCCGACCCCGACGCCAACCCCGGCGAGGAAGGCTTTGCCGACGGCGAGGGCGCGTCGTGGGTGGTGGCCTGGACCGAGGACGGCGCCCCGGTGCGCGAGTCCTACGTCAACCTGATCCCCACGCCGGCCGGCGGCACGCATGAATCTGGCCTGCGCGAAGGCCTGTTCCAGGCGGTCAAGAGCTTTATCGAGATGCACGCGCTGCAGCCCAAGGGCGTCAAGCTGATGAGCGAGGACGTGTTCGCGCGCGCCTCGTTCGTGCTGTCGGCCAAGGTGCTGGACCCGCAGTTCCAGGGCCAGATCAAGGAGCGCCTGAACAGCCGCGACGCGGTGCGGCTGGTGTCCACCTTCAGCCGCCCGGCGCTGGAGCTGTGGCTGAACCACCATGTCGAGTACGGCAAGAAGCTGGCCGAGCTGGTGATCCGCCAGGCCCAGGCGCGCACGCGCGCGGCGCAGAAGGTCGAGAAGAAGAAGGGCTCCGGCGTGGCCGTGCTGCCCGGCAAGCTGACCGACTGCGAGTCCACCGACGTGACCCGCAACGAGCTGTTCCTGGTCGAGGGCGACTCCGCCGGCGGCTCGGCCAAGATGGGCCGCGACAAGGAATTCCAGGCCATCCTGCCGCTGCGCGGCAAGGTGCTCAACACCTGGGAGACCGAGCGCGACCGCCTCTTCGCCAACAACGAGGTGCACGATATCGCCGTGGCGATCGGCGTCGACCCGCACGGCGCCAACGACGAGCCGGACCTGTCCAACCTGCGCTACGGCAAGATCTGCATCCTGTCCGACGCCGACGTCGACGGCGCGCATATCCAGGTGCTGCTGCTGACGCTGTTCTTCCGGCATTTCCCCAAGCTGATCGAGACCGGCAACGTCTATGTGGCGCGTCCGCCGCTGTTCCGCGTCGATGCCCCGGCGCGCGGCAAGAAGCCGGCGCAGAAGCTGTACGCGCTGGACGAAGGCGAGCTCGAAGCCATCCAGGACAAGCTGCTCAAGGACGGCGTCAAGGAAAATTCGTGGCAGATCTCGCGCTTCAAGGGCCTGGGCGAGATGAGCGCCGAGCAGCTGTGGGAAACCACCATGAACCCCGACACGCGGCGCCTGCTGCCCGTGACGCTGGGCGAATACGACCTGCCGCAGACCGTCGAGATGATGAACATGCTGATGGGCAAGGGCGAAGCCGCCCAGCGCCGCAGCTGGCTGGAAGAGAAGGGCAACGAGGTCGAGGCCGATATCTGATTGGGGAGCGCCGGCCGGCGATTGGGTAGATAATCGCCCAGTTCGCTTGCACGCCGTCCCCGCGGAAGCGGGGACCCAGCGACTTTGAAGACGCTGGATTCCCGCCTGCGCGGGAATGACAGTAGATTTTGGCAAGGTGCTCACCAGAAGGAACCCACGATGACGATGAGACCCTCCGGCAAACTCAGGCGCAACCTGGCAGCCACGCTGCTGGCGCTGGCCGGGCTCGCCTGCGTGCCGGCGGCGCATGCCGAGCTGTGGGGCTTTATCGATGCCGACGGCGTGGCGCACTTCGCCGACAAGAAGCTCGACGCGCGCTACCAGCTGTTCATGAAGGACGGCGGCAGGCTCGACACCGGGCGCCTGGCCGCGCGGCAGGCGCAGGCGGTTGGCGGCGACATCGACCTCGAGCAGCACAAGCTGTACCGCTACGTGCTCAACCATCCCAATATCAAGACCGTCGAGCCGCTGATCCACCAGATCGCCGGCAAGCAGGATGTCGATCCCGCGCTGGTCAAGGCGGTGATGGCGGTCGAGTCCGGCTTCAACCCGGCGGCGGTGTCGCCCAAGGGCGCGATCGGCCTGATGCAGGTGATTCCCGATACCGGCGCGCGCTTTGGCGTCAGCGCCGATGCGCGCCGCACCATCGAGCAGAAGCTGGCCGATCCGCGCACCAACATCACCGCCGGGGTGCGCTACCTGAGCTGGCTGATGCAGCAGTTCCCCGACAACCTCGAGCTGGTGCTGGCGGCGTACAACGCAGGCGAGGGCGCGGTGCAGCGCTACAACAACCGCATCCCGCCCTATCCGGAGACGCGGCAGTATGTCAGCACCGTGCTGCAGTTCTACCGGCTGTACCAGCCGCAGCAGGGCGTGGTGCTCAAGCGCGCCAGCGCCGGTGGCGACGACGGCCCGCGCGTGAAGATGGTGATCGGCGCGCGCCGGCCCATGCCCTGACCGGCACCAAGAATCACAAGCAACCGGTGCGCCGGCCGTCGTGGTCCGACGCGCGGCGCGCCGAATCCTTGCCTATCCATGGAACAACAAGACATCACGTTTCAACCTGAAGAGCCGGCCGATTCGCTGACGCTGGCCCGCTACGCCGAGCGCGCCTACCTCGACTACGCCGTCAGCGTGGTCAAGGGCCGCGCGCTGCCCGAGGTGGCCGACGGCCAGAAGCCGGTGCAGCGGCGCATCCTGTTCGCGATGCACGAGATGGGCCTGCGCGCCGACGCCAAGCCGGTCAAGTCCGCGCGCGTGGTCGGCGACGTGCTGGGCAAGTTCCACCCGCACGGCGACCAGTCCGCCTATGACGCGCTGGTGCGGCTGGCGCAGGACTTTTCGCTGCGCTACCCGCTGATCGACGGCCAGGGCAACTTCGGCTCGCGCGATGGCGACGGCGCCGCGGCGATGCGCTACACCGAAGCGCGCCTGACGCCGATCTCGCGGCTGCTGCTCGACGAGATCGACGAAGGCACGGTCGACTTCATCCCCAACTACGACGGCTCGATGCAGGAGCCGAAGCTGTTGCCGGCGCGGCTGCCGTTCGTGCTGCTCAACGGCGCCTCGGGCATCGCGGTGGGCATGGCCACCGAGATCCCGCCGCACAACCTGCGCGAGGTCGCCGCCGCCACCGTGGCGATGATCCGCAACCCGAACATCGCGCTGGCCGAGCTGCTGGCGCTGATGCCGGGGCCGGACTATCCCGGCGGCGGCCAGATCATCTCGCCGGCGGCGGACATTGCCCAGATCTACGAGAACGGCCGCGGCAGCCTGAAGGTGCGCGCGCGCTGGACCATCGAGGAAATGGCGCGCGGCCAGTGGCAGCTGGTGGTGACCGAGCTGCCGCCGAATACCTCGGCGCAGAAGGTGCTGGAAGAGATCGAGGAAATCACCAACCCCAAGATCAAGACCGGCAAGAAGGCGCTGACGCCGGACCAGCAGCAGCTCAAGGCCACCGTGCTGGCCGTGCTCGACGCGGTGCGCGACGAGTCCGGCAAGGACGCGCCGGTGCGGCTGGTGTTCGAGCCCAAGAGCAAGAACATCGACCAGCAGGAGTTCATCCAGACGCTGCTGGCGCATACCAGCCTGGAATCCGGTGCACCGATCAACCTGGTGATGATCGGCACCGATGGCCGTCCGCGCCAGAAGGGCCTGCGCGAGATCCTGGGCGAGTGGATCGCGTTCCGCTTCGATACCGTCACGCGCCGCACCCGCCATCGCCTGGGCAAGGTCGAGGACCGCATCCACATCCTCGAAGGCCGGATGCTGGTGCTGCTCAATATCGATGAGGTGATCCGCATCATCCGCGAGAGCGACGAGCCCAAGCCGGCGCTGGTCGAGGCCTTCGGCCTGAGCGACCGCCAGGCCGAAGACATCCTGGAAATCCGGCTGCGCCAGCTGGCGCGCCTGGAAGCGATCCGGATCGAGAAGGAACTGAAGGAGCTGCGCGAAGAGCAGGCCGACCTGGACGTGCTGCTCAAGTCCGAGACCATGATGCGCCGTCGCATCATCAAGGAGATCGAGACCGACGCCAAGCAGTACAGCCCGGAAGACAAGGACCCGCGCCGCACGCTGATCCAGGAAGAGCGCCGCGCCGCGGCCGAGGTGCGCGTGATCGACGAGCCGGTGACGGTAGTGATGTCGCAGAAGGGCTGGGTGCGCACGCGCCAGGGCCACGGCCACGACCCGCAGCAGTTCACCTTCAAGGCAGGCGATGCGCTCTACAACACCTTCGACTGCCGCACCGTCGACGTGCTGCTGGTGTTCGGCACCAACGGCCGCGTCTATTCCGTGCCGGTCTCCAGCCTGCCGGGCGGGCGCGGCGACGGGGTGCCCATCACCACGCTGATCGAGCTGCAGTCCGGCAGCCAGGTGGCGCACACCTTTGCCGGCAACGCCAGCCAGCGCGTGCTGATTGCCACCGCGAACGGTAACGGCTTCCAGACCACGGTGGGTGACATGACCGGCCGGCAGAAGGGCGGCAAGTCGTTCCTGACGCTGGACGACGGCGATGCTCCGCTGGCGCCGGCACCGATCGGCGAAGAGGCCACCCATGCGGCCTGCCTGTCCGGCAACGGCCGCCTGCTGTTGGTGGCGCTGGAGGAAGTCAAGGTGCTGTCCGCCGGCGGCCGCGGCGTGATCCTGATGGAGCTTGAGCCCAAGGAGAAACTGCTGCAAGCGGTTGCCGTGGGTGCGCCGGGGCTGGTGCTGTCCGGCGCTGGCCGCGGCGGCAAGCCGTCGTCGCAGAAGCTGGCCGGGCAGTCGCTGCTGCCGTACGTCGGCAAGCGTGCGCGCAAGGGCAAGCAGCTCGAGGCGAAACTGAAGGAGCCGAGGATCGATCCGGTGCGGGTGGAGCCGGCCGGCGGCGGCAACTGAGTTTCGCCGTAGCCAGTGTTTGCTTCCCTCTTCCGCAAGCGGGAGAGGGAATCAAACAAGCGGGTCAGTCGACCCCCACGAACCCTCCCGTCTGATGCGCCCACAGTCGCGCATACAGCCCCCCATGCGCGAGCAATTCCGCATGCGTGCCGCTCTCCACGATATGCCCGTTGTCCAGCACCACCAGCCGGTCCATGCGCGCGATCGTTGACAGGCGGTGCGCGATGGCGATCACCGTCTTGCCCTGCATCAGCGTTTCCAGGCTGTCCTGGATCGCGGCTTCCACTTCGGAGTCCAGCGCCGACGTGGCCTCGTCCAGGATCAGGATCGGCGCGTTCTTGAGCAGCACCCGCGCGATCGCGATGCGCTGGCGCTGGCCGCCTGACAGCTTTACGCCGCGTTCGCCGACCTGCGCCTCCAGGCCGGTATTGCCATGGGCATCGACCAGGTTGGGAATGAACTCGTCCGCGCGGGCGCCGTGCAGCGCTGCGGCGAGGTCCGCCTCGGTGCTGGAGGGTTTGCCGTACAGCAGGTTCTCGCGTATCGAGCGGTGCAGCAGCGAGGTGTCCTGCGTCACCATGCCGATCTGCGCGCGCAGGCTCTCTTGCGTGACACCGGCGATGTCCTGCCCGTCGATCAGGATGCGGCCGCTTTCCACGTCATAGAGCCGCAGCAGCAGGTTGACAAGCGTCGACTTGCCGGCGCCGGACGGGCCGACCAGGCCGATCTTCTCGCCGGGGTGCACGGTCAGGTTGACGCCCTCGATCACGCCCGAGCCCTTGCCGTAGTGGAACCCGACCCCTTCGAAGCGCACTTCGCCCTGCGTCACGCGCAGCGGCTGGGCATTGGCGCGGTCGGTGACCTGGCGCGGCACCGCGATGGTCTTCATGCCGTCCTGCACCTGCCCGACGTTCTCGAAGATGCCGTTGACCACCCACATGATCCAGCCCGACATATTGTTGATGCGGATCACCAGCCCGGTGGTCAGCGCGATCGCGCCGGTGGTGACATGGCCGGTGCTCCACAGCCACACCGCCAGCCCCGTGGTGCCGGCGATCAGCGCGCCGTTCATCGCGGTGATGGTGACGTCCATGCCGCTGACCATGCGCCCGGCCTGCCGCGTCTTCTCGGTCTGCTCGGCCATGGCGTCGCGCGCGTAGTCTTCTTCCTGCCGGGTATGTGCGAACAGCTTGAGCGTGGTGATATTGGTGTAGCCGTCGACGATGCGCCCCATCAGCCGCGAGCGCGATTCGGTGGCGATCACCGAGCGCTGCTTCACGCGCGGCACGAAGTACAGCAGCGCGGCCACGTAGCAGACGATCCACAGCAGCAGCGGGATCATCAGGCGCCAGTCGGCCTGCGCGAACAGCACCAGCGAGCTGACCGCGTAGATCGCCACGTGCCACAGCGCGTCGACCGCCTGCACCGCGGAGTCGCGCAGCGAGAAGCCGGTTTGCATAATGCGCTGGGCGATGCGCCCGGCAAAGTCGTTCTGGAAGAACGACAGGCTCTGCTTGAGCACGTAGCGGTGGTTCTGCCAGCGGATCAGGTTGGACAGGCTGGGGCTGATCACCTGGTGCACCAGCACATCGTGCAGGCCGAAGAAGATGGGCCGCAGCAGCACCGCCACCACTGCCATCCACACCAGTTCGTTGCGGTGCCGGCTGAAGAACTCGGCACCGGGCGTGGTCTGCGCCATGTCGACCAGCCGGCCGAGAAAGCTGAACAGCGCCACCTCGATCAGCGCGCCGACCAGGCCCACCAGCAACAGCAGCACGAACACGCCCCAGACTTCGCGCAGGTACCACGTGTAGAAGCGCAGCACCTGGCCCGGCGGCTCGCGGTCGGGCATGTGACGGAAGGGGTCGATCAGTCTTTCCAGGCGACGCAACATGGCGGGGTTCCCGTTGTGTGCCACGGCACGCCTGCTCGTCCTGGTGGGATGCCGGGCGCTTGCGGCGGATCAGACGCAACATGATACGCGCCTTGCCCAACGGAAAAGCCCCGCCAGGGGCGGGGCCTTGTCTGATACGCGCTGCGAAAACCGCCGCGGCGTCAGGGGTGATGGATCACCATATGCGTGAACGGCGGCACATAGGCCTGCAGCGTCACGAACAGGCCCACCAGGATCGCCAGCACGATCGAGTGGAAGAACACGTAGCGCAGGATGTCGCCTTCGTGGCCGTACCACTTGGTCGCCGTCGAGGCGACCACGATGGACTGCGCGTCGATCATCTTGCCCATCACGCCGCCCGAGCTGTTGGCCGATGCCATCAGCACCGGCGACAGGCCCAGCTGCTCGGCGGTGGTCTTCTGCAGGCCGCCGAACAGCACGTTCGAGGCGGTGTCCGAGCCGGTCAGCGCCACGCCCAGCCAGCCCAGCATGGTGCCGAACAGCGGGTAGAACACGCCGGTGTGCGCAAAGGCCAGGCCCAGCGTGGCATCGAGGCCCGAGTAGCGGGTCAGGTAGCCGACGCCGAACATCGCGCAGATGGTCAGCAGCGAGTAGCGCACCAGCTTGATGGTTTCCCAGTACTCCTTGAACAGCCGCGGCACCGAGTAGCCCATCAGCAGGCCGCCGGCGATGGCCGAGACGAAGATGCCGGTGCCGGCCATCGACAGCACATTGAAGTTGAACACGGCGCCTTCGATGACTTCCTTGGGCACCACCGGCGGCACCTTGACGATGGCCTTGTCGAGGCCCGGCACCGGGAATTTCCAGGCCCACAGGCTATCCATCAGCTTCTTGAACTCGGGGATGCCCCAGACGAAGACGAACACCGTCAGGATCACCCACGGCATCCACGCCTTGGCCACCGAGATGCCGGCCGAGGCGGCGCTGGCGCGGGCGTCGGCTTCCAGCGCTTCCGGGTGGTCGACCTTGGAGTCGTCGTGGCGGCCGAGGATCTTGGTCGAGGTCCAGATCTCCTTCGGATGCCAGACCTTCAGGAACAGCGTCAGCGCGCCCATCGACACCAGCGCGGCGATCACGTCCACCAGCCAGGGACCGTGGAAGTTCGACACCAGGTATTGCGGGACGGCGAAGCTCACGCCCGCCACCAGGATCGCCGGCCAGATCGCCAGCATGCCGCGGAAGCCGGCGAAGGCCCAGATCAGCCAGAACGGCACGATCACCGAGAAGAACGGCAGCTGGCGCCCGATCATCGCCGACAGGTCGAGCAGGTCCAGCCCGGTCACCGACGCGAGGCCAATGATCGGTGCGCCCAGCGCGCCGTACGCCACCGGCGCGGTGTTGGCGATCAGCGCCAGGCCCGAGGCCGCCAGCGGCGAGAAGCCCAAACCGATCAGGATCGCGCCGGTCACGGCCACCGGCGTGCCGAAGCCGGCCGCGCCCTCGAAGAAGGCGCCGAAGCTGAACGCCACCAGCAGCAGCTGCAGGCGGCGGTCTTCGGTGATCCCCGAGATCGAGTTCTGCAAGACCTTGAACGATCCGTTCAGCGTCGTGAGCCGGTGCAGGAAGATGATGTTCAGCACGATCCAGCCGATCGGGAACAGTCCCGACACGATGCCAAGGCCCGCCGCCTTGCCGGCCATTGCCGCCGGCATGCCGAACACGGTCGAGGCCACCACGATGCCGATCAGCAGCGCCAGGCCCGCCGCCAGGTGCGCCTGCATATGAAAGAACGCCAGCGCTGCCAGCAGCACGGCGACGGGAATGCCCGCGGCAATGGTCGACAGCGCCATATTGCCTAGCGGGTCATAGACTTGACTCCACACGATCGAAATCCTCCTCTGGTTTTGGCTCGGGCGCCCGGGCGATCTGCGTGCCCTGGAACTCCCGCCTGCGCTTTGCACCGGCGTGCGGCATCCGCCGCGCCGGCAAAGAACAAGGATTTTAAAAAAGCGCCCGCCCGCAGCTGCCGTACATCGCGTCATGATCGCGATGAGCCACATTCAGGGATCAGGGTTTGCCCCGAGGAGCATGACGGCGCACATGGGGCCCTTGCGGCACACCGGCCAGAGTACTCTAAACGGCGCCCGTTGCAAAAGTCTGCAAGCCAGCCACGTTCACGCATGACTGGGGCTGGCGACGATTGCTGTGCCGCTGGCGCGGGCGGGGCCATGGCGCCATACTGGCGGCCAGCGCGCCGGCACACCGCCGGCGCCATCCCACTTCGAGGCGAGGTTCCCATGACTGAATTGCTCCCGCCGTGGCCGCTGCTGACGGCATTCGTGGTGGCCAGCCTGGCGCTGGCGATCACGCCAGGTCCGGCCGTGGTCTATATCGTCACCCGCACGCTGGCGCAGGGACGGCAGGCCGGCCTGGCGTCGATCGGCGCGGTGGCGCTGGGCAACCTCGGCAATGCCATCGGGGCCTCGCTGGGGCTGGCGGTGCTGTTCTCGGTGTCGGCGCTGGCCTTTACGGTGGTCAAGTACGCCGGGGCGGCGTACTTGATCTGGCTCGGTGTGCGAGCCTTGCGCGGCGGTGGCGGGGCCGATGGCGGCGCCCCCGAGGTGTCGCCGCGCAGCCTGCGCCAGGTGGTGCGCGACGGCTTCGTGGTGGCGCTGCTCAACCCCAAGACCGCGATCTTCTTCGCGGCCTTCCTGCCGCAGTTCATGAACCCGGCGGGCTCGGCGCTGGCGCAGAGCCTGGCGCTGGGCGTGGCCTTCGTGCTGATTGCCGCGACCACGGACGCGTGCTACGTGATGGCCGCCGCCGCGGTGATGCCGGCGCTGCGCCGCGCCGGCCGGGCGCGCGCGCTGGGCCGCTACCTGACCGGCGCGGCCTTTATCGGGCTGGGGGTATTCACGGCCGCGTCGGGTTCGCGCGCGCCGAAGTAGGAGGGCGGGTAAAGAAACTGCCGCGGCTCAGCGCAGCGGCAGTTCCAGGATGCCGCCCGCGGCGGGGCGGGCGCGCATGGCGCTGAGCCAGCGCTCCAGCTCGGGGCGCGGCTGGTGCTGGCGCGGCAGCCCCATCCAGCGGTGCGCGGCGCAGGCCAGCGAGATGTCGGCCATGGTGAAGCGGTCGCCGCCGATGAACTCGCGCCCGGCCAGCGCCTTGTCCAGCAGCGCGGCCAGCGGCTCGGTGCGCTCGCAAGAGGCCTCGATGGCGGCCGGGTCGCGCTCGGCTTCGGGCTTGCGCACCAGGTTCAGGAACGCCGTCACCATCGCCGGGCTGAAGGCGGTGGTCTGCCAGTCCATCCAGCGGTCAGCCGAGGCCCGCGCCTTGACGTCCTCCGGCCACAGCGTGCCTTCGCCGTAGCGCGCGCACAGGTAGCGCACGATCGCATTGGACTCCCACAGCACGAACGGCTCGCCGCCGACATCCGTGCCGCGGAAATCCTCGATCACCGGGATCTGGCGGTTAGGGTTCAGGCGCACGTAGGCCTCGGTGTCGAGGTCGCCCTTGGTCACGCCGATATCGACGCGCTCATGGTCCAGGTGCAGCTCGCGCGCGCACCAGACCACCTTCTGCACGTTGATGGAGGAAAGCCGGCCCCAGATACGCAACATGTCGTCTCCCAAGTCAGGTGCGCCCGCGTTTATCCGTTTATCCGTGGCTTCAGGCCGCGCGCGGCTGGCGCGCCGCGGCGATGGCTTCGCGGAACAGCTCGCCGAGGATGGCCACGCCCTGTTCGATGCGCTCCGCCGGCACCGTGACAAAGGCCAGGCGCAGCGCGTTGCGCTTCGGGTTGTTGGCGTAGAACGGCGCGCCCGGCACGTAGGCGACGTTGCGCCTGACCGCTTCTTCCAGGATCACCATGCTGTCCAGCCCCTCGGGCAGCTCCATCCAGATGAACATGCCGCCTTCGGGCGTGTTCCAGCTGACGCCTTCGGGCATGTGGCGCGCGAGCGCGTCCAGCATGGTCTGGCACTGCTTGCCGTAGAGCTCGCGGATGGTCGGGATGTGGGTGTCGAGCAGGCCGTCGCGCACGGTCTCGTAGGCCACGCGCTGGGTGAAGGTGGGCGTGTGCAGGTCCGAGGCCTGCTTGGCCTGGCACAGCTTGAAGTGCAGCTCGGGCGGGGCGATCACGTAGCCCAGGCGCATGCCGGGGGCCAGCACCTTCGAGAACGAGCCCATGTAGATCACGCCGTCGGGGTTCATCGACAGCAGGCTCGGCAGCTGGTCGCCGGTGTAGCTGAGCGCGCCGTACGGATCGTCCTCGACCAGCAGCACGCCCAGTTCCTGCGCGCGCGCCACCAGCGCCTGGCGGCGCTCCAGCGGCAGGCGGCGCCCGGTCGGGTTCTGGAAGTTGGGCAGCGCGTACAGGAAGCGCGCGCCGGCGGTCAGCGCGGGCGTCAGCGCCTCGGGCAGCAGGCCCTTGTCGTCGCTGGGGATCGAGACGAATTCCGGCTCGAACAGCGAGAACGCCTGCAGCGCGCCGAGGTAGCTGGGGGTTTCCACCATCACCTTGCTGCCCGGGTCGATCATCACCTTGGCGATCAGGTCCAGCGCCTGCTGCGAGCCGGTGGTGATCAGCACGCGCTCGACCGCCACGTCATGGCGCCGGGCGACGAACTCGCGCAGCGGCAGGTAGCCTTCGGTCGCGGCGTATTGCAGCGCCGCCTGCGGGTTGTCGGCGAAGACGCGGGCCGTTGCGGCTTCCATCGCCGCTACCGGGAACGACGCCGGCGACGGCAGGCCGCCGGCGAACGAAATGACCTCCGGACGCTCGGTGACCTTCAGGATTTCGCGGATGGCCGAGCTGGTGAGTTGCTGCGCCCGGCGGGAAATGGCCCATTTCATGATGTGTCTCTTGTCTGCGGTGATTCTTGGGAGAGCGGCACGGCAACGGCCGCTCAGTCAACGATAACGCTTCAGCCCTGCACTTCGGCGATCAGTTCGATCTCGACGCACGCGCCCAGCGGCACCTGCGCCACGCCGAACGCGCTGCGCGCGTGCTTGCCCTTGTCGCCGAAGACTTCGGCCAGCAGCTCGGAGGCGCCGTTGGTGACCAGGTGCTGCTCGGTGAAGTCGGTAGTCGAATTGACCAGGCTCATCACCTTGACGATGCGGGTGACGCGGTTCAGGTCGCCGACATGCGCATGCAGCGTCGCCAGCAGGTCGATGGCGACGGCGCGGGCGGCCGCCTTGCCGGTGTCGGTGTCGATGTCCTGGCCCAGCTTGCCGGTCCATACCTTGCCGTCCTTGCGCGCGATATGGCCGGACAGGAACACGGTGTTGCCGGTCTGCGCGGCCATCACGTAGGCGGCGGCGGGGGCGCTGACGGCCGGCAGTTCGATGCCGAGGCGGGCAAGGGTGTCGTAGACCGAGGTTTGGGACATGTAGGCTCCAGTCAGTGAATGCGTCCGGGAAGGATCGGTGAGGGTTCCGGCGCAGGTGCGGCAGGTGCGGATTGCTGCACGGCGGCGCGGCGGCCCAGGGCCACGACGGCAATCACCGCCACCGCGAAGGCGATGGTGGCAGCGTCGAGCGGCTCGGACAGGATCAGCGCGCCGCCCGCCAGCGTCAGGAACGGCTGCAGCAATTGTATCTGGCCGACGCGGGCCACGCCGCCTTTTGCCAGGCCGGCGTACCAGAAAAGGAAGCCCACGAACATCGAGAACACCGAAACATAGGCCATGCCACCCCAGGCCCGCGGCGATGCCGCGGCAATCGCCGGCAGGTCGCGCAGCGTCAGCCAGGCCACCACCGGCACCAGCACCGGCAGCGATACCACCAGCGCCCAACTGATGGTTTCCAGCCCGCCCAGCTCGCGCGACAGCTTGCCGCCCTCGGCATAGCCCAGTGCCCCCAGCAGCACCGCACCGAACAGGAACCAGTCGGCATGCTGCAGGCCGCCGGCGCCCTGCCACACCGCAAAGCCGACCACCAGCGCGCTGCCGGCCAGCGCCGACAGCCAGAACGCCGGCGACGGCCGCTCGCGCCCGAACCACGCGGCGAACACCGCGGTCGCCAGCGGCAGCAGCCCGATCACGATGGCGCCGTGGCTGGCCGGCACCTCGCGCATGGCCAGCGAAGAAAACAGCGGGAAGCCGGCCACCACGCCCAGCGCGGTCACGGCCAGCCGCGGCCATTGTCGGCCGCGCGGGCGCCGGCCCGCGCGCAGCGCGCCGCGCCAGGCCAGCAGTGCCAGCGCCAGCAGCGCGGCCAGCACCGCCCGCGCCAGCGCGACGAAGATGGGGTCCAGTTCCGCCACCGCCATGCGCGTGAACGGCAGCGTCTGGCTGAAGATCGCCACGCCGATCAGGCCCAGCAGCATGCCGCCGGAGGCAGGCGCGGCAGGAGCCGGACGGGTCGAGTGGATGGGCGTTGGCGGAGCGGGGCGGCTGGCGGGCATGGTTGGCGTCTGTGTCGTAGGGGGTGTCGAGCGCGTGGTCACGCTGCGGCGGGCACGCCGGGACGGGCGCCAAGCGCAATCCACAGCGCCGTCAGGGCCAGCGCCGCGCCCATGACCCGGTTGAACCAGCGCACGCGCTGGCCGTGCTGCAGCCATTGCCGCAGCGATGCGCCCACCGCGCCATAGACGCCGTTGCTGACGAAGCCCAGCACGCCGAACACGCCGCACACCAGCAGCACGCGCTGCACCGGCGACGCCGCGCCGGCCATGTACGACGCCGCCACCGCCAGCGCCAGCATCCACGCCTTGATGTTGGCGTACTGCAGCGCCGCCGACTGCCACACGCTGAGCGGGCGCAGCACCTGCCTTTCGGCCAGCGCCGTGCTGCGCGCGATCTTCCACGCCAGCCACAGCAGGTAGGCGACGCCGGCCGCATGCACCGCGGCGGCCAGCGCGGGCTGGCCCAGCACCAGCGCGCCCACGCCCAGCGCGCACAGCGCCAGGATGCTGGCAAAGCCGAAGGCGACGCC
This sequence comes from Cupriavidus taiwanensis LMG 19424, assembly GCF_000069785.1. Lineage (NCBI taxonomy): Bacteria > Pseudomonadati > Pseudomonadota > Betaproteobacteria > Burkholderiales > Burkholderiaceae > Cupriavidus > Cupriavidus taiwanensis. Next base: position 2,275,907 of record NC_010528.1, on the reverse strand, counting down.
GACGCAATGCGGCAGCGTCGCGCGCAGGCCGAAGTTGGCCCCGCTTACCGCGGCAATGGTCGTGTTGGGGCCCGGCGTGAACAGGCCGACCGTGAGCAAGGTCAGCAGCGCCGCGAATTGCGCCGCGCTCAGGCCGGTGAGCAGGCCCGTGAGCAGTCCGCTGGCCGTCATGCGAACGCCACCGCCACGCGCCGGTTGGTGCGGCTCTTCTTTTCGATTTTGGTCACCACCACCGCGCCGATCTCGCCGGTGTTGGCCACGTGCGTGCCGCCGCACGGCTGGCGGTCCACGCCGGGGATCTCGATGATGCGGATACTGGCCGTGCCCGCGGGCGGGGCGGCGCCGATGGTGCGCACCAGGTCGGGCTGCGCGGCCAGTTCCTGCGGCGTGATCAGGGTGGTGCGCACCGCGGTGTTGGCGCGGATCAGCGCATTCAGGCGCTCGGTCAGATCGGCCTTGTCGAGCGTCGATTCCGGCAGGTCGAAGTCGATGCGCGCGGCATCCGGCGAGATGCCGCAGCCGGTCACCGGCACCGGGATCAGCGAGCCCAGCAGGTGCAGGCAGGTGTGCAGGCGCATCAGCCGGTGGCGGCGGTCCCAGTCGATCGCCACGGTGACGCGCTCGCCGACGCGCGGCAGCGGCGCCCCGGCCGCCGGCACGTGCAGGATGCGGGTGCGGTCGTCGGCGTAGACCGTGTCGTCGATGGCCACGGTGCGCCCGTCGGCCAGCGCCAGCGTGGCGGTGTCGCCGGCCTGGCCGCCGCTGCGCGCATAGCACACGGTCTCGTCGAGCTCGATGCCCTCGGCGCTGGCGGCCACCACGGTGGCGGTGCAGTGGTCGAGATACGGGTCTTCGTCGAAACGCTTGCGGGTGGCGGACATCGGGGGCTCCTTGGGCTTGTTGTGGGGACGGCTAGCGCAGGGTTCGGATGCCCTGCGCGGTTTCGATCTCTGCAATCAGTTCGGGCGGGCCGTCGTCCTGCTCCACCGCGAGCAGATGGCCGGCGCCCAGCCAGGCCAGCCCCTGGCGCAGCAGCTCGGCGCGTGGATGGCGCGCGCGCAGCGTGCGCAGCGCCAGGTCCTGCCGCGGCAGGCTGGCGCCGGGGTGGGCCGCCACGTCCCACTGGATCAGGCTCGGCAGCGCGCCGTCGCCGGCGCTGCCGGCTTCGCCGGGCCAGGCGGGCAGGCTGCCGTCGGCCGGCACGGTGATGCGCCAGTGCAGGCTGCCGCGGCTCATGGGGATGACCGGGGCGATGCGGTCGGGATACTGCGCCTGCCAGCGGCTCAGGTCGGCGGGCCGCTCCACGCGCGCGGCCCAGTGCAGCAGGCACGGGCCATCGCGCAGCCGCTGCCGGACGGCTTCGCTGTCCAGGCCGAACCAGCGCGGCCGTGCCGGCGCGGCGGCGTCCGGATCGATCGCGATCACTTCCAGGTAGATGCCGCCGAACAGGCCCAGCACGCGGTTGTGCGTGCCCATGGCCGCATGCGCGCCGCCGCCCTGGGGCGCAATGCCCAGCACGCCGGCAACGTAGTCGGTGCCGGTGTCCAGGTCGGGGGCGGCAACGACGAGGTGATCGAGGGCTAGCTTCATCTTGGCTTGATGGTAGACAAGGTACTCGGTACAGTACCGGTACAGTTGCACGGATCGTCTTCAGTACAGTTGCAGGAGCAGCACATGGATGCCCAATCCAGCAAGGGCGACGCCGGCGGCGACATCGCCGCCGCGGCCCGCCAGAAGGATAGCCGAGGCGGCGCGCAAGCCCCAGCCGGCGCCGCGCCGACGCGCGCGCTGCAGCTGGTACTGCCGTCCACCGCGCGCTTGCCGGACCCGGTGCCGTCGGCGCAGATGACGCTGGTCGAGCAGCTGACCGAATGGGCGCGCATGCGCATCGACGAGCGCGTGTTCCGCGCCGGCATGCGCATGCCGTCGATCCGCCAGTTGGCGCAGGAGAAGGGCATCTCGCGCTTCACCGTGGTCGAGGCCTACGAGCGGCTGGTGGCACTGGGCTACCTGGAATCGCGCCGGGGCTCGGGCTTCTACGTGCGCGAGCGGGCCCCGGCCGCGCCGGCGGCGCCGGTCCCGCGCGACGCGGCGACGGCGCGCAATATCGACGTGACCTGGCTGCTGCGCAGCATGTTCCATACCGCCGAGGCGCACAAGGCGCCGGGGCTGGGCTTCCTGCCCAACGACTGGCTCGACGGCGAGCTGATCGCCAGCGCGCTGCGCGGGCTCGGCCGCCAGCCCGGCAATCATTTCCTTGCCAGCGGCACGCCGCAGGGCTTCCTGCCGCTGCGCCAGCAGCTGCGTACCCGGCTGGAAGAACTGGAGATCCGCGCCGGCGCCGAGCAGATCGTGCTGACCTCGGGCATTACGCAGGCGCTCGACCTGATCGCCCGGCTTTACCTGCAGCCCGGCGACGCGGTGCTGGTGGGCGACCCGGCGTGGTTCGTGATGTTCGGCCGCTTTGCCGCGCAGGGGGCGCAGGTGATCGGCGTGCCCTACACCGGCGAAGGCCCGGACCTGGAGGCGCTGGAGCGCATCGTGCAGGCGCACCGGCCCAGGCTGTTCGTGATCAACTCGGTGCTGCACAACCCGACCGGCACCTCGCTGTCGGCCGCCAAGGCGTTCCAGCTGCTGCGCCTGGCCGAGCAGTACGACTTCCTGATCGTCGAGGACGACATCTACTGCGACCTGTGCCCGCCCGGCCACGCCGCCACCCGGCTGGCCAGCCTGGACCAGCTGCGCCGGGTGATCTACCTGGGCAGCTTCTCCAAGACGCTGGCGGCCAACCTGCGGGTCGGCTTTGTCGCGGCGCATCCGGAGACGGCCGCGGCGCTGACAGACAGCAAGCTGCTGGCCGGGCTGGCCACGCCTGAGATCAACGAACGGGTTCTGTACAAGGTGCTGACCGAAGGGCACTACCGCAAGCACGTCGAGCGCGTGCGCACCCGGCTCGACCGCGCCCGCGACCAGACCCGGCGCGAGCTGGAACGGCTGGGCCTGCGCCTGTTCCCGGGCCAGCACGCGGGCATGTACCTGTGGGCCGACACCGGGCGCGATTCCAACGCCATTACCACCGCCGGCCACGAAGAGGGCTACCTGTTTGCCCCGGGCAGCCTGTTTTCGCCGTCGCAGATGCCGTCGGGCTGGATGCGCTTCAACGTCGCCAGCAGCAGCGATCCCGACATGCTGCGCTTCCTGGCGCGGCAGCTCGAACGGCTGTAACCGGCGTGCCCGCCGCAGCTCCGGGTCTTGAAAATGGCCCGGGCGTCCCTATTTTTGCCGGCACGGCCCCGTCGGCCACCAAACCCATCCCGATTCGCCTGTTTTCAAGAGGAGAACCATGACCGCACCGCACGAGACGATGAGCTTCCAGGCGGAAGTGAAGCAGCTGCTGCACCTGATGATCCACTCGCTGTACAGCAACAAGGAAATCTTCCTGCGCGAGCTGGTCTCGAATGCTTCGGACGCCACTGACAAGCTGCGCTTCGAGGCGATCGCGAATCCGTCCCTGCTCGAGAACGACGCCGACCTGGCCATTCGCATCGAAGCCGATGCGAAGGCGCGCACGCTGAAGATCACCGACAACGGCATCGGCATGAGCCGCGACGAGGCCATCCGCAACCTCGGCACCATCGCCCGCTCGGGCACCAAGGAGTTCTTCCAGCAGCTGTCCGGCGACCAGCAGAAGGACGCCGCGCTGATCGGCCAGTTCGGCGTGGGCTTTTACTCGGCCTTTATCGTCGCCGACAAGGTCACCGTGGAAACCCGCCGCGCCGGCCTGGGCGCCGAGGAAGCGGTGCGCTGGGAAAGCACCGGCGACGGCGAGTTCACCGTCGATGCCATCGCGCGCGCCGAGCGCGGCACCACCATCACCCTGCACCTGCGCGAGGGCGAGGACGATTTCCTGTCGGCGTGGCGCCTGAAGAGCATCATCCAGAAGTATTCGGACCACATCTCGCTGCCGATCCGCATGCCCAAGGAAGTGTGGGACGCCGAGGCCAGCACCTACAAGCGCACCGACGAATGGGAGAGCGTGAACCAGGCCAGCGCGCTGTGGACCCGCGCCAAGTCCGACATCACCGACGAGCAGTACACCGCCTTCTACCAGCACATCGCGCATGACAACGAAGCGCCGCTGGCGTGGACCCACAACCGCGTCGAAGGCCGCAGCGAATACACCCAGCTGCTGTACATCCCCGCGCGTGCGCCGTTCGACCTGTGGGACCGCAACCACAAGGCCGGCCTGAAACTGTACGTCAAGCGCGTCTTCATCATGGACGACGCCGAGCAACTGCTGCCGGGCTACCTGCGCTGGGTCAAGGGCGTGGTCGATTCCGCCGACCTGCCGCTGAACGTGTCGCGCGAACTGCTGCAGGAGAGCCGCGATGTGAAGGCGATCCGCGAGGGCTGCACCAAGCGCGTGCTGTCGATGCTGGAAACGCTGGCCGACAGCGAGGACGAAGCCGAGCGCGCCAAGTACGCCACCTTCTGGCAGCAATTTGGCCAGGCACTCAAGGAAGGCGTCGGCGAAGACCAGGCCAACCAGGAACGCGTGGCGAAGCTGCTGCGCTTTGCCTCGACGCACAACGACACCGCCGAGCAGAACGTGGCGCTGGCCGCCTATGTCGGCCGCATGAAGGAAGGGCAGGACAAGATCTACTACGTGACGGCCGACACCTGGTCCGCCGCGAAGAACAGCCCGCACCTGGAGGTGTTCCGCAAGAAGGGCATCGAAGTGCTGCTGCTGACCGACCGCGTCGACGAATGGATGCTGTCGTACCTGCGCGAATTCGACGGCAAGGAGCTGGTCTCGGTGGCGCGCGGCGACCTCGACCTGGGCAAGCTGGCCGACGAAGCCGAGAAGGCCGAGCAGGAGAAGGCCGAGGCCGACTGGAAGGACGTCATCGAGCGCGCCAGGGCCGTGCTGGCCGGCAAGGCCAAGGACGTGCGCGTGACGCTGCGCCTGACCGAATCGGCATCGTGCCTGGTCTCGGACGAAGGCGACATGAGCGGCTACCTGCAGCGCCTGCTCAAGCAGGCCGGCCAGAAGGCGCCGGACGCCCAGCCCATCCTCGAACTGAACCCGGAACATGCGCTGGTGAAGAAGCTGCGCGACCTTCCCGAAGGTGAGGCCTTCAGCGACCGCCTGCAGGTGCTGTTCGACCAGGCGCTGCTGGCCGAGGGCGGGATGCTGGAAGACCCGGCGGCCTACGTGCAGCGCGTGAACAAGCTGCTGGCCTGAGCGGACGCGATTCGGCCTTGCGCACCGCGGGTTTGCTCCCCTCTCCCGCGCCCCTCTCCCATAAATGGGAGAGGGGAGACAACAATCGCAGTTTTTGCACTGTCAGCAGCCCGAGCGAGGCCCTGCGTTCTTGCCATGCCCGACACCTCCCCGCCTCAACCCGACCTCCACCAGGGCTTGCCCCCCGTCATCGATGCCCACACCCGCGTGCTGGTGCTGGGCAGCTTCCCCGGTGCCGCGTCGCTGGCCGCGCGCCAGTATTACGCGCATCCCCGCAACCAGTTCTGGCCGCTGCTGGGCGCGCTGACCGGCGAGCCGCTGCCGCAGCTGCCCTATGCCGAACGGCTGGTGCGGCTGCTGGCGCATCGCATCGGCGTGTGGGACGTGCTGGGCGCGTGCCAGCGCGAGGGCAGCCTGGACAGCAATATCCGCTATCCCCAGGCCAATGATTTCACGCGCCTGCGCGCGCTCGCGCCGGCGCTGCGGCGCATCGGCTTCAATGGCGGCACCTCCGGCCGCTTCGCGCCGCAGTTTGCCGCGCAGGGCTACGAGACCGTGGTGCTGCCATCATCCAGCCCGGCGCATGCCGCGCGCAGCTTCGAACAGAAGCTGGCGCTATGGCGCGGCCTGCTGGACTGAAGCGCCTGCCGGCGGCATTGCGGGGTCGGATCGGCCTGACCGGAAGTGACGCCTTCCGGATTGCCGTGAGCCATCGCGCACCTATACTGGAATCGGGCCGGTCCATATTCCCAACCGGGAGTAACGGCCGCTCCTTGTGCGCCTTGCGGGCTCGCACTTTCGGACGCTTGGCGCGAATGCACCGGAAGTGAATGCCAGGGCCGGCAAGTTTTCCGGCAAGGAGGCAATCATGTTCAAGCATCTCCTGCTGGCGGTCGATGGATCCGACCTGTCTGAATCGGCGTTCCGCAAGGCGCTCGCGCTGGCGCGGGACATGGGGGCGCGTACCACCGCGGTGCGCGTCTGTCCGAACTACCACGTGCTGACTTACCAGGTCGAGATGCTGGAGGACACCCGCGAAACGTTCGTCAGGGAAGCCGCGGCGGGCGCTTCGCAATACCTGCGCGAGCGGGCCGAGGAGGCGAGCGCGGCGGGTGTGCCGTGCGACACCGCCTACGCCGTCAATGACCATCCGTACGAGGCCATCATCAAGACTGCCGAGGACAAGGGCTGCGACCTGATCGTGATGGCGTCGCACGGGCGGCGCGGCATCCAGGGCATGCTGATCGGCAGCGAAACGCTGAAGGTGCTGACGCACAGCAAGATTCCCGTGCTGGTCTACCGCTAGCACGGCGGCGCGCGGCAAGAAGCGGGCCCCGGCGGCACCGGTTGCGAAACCGGCGCCGCCGGGGCCGCTTTTTTTGCCGGCGCGAGATGCTTCTGGCATCCTGAGGCCTGTCCGCGGCTGGCTGGCCATGTCCAAGGCCGGCGCCGGGACCGCCGCCGCGCCTTTCTGTCACAATGCCGGCGGCTGGCGCGCCCGCCATGGTTTCAAAGGTGATCTCCCTATGCGTATCTTCGGCATCAGCATCCATATCATCGTCGCACTGTTCTTTGCCGTGCATGCGGTACGCACGCACCAGAACATGTACTGGCTGCTGATCCTGTTCCTGTTCCCCGGCCTGGGCAGCGTGGTCTATTTCTTCGCGGTCTACCTGCCCGAGTTGCGCCAGTCGCGTGGCGCGCGCGCGGCCACGCGCGCCATCACGCAGCTGGTCGATCCCAATCGCGCGGTGCGCGAGGCCCGCTCGGATTTCGACCGGGCCCCGACGGTCGCGCACCGCATGCGCCTGGGCGCGGCGCTGCTGGCCGCCGGCGAGCCGGCCGAGGCGCTGCAGCACTACCAGGCGGCGGCCAATGGCCCGTTCGCGACCGATCCCGCGCTGCTGCAGGGCCTGGCGCAGGCGCAGTTCGCCACCGGCGACGCGCCCGCCGCGCTGGCGACGCTGGAGAAACTGTTCGCGGCCAATCCGCACGCGCGCCAGCAGCCGGAGCCGGCCCTCCTGTACGCCCGCGCGCTGGCCGCGACCGGCGCGCCCGGCACCCGGGCCGCCTTCGAGCAGGCACTGACCAGCGCCAGCGACGCCGCGCCGCGCTGCCTGTTCGCCGACTGGCTGGCGGCCCAGCCCGACGCGGCCGACCGCGAGCGCGCGCAACAGCTCTATGCCGATATCATCCACGACGCCCGCCACTGGCCCCGCCACGCCCGCGACCACAACCGCGAGTGGCTGCAGCGCGCGCAGGCGGCGCTGGGCAAGTAAATCCGCGTTCGTTCCCCGATGCTGTCCACGCGGGACGAACGCCTTCCTCGACGACATGACCCTACTGAAACGCAAATCGATTGAAGCCGTGGCCTCGCGCCGTCCGGCACGCGGCACCCGCACCCGTGGCGAGGCGCCGGCCCGTGAAGAAAAACGCATGACGCCGCGCTTCGCGCCGGTGACGTTCTCGGAAATGGAAGGGGTGCGCTACCTGCACTTCGGCACCGAGTGGGTGCAGGGCGCGATGCGGCTGCGCAAGCCGGACGCGATCGAGCTGGAGTACGCCCAGCAGATGATGGCCTGGCTGCTGTTCCTGTCGCCGTCGGTCGATGAATTCCACGTGGTGCAGCTGGGCCTGGGTGCCGCGGCGCTGACCAAGTTCTGCCATCGCCAGTTCAGCCGTGCGCGCGTGACCGCGGTCGAGCTCAATCCCGCCGTGATCGTCGCCGGGCGCAGCATGTTCGGCCTGCGCGAAGACGACGCGCGCCTGACCGTGCGCGAGCAGGACGCCTGGGACTACGTGATGGATGGCGCCCACGCCGGCGCCATCGACGTGCTGCAAGTCGACCTGTACGACGCCACCGCGCGCGGCCCGGTGCTGGACACCACCGCGTTCTACCGCGCCTGCCGCCGCACGCTGAAGGCACCGGGCGTGATGACGATCAACCTGTTCGGCGACCACGACAGCTTTCCGAAGAACATCGAACGCATCTGCGATGCCTTCGACAACCGCGTGCTGGTGTTCCCGGAAGTGCATGACGGCAACATCATCGCGCTGGCCTTCAACGGGCCGGAAATCGATGTGTCGTGGGCAGTGCTCGAAGCGCGCGCCGACGTGGTAGAGGACACCACCGGGCTGCCGGCGCGGGACTGGGTGCAGAAGCTGCGCGCGGCGAATGCGCGGCAGGAAGAGCGGTTGAGGATTTAAGCGTCTCTCTTCCGCAGGCGGGAGAGAGGCGCAAGGCCCCGGCGCGCGGACGCCTTCACTCCTTGTGAAAGAACTGCGCCAGCGACCACTCGTCGGTGCGCGCCTCGTACTTCAGTCCTTTCTTCATCGCCCACATCGCCAGCTGGCTGTGCGACGGAATGATCGCGTGGTCGGCCAGCGCGAATCTTGCCGCGGCGCGGGCATTTTCCTCGCGCGCCTTCTCGCTGCTGACGGTGGTCAGCGATTTCTCGATCAGCTGGTCCAGTTGCGGGTTGCTGTACTTGCCCCAGTTCCAGGTGCCGTAGCCGGTCTTGGGATTGGGCGTGCCGGTGATCGAGCGCAGCGCCACGTCGGCGGCGGCCGAGCCCCAGCCCAGCATCTGGAAGGCGAACTCGCCCTGGCGCCCGCGCGTGAAGTAGGCGGCCACCGGCATGGTCTCGACCCTGGTCTGGATGCCGATGCGGGTCAGCATGCTGGCCGTGGCCTGCGCCACCGCGGCGTCGTTCAGGTAGCGGTTGTTGGTGGCATGCAGCGTCAGGCCGAAACCGTCGGGGTAGCCCGCCGCGGCCAGCAGCTTCTTCGCGCCTTCCGGGTCGTAGGCTTCGGGTTTGGTGCCGGGATGGCCGAAGATCTGCGGCGACACGATCGACGAGGCCGGCACCGCCAGGCCCTCCATGATGCGGCTGACGATGGCGTCGCGATTGAGCGCCTTGCTCACGGCGGCGCGCACGCGCGCGTCCTTGAACGGATTCTTGCCCAGCGGCTTGCCAGCCTTGTCGGTGACGAAGGGCGGGTTGTCGCGCGACTGGTCCATCTGCCAGAACACGGTGCGCCACGACACCTGCTGTTCGATCCTGAACTTCGGGTTCTGCCTGAGCTTGGCCACGTCGGCCGAGGGCACGCTCTCGATCACGTCGACATCGCCCGCCAGCAGCGCGGCGCTGCGCGCGCCGTTGTCGGTGATGATGCGGAATACCGCGCGGTCCCACTCGGGCTTCGGGCCCCAGTAGTCGGGGTTGCGCTCCATCACGATTTCCTGGCCGCGCGCAAAACGCACGAACCTGAACGGGCCGGTGCCGATCATGGCCTTGCCCGAGTCGAAATCGTTCTGCGTCAGCGTGGCGGCGATCTTCTTCGGCATGATCGGCACGCTGTTCAGGTCATTGGCCAGGTTGGCGTAGTTCGGCACGCTCATGGTCAGGCGCACGGTGAGCGGGTCGGGCGTGTCGATGCGCGCGATCGGCTTGGTGTAGCTGGTGAACGAGCCCGGGCTGTTGACCAGCTTCTCGGGACGCTCCAGCGAGGCCTTGACGTCTTCGCTGGTAAAGGGCGAGCCGTCGTGCCACTTCACGTTGGGGCGCAGCTTGATTTCCCAGGTGATGGCGTTGACGGGCTTCCACGACAGCGCCAGGCCGGGGATGTAGCGGGCGTTCTTGTCCATGAACACCAGCGACTCGAACACATGCAGGGCGATGGCGTTGTTGGGGCCGGCATTGTTCCAGTGCGGATCCATCGACGTGACGTCGGCCGCCAGGCCGATGCGCAAGTCTTCGGCATGCGCGGCGCCGGCCGGCAGCAGGGTGAAGGCGGCGCTGCCGAAGACAAGCGCCGCGGCGGCACGGAGTACCGTGCGGCGCCCAGGGGTGGCACGGCGGCGCGGCGTACGTTGCGGCGGCAGGGCGTGGATCATGGTCATCGGGCAGGCTCCTCGTACGGGTCCGCGCTGTCGCGGACGGGTTCTCAGGCGGGTTCGTCCCGCATTGTGCCGCTAAAGTGGCATGGTTGCAGCCTCGCGGTGAGGGCCGCCCGGTAAAATGGCGGCCATGTTCGCCAATTCCCGCACCATCGTCTCGGCGCAGTCCGATGTCCATGAACACCTGGCCGCGCGCGTCGCGCGCCACCTCGCCGAGCCGTTCCGCAAGCCTATCGGCGAGCCCAGCCGGCGCGAGCTGGCCGCGGCGCTGCAGCGCTGGCAGCAGGCCGGCGGCGCGCCGCTGATCCTCGATGCCGGTTGCGGCGTCGGCGAAAGCACGCTGCGCCTGGCCACGCAGTTCCCGGACCATTTCGTCATCGGCGTCGACCAGTCCGAAAAGCGCCTCGCCGCCGGCAAGGACTGGTGGGGCGACGCGCCGATGCCGGCCAATTTCTGCTGGGCCCGCGCCGACCTCGTCGATGTCTGGCGGCTGCTGCAGGCGGATGCGGTGCCGGTGGCGCGCCACTACGTGCTGTACCCGAACCCTTGGCCGAAAATCGGCCACCTGGGGCGGCGCTGGCAGGGGCACGCGGTATTCCCGGCGCTGGCGGCATGCGGCGATTACGTGGAGTGCCGCAGCAACTGGCACATCTATATCGACGAGTTCGCGCAGGCGCTGAAAATGGTGGGACGGCCGGCGCGGGTCGAGGCCTGGGCGCCGGCGCAGCCGATGACGCCGTTCGAGCGCAAGTACGCGGCCTCGGGCCATGGCTTGTGGCGCTGCGTCAGCGAGCGCCAGCCCGGCTGAACGCGCAAAGAAAACGGCCCGCAACGCGGGCCGTTTCGCGGTCTGGCGCGCCCAGCGCGCGTCAGTGGAACAGCGGCTGCTGCGTGGGCGCGTCTTCCGGCAGTTCGGCGTGCACGATCTCGCCATTGCGGTCGGCGTACAGCGGCGTGCCGCAGTCTTCGCAGTATTCCGGATCGAACAGCGCGGCGTGGCGGAAGATGTCCTCGACGCCGGCGTTGCGCAGTTCCTCGCAGATCTGCTCGAGCGGATTGCCCTTTTCATCGGCATCGACCTCGCCGGCCTCGCGGCCGTAGACCGGCCAGACGATGCCATAGATCACATCCTTCTCGCCGCGCATGGTGAAGCCGACCCGGTATTCCTCGACCACTTCCTCGCCGAAGGCTGCCACCACCGCGGCCAGCTGACCCGCGGAGATATCCAGCGTGCCGCACAGGTAGTTGACGGCGGCACGCACGGTCAGCGGGCGGATGCTCTTGTCGGATTCGCGGCAGGACAGGAAGAATGCATCGGGCAGCAGCAACTCGAACTCGCAGCCTGGCAGCAGCAGCGCCACCGAGGGCTGCACCTGGCTGCGCCATTGTTCCAGGCAGGTCGAGCGCTCGGCGTGGTGCTCCTTGGCATCTTCCTGCCAACGGAACAGCGCCTGCTCGCGCGGCGCCACCACCACCGCCAGCAGGTAGCGCGGGTCGGCCAGGATCGGCGCGGTCTCGGGCAGGTCGCGCAGGTCGACCTTGGGCACCACGCCCGCCAGGGCCGCGGCGGCCAGCTTGTGGGTCAGCGCGAAGGTGTCGCTGTGCGTGCGCGGCAGCTGGTCGATGCTGTACAGGTACGGCGACAGCGATACCCGGGTGCCAGTCGCCAGCACATGTGCCTGAAGGTGCACCGCCAGCGTCTGTGCCAGTTCCGGCTTGAGCGCGCCGGACGGAATGGCGTAGCGCGTGTGCGCGAGGATCGGCGCGGCGATCAGCAGGGCGTCGTAGTGCTGGCCGTCGACCTCGATCGTGGCGGACTCCGCCAGCGTCTCGGCCTGCTCGGCCAGCACGTCCGAGGCGTCGGCATTGTGCTTGAACAGATGCTCCAGCGCCGCGTCGAGCGCGGTCTGGCTACCGTTCTTCAGCAGGCGGCCAAGGCGCTGCGAAAGCCGCCGCTCCCAGTATCCGTCCTCCATGCGGCTGCCCGATGCGTCGAGGGCGAGCGCATCGGCCACCAGACGCTCGGCGTCGGGAGAGAGTCGCGGGGAAGCCTTGGGGCGAAAACCTGCCATAGAAAGAAACCGTCCGTTTTTTGCGTAAAACGGTATTCTACTCGCTGCGTTGACAGGGAGATCGCTATATGCGGGCGGGCGCTGTAGACGCTACCTCCCGCAGGGCCTTATTTTTCGGCCGCGGCGGAAGCCGGGGCGGCGGCGGGCGCGTGGCTCTCGACGCTGTGCGACTCGCCGGAGATGGAAACGTCGCTGCCGCCCTTGGTCAGCAGGTAGAGGGCCGCGCCGGCGACCACGACGAATGCGATAAGGATCTTGACCATGGTGTCTCCTGGTTCTGGGTGATGCCGGGGTCCGGCTTGCGGTGATGCCACCGCGTTGTTGTGCGACACAGTTTGGCAGCGATGGCTTGCGTGGAGCTTACACGCGCCGGGCGCTGCATCAGGTGATGCACGGGTCGCAGGCGCCAATGAAAAAAAAATGCCGCCTGGCCTTACCCCCGACGGGGCAGGGCAGGCGGCGTCCATGACGCGCCGGTCGCTCAGGCGGCCAGCAGCTGGCGCAGCACGAACGGCAGGATGCCGCCGTGGTTGTAGTAGTCGACCTCGATCGGCGTATCGATGCGCAGCAGCACCGGCACGCGCTGCACGTCGCCGTTGGCGCGCTTGATCACCAGCACCACGTCTTGCTGCGGCTTCAGGTCACCCTCGATGCCTTCGATGTCGAAGGTCTCATTGCCGGTGATGCCTAGCGTCTGGGCGCTGTCGGTGCCCTTGAACTGCAGCGGCAGCACACCCATGCCGACCAGGTTGGAGCGGTGGATGCGCTCGAAGCTGCGCGCAATCACGGCCTTCACGCCCAGCAGCTGCGTGCCCTTGGCCGCCCAGTCGCGCGACGAGCCCGTGCCGTACTCTTCGCCGCCGAACACCACCGTGGGCGTGCCTTCGGCGACATACTTCATCGCCGCGTCATAGATCGACATCTGCTCGCCGGTGGGCTGGTGGATGGTGATGCCGCCTTCCACGCGCGCGCCGTCCGCCGTCGGCGGGATCATCAGGTTCTTGATGCGCACGTTGGCGAAGGTGCCGCGCATCATCACCTCGTGGTTGCCGCGGCGCGAGCCGTAGCTGTTGAAGTCCGCCTTGAGCACGCCGTGCGACAGCAGGTACTTGCCCGCCGGCGAGGTGTCCTTGATCGAACCGGCCGGCGAGATGTGGTCGGTCGTCACCGAATCGCCGAAGATGCCCAGCGCGCGCGCGCCGCGCACGCTGGCCGAGGCCGCCGACGGCTCCATGCTGAAGTCCTGGAAGAACGGCGGCTCGGCGATATAGGTGGAACGGGGCCAGTCGTAGACCTGGCCCTTGGTGCCCTGGATCGCGCCCCACAGCTTGCTCGGCTTCTTGACCTGCTCGTAGTTGCCCTTGAAGGTCTTGGCGTCCATCGCGTACTTCATCAGCGCGTGGATCTCGTCGGAGCTTGGCCAGATGTCGCCCAGCCAGATGTCGCGGCCGTCCTTGCCCTTGCCGACCGGCTCGGTCATCAGGTCGCGCGTGACGTTGCCGGCGATGGCATAGGCCACCACCAGCGGCGGCGAGGCCAGGAAGTTGGCGCGGATGTTCGGGTGGATGCGCGCCTCGAAATTGCGGTTGCCCGACAGCACCGCGGCGGCGACCAGGTCGTTGCTGGTGATGGCCTCGTTCAGTTCCGGCGTCAGGTCGCCGGCATTGCCGATGCAGGTGGTGCAGCCGTAGGCGGTCACGCCGAAGCCCAGCTTTTCCAGGTACGGCAGCAGGCCGGCCGCCTTCAGGTATTCGGTGACCACGCGGCTGCCCGGCGCCAGCGAGGTCTTGATGTGCGGGGCCACGCTCAGGCCGGCTTCCACCGCCTTCTTGGCCAGCAGGCCGGCGCCCAGCAGCACGCTGGGGTTGGAGGTGTTGGTGCAGGAGGTGATGGCGGCGATCAGCACGTCGCCGTTGCGCACTTCGATGCCGTCGGCGGTGGTGTAGCTGCGGTTCAGGTCGGCGGCATCCTTGTTGAAGCCGTTTTCGGCCACCGGCTTGCTGAACAGCGAGGCGAAGGTGCTCTTGACGTTGCCGATTTCGATGCGGTCCTGCGGGCGCTTCGGCCCCGCCAGCGACGGCGCCACGGTGCCCAGGTCCAGCGTCACCACCTTGCTGTAGTCGATCTCGCCGGCGCCGGGAATGCCGAACATGTTCTGGGCGCGGTAATAGCCTTCGAACGCGGCGATTTCCTCGTCGGTACGGCCGGTGCCCCGGAAGTACTCGATGGTCTTCTCGTCGACCGGGAAGAAGCCCATGGTGGCGCCGTATTCGGGCGCCATGTTGCCGATGGTGGCGCGGTCGGGCAGGGCCAGGCTGGCGGTGCCTTCGCCGAAGAACTCGACGAACTTGCCCACCACCTTTTCCTTGCGCAGCATCTCGGTGATGGTCAGCACCAGGTCGGTGGCGGTGACGCCTTCGCGCAGGCGGCCCTTGAGTTCGACGCCGACCACGTCCGGCGTCAGGAAGTACACCGGCTGGCCCAGCATGCCGGCCTCGGCCTCGATGCCGCCGACGCCCCAGCCGACCACGCCGATGCCGTTGATCATGGTAGTGTGCGAATCGGTGCCGACCAGCGTGTCAGGGTAGTAGACGCCGTCCTTCTTGTGCACGCCGCGCGCCAGGTATTCCAGGTTGACCTGGTGCACGATGCCGAAGCCCGGCTGCACCACGCCGAAGGTGTCGAAGGCCTGCATGCCCCACTTCATGAACTGGTAGCGCTCGTTGTTGCGCTGGAATTCCAGCTGCATGTTCAGGTCCAGCGCCTTCTTTTCACGGAAGTGGTCGATCTGCACCGAGTGGTCGACCACCAGGTCCACCGGCACCAGCGGCTCGATCTTCTTGGGATTCTTGCCCATCTTCTCGGCGACATTGCGCATCGCCGCCAGGTCTGCCAGCAGCGGCACGCCGGTGAAATCCTGCAAGACCACGCGCGCCACCACGAAGGGGATCTCGTCGACCCGCTCGGCGTTCGGCTTCCAGTTGGCCAGCTGCCGGACGTGTTCCTCGGTGACCTTCTTGCCGTCGCAGTTGCGCAGCACCGATTCCAGCACCACGCGGATCGACACCGGCAGGCGGCCGATGTCCAGGTCCAGCGCCTGGCCCAGCTGGGGCAGGGAGTAATACTGGCCCTTGCCGGAAGAGCCGATCCTGAATTCTTTTAGCGTGTTCTTGAGGTTGTGGGGCATTGCCGTACTCCGATCGAAGGATGATGCGATGGCATTTGGCTCGGACCTGACTCGGGACCCCGATGCGCTGCCGCGGTGTTGACCGCGGTCCGAGGCCGGCAGCGCACTGCAACTGCATACTCTAACCGGGGTGCGGCTTCGCCGCCACCCGGCACGGCAAGGCAAAAAAGGGCGCTGGCGGCCGCCATGCAGCGGCCGCCAGCGCCCCGTCATGGCTTACTGCCTGGGCGCGGCGGATTGCTGGGGGCTTCCCGGCTGAACCGTCTGGCCGTCCGGCGGAGTGACCAGCAGCGGGGTCGTGGCCGGCGCGCGCAGGCCGCCGGCCTGGGTCGGGGCCGCGGCGCCGGCCTGCATGGCGGCGCTCTGGCAGTCATCGGCCAGGCGCTGCCCCAGGTTCTTGTTGAACAGCATGGCCTTGCTCGGGATCACCACCAGGTCCAGGCCGGTGCGGGCGTCATAGTAGCGGTCGGCGCCGGTCACGGTGGCCTGGCGCGGCAGCTTGTAGTCGCGGCCTTGCCAGTGCACGGTCAGGACCTCGTCGCGCAGCATGTCGCCGGCGATATACAGGCTGTTGCCCAGCTCGCACTGCCACTTCTCGCCGCTCGGGGCCACCGCCGCGGCGGTGCCGGCCGCGGCGGCCGCGCCCGCGGCGGCCTTCTTGGTCGACGACTTCTTCTTGGTGGTGGTCTTCTTGGCCGGCTCCTGCGCCATCACGGCGGTGGCGGTGGTCAGGCTGAAGGCGCCGATGCAGGCGGCAAGGACAAGATGTTTCATTTTGTGAGTGCCTTTCGGATACTGAAATCGATTTATGGTGATGTGCCGCCGGCAGGCGGGCGGCGCTGGGATCATTGCCGCCGCTATTCTCTACGATTTGGCCTGGGCGGCGTAGTGCTCTGGGCTTTGGTTACATAATCGGCGCGGCTGTTGGGCCGGCTTCACTTGGGCCGGTTTCACTTGCGCTTGCCGATCGGCACGAACTTCAGGTTCTCCGGCCCGGTGTAGTTGGCGCTGGGGCGGATGATCTTGTTGTCGATGCGCTGCTCGATGATGTGCGCGGCCCAGCCCGAGGTGCGCGAGATCACGAACAGCGGCGTGAACATCGCCGTGGGCACGCCCATCATGTGGTAGCTGACCGCGCTGAACCAGTCCAGGTTGGGGAACATCTTCTTGATGTCCCACATCACGGTTTCCAGCCGCTCGGCGATGTCGAACATCTTCATCGAGCCGGCGTCCTTCGACAGCTTCTTCGCCACTTCCTTGATCACCTGGTTGCGCGGGTCGCCGGTGGTGTACACCGGGTGGCCGAAGCCGATCACGACCTCCTTGTTCTCGACGCGGCGGGTGATGTCGGCCTGGGCCTCGTCCGGGTTGTCGTAGCGCTCCTGGATCTCGAACGCGACCTCGTTGGCGCCGCCGTGCTTGGGGCCGCGCAGCGCGCCGATCGCGCCGGCGATCGACGAATACATGTCGGAACCCGTGCCGGCGATCACGCGCGCGGTAAAGGTCGACGCGTTGAACTCGTGCTCGGCGTACAGGTTGAGCGAGGTGTTCATGGCGCGCTCCCACAGCGCCGACGGCTTCTCGCCGTGCAGCAGGTGCAGGAAGTGGCCGCCGATGGAATCATCGTCGGTCTCCACCTCGATGCGGCGGCCGTTGTGGCTGTAGTGGTACCAGTACAGCAGCATCGAGCCGAGGCTGGCCATCAGGTGGTCGGCGATGTCGCGCGCGCCCGGGGTGTTGTGGTCTTCCTTCTCCGGCAGCACCGCGCCCAGCACCGACACGCCGGTGCGCATCACGTCCATCGGGTGGGCGCTGGCCGGCACCCATTCCAGCGCCGCCTTGACGTTGGCGGGCAGGCCGCGCAGCGACTTCAGCTTGGCCTTGTAGGCGGCCAGCTCGGACTTGGTCGGCAGCTTGCCGTGCACCAGCAGGTGGGCGATTTCCTCGAATTCGCAGGTCTCGGCGATATCGAGGATGTCGTAGCCGCGGTAGTGCAGGTCGTTGCCGGTGCGGCCGACGGTGCACAGCGCGGTATTGCCGGCGGTCACGCCCGACAGCGCGACGGATTTCTTGGCCCGTGGCGCGGCCGGCGTGCTGGCGCCGGCGTCAGTTGCGGCATCGAGCGCAGGGTCGGGTGCAGCGAGCTTCGAGGCAGGCATCCGTGTCTCCTTGGGCACTACGGATTGTGTTGGGAATGGATTCGGGGACCGGCTTCAGCCGAAGAACAGCGTTTCCACGTTGGCCGGCAGCGGCGTGCCGGTGGCCTGCGCGCGCTGCAGCAGCGACCAGTAATAGCGGTAGCTGGCGCGGTCGTGCAGCTGCCCCTCATGGCGGATCGGTGCCCAGTTGTTCTCGTGCGCGGCCAGCAGGATCTCGCTGGCCGCGCCGATCTCTTCCGCGCCGGGGCGGAACGCCGCCACGATCGGAGCGATCTGGCCCGGATGGATGCTCCACTTGCGCAGGTAGCCGAATTCGCTGCGCGCGCGCAGCGCATCGTCGCCGGCGCGCTGCGGCGTCTGCACGTCGGTGCTGACATTGTGCGAGGGCACCTTGCCGTGGCGGTGGCAAGCGGCGGAGATTTCCAGCATGGCACGGCGCACCAGCGGGTGTTCGAACTGCTGCGGCGAGCGCATCGCCTCGCCGGGAATCGCGCCATGGTGGGCCGAGACAAAATCCATCAGGCCGAAGCTCAGGCATTCCACCTGCACCAGCGCGGCGATATCGAAGGCCTGCTCCAGCGCGGCATGGGTTTCGATCAGCACATGGATCGGGATGTGGCGGGCAATGCCGGCACTGCGGGCCACCTGGTTGACATGGTCGGTCACGCGCGCCACCTCGACCACGTCGGTGACCTTGGGCACCACCACATAGGCCAGCCGCGCGCCGGCGCCGCGCACCAGCACGTCGACGTCCTCGCGCCAGCTGGGATGGGCCGGGTCATGGATGCGCACGCCCACGCGGTTGTGGGCATTGAGCGGGCCGTTGACCAGCTGCGCGCACAGCTCGGCGTGCTCGCGCTCGTGGCCCACGGCGGCGCCGTCCTCGCAGTCGAAGGTGATGTCGAAGACGGGGCCAAGCTCTTGTTGCAGGGCCAGCGATTTGCGCATCAGCTTTTCGCTGCCCGCGTAATGGTCACACACCGGCAACTGGACCGGGATGGCTTCGCCCTGGAACAAGACCTCGGAAGGATGCACTTGGATTCGGGAAATTGAAGTTGGCAAACGGGGCAGGGCGCCTGGCCGCTGCCTATGAAAAAACCGGGGTCCGCGCCGATTCTTGAATCGTTGCGGAACCCCGGTCTTTCGTCGAGCGTTGGGAAGATCAGCCCAGCAGATGCTGCACGCCGGCCTTCTCTTCTTCCAGTTCCTTCAGGGTGATGTTGATCTTTTCCTGGCTGTAGGCGTCGATCTCCAGACCCTTGACGATTTCGTACTTGCCGTTGGCGGTGGTCACCGGGTAGCCGAACATGGTGTCGGCCGGGATGCCGTACTCACCGTTGGACGGGATGCCCATGGTGACGACCTTGCCGTTGCTGCCCAGCACCCAGTCGCGCACGTGGTCGATGGCGGCATTGGCGGCCGAGGCGGCCGACGACAGCCCGCGCGCCTCGATGATGGCGGCGCCGCGCTTGCCGACGGTCGGCAGGAACACGTCGTTGTTCCACACCGGGTCGTTGATCAGGTCCTTGACGCTCTGGCCGTCGACGGTCGCGTAGCGGTAGTCGGCGTACATGGTCGGGCTGTGGTTGCCCCACACGAACAGCTTCTCGATCGACGACACCGGCTTGCCGGTCTTGGCGGCGATCTGCGACAGCGCGCGGTTGTGGTCCAGGCGCAGCATCGCGGTGAAGTTCTCGCGCGGCAGGTTCGGCGCCGACTTCATGGCGATATAGGCGTTGGTGTTGGCCGGGTTGCCGACCACCAGCACCTTGACATTGCGGCTGGCGACTTCGTCCAGCGCCTTGCCCTGCACGGTGAAGATCTGGGCGTTGGCTTCGAGCAGGTCCTTGCGCTCCATGCCCTTGCTGCGCGGACGGGCGCCCACCAGCAGGGCCACGTCGGCGTCCTTGAAGGCGACCTTGGGGTCATCGGTGATGACCACGCCGGCCAGCAGCGGGAACGCGCAGTCTTCCAGTTCCATCACCACGCCCTTGACGGCCTGCTGGGCTTGCGGGAGGTCGAGCAGTTGGAGGATGACCGGCTGGTCTTTGCCCAGCATGTCGCCGTTGGCGATGCGGAACAGCAGGGAGTAGCCGATCTGGCCAGCGGCGCCGGTCACTGCGACGCGCATTGGGGCTTTAGCCATGAGTAAATCTCCAAACGATAGAAGGGGGGATGCCGGTCGGTGGCGCGCCGGCGCCATGCGAAGGCGCGCGGTGTGTCACCGGGTGCTGGTTGTCGCCACAGCGGGGAGCGGCTGTCCGCCGGAGCCAGGTGGCGGGGCCGGTGGGTGGAGAGCCACAACGGGTCATGGTGATGCAACAAAGCGTTAGTCTACTGCGAAGCGAGGCGCCATTTCCAGACCGGGCCGCCGCCGGCGCGGTACATTTGCGCCATGGGCGGCAGCCGGCGTGCCTGAGGGCGGGCCATCGCGGGCGTGGACCAGCGCGAGTGTAGGCCTGGCCTCTCTGCCTGTCAATTCATATGTCTTATATAAGACATAAGACAATTAACGTAAGGCTGGACGTTGCTTGCCCTTTTGTGGTGAAATCGCGCTATGTCCTCCCTGCCTACGTCCCTGACCGGCGCGGCCGCACCCGGCGCGCAGGAATCTGGCGCCGCCACGCCTGGCGCCGGGACGCAGCCGCTTTCGCCGCCGGCCGCCGCGCCGCAGGCCCCCTCAACTGGTGCCGCCGCTGGCGCCGCTTCCGGTCCCGCTCCAGGTCTGCAGTCAGTGCCCTCGCCAACGTTCAGCCCGCTTTACCAGCAGATCAAGGCGCTGATCACGCGCAGCCTGCAATCCGGCGAATGGAAGCCGGGCGAGATGATCCCCAGCGAAATGGAGCTGGCCTCGCGCTACAAGGTCAGCCAGGGCACGGTGCGCAAGGCCATCGACGAACTCGCCGCCGAAAATCTCGTGGCGCGCCGCCAGGGCAAGGGCACTTTCGTGACCACGCACCATGAAGACGTGGTCAAGTTCCGCTTCCTGCGCCTCGTCCCGGACGAGGGCGAACCCCATTATGGCGCCAGCCGCGTGCTCGAATGCAAGCGCCTGCGGGCGCCGGCCGAGATCGCGCGGCTGCTCGACATCCGCACCGGCGACAGCGTGGTGCAGATCCGCCGCGTGCTGACGTTCTCGGGCGAATCGACCGTGCTGGACGAAATCTGGCTGCTCGGCGCCAACTTCAAGGGCCTGACCGCGGAAAAGCTGACCGAGTGGAAGGGGCCCATGTATGCATTGTTCGAGGCCGAATTCGGTACGCGCATGATTCGCGCCTCGGAAAAAATCCGTGCCGTGCCCGCCGACGAGACCGCGGCCGAGCTGCTGTCCGTGCCGGCAGGCTCGCCGCTGCTGTCGGTCGAGCGTGTTTCCTACACCTACGGCGACCGCCCCGTGGAAGTGCGCCGTGGTCTGTACGTCACCACCCGGCATTATTACCAGAACGACCTGAGCTGAAATCCCGGCGCGCGCCCGGTCGGCGTGTGCCGGTCATGGCGGGTTCGACATGGGCATGGCGGCTGTTGCGCGACGTGGCGGTTGTCGCGTGGCGCGCGTCGGCGAATGGGCGGAGTGTGCGATTGTCGGGCGGCGCTTGTCGGGCCGTGATAGCAGAAAATTATTGGTGCAGCGCGCAACAAAGGCGCTAAAATCTCATGGATTTGCCCTAATGCATCCCGTTGCATGCAGGCAATGGCAGTTTCGTTTCTTTGTTTACCGCTAATGGGGTCTCGCATGGCTGAAGCCGTCAAACAAGCCAGGCCGGAGTTCCGGAATATCGGTATTTCGCAGATTGCGAAATACCGGTTGCCCTGGGCCGGCAAGGTATCCATCCTGCATCGCGTGAGCGGTGCACTGATGTTCCTCCTCCTTCCCTTCGTCCTGTATCTGTTTGAGCAGAGCATCACCTCCGAACTGAGCTTCGCAAAGTTCTCGGCCCTTCTGTCCGGCGGCTTTGTCAAGCTGGTTGTGCTGGCCCTGATCTGGGGTTATCTGCATCACTTCTGCGCCGGGATCCGCTTCCTGCTGCTGGATGTGCACGTTGGTGTCTCCAAGCCCGCCTCGGCCAAGTCTGCCATCAGCGTGCTGGTTGTCAGCCTGCTGCTTACCCTGATTTTCGGCCTGAAGCTGTTCGGCCTGTTCTGAGGAGAATCAAGGTGGCAAATAACAATATCGGTCCCAAGCGTCTTGTCGTCGGTGCGCACTACGGCCTGAAAGACTGGCTCGCGCAACGCGTCACCGCCGTGGTCATGGTGGTCTTCACCGTGATCCTGGCGATTGCCTTCCTGCTGTCGAACGGCGCTTCGTATGAAGCGTGGGCAGGGCTCTTCGCCAACCAGTGGATGAAGATCATCACGTTCCTGACCATCCTGTCGCTGCTGTATCACGCCTGGATCGGCGTGCGCGATATCTGGATGGACTATGTGAAGCCGATGGCGGTGCGCCTCGTGCTGCAAGTTCTTACGATTCTGTGGCTCGTCGGTTGCGCGGGCTACGCTGCTCAGATTCTCTGGAGGGTGTAATAAATGGTCGCAGTCAAGACTGGATTGCCGCGTCGCCGCTTTGACGTGGTCATCGTCGGTGCTGGCGGCGCCGGGATGCGCGCATCCCTCCAGCTCGCGGAAGCCGGCCTGAACGTGGCCGTGCTGTCCAAGGTGTTCCCGACCCGCTCGCACACCGTGGCGGCGCAGGGCGGCATCGGTGCCTCGCTCGGCAACATGAGCGAGGACAACTGGCACTATCACTTCTACGACACCATCAAGGGCTCGGACTGGCTGGGTGACCAGGACGCGATCGAGTTCATGTGCCGGGAAGCCCCGAAGGTCGTGTACGAGCTCGAGCACTTCGGCATGCCGTTCGACCGCAACCCCGACGGCACCATCTACCAGCGTCCGTTCGGCGGCCATACCGCCAACTACGGCGAGAAGCCGGTGCAGCGTGCCTGCGCCGCGGCTGACCGTACCGGCCACGCGCTGCTGCACACGCTGTACCAGCGCAACGTGCGCGCCAAGACCCACTTCTTCGTCGAATGGATGGCGCTGGACCTGATCCGCGACCAGGACGGCGACGTGCTGGGCGTGACCGCGCTGGAAATGGAAACCGGCGAGGTCTACATCCTTGAGGCCAAGACCACGCTGTTCGCGACCGGCGGTGCCGGCCGCATCTACGCCGCTTCCACCAACGCCTTCATCAACACCGGTGACGGCCTGGGCATGGCTGCGCGTGCTGGCGTGCCGCTCGAAGACATGGAGTTCTGGCAGTTCCACCCGACCGGCGTGGCCGGCGCTGGCGTGCTGATCACCGAAGGCGTGCGCGGCGAGGGCGGTATCCTGCGCAACAAGGACGGCGAGCGCTTCATGGAGCGCTACGCGCCGACGCTGAAGGACCTGGCGCCGCGCGACTTCGTCTCGCGCTCGATGGACCAGGAAATCAAGGAAGGCCGCGGCTGCGGCCCGAACGGCGACTACGTGCTGCTCGACCTGACCCACGTCGGCGCCGAGACCATCATGAAGCGCCTGCCGTCGATCCGCGAGATTGGCCTGAAGTTCGCCAACGTCGATGCGATCAAGGAACCGATCCCGGTGGTCCCGACCATCCACTACCAGATGGGCGGCATCCCGACCAACTACCATGGCCAGGTCGTGGTGCCCAAGAACGGCAACCCGAACGAAGTGCTCAACGGCTTCTACGCGATCGGCGAATGCTCGTGCGTGTCGGTGCACGGCGCCAACCGCCTGGGCACCAACTCGCTGCTCGACCTGGTGGTGTTCGGCCGCGCCGCCGGCAACCACATCATCGCGCAGAACCTGAAGCAGAAGGAACACAAGCCGCTGCCGGCCGATGCCGCCGACCTGGCGCTGTCGCGCCTGGCCAAGCTGCAGTCGTCGTCGTCGGGCGAGTACACGCAGGACGTCGCCAACGACATCCGCAAGAACATGCAGTCGCATGCCGGCGTGTTCCGTACCCAGAAGCTGATGGACGAAGGCGTCGAGCGCATCCTGGAAGTGACCGAGCGTGCCGCCAACATCCACCTGAAGGACAAGTCCAAGGTCTTCAACACCGCGCTGGTGGAAGCCCTGGAAGTGGCCAACCTGGTGGAAGTGGCCAAGGCCACCATGATCTCGGCCGCGGCCCGCAAGGAATCGCGCGGTGCCCACGCGCACAGCGACTTCCCCAACCGCGACGACCAGAACTGGCTCAAGCACACGCTGTTCTACAGCGAAGGCAACCGCCTCGACTACAAGCCGGTGAAGATGGAACCGCTGACGGTGGAAAGCGTGCCGCCGAAGGCCCGCACGTTCTGAGCACCGCATCGTAGAGACAACAGGACCCACAGAAATGAAGCGTATTTTCGAAGTCTACCGCTACGATCCGGACAAGGATGCGGCGCCGCGCATGCAGACCTACGAGGTCGAGCTGGACGGCCACGAGCGCATGCTGCTGGACGCGCTGGTGAAGCTGAAGAAGCTGGACGAGACCATCTCGTTCCGCCGTTCGTGCCGCGAAGGCGTGTGCGGCTCGGACGCGATGAACATCAACGGCAAGAACGGCCTGGCCTGCCTGACCAACATGCGCGAGCTGCCGGACCGCATCGTGCTGCGTCCGCTGCCCGGCCTGCCGGTGGTGCGCGACCTGATCGTCGACATGACGAACTTCTTCAAGCAGTACAACTCGATCAAGCCGTTCCTGATCAACGACGAGCCGCCGCCCGAGAAAGAGCGCCTGCAGTCGCCGGAAGAGCGAGACGAGCTGGACGGCCTGTACGAGTGCATTCTCTGCGCCAGCTGCTCGACCTCGTGCCCGTCGTTCTGGTGGAACCCGGACAAGTTCGTCGGCCCGGCCGGCCTGCTGCAGGCTTACCGCTTCATCGCGGACAGCCGCGACCAGGCCACCAATGAGCGCCTGGACAACCTGAACGACCCGTACCGCCTGTTCCGCTGCCACAGCATCATGAACTGTGTCGACGTGTGCCCGAAGGGTCTTAACCCGACCAAGGCCATCGGCAAGATCAAGGAGCTGATGGTCCGCCGCGCGGTCTGACCCTGCGGCCGTCCAAGTAGTAAGCGGCGCGTCAGCCAGAGCGGCTATATCTGGCGGGCGCGCCGAAAGTAGGAAGCCATGACTGAGAGTCCTGCCACCACCTTCTCCCATCAGGCCGACCCGCACAAGCGCGCCCGGTTGCGCTGGCGTGCCCGACGCGGCCTCCTGGAGAACGACATCATCGTCGAACGTTTCTTCAACCGTTACGAGGAGAGCCTGTCCGACGAGGATGTGGCTGCGCTGAGCCAGCTGTTCGAGCTCAGCGACAACGAGTTGATGGACCTGCTCCTTGCGCGCAAGGAACTGGACGGTGAGCTCGACACGCCCCCGATGCAGCGAGTCATCGCCCTGCTGCGTACGGTCTGAGTTTTGGTCAACATTATTATTCACAGCATTTGAAGGATCCGACATGACGCCGTCCGATGTGAAAGCCACGCTATCGTTCTCCGATGGTTCCCCCAGCGTTGAGCTGCCGATCTACAAGGGTACGGTTGGCCCGGACGTGATCGACATTCGCAAGCTGTACGGACAAACCGGTAAGTTCACCTACGACCCCGGTTTCATGTCGACGGCTTCGTGCAATTCCAAGATCACCTATATCGACGGCGACAAGGGCGAGCTGCTGTACCGCGGCTACCCGATCGAGCAGCTGGCGCAGAAGTGCGACCACCTCGAGACCTGCTACCTGCTGCTGAAGGGCGAGCTGCCCAACGCCAAGCAGAAGGAAGAATTCGTCGGCCATGTGATGAACCACACCATGGTCCACGAGCAGATGCAGTTCTTCATGCGCGGCTTCCGCCGCGATGCGCACCCGATGGCCGTGCTGACCGGCATGGTCGGCGCCATGAGCGCGTTCTACCACGACGCCATGGACATCGACGATCCGCACCAGCGCGAGATCTCGGCGATCCGCCTGATCGCCAAGATGCCGACCCTGGTTGCGATGGCGTACAAGTACAACATCGGCCAGCCGTACATCTACCCGCAGAACGACCTGTCCTACTCGGGCAACTTCATGCGCATGATGTTCGCCACGCCGTGCGCCCCGTACACCGTGAACCCGGTGCTGGAGCGCGCGCTGGACCGCATCTTCATCTTGCACGCCGACCACGAGCAGAACGCGTCGACCTCGACCGTGCGCCTGGCCGGTTCGTCGGGCACCAACCCGTTCGCCGCCATTGCCGCCGGCGTGGCCTGCCTGTGGGGCCCGGCCCACGGCGGTGCCAACGAAGCCGCGCTGAAGATGCTGGAAGAAATCGGCAGCGTCGACAACATCAACGAGTTCATCAAGCAGGTCAAGGACAAGAACTCGGGCGTGCGCCTGATGGGCTTCGGCCACCGCGTGTACAAGAACTACGATCCGCGCGCCAAGCTGATGCGCGAAACCTGCCATGAAGTGCTGAACGAGCTGGGCCTGCACAACGACCCGCTGTTCAAGCTGGCCATGGAACTGGAAAAGATCGCGCTGGAAGACGAGTACTTCGTCAGCCGCAAGCTGTACCCGAACGTCGACTTCTACTCGGGCATCGTGCAGCGCGCGCTGGGCATCCCGACCTCGCTGTTCACCTGCATCTTCGCGCTGGCCCGTACCCCGGGCTGGATCTCGCAGTGGGAAGAGATGATCACCGATCCGGAATACAAGATCGGCCGTCCGCGCCAGCTGTTCGTCGGCGCCGCCACCCGCGACGTGCCGGACGTGGCCAAGCGCTAAGCTGGTCCCGCCGCTGCGCAGTGCAGCAATTCCAGACGCCCCGGCCCGCCGGGGCGTTTGTCTTTGTGGGCCGGGCGCGGTTGTGCAGCGCGGCGCCGGCAAGGGCAGGAAATTGCACCCCGAATGGTCCCGGGCGCAATTCGTGGAGGATTGTGTCGCGTTTTCCCAAATCTGTTCCGCATAAATTGTGCGATAGTCGCGTGCGGCAGGAAATTTGACCCTATAATGCGGGCTGCTTTGCCGACGGCAGCCGGGCCACCCTTCCGGCGTGCGGTGCGGCAAGCGGGGCAGGCGAATCGCTTGCGCAATAGAGAACGCATCAAACGTTGTCTTTCCGAACCTTGGTCCCCATACCTCAGCGGGACTGACACTTGCCGGGCCCCGCATACGCTGTCTCTTCCTTGCAGGCCCGACTTCCGCGTCTCGGGCCGCGCTTGTCGCAAGTCCCGATCCCAGTCGTCCGCGGGTGTTGTTCGATTGCGCAGGTCATACCGTTTCTGCCCGGTTGACCCAAACATAAATCGAGGAGCTCCTGATGACGCTGTCCCGTCTTTCCACCATTTCGCTGGCTGCCATGCTGGCTACCTTTGGCGCAGCCGCCAACGCCGAAACCGTGAAGATCGCCATTGCCGGCCCGATGAGCGGCTCGGTGGCGCAGTATGGCGACATGGTCAAGGCCGGTGCGCTGACCGCCGTCGAACAGATCAATGCGGCCGGCGGCGCCGGCGGCAACAAGTTCGAGGTGGTGCTGATGGACGACGCCTGCGAGCCGAAGCAGGCCGTGGCGGTGGCCAACAAGATCGTCAGCCAGAACATCAAGTACGTGATCGGCCACGTGTGCTCGGGCTCGACCATTCCCGCCTCGGACATCTACGAGAACGAAGGCATCGTGATGGTCACGCCGTCGGCCACCGCGCCGCAGCTGACCGAGACCAAGAAGCGCAACTTCATCTTCCGCACCATCGGCCGCGACGACCAGCAGGGCCCGGCCGCCGCCCAGTACATCATCGGCAAGATCAAGCCGAAGAAGGTCGCCGTGCTGCACGACAAGCAGTCGTACGGCCAGGGCATCGCCAGCTCGGTGAAGAAGGACCTGGAAGCCGCCAAGATCCCGGTGGCCGTGTTCGAAGGCATCAACGCCGGCGACTCGGACTACTCGGCGGTGATCACCAAGCTGAAGTCGCAGGGCGTGGACTTCGTCTACTTCGGCGGCTATCACCCGGAAATGGGCCTGCTGCTGCGCCAGGCGCGCGAGCAGGGCGTGAAGGCCACCTTCATGGGCCCCGAGGGCGTGGGCAACAAGGACGTGACCGCGATCGCCGGCCCGTCGTCCGAAGGCATGCTGGTGACGCTGCCGGCCGACTTCTCGGCCGATCCGGCCAACGCCGGCCTGGTCAAGGCCTTTGCCGACAAGAAGCGTGACGCCAACGGTCCGTTCCAGATGCCGGCCTATGCCGCCGTCAAGATCATCGGCGACGCCATCGCCGGCGCCAAGAGCACCGATCCCGCCAAGGTCGCGGCGTACATGCACAAGAACGCCTTCACCACCCCGATCGGCAAGGTCGAGTACGACGCCAAGGGCGACCTGAAGTCCTTCAAGTTCGTGGTTTACACCTGGCACAAGGACGCCAGCAAGACGGCCGCGAACTAAGCAGGCGCTCCCTCCCGCACACGCCCCGCCCGTACCCCGGGCGGGGCGTTCTGGTATCGGGCTTCAAGTTCCTGAGGCTTCCCCAATGAATGAATTCCTTCCACAGTTCACCCAGCAGCTGGTCAACGGCCTGACGCTGGGTGCGATCTATGCGCTGATCGCCATCGGCTACACAATGGTCTACGGCATCATCGGCATGATCAATTTCGCGCACGGCGAGATTTACATGATCGGCGCCTATGTCGGGCTGGTCACGCTCACCGCCATCGGCGCCCAGGCAGGCTACCCTCTGCCGCTGGTGCTCGGCGCCGCCCTGCTGGTGTCGGTGATGGTCACCGGTGTCTACGGCTATGCGGTCGAGCGGGTGGCATACCGCCCCTTGCGCGGCGGGCCGCGGCTGGTGCCGCTGATTTCGGCCATCGGCATGTCGATCTTCCTGCAGAACTATGTCCAGATCGGGCAGGGCGCGCGCGATGTGTCGGTGCCGGTGCTGATCTCGGGCGCCATCGAGTTCCAGATGGGCGGCGACTTCACCGTCACGGTGCCGTACTCGCGCCTGCTGATCGTGGGCGTGACGCTGGCGCTGATGGTCGCGCTGACGCTGTTCATCGGCCGCTCGCGCATGGGCCGTGCCTGCCGCGCCTGCGCCGAGGACATGCGCATGGCCAACCTGCTTGGCATCGATACCAACAAGGTGATCTCGTTCACCTTCGTGCTGGGCGCGATGCTGGCGGCGGTGGGCGGCGTGCTGATCGGGCTGACCATCGGCAAGCTCAATCCCTTCATCGGCTTCATTGCCGGCATCAAGGCCTTTACCGCGGCGGTGCTGGGCGGCATCGGCAGCATTCCGGGCGCGATGCTCGGCGGCGTGCTGCTGGGCCTGGCGGAAACCTTCGCCTCGGGCTACATGCCGGCCGAATACAAGGACGTGGTCGCCTTCAGCCTGCTGGTGCTGGTGCTGCTGTTCCGTCCGACCGGGCTGCTGGGCAAGCCTGATGTCGAAAAGGTCTGAGGGGGGCGAAACCATGACCAATAACGTATCTGCGATGCCGGCGGCGAAGGCCGCCGCGCGCGGCGCCACGCCGGGCCAGTCGCTGAAGAACGCAATCACGGCGGCCGTGATGACCGCCATCCTGACCATCCCCATCCTGGGCCTGCAGCTCAAGCTGGAAGGCTACAAGGTGGTGCTGGAACCGCACTGGCGGCCGGTGTGGCTGGCCGTGGCCGCGGTGTTCCTGTTCCAGTTGTTCAAGCCGGTGCTGACGCGCGCCGGCAGCGCGGTGCGCCTGCCGGCGCTGCCGCAGCTGGGCGCGCAGCAGCAGCGCGTGGCGGTGTGGGTGCTGCTGGCGGTGGGGCTGGTGTGGCCGTTCTTCGGCTCGCGCGGCGCGGTCGACGTGGCCACGCTGGCGCTGATCTACGTAATCCTGGGCCTGGGCCTGAATATCGTGGTGGGTTATGCCGGCCTGCTCGACCTGGGCTATGTCGGCTTCTATGCCGTGGGCGGCTACACCTACGCGCTGCTGAACCAGTACTTCGGCCTGACCTTCTGGGAATGCCTGCCGATCGCGGCGGCGATGTCGGCGGGATTCGGTTTCCTGCTCGGCTTCCCGGTGCTGCGCCTGCGCGGCGACTACCTGGCCATCGTCACGCTCGGCTTCGGCGAGATCATCCGCCTGCTGCTGAACAACCTGACCAGCCTGACCGGCGGCCCGGACGGCGTCTCGGGCATCCCCAAGCCCAGCGTGTTCGGCATCGAAATGGCGCGCAGCGCCAGCGTCGAGGGCACGCGCACCTTCCACGAGCTGATCGGCCTGGACTATGCCAGCCAGCACATGGTGATCTTCCTCTACCTGATCGCGCTGCTGCTGGTCGGCTTCACGCTGTTCGTCACCAGCCGCCTGATCCGCATGCCGATGGGCCGCGCCTGGGAGGCGCTGCGCGAGGATGAGATCGCCTGCCGCTCGCTGGGCCTGAACCCGACCCGCATCAAGCTGTCGGCGTTCACGCTGGGGGCATCGTTCGCCGGCCTGGGCGGTGCCTTCTTCGCCGCGCGCCAGGGCCTGGTCAATCCCGAATCGTTCACCTTCATCGAATCGGCGCTGGTGCTGGCCGTGGTGGTGCTGGGCGGCATGGGCTCGCAGCTGGGCGTGATCCTGGCGGCGATCCTGCTGACCGTGCTGCCCGAGGTGGCACGCGGCTTCGCCGAATATCGCATGCTGATCTTCGGCCTGGTGATGGTGCTGATGATGATGTGGCGACCGCAGGGCCTTCTGCCCGCGAGCCGCCCGCACGTGGAGCTTCCCCGATGAATGCGCCGATGAATACAACGGCACAACTGCTGAAGGTGTCGGGCCTGCAGATGCGCTTCGGCGGCCTGCTGGCCGTCGACGGCATCGATTTCGATGTGCGCAAGGACGAGGTCTTCGCCATCATCGGCCCCAACGGCGCCGGCAAGACCACGGTGTTCAACTGCGTCGGCGGCTTCTACAAGCCGACCGCGGGCGACGTCACGCTCGACGGCCATGCCATCGCCGGGCTGCCGAGCCACATGGTGGCGCGCAAGGGCCTGGTGCGCACGTTCCAGAACATCCGCCTGTTCAAGAACCTGACCGTGGTCGAGAACCTGATGGTGGCGCAACACCTGCAGGTGCAGTCCGGCATCCTGCGCGGCCTGTTCGCGACGCCGGCCTACCGCCGCGCCGAGCGCGAAGCGCTGCAGCGCGCCGCGCAGTGGCTGGAGCGCATGGGCCTGACCAGCGTCGCCAACCGCGAGGCGGGCACGCTCTCGTACGGCCACCAGCGCCGGCTCGAGATCGCGCGCTGCATGATCACGCAGCCGCGCCTGCTGATGCTCGACGAGCCCGCCGCCGGCCTGAACCCGCAGGAGAAGATCGAACTGCAGCAGCTGATCGACCAGCTGCGGCGCGAGTTCGGCATTGCCGTGCTGCTGATCGAGCACGACATGAGCCTGGTGATGGGCGTGTCCGACCGCATCCTGGTGATGGAGCACGGCAAGCCCATCGTGATCGGCAAGCCCGAAGACGTGCGCAACGACCCCCGCGTGATCAAGGCCTACCTGGGAGAGGACTGATGCTGAAGCTGGAACAGGTCCATACCCACTACGGCGCCGTCGAGGCGCTGTCGGGCGTGTCGATCGAAGTCAACAAGGGGGAGATCGTCACCCTGATCGGCAGCAACGGCGCCGGCAAGACGACGCTGATGATGACCGTGTGCGGCACGCCGCGCGCCTCGAGCGGGCGCGTGCTGTTCGAAGGGCAGGACATCACCCATCGCTCGACCCACGAGATCATGCGCCTGGGCATGGCGATCTCGCCCGAGGGCCGGCGCGTGTTCCCCAGCCTGACGGTGCTGGAAAACCTGAAGATGGGCGCGTTCTTCGCCAAACGCGACGAAATCGAGGCGGGCATCGAGCACGTGTTCAAGCTGTTCCCGCGCCTGAACCAGCGCGCGGGCCAGCGTGCCGGCACCATGTCGGGCGGCGAGCAGCAGATGCTGGCGATCGGCCGCGCGCTGATGAGCCGGCCACGCCTGCTGCTGCTGGACGAGCCCACGCTCGGCCTGGCGCCGCTGATCATCGCGCAGATCTTCGACATCATCCGCACCATTCGTGACGAGGGCGTCACCGTGTTCCTGGTCGAGCAGAACGCCAACAAGGCGCTGCAGGTGGCGGACCGGGGCTATGTGCTGGAGACCGGCAAGGTGGTGCTGGCCGATACCGGTGCCAACCTGCTCGCCAACGACCGGATCAAGGCCGCCTACCTGGGCGGCTGACGCCGGCCGGCCGCCGCGCCTCGAGCGCGGCGGCCGCTTCCTTCTGCCATCCCGCGTTTTCGCCATCCGCGAAATCCCCCTTTCGCCAATCACATTACATTTCCACGCCGACCCGGCCCGGCCCGGGGCCCGAGCGGTGGCATAATCGATTGCCAAGTCAAGCATTGCGGCAACGCTTGAGATAACGCACGCTTTTCGGCGGCTTCCGGTGGCTTTCGGCGGTTTTTCAGCCGGTTCGCCCGCCGTGACGAAGCGGAAAACTACCCCTGCAAACTACTACGCGGTCCCCGCGGTCCGGCCTGCCAGGGCACGGTCATCGGTCCCGCCATCGCATCATGGCCAAGACGCTCTACGACAAACTCTGGGATGACCACACCGTCCACGTCGAGGAAGACGGCACCACGCTGCTCTACATCGACCGCCACCTGCTGCATGAAGTGACCAGCCCGCAGGCGTTCGAGGGCCTGAAGATGGCAGAACGTCCGGTGTGGCGCATCAGCGCCAACCTGGCGGTGTCGGACCACAACGTGCCGACCACGGACCGCAGCCAGGGCATTGCCGATCCGGTGTCGAAGCTGCAGGTCGATACGCTCGATGCGAACTGCGACAGCTATGGCATTACCCAGTTCAAGATGAACGACCACCGCCAGGGCATCGTGCACGTGATCGGGCCGGAGCAGGGCGCGACGCTGCCGGGCATGACCGTGGTGTGCGGCGACTCGCATACCAGCACGCACGGCGCCTTCGGCGCGCTGGCGCACGGCATCGGCACCTCCGAAGTGGAGCACGTGCTGGCCACGCAGACGCTGCTGGGCAAGAAGGCCAAGAACATGCTGGTCAAGGTCGAGGGCAAGCTGCCGCGCGGCTGCACCGCCAAGGACATCGTGCTGGCCGTGATCGGCAAGATCGGCACCGCGGGCGGCACCGGCTACACCATCGAGTTCGCCGGCTCGGCCATCCGCGACCTGACCATGGAAGGCCGCATGACGGTCTGCAACATGGCGATCGAGGCGGGCGCGCGCGCCGGCCTGGTGGCGGTTGACGATGTCACGCTGGAATACGTCAAGGGCCGCCCGTACGCGCCGCAGGGCGTGGAGTGGGAGCAGGCCGTGGCCTACTGGCGCACGCTGCATTCGGATGCCGGCGCCAAGTTCGACCAGGTGGTCGAGCTGCGCGCCGAGGATGTGCGCCCGCAGGTGACCTGGGGCACGTCGCCGGAAATGGTGATCAGCATCGAAGACCGCGTGCCGGATCCGGAGAAGGAAAAGGACCCGAACAAGCGCAACGCGATGGAGCGCGCGCTCGAATACATGGGACTGCGGCCCAACGTGCCGGTCGAGAGCATCAGCATCGACAAGGTCTTCATCGGCTCCTGCACCAACAGCCGCATCGAAGACATGCGCGCCGCCGCCTGGGTGGTGCAGAAGCTGGGTCGCAAGATTGCATCGAACGTAAAGCTGGCGATGGTGGTGCCGGGTTCGGGCCTGGTCAAGGAACAGGCCGAGCGCGAAGGCCTGGACCAGATCTTCAAGGCCGCCGGCTTTGAATGGCGCGAGCCGGGCTGCTCGATGTGCCTGGCGATGAATGCCGACCGCCTCGATGCCGGCGAGCGCTGCGCCTCGACCTCGAACCGCAACTTCGAGGGCCGCCAGGGCGCGGGTGGGCGCACCCACCTGGTGAGCCCGGCGATGGCCGCCGCGGCCGCTATCGAAGGCCACTTCGTCGATATCCGCAAGCTGGGCTGAACAAGCAAGGAAAGAACCCATGGAAAAGTTCACCGTACACAGCGGCCTGGTCGCGCCGCTCGACCGCGAGAACGTCGATACCGACGCCATCATCCCGAAGCAGTTCCTGAAGTCCATCAAGCGCACCGGCTTCGGCCCCAACCTGTTCGACGAGTGGCGCTACAAGGATGTGGGCGAGCCCGGCATGGACAACAGCAAGCGTCCGCTGAACCCGGACTTCGTGCTGAACCAGCCGCGTTACCAGGGCGCGTCGATCCTGCTGGCGCGCCGCAACTTCGGCTGCGGCAGCTCGCGCGAGCACGCGCCGTGGGCGCTGACGCAATACGGCTTCCGCGCCGTGATCGCGCCCAGCTTCGCCGACATCTTCTTCAACAACTGCTACAAGAACGGCCTGCTGCCGGTGGTGCTGAGCGAGCAGCAGGTCGACCACCTGTTCAACGAGACCAACGCGTTCAACGGCTACCAGCTCACCATCGACCTCGACAAGCAGGTGGTGCTGACGCCGTCGGGCCAGGGCTATGAATTCGACATCGCCCCGTTCCGCAAGTACTGCATGCTGAACGGCTTCGACGATATCGGCCTGACCCTGCGCCATGCCGACAAGATCAAGGCCTTCGAGGCCGAGCGCGTGGCGAAGATGCCGTGGCTGAACAACCGCCTGGTCGGATAAGGCTCTACGAGGAAAGACAACAATGAAGATCGCAGTCCTGCCGGGTGACGGCATCGGTCCCGAAATCGTTGCGGAGGCCGTCAAGGTCCTGAACGCGCTCGACGAGAAGTTCGAACTGGAAACCGCGCCCGTGGGCGGCGCCGGCTACGAGGCCGAAGGCCATCCGCTGCCGGAGAACACGCTCAAGCTGGCCAGGGAGGCCGATGCCATCCTGTTCGGCGCCGTCGGCGACTGGAAGTACGACAGCCTGGAGCGCGCGCTGCGCCCCGAGCAGGCCATCCTGGGCCTGCGCAAGCATCTGCAGCTGTTCGCCAACTTCCGCCCGGCGATCTGCTATCCGGAGCTGACCGGCGCCTCGAGCCTGAAGCCCGAGCTGGTGGCCGGCCTCGACATCCTGATCGTGCGCGAGCTGAACGGCGACATCTACTTCGGCCAGCCGCGCGGCCTGCGCGAAGCGCCGGACGGCCTGTTCCAGGGCGCGCGCGAAGCTTTCGACACCATGCGCTACAGCGAGCCGGAAATCCGCCGCATCGCGCACGTGGCGTTCCAGGCCGCGGCCAAGCGCGGCAAGAAGCTGTGCAGCGTCGACAAGGCCAACGTGCTCGAGACGTTCCAGTTCTGGAAGGACATCGTGATCGATGTCAGCAAGGAATACCCGGACGTCGAGCTGTCGCACATGTACGTCGACAACGCCGCGATGCAGCTGGTCAAGGCGCCCAAGAGCTTCGACGTGATCGTCACCGGCAATATGTTCGGCGACATCCTGTCGGACGAGGCGGCGATGCTGACCGGCTCGATCGGCATGCTGCCGTCGGCGTCGCTGGATGCCAACAACAAGGGCCTGTACGAGCCGTCGCACGGCTCGGCGCCGGACATCGCCGGCAAGGGCATCGCCAACCCGCTGGCCACCATCCTGTCGGCGGCGATGATGCTGCGCTATTCGCTGAACAAGGCCGAGCAGGCCGACCGCATCGAGAATGCCGTCAAGAAGGTGCTGGCCCAGGGCTACCGCACCGGCGACATCCTGACGCCGGGCTGCAAGCAGGTGGGCACCCGCGAGATGGGCGAGGCCGTGCTGGCGGCACTGTAAGTCAGGCGCGCCGCCTCAGTTATCTACCGTCATTCCCGCGCAGGCGGGAATCCAGCGTCTTTAAAGTCACTGGGTTCCCGCCTGCGCGGGAACGACGGCGATCCAGCGCTGCGGCGGCGCCGCAAAATCGTGTAGACTCTGCCGATGGCCCGATTTTCCCAGTCCACCCTGACTGCTGTTGTCGCCCTGACCGCTACCCGCGGCCCGGTTGGCACGATTTCGCTCGGCCAGACCGCAACGACGATTAAAACCATTATTAAAACCGCGATCGCCTAGATCCGTTCGTCGTGCCTGCCCGTCTTCCCCGCGCAGCCACGCCGGGCGAGGAAAATGGCGGGGAAGTAAAAATCACATCCGAGGTAAATCATGATTGTAGGTCTCGTCGGTTGGCGGGGAATGGTCGGCAGCGTCCTGATGCAGCGCATGCAGGAAGAGCGTGATTTCGACCATATCGAGCCCGTCTTCTTCAGCACGTCCAACGCCGGCGGCAAGGCGCCCGCCATGGCGAAGAACGAAACCACGCTCAAGGATGCCAACGACATCGACGCACTGAAGAAGTGCGACGTGGTGCTGACCGCCCAGGGCGGCGACTACACCAACGAGGTCTTCCCCAAGCTGCGCGCGGCGGGCTGGAAGGGCTACTGGATCGACGCGGCGTCGTCGCTGCGGATGAAGGACGATGCCATCATCGTGCTCGATCCGGTGAACCAGGGTGTGATCAAGGACGCGCTGTCCAAGGGCGTCAAGAATTTCATCGGCGGCAACTGCACGGTCAGCTGCATGCTGATGGGCCTGGGCGGCCTGTTCCAGGCCGACCTGATCGAGTGGATGACCTCGATGACGTACCAGGCCGCCTCGGGCGGCGGCGCGCAGCACATGCGCGAACTGCTGACCCAGTTCGGCACGCTGAACGCGTCGGTCAAGCCGCTGCTGGACAACCCGGCGTCGGCCATCCTGGAAATCGACCGCCAGATCCTGTCGACCCAGCACGGCCTGTCGGCGGAAGAAACCAAGCAGTTCGGCGTGCCGCTGGCCGGCAACCTGATTCCCTGGATCGACAAGGACTTGGGCAACGGCCAGTCGAAGGAAGAGTGGAAGGGCGGCGCCGAGACCAACAAGATCCTGGGTCGTGGCGAGGGCTTCCTGGGCGCGACCGGCGCCACGCCGATCGCCGTCGACGGCCTGTGCGTGCGCATCGGCGCGATGCGCTGCCATTCGCAGGCACTGACCATCAAGCTGCGCAAGGACGTGCCGCTGGACGAGATCGAAGGCATGCTCGCCGCGCACAACCCGTGGGCCAAGGTGGTGCCGAATACGCGCGAAGCCAGCATGACCGACCTGACCCCGGCGGCCGTGACCGGCACGCTGACCATCCCGGTCGGCCGCCTGCGCAAGATGCAGATGGGCGGCGAGTACCTGTCGGCCTTCACCGTGGGCGACCAGCTGCTGTGGGGCGCGGCCGAGCCGCTGCGCCGCATGCTGCGTATCCTGATCGAGTCCTGATCGCAGGCCGCCGCCTGTGGCCTGGTTGCGCCCGTTGCAGCCAGGCAACAGAATGCAGCGCTTTGCTGACGACGCCGCGCCCGTGCGCGGCGTTGTTGTATCCGGACGCCTATTTTCCTGTGCGATGCGTCACAATACGCCGGCATGCGCCCGGCGCCGGCAGGAGCTGGCGCCTGCGCGCGGGCCGGCAAAGGGATCGTTCAGAATGTCCCGCCGGCCGGGCGGACCTGGTTTATGGGGTCGGTATGTCGGGGTCGGGTTTGTCGATTCCTATCGCTACTAAAACATAACGGAGCACAAGGTGAGTGTGAGCCAACATCGCCGGAAAGATGCGCCTACTGCCCGTCAGCGCTGGTCAACGCTGGCCGTCACGGCACTGGGCCTGCTGCTTGCGCAGCCGGCCGCGTATGCCGCGGGGTTCGGGCAATTGCGGGTTCAGTCGAATCTGGGGCAGCCGCTGCAGGCTGAGATCGACATCAGCGGAGTCACCGCCGAGGAGGCCGCGGGGCTCAGCGTCAAGCTGGCGCCGCCGGGCGCCTATGCCGCGGCCGGCTTGACCTATCTGCCAAGCGTCGGCAGCCTGCGGCTGGAGGTGGAGCGCCGCGCCAACGGCAGCTACGTGGCACGGGTCCGTTCCAGCCAGCCAATCAGCGAGCCCTTCGTCGATATCCTGGTCGACATGAGCTGGGCCAGCGGCAAGGTCTCGCGCGCCTACACCTTCCTGCTCGACCCCGCCGGGGCCAGGGCTTCCAGCCAGACGTTCTCGCCGGCACCGGTGGTGCAGGCCGCCACGCCTGACGCGCCGGCCGCGCCGGCGCCTGCCGCCGCGCCACCTGCGCCACCTGCGCCGGCGCAGCAGGCCGCGCCCGCCGCCGAGGCAGAGCCGGCCCGGCCCGCCGCACCGGCCCGCCCGGCGCGCCAGAGCGCCAGGCGCGCCGCGGCGCCGGCCGCCGGTGCCGACATGGCCCCCGGCGGCGGCTACACCGTGCAGCGCGGCGACACCCTCTATGGCATTGCCGGCGAGGCCGTGCAGGGCCAGGAGTCGGTCTCGCTCGACCAGATGCTGGTGGCGCTCTATCGCAACAATCCCAACGCCTTCATCGGCGGCAACATGAACCGCCTGCGCAGCGGCGCGGTGCTGCAGGTGCCGACCCCGCAGCAGGCACAGGCGGTGACACCCAAGGCCGCGCGCCGCGAAGTGGTGGCCCGCACGCAGGGCTTCGACGCCTATCGCAGCCGGCTGGCCAGCGCCGCCGCGGCCAAATCCGTCGAGCCCGACAGCGGCCGCCAGCAATCCGGCAACGTGACCGCCCGCGTGCAGGAGCAGGCCGCGCCAGGCGACGGCCCGCGCGATGAACTGAAGCTCAGCAAGGCGGCGCGTGGCGCGCAGGCCGACGCCGCGGCCAAGGCCGAAGCCGACGTGGCGCGCGAGCGCCAGCTGAAGGAAGCCGAGGCGCGACTGGCGCAGCTGCAAAAGAACGTGGGCGACATGCAGAAGCTGCTCGAGCTGAAGAACACCGAGATCGCCAAACTGAGCCAGGCCAACCAGACCGCGTTGGCTGACAAGGAAAAGGCTGACGCCGCCGCCAGGGCGGCTGCGGCGGCACCGGTCGTGGTACCGGCAGCGCCGCCGAAGGCCGATGCGGTGGCGACCACCGCCGCGGACGCGGCCGTCCCGGCGGCGGTCGCGAGTGCGGCCAGCGCGCCTGCCGCGCCCGCGGCCGGCGCCAGTGCCGCGGCCGCCGTGGCGCCCGTGGCAGCGTCCGCCGTGGCCGCCGCTCCCGCCTCGCAGCCCGCCGCGGAGGTGGTCGCAAACGCCGCCCAGGGTGCCGCATCGACGCCTGCGGCCAAACCGGTGCCGCCGGTGGTCGCGCAGCCCGCGCCGGTGCCCGAACCGTCGTTCCTCGATGGCCTGCTGGCCAACCCCATGCTGCTGCCGGGCGGTGGCCTGGTGGTGGCACTGCTGGGCGTGTACGCGATCTATCGCCGCCGCCAGAAGCAGAAGGAAGGCGAGGCCACCGGCTTCGGCGACAGCATCCTGTCGCAGGAAAGCACGGTGATGGCGGGCGCCAACTCGCTGTTCGGCACCGCCGGCGGCCAGAGCGTCGACACCTCGCAGCACAGCGTGTTCGGCGCCGACTTCCGCATCGGCAACAACACCCCGGAAGCCAACGAGGTCGACCCGATCGCCGAGGCCGAGGTCTATATCGCCTACGGGCGCGATGTGCAGGCAGAGGAAATCCTGCGCGAAGCCCTGGAAAAACACCCGGAGCAGCAGCCGGTACGGCTCAAGCTCCTGGAGATTTACAGCAACAGACAGGATGTGGAAGGGTTCCGCGTGATTGCAGAGGAAATGTTCGCCCAGACCGGCGGACACGGAGCGGAATGGCTGAAGGCCGCGGAAATGGGGCGCGCGCTGGAGCCCGGCAATGCGCTGTTCATGGTGGTGACGCCGGAGGCTCCGGGCCCGGATACGGCATCGCCGGCAACCGACCAGTGGCGCACGCAGGATCCGTCGCAGAATCCCGCCTCGATCGCGCGGCTGGAGCCGTCGCTGGGCGACCTGTCGCTGCCGCTGGATGCCTTCCCGGCGCCGGCCGCCGGCGACCCGATCGTCGCGCCGGCCTCGGCGGCGATGGTGTTCGGCGCCGAGACGCCGCAGCCGGGCGATGCGGTGCGCCTCGACATGGGCCTGCCGGGCGCCGATCCGCTCGCCGATGACGACGTGCCCACGCTCGACACGCCGACCCGCGGCCGCCCGCTGGAGTTCGACATGTCCGGGCTGTCGCTGGACCTGGGCAGCGCGCCGCAAGGCAACGCCAGCGCCACGCCCGCCGCGCCCGACGAGGCCTCGGTGCCGCTTCCCGCCACCACCATGCTGCGCGACGGCAAGCTGGCCGAGCCGATCGACCTGTCGCGCGTGGCGCCGGACACCGCCGGCAGCCTCGGCCAGAGCGTGTCGCCGAGCACGCTGTCGGCCGACGGCATGGACGGCGGGCGCGACATGCAGATCAAGCTGGACCTGGCACGCGCCTATATCGAGATCGGCGACAAGGAGGGCGCGCGCGAACTGCTGCAGGAAGTGGTCGAACAGTCGCAGGACGCGCTGCAGGCCGAGGCCCGCTCGCTGCTGCTGGAAGTGGCCTGAGCTATCATTGGCGGTCCGCCGCGGCACGCGCTGCCGCGGCCTGAAGCGATGCGCCGGAAGCGTCCCTTCCGGCGCATTTGCTTTTCCGGCTCGCATCGCCCGCGCGCCGCCATGCTTTTTCCCCTGACATGAACCGCATCGCCCTTGGCCTGCACTACGACGGCGCCGCCTTTTCCGGGTGGCAGTCGCAGCCGCACCGCAATACCGTCCAGGACCACCTCGAAGACGCCATCGAGCGTTTTGCCGGCGTGCGCCTGCTGACCACCGTGGCGGGGCGCACCGATGCCGGCGTGCACGCGCTGGGGCAGGTCATCCACCTGGATACCGAGCTGGTGCGCGAGCCCTTTTCGTGGGTGCGGGGCGTCAACGCCTTCCTGCCGCCGTCGATCGCGCTGCAATGGGCGCTGCCGGTGGACGTTGGCTTCCATGCCCGCTTCCTGGCCTATGAGCGCATGTACTACTACGCGCTTTACACCGGTCCGCACCGCGTGCCGATGGTGCATGGGCGCGCCGGCTACCAGATGCTGCCGCCCGGACAACGGCTCGATGTGGAGGCCATGCGCGCAGCCGCGGCGCACCTGATCGGCGAGCATGACTTCTCCGCCTTCCGCGCCGCCGAATGCCAGGCCAAGTCGCCGGTCAAGACGATGTACGACGTCACCATCCGCGACGACGGCAACTGGGTGTTTCTGCGCTTCCGTGCCAGCGCCTTCCTGCACCACATGGTGCGCAACCTGATGGGTTGCCTGGTGGCGGTGGGGCGGCGCCGCTATCCGCCGGACTGGATGGCGCAGGTGCTGGCCGGGCGCGACCGCAAGCTGGCGGCGCCCACGTTCATGCCGGATGGCCTCTACCTGGTCGGCGTCAAGTATCCTGATGCTTATCCGATCCCCGCGGCCGACCCGTCCGCGAGCCTGTTCCATGGAGTGTTCGATGACGCAGCCTGAGGGCAGTGCGGCGCACCTGCCGCAGCGCACCCGCATCAAGATCTGCGGGCTGACCCGCGAGGACGACGTCCGCG
The DNA here is from genome assembly GCF_000069785.1 of Cupriavidus taiwanensis LMG 19424. Classification (NCBI taxonomy): domain Bacteria; kingdom Pseudomonadati; phylum Pseudomonadota; class Betaproteobacteria; order Burkholderiales; family Burkholderiaceae; genus Cupriavidus; species Cupriavidus taiwanensis. The sequence continues at coordinate 2,234,974 of NC_010528.1, read as the reverse complement.
CCGCCGTCGATGCCGGGGCGGATGCGATCGGGCTGGTGTTCTACCCGAAGAGCCCGCGCTACGTCGACGTGGCGCGCGCCGCGGCGCTGGCCGAGGCCGCCGGGCCGTTCGTCACGGTGACGGGCCTGTTCGTCAACGCCGACCTGGAAGACATCGCGCACGTCGCGGAGCGTGTGCCGCTGACCCTGCTGCAGCTGCACGGCGACGAAACGCCGCAGTTCTGCACCCAGGCCGCCCAGCGCTGCGCGTTGCCGTTCCTGCGCGCCGCCCGTGTCCGCCCGGGCCTCGATTTGATAGAATTCGCCGATCAATACCGTGATGCCGCTGCCTTGCTGCTCGATGCCTTCGTTGAAGGCTATGGCGGTGGCGGCCACGTCTTCGACTGGACCCTGATTCCTCCGGCATGGCTTCCGCCCAATCCCCCGGTCATGGCAACCGGCAACCCGAACGCAAGCGGCGCTCCTCGCATCGTTTTGAGTGGTGGGTTGAACGCGCAAAACGTCGCTGGCGCGATTGAACGCGTGCGCCCCTACGCCGTCGATGTCAGCAGCGGGGTAGAGGCCGCCAAGGGCGTGAAGGACCACGCCCGCATTGCCGAGTTCGTGCGCGCTGTCCGCAGCGCCAGCGCAGGATGAGCCGGGTCGAAGCCCGATCCCTTCCGCACACCGCGCCCGCCGCTCCTGAGCGGGCATCGCGCACCCAGTCAACCAGGCGAGCCCTGCCGAGCGAGGCAAGGCCGCTGTTCCGAAGAGCCTAGACATGTACGACCTGCCCGATTCCCGTGGCCATTTCGGCCCCTATGGCGGCACCTTCGTTTCCGAGACGCTGGTCCACGCGCTTGATGAGCTGCGCGAAGCCTATGCGCACTACCAGAAGGACCCGGAGTTCGACGCCGAATTCCGCCGCGAGCTGAAGCACTTCGTCGGCCGCCCGTCGCCGATCTATCACGCGCAGCGCTGGAGCGAGACGCTCGGCGGCGCGCAGATCTACTTCAAGCGCGAAGACCTGAACCACACCGGCGCGCACAAGATCAACAATGTCATCGGCCAGGCGCTGCTGGCCAGGCGCATGGGCAAGCCGCGCGTGATCGCCGAGACCGGGGCAGGGCAGCACGGCGTGGCCACCGCCACCATCGCCGCGCGCTTCGGCATGGAGTGCGTGGTCTACATGGGCGCCGAGGACGTCAAGCGCCAGGCCGCCAACGTCTACCGCATGAAGCTGCTGGGCGCGACCGTGGTGCCGGTGGAAAGCGGCTCGCGCACGCTCAAGGACGCGCTCAACGAAGCCATGCGCGACTGGGTCACCAACGTCGAGAACACCTTTTACATCATCGGCACCGTGGCCGGCCCGCACCCGTATCCGATGATGGTGCGCGACTTCCAGTGCGTGATCGGCGAGGAGGCCAAGGTGCAGATGCCCGAGCTGGCCGGGCGCCAGCCGGATGCCGTGATCGCGTGCGTGGGCGGTGGCTCCAATGCCATGGGCATCTTCTATCCGTATATCGAGCACCAGGATGTGCAGCTGATCGGCGTCGAAGCCGCCGGCGACGGGCTGGACACCGGCCGCCACGCGGCGTCGCTGACCGGCGGCACGCCCGGCGTGCTGCACGGCAACCGCACTTACCTGCTGCAGGACGACAACGGCCAGATCATCGAGACGCATTCGGTCTCGGCCGGCCTGGACTACCCCGGCGTCGGCCCCGAGCATGCCTGGCTCAAGGACAGCGGCCGCGCGCAGTACGTGCCGATCACCGACGAGGAAGCGCTCAAGGCCTTCCACGACTGCTGCCGCATCGAGGGCATCATCCCGGCGCTGGAATCGAGCCATGCGATCGCCTACGCCTGCAAGCTGGCGCCGACGCTGCCCAAGGACAAGCTGCTGCTGGTGAACCTGTCCGGCCGCGGTGACAAGGACATGCACACCGTGGCCGAGCGCGCGGGGCTCAAGCTCTGATGCGCGCGCTGCCTCCGACCGGACTTGCCGTGGGCGGCGCCGGCGCGCCGGATGCTGCCGGCGCGCCCGACTCCGCCCAGTTGCGCCTGTTCCAGGAAGACATGTTCGAGGGCATTGCCCGCCTGCCGGACGGCTCGGTCGACCTGATCGTCGCCGATCCGCCGTACGGGCTGGGCAAGGACTACGGCAACGATTCCGACCTGCTGTCGGGCCAGGCCTACCTGGACTGGTCCGAGCGCTGGATGGACGCGGTCGTGCCCAAGCTCGCGCCCAAGGGCACGCTCTACCTGTTCTGCACCTGGCAGTACTCGCCGGAGCTGTTCGTGATGCTCAAGCGGCGCCTCACCATGATCAACGAGATTATCTGGGACCGCCGCGTGCCCAGCATGGGCGGCACCACGCGCAAGTTCTCGTCGGTGCACGACAACATCGGCTTCTTCGCCAGGGCGCGCGACTACTACTTCGATCTCGACCCGGTGCGCATCCCGTACGACCCCGAGACCAAGAAGGCGCGCAGCCGGCCGCGTTTCGAAGGCAAGAAGTGGCTGGAGGTGGGCTACAACCCGAAGGACCTGTGGAGCGTCTCGCGCATCCACCGCCAGGACCCGGAGCGTGCCAACCACCCCACGCAGAAGCCGCTGGAGATCGTCGAGCGCATGGTGCTGTCGAGCTGCCCGCCGGGCGGCCTGGTGCTGGATCCGTTCGCCGGCAGCGGCACCACCGCGGTGGCGTGCCTGCGCCACGGCCGGCGCTTTGCCGGTTTCGAGATCAATCCGGAATATGTGCAGGTGGCGTGCGCGCGCGTGGCCGCGGCTGCGCAAGCCATGCCCGCGATCGAGCCCGACGGTGCCCCCAGTCTGGCCACCCCAACCCTGGCCGCCGCCAACGACGATGTCTCGCCGGCGTCGCGGCCTCACCTGATTCCCTGATATGTCCCGTATCCAGAAGACGTTCGCGGCACTGGCCGCGCAGCAGAAGAAGGGCCTGATTCCGTTCATCACCGCCGGCGATCCGGAGCCCGGCCTGACCGTGGCGCTGATGCACGCGCTGGTGGCCGGCGGCGCCGACGTGATCGAGCTGGGCGTGCCGTTCTCCGACCCGATGGCCGACGGCCCGGTGATCCAGCGCGCCTCCGAGCGTGCGCTGGCGCAGGGCGTGTCGCTCACGCAGGTGCTGCAGTGGGTGCGCGAGTTCCGCCAGACCAATACGGATACGCCGGTGGTGCTGATGGGCTACGCCAACCCGATCGAGCGCATGGGCGAAGCGGCATTCGCCGCGGCCGCGAGCGCCGCCGGCGTCGACGGCGTGCTGGTGGTCGACTATCCGCCCGAGGAGTGCGAGTCGTTCGCCGGGCTGATGCGCGACCATGGCATGGACCCGATCTTCCTGCTGGCGCCCACCTCGACCGATGCGCGCATCGAGGCCGTGGCCAAGGTCGCCAGCGGCTATCTTTACTATGTCTCGCTCAAGGGCGTGACCGGTTCCGCATCGATCGACCTCGACAGCGTGGCGGCGCGCCTGCCGCTGATCAAGCAGCACGCCAACCTGCCGGTAGGGGTGGGCTTCGGCATTCGCGACGCGCAGACCGCGCGCGCGATCGGCAGCGTGGCCGATGCCGTGGTGATCGGCAGCCGGCTGGTGCAGCTGCTGGAAGACACGCCGCGCGAGCAGGCCGTGACGGCGTTGCAATCGTTTATCGCCGAGATTCGCCAGGCGCTGGACGCTTGAAGTGATGCATTGCCCGCTTGAGTGGGTCCGAGAGGTGCAGGATTATGCGCAATTCGCGCGTTGCGCTTCGGGCTCACCGGGCCGTCATGGTAAATTCGCGGGTTGATTCCCTGCCTTCCGCCAGCCGGCGCCCCGATCACGGGCCTGCCGGCGGACCGCAGTCATCCGAAAGGAGCTTTCATGAGCTGGTTGGATAAACTCCTGCCCCCCAAGATTCAACAGACCGACCCCAGCACCCGCAAGGGCATCCCCGAGGGGTTGTGGGTCAAGTGCCCGTCGTGCGAGTCCACCCTGTACCGGACCGACGTCGAGGCCAACCTGCACGTCTGCCCCAAGTGCGACCACCATATGCGCATCAGCGCGCGTGCGCGCCTGGACGCGCTGCTGGACGCCGAAGGCCGCTATGAAATCGGCCAGGAGATCGTGCCGGTCGACGCGCTCAAGTTCAAGGATTCCAAGAAGTACCCGGACCGCATCAAGGCCGCCATGGAAGACACCGGCGAGACCGATGCGATGGTGGTGATGGGCGGTGCCATCCACACCATCCCGGTGGTGGCGAGCTGCTTCGAGTTCGAGTTCATGGGCGGCTCGATGGGCTCGGTGGTGGGCGAGCGCTTCGTGCGCGGCGCGCAGGCCGCGCTGGAGCAGAAGGTGCCCTTCATCTGCTTTACCGCCACCGGCGGCGCGCGCATGCAGGAAAGCCTGCTGTCGCTGCTGCAGATGGCCAAGACCACGGCCATGCTGAACCAGCTGAGCGCGAGCAAGCTGCCGTTCATCAGCGTGCTGACCGACCCGACCATGGGCGGCGTGTCGGCCTCGTTCGCCTTCCTGGGCGACGTGGTGATCGCCGAGCCCAAGGCGCTGATCGGCTTTGCCGGCCCGCGCGTGATCGAGCAGACCGTGCGCGAGAAGCTCCCGGAAGGCTTCCAGCGCTCGGAATTCCTGCTGCAGAAGGGCGCCATCGACATGATCGTCGACCGCCGCAAGATGCGCGCCGAACTGGCGCAGCTGCTGGCACTGCTGCAGAAGCAGCCGGCTGACGCGGTGGCATAACGCCGCCAATATCGCGGTACCGAAGGCGCGGGCGGTTGACGCGCCTTTCGCATTTCTTGTTTGTCGTTCCCGCGCAGGCAGGAACCCAGTGACTTTTCTAAGACGCTGGATTCCCGCCTGCGCGGGAATGACGGTAGAGATTTGCTACGTTTTCTCAGCGCGCTATCCTCACCCTTGACTTTGTGAGGGGCTGACCGAATCTGGTAGCAAACATTTCCTCGTACGCCCAATGCCTGTCTTCCACACGCTCCCCGAATGGCTCGCCCATCTCGAAACCGCCCATCCCGTGGGCATCGACATGGGCCTGACGCGCATCACGCGCGTGAAGGAAGCCCTCGGGCTGCGCATCGACGCCGCGGTCTTTACCGTGGGCGGCACCAACGGCAAGGGCTCGACCTGCGCCATGCTCGAGCGCATCCTGCTGGAAGCCGGCTACAAGGTGGGCTGCCATACCTCGCCGCACCTGATCTCTTTCAACGAGCGCGCGCGCCTGAACGGCGAAATCGCCACCGACGCCCAGCTACTGCCGCACTTCGAAGCGGTCGAGCGCGCGCGCAACAGCTTTGCCGACCCGGTCAGCCTGACGTATTTCGAATTCACCACGCTGGCGATCATCCATTTCTTCGCGGCTTCCGGCCTGGACGCGATCATCCTCGAGGTCGGGCTGGGTGGCCGCCTCGATGCAACCAATGTGATCGATACCGACTGCGCCATCATCACCAGCGTCGACATCGACCATACCCAGTACCTGGGCAACACCCGCGAGGAAATCGGCTTCGAGAAGGCCGGCATCTTCCGTCCGGGCGTGCCGGCGATCTGCGGCGACCCGGTGCCGCCCAAGTCGCTGGTGGCGCACGCCGAGGCGGTCGGCGCCGAGCTGTGGCTGGTGGGGCGCGACTATCATTTCCAGGCCGCCAAGGGCCAGGAGCGCCAGCAATGGGACTGGAGCGGCGGCGGGCGCAAGCTCAACGGGCTGGGCTATCCGGCGCTGCGCGGCGCCAACCAGCTGCTGAATGCATCGGCTGCGCTGGCGGCGCTGCAGGCGCTGCGCGAGCGCCTGCCGGTGAGCGCGCAGGAGGTGCGCAACGGCCTGGCCTTCGTCGAGCTGCCGGGGCGGTTCCAGGTGCTGCCGGGCCGTCCGGCCGTGATCCTCGACGTGGCGCACAATCCGCACGCGGCGGCGACGCTGGGGCAGAACCTCGAGAACATGGGCTTCTTCCGCTACACCTATGCGGTGTTCGGCGCAATGCAGGACAAGGACATCGCCGGCGTGCTGCAGCACGTGGCCGACAAGGTCGACCACTGGTGCCTGTGCGACCTGCCGACCGAACGCGCTGCCAGCGCCGCGGACCTGCTCGGCAAGCTCGAAGCAGGGGGCTTCCAGCCCGGCCCGGATGCGACCGCGGCCTGCTTTTCCAGCCCCGAGGCGGCATTCCGCGACGCCATCGAGCGAGCCACCGAGAATGATAGAATTCTGGTCTTCGGATCGTTCTATACCGTCGCCGGCGTGATGGCCTACCGTGCCACGCAAGCAAACTGAAGCGGGCGTCCCGGCGCGCGCTGACCTGACCAAACCGGCGGCCTTGGCCGATCACTGAGCGGCAAACGCAACGAGCGGCCCCACGAGGCCGTATCACCGAACCAATCTATGGGCCTGCTTTCGCTGTTTTCTTCCCGCAAGGGCAACGACCCGGCACCCGAGCGTGCGCGGCGCCAGCGCACCGACACGGGTGCAGGCATCGCCTCGTCGCGCCGCCTGGCCGACGAGTATGCCGACGACACGCTGGACCCTGAATTTCCGCAGAAGCAGCGCGCGCGCCGCCGGCTGATCGGCGCCGTGGTGCTGATGGTGGCCGCCGTGATCGTGCTGCCGATCGTGTTCGAGACCAAGCCGCGGCCGGTGTCCGACGACGTCTCGGTCAAGGTTGCCAATGGTGTGACCAGCTCGCAGAAGCCGCGCGTCGAGCCGCGCAAGGCCGATCCGCTGCCGCCCGCGCCGGCCGCGCCGGCGTCGCGCAATGATGCCGCCGCGCTGGATGCCGGCGAGGAGATCGTCAGTGCGCCGAAGCCCTCGGCGGCCGCCGCCGACAAGCCCGCGCAGCGCACCGAAGCCAAGCCCGAGGCGAAGCCTGAAACCAAGGCCGAGGCCAGGACCGGCAGCGGCAAGTACCTGATCCTGATCGGCGCGTTTTCTTCGGAAGAGCGCGCCAAGGGCTGGCTGGCCAAGCTCAAGGCGAGCAAGGTGCCGGCGTATGTCGAAAAGAAAGTGCTGGCCGACGGCGAGCGCATCCTGCTGCGTGCCGGTCCCTTCAACGATCGCGACGCCGCCGATGCGGCCGACAAGCGCGTGCGGGCGGTGGGGCTGACCTCGAAGGTCGTGGAACAGTAAGGGGCGCCGCGGCCGGCACGCGTGCCTGGCCGCCAGCAACGATGCAGCCGACTTTCTTCGACTATGCCGTGGTCTTCATCCTGCTGGCCTCGGGCCTGCTGGGCGTGCTGCGCGGCCTGGTGCGCGAGGTGCTGTCGCTGATCGGCTGGGTGGTGGCGTTCTGGGTGGCGTTCCGCTACGGCGCGGTCGCCGCGGGCTGGATGCCCGAGTCGCTGCCGGGCGGCGAGCTGGCTCGCCATGCGCTGGGCTTCGTGGTGCTGCTGATCGGCACCGTGCTGGGCGCCTCGCTGGCCGGCATGGTGGTCGGGCAGTTGCTGGAGAGCACCGGCCTCAAGCCCGCCGACCGTGGCCTCGGACTGGTGTTCGGCGTGCTGCGCGGCGTGCTGCTGGTGATGGTGATGGTGACGCTGGCCAGCCTGACGAAATTGCCGGAAGAACCGTTCTGGCGCGATGCGGTGAGCCGCCCGTATGTGATGCAGGCCATGGAGTCGATCAAGCCATGGCTGCCGCCGGAGCTGGCGAAGTACGTGAAGACATAAGGCCGGGCACGTTGCGCGGCTGGTAGTAACGCAGGCCTTCGGGCCCGGAGGATCCCGGGCCGGGCTGCGCCCCCCTGAATCAAAGCCTTTCCTGGGAGCTTGGCATGTGCGGTATCGTCGGTGTGGTGTCATCCACGCCTGTCAACCAACTGATTTACGACAGCCTGCTGTTGTTGCAACACCGCGGACAGGATGCTGCCGGCATCGCCACCGCCAACGGCAGTACCTTCCACATGCACAAGGCCAACGGCCTGGTGCGCGATGTCTTCCGCACGCGCAATATGCGCGGCCTGCCCGGCAACGCGGGCATCGGCCAGGTGCGCTACCCGACCGCCGGCTCGGCCTCGAGCGAGGAAGAGGCGCAGCCGTTCTACGTCAACGCCCCCTACGGCATCATCCTGGCGCATAACGGCAACCTGACCAACTGGCAGCAGCTGCGCGAGGAGATGTTCCGCCGCGACCGCCGCCATATCAACACGCATTCGGATACCGAAGTGCTGCTGAACGTGCTGGCCGACGAGCTGCAGCGCGCCAGCAACGGCATGGCGCTCGATCCGGAAACCATCTTCAAGGCCGTGGCGGGCATGCACCGCCGCGTGCGCGGCTCGTACGCGATCTCGGCGCAGATCGCCGGCTACGGCATGCTGGCGGTGCGCGATCCGTTCGGCATCCGGCCGCTGTGCCTGGGCAGCGTCGAGACGCCCACCGGCAAGGAATGGATGGTCGCCTCGGAATCGGTGGCGCTGGAAGGCATCGGCTACAAGTTCGAGCGCGACGTGGCAGCGGGCGAGGCCATCTTCATCGACCTCGACGGCAAGCTCTACAGCAAGCAATGCGCCGACAACCCGGTGCTGACGCCCTGCATTTTCGAGTACGTCTACCTGGCGCGTCCGGATTCGTGCATCGATGGCGTGCCGGTCTACGACGCGCGCCTGCGCATGGGCGACTACCTGGCCGAGAAGATCCGCCAGGAAGTGTCGGCCGGCGATATCGACGTGGTCATGCCGATTCCCGATTCCAGCCGTCCGGCCGCGATGCAGGTTGCCAACCGTCTGGGAGTGAACTACCGCGAAGGCTTCTTCAAGAACCGCTACGTCGGCCGCACCTTCATCATGCCTGGCCAGGCGGTGCGCAAGAAGTCCGTGCGCCAGAAGCTCAACGCCATGGGCGTGGAGTTCAAGGGCAAGAACGTGCTGATCGTCGACGACTCGATCGTGCGCGGCACCACCTCGTTCGAGATCGTGCAGATGGCGCGCGACGCCGGCGCCAACAAGGTGATCTTCGCCTCGGCCGCGCCGCCGGTGAAGTTCCCCAACGTGTACGGCATCGACATGCCGACCCGCAGCGAACTGGTAGCGCATGGCCGCACGCACGAAGAGATCGCCAAGATCATCGGCGCGGACAAGCTGGTGTACCAGGACGTGGAAGCGATGAAGCAGGCGGTGCGCGACATCAACCCGGCGCTGAACGACTTCGACGCCTCGTGCTTCGACGGCCGCTACATCACCGGCGATATCGACGAGGCCTACCTGGATCGCCTGGAAACCGCGCGCAGCCAGGCCGACCGCGACGGCACCGGCGCTGACACCGAGCGCTCGCAACTGCACCTGCAGCGCTCCGGCGGCAACGAGTAAGCCGCGCCGCGCGCGTTGACGAATGCGGGGCCCGGCCGTAACATGGCCGGGCGTCGATTTGATAGTCAGCTTGCGGACGCGGGTACAGCCCGAAACAGCTAAAGAGATGGTGGCCAGCAACGATTCCCGATGCGCAGCGCCTTGCCGGCGCCGCGAGGCCCGGAAGCCGGCCGCCACAGCCTGAAGCCCACGGCCATTCGCAGAACAGCAAGCCCGTCGATCCGACCATCCGATCGCACGGGCTTTTTTCATGGCCGCGCGCCGTCCACCGGGCCGGTGCGCAGCTTGTCGAAACCATCGCATTCGCGCGGGTACGACCGCGCCACCAGCATGAACCAACCGCTCAATCCTGAATCGCTCGGCATCGATACTCTTGGCGTGCGCGCCGGCACGCTGCGCAGCGAGTTCATGGAGCACTCCGAGGCCATGTACCTGACCTCAAGCTTCTGCTTCAACAGCGCCGCCGAGGCCGCCGAGCGCTTTGCCAACTCGGAAGAGGGCTACACCTATTCGCGTTTCACCAACCCGACCGTGTCGATGTTCCAGTCGCGCCTGGCCGCGCTGGAAGGGGCGCAGGCCTGCATGGCCACGGCGTCGGGCATGAGCGCGATCCTGTCGGTGGTGCTGTCGTCGATGCAGGCCGGCGACCACCTGGTCAGCTCGCGCGCGATCTTCGGCTCGACCATGACGCTGTTCAACAATATCTTCGGGAAGTTCGGCGTGGAGACGACCTTTGTCGACCCGACCGACCTAGAAGCGTGGCGTGCGGCAGTGCGGCCGAACACGAAGCTGTTCTTCCTGGAGACGCCGTCGAACCCGTTGACCGAGGTGGCTGACATCGCGGCGGCGGCCGACATCGCCCACGACGCCAACGCGCTGCTGGTGGTCGACAACTGCTTCTGCTCGCCCGCGCTGCAGCAGCCGATGAAATTCGGCGCCGATATCGTGGTGCACTCCGCCACCAAGCATATCGATGGCCAGGGCCGCGTGCTGGGCGGCGCGGTGCTGGGCTCGCAAGACTTCATCATGGGCAAGGTGTTCCCGTTCGTGCGCACCGCCGGGCCGACGCTGTCGGCCTTCAATGCCTGGGTGCTGCTCAAGGGCATGGAGACACTGGCAATCCGCATGGAGCGCCATTCCTCCAGCGCGCTGGCGCTGGCGCAGTTCCTCGAATCGCACCCGGCGGTGGCGCGCGTGTTCCACCCGGCGCTGGCGTCGCACCCGCAGCACGAGATTGCCATGCGCCAGCAGAGCGGCGGCGGCGCGATCGTTTCGTTCGAGCTGAAGGGCGCCACGCCCGAGCAGCAGCGCGCCAACGCCTGGCGCGTGATCGACAACACGCGGCTGTGCTCGATCACCGGCAACCTGGGCGACACCCGCACCACCATCACGCACCCGTACACCACCACGCACGCGCGCGTCAGCCCCGAGGCCAAGGCGGCCGCGGGCGTGGGCGAAGGGCTGATCCGCCTGGCGGTGGGGCTGGAGTCCGTCGAAGACCTGAAGGCCGACCTGCTGCGCGGCCTGGGCGACTGAGGCGCTACTCTGTCGCCGCGACCACCGGGGCCGGTTCTTGCAGGGCAGGCGCTTGCGGTGCCGGCTCATCGCTGCCGGCCATCGCCTTCACGCCGGCGGCGGTGACGTCGTAGGTGGCGCCGACCGCGGTGGAGGCCACGCTGACCGCTGCCGACCCGACCGTCGCCACGGTCGACACCGCGGCGCTGCCGACGGCCACGGTGGCGCCGACCACCATGCAGCCGGACAGCGACACGGTGGCGCAGGCGGCCGCCAGCATCAGGGCAATGCGCTGCAGATTGGCGGAGGTTTCGCTATCGTTGCGCAGGTTGCGACGCAAGCGGGGAAATAAAGACTGCATGGAACACGTAGTAATGGTTGAGCCTGGCATGGGACGGAATCAGCGCAGCAGCCGGCGGCGCAGCAGCACCAGGCATACCACCAGCGCGGCCACTGCATAAACGGCCAGCACCGCAAGATGCAGGCCGGCGCCGTCGACCGGGCGGCCCAGCATCAGCGGGCGGATCAGCGCCACGGCGTGCGCCAGCGGCAGCACCTTGGTCGCTGCCTGCACGCCTTCGGGCAGTTGTTCCAGCGGGAAGAATACGCCCGACAACAGCAGCATCGGCGTCATCACCAGGGTCTGGTAGAACATGAAGAAGTCGTAGCTGGGCGCCAGCGCGGTCACGATCATCGCCAGCGCGGCGAAGGCAATCCCGGCCAGCACGATGACCGGCAGCGCCAGCAGCGCCCCCGGCATCTGCGCATAGCCGAGCGCGCCCGCCACCAGCATGATCGCCAGCCCAGACAGCACGGCCTTGCTGGCGGCCCAGGCGATTTCCCCCAGCACCACGTCGCCCAGCGTCAGCGGCGCATGCATGATCGCTTCCCAGGTGCGCTGCACATGCATGCGCGAGAACGCCGAATACATCGACTCGAAGCTGGCCGACATCATCACGCTGGACGCGGTGGTGCCGGCCGCCAGGAAGGCGATATACGACACGCCATTGACCTGGCCGACCATCAGCCCCAGTCCGAGCCCCAGCCCGAACAGGTAGATCATCGGATCGGCCAGGTTGCCGATCATCGACGGAATGGCCAGCTTCTTCCACACCATGTAGTTGCGGTACCAGACCATCATCCAGTTGCGCAGGTTGCGCGGCAGCAGCGGCTGCGGATAGGTCTGTCGCGCCGCCATGGCGGTGGCGGGGGAGGCATCGGTGGCGTCCGCGCGGGGATCCTGTTCGCTCATGTCGTCCCTTGGTTCAGTCCCGCATCTCGCGGCCGGTCAGCTTGAGGAACACGTCCTCGAGGTTGGCCGGGCGGTGCAGGTAGCGCACGCCGCTCCTGCCGTGCAGCGCCGCCAGCAGCGGGGCGGGCTCGCGCACGTAGCAGAACAGTGTCTCGCCGCTCATCTCGGTGCGCTGCGCCAGCGGCGTCAGCGTGCCGCGCAGCGTGTCCAGTTCATCGCCATAGACCTCGACCACGTCGCAGCCGATCTGGCTGTCGATCAGCTCGTGCGGCTTGCCTTCGGCGATCTTGCGGCCGCCGTCGATCACGCACAGGTAGTTGCACAGCCGTTCGGCCTCTTCCATGAAGTGCGTGGTCAGCAGGATGGTCTTGCCGCTGGCCATCAGCGACTTCAGCCGCTCCCAGATCAGGTGGCGCGCCTGCGGGTCCAGGCCGGTGGTGGGCTCGTCCATGACCAGCAGGTCCGGGTCGTTGATCAGCGCGCGGGCCACGGTCAGGCGCCGGCGCATGCCGCCGGAGAGGTCGCGCACCTGCGCGTCGGCGCGGTTTTCCAGCCGCGCGAATTCCAGCAGCCTCGGCACGCGCCGCTCGATCTCGGCCGACGACAGCCCGAAGTAGCGCCCGAAGATGCGCAGGTTCTCGATCACCGAGAAGTCCGGGTCGAGATTGTCGAACTGCGGCACCACGCCCACGCGCATGCGCGCCTGCGGCGCGCGCTCGGGAATGGGCTCGCCGCACAGTGTCAGCGTGCCCGCCATGGGCGTGGTCAGTCCCAGCAGCAGCCGCAGCGTGGTGGTCTTGCCGGCGCCGTTGGGGCCCAGCAGGCCGAAGCACTGGCCGCGGAAAACCTGGAGGTCGAGGTTGTCGACCACGACCGTGTCGCCGTATTGCTTGCGCACCTTGCGCAACTCGAGGATGGCAGTCAAGGCAGGGTCCGGTGTGGCGCCGCAACGGCGCAATATCCGCCATTATGCCGGTCATCCGCGCGGCGCTCAGGTGGCGCACCGCAGCAGAGCCCGTGGGCGCGCAGGCGGCACGCCCTGCGCGCGGGCATAAAAAAACCGCCAGCGAACTGGCGGTTTTTCTTGCCCCGCGATGCCGGGCAGCGAAGCGTACCGGAATCAGTACATCTTCTTCGGCAGCATCTGCATGCGCAGGCGCTTGCGCAGGCGTGCTTCGGCGGCCTTCTTCTTGCGCTTGCGCTCGGTCGTCGGCTTCTCGTAAGCGGTACGGCTCTTGAGTTCAACGATCAGGCCAGTCTGCAGAATGGCACGACGGAAACGCCGCATTGCAACTTCAACGGGCTCACCGGGTTTCAAGACGATCTTAGTCAATTCAGTCCTTTAGGGGATTGCCGCCGGGGCGGCTGGTTCACACGGGGGGAAACTGCGGTCGCCGGAGCGACTGGTATTGCACGCCGGGCCGATGCCCGGGTGCGCCCCCGCGAACCTGAAAGATGTGGACGTTTCAGTCCGTGCAACCAGTGTCAGGGGTGATAGCGCCAGGTCCGAACACAACTGGAGCCTGACAGTACCGGTTTCCATGAATGCTATACGCCCGTAACTATCGCATGTATACGACAGCACTGTCAAGAATGCAGTGCAACGAGGGCCGGCGGACGGGCCGGAGTCACGGGCGTGCGCGCTTGGCTGGGCGCGATCTGCGAATGATAACGCGGTTGTTGCCGACGTGCCCCCCCGTGCCTCCCGGTAAACCCGCACTCACGCCAAAAATCGTTTGACGAATAAATTCATGGATATAAACTATTTTTCATAAACATGAATTGAAGCAGGAGACCCGCATGCCGGATCAACCCGTCTACTTCGTCTCGACCATGGACGTCGCGGGCTACCACCCCGCCAACCATGTCGGCACGCTCAACCGCCGCCTGATCGCGCCCGAGACGGTCGGCTCGCGCCATCTGGAAGTGATCCACGGCACCATCGAAAAAGGCAAGGGCGCGCTGCCGCACGCGCATCCCGGTATCGAACAGGTCTGCTACGTGCTGGAAGGCCGCGCCGTCGCCGAGGTCGGCGGGCAGCGCCGGGAGCTGGGCCCCGGCGATTGCTGCTTCTTTCCCCCCGACCAGATGCACGTCTTCACCGTGGTCAGCGACGAGCCGGCGAAGATTCTGGTGATCTATTCCCCGCCTTACGAGGAATCCCCTGAGCGCGTGATCCGGCCCGCCTGAGGCGCGACGGGTCACGGCAGGGCGCAAAACGACAGGAGACAACCACCGTGAAGTCCTTCAAAAACACTTTTGCCGGCCTGGTGCTGGGTTGCAGCGCGGCACTGGCCGCGACTCCGGCGCTGGCCGGCGATGAATTCCCCAACAAGCCGTTGCGCCTGGTGGTGCCGTTTGCAGCGGGCAGCGGTACCGACGCGGTGGCGCGCCTGACCGCGAAGTACCTGGGCGAGTCGCTGCAGCAGCCGGTGGTGGTGGACAACAAGCCCGGCGCCAACGGCACCATCGCCGCCGAGTTCGTGGCCAAGGCCCCCGCCGACGGCTATACGCTGTTCATGACCACCAACACCACGCATTCGGCCAACCCGTCGCTGATGAAGCAGCTGCGCTATGACCCGGTCAAGGATTTCACGCCGATCTCGCGCATGGGCAATCTGCCATTCATGCTGGTGGTCAACCCGGCGCTGCCGGTCAAGACGCTGCGCGAGTTCGTCGACTACGCCAAGGCGCATCCGGGCCTGACCTATGCCAGCGGCAACAGCACCGGCATCGTCTCGGGCGCGACGCTGTCGAAGATGGCGGGGCTGAAGATGCTGCATGTGCCGTACAAGAGCACGCCGCCCGCCATGACCGATGTGATGGGCGGCCAGGTGCAGGCCATGTTCGTCGACTTTGCCGCCGGCATCGCCAACGTGCGCGCCGGCAAGTTGCGCGCGCTGGCGGTGACCACCGCGCAGCGCAGCGCACTGCTGCCGGACCTGCCGCCGCTGGCGAGCGTGCCGGAACTGAAGGGCTTCGACGTGACCTCGTGGAACGGCGTGTTCGCGCCGGCCGGGGTGCCGGCCCCGGTGGTCGAGCGCCTGAACCGCGAACTGGTCGCGATCGCCACCAGCAAGCAGCATGCGGCGCAGTTCCACGCGCTGGGCTTCGAGCCGTTCGGCAGCACGCCGGCCGAGCTCAACCAGTTTGTCGTGGCCGAGCTGCAGAAGTGGGCGCGGCTGGTGAAGGACGCGGGCATCCAGCCGGAATAAGACACATCGAACAGACAACGACAGCAAGCAGGTAACGCGATGAATTTCGATCTCTCCGAAGAACAGGCCTCCATCGTCGAGGCGGTGCAGCAGGTCTGCGCGCAATTCGACATGGAATACTGGGACCGCCTCGACAAGTCCGGCACTTATCCTCATGAGTTCTACAAGACGCTGTGCGAAGGCGGCTGGCTCGGCGTGGCCATGCCCGAGGCCTTCGGCGGCGCGGGGCTGGGCATCCTGGAGGCGGCGCTGGTGATGCAGACCATCTCGCAGTCGGGCGCGGGCATGACCGGCGCCTCGGCGGTGCACATGAACGTGTTCGGCCTGAACCCGGTGGTGGTGTTCGGCACCGACGCGCAGAAGGGCCGCTTCCTGCCGCCGCTGATCGCCGGGCAGGAGAAGGCCTGCTTCGGCGTGACCGAGCCCGACGCGGGGCTCGACACCACCAAGCTCAAGACCTTTGCGCGCAAGGTGCCGGGCGGCTATTCGGTGAGCGGGCGCAAGATCTGGATCTCGACCGCGCAGGTGGCCGACCGCATGCTGCTGCTGGCGCGCACTACGCCGCTGGAATCGGTCAAGAAATCGACCGAGGGGCTGTCGCTGTTCTATACCAAAGTCGACCGCAGCAAGATCGAGATCCGCGAGATCGACAAGATGGGCCGCGCCGCCGTCGACACCAACATGCTGTTCATCGACGACCTGTTCATTCCCGACGAAGACCGCATCGGCGAAGAGGGCAAGGGTTTCGAGTACATCCTGCACGGGCTCAACCCGGAGCGCATCCTGATCGCGGCCGAGGCCATCGGGCTGGGGCGCGCGGCGCTGGCCATCGCCACGCAATACGCCAAGGAGCGCGTGGTATTCGGCCGCCCCATCGGCATGAACCAGGGCGTGCAGCATCCGCTGGCGCAGGCGTGGATGCAGCTGGAGTCGGCCAACCTGATGATGCTCAAGGCCGCGGCGCGCTACGACGCGGGCCAGTCCTGCGGGGCCGAGGCCAATGCCGCCAAGTACCTCGCCGCCGAGGCCGGCCACAATGCCTGCCAGACCGCGATCCTGACGCTGGGCGGCATGGGCTATTCGCGCGAGTACCGGGTCGAGCGGCTGCTGCGCGAATCGTATATCCCGCGCATCGCGCCGGTCAGCCCGCAGCTGATCCTTTGCTTTATCGCCGAGCGGGTGCTGGGCCTGCCCAAGTCGTACTGAGCGGGAGCGGCGATGCAAGACAGTCCAGCCCAAGCCAATGCGCCCACCGGGCCGCTCGCCGGGATCCGCGTGATCGACATGACCTCGGTGGCGATGGGGCCGTACGCCACGCAGATCCTCGGCGACATGGGCGCCGAGGTGATCAAGGTCGAGCCGCCCGCCGGCGACGTGTTCCGCCACGCCGAGCCGGCGCGGCACGCCGCCATGGGCGCGAGCTTCCTCAACCTGAACCGCAACAAGCAGTTCGTGGTGCTGGACGTGAAGCAGCCCGACGACCTGGCGGCGCTGAAGGCGCTGATCGCCGGCGCCGATGTCTTTGTCTCGAACGTGCGGCCGCAGTCGCTGCGCAAGCTAGGGCTCGACTATGCCTCGCTGTGCGCGGACCATCCACGGCTGATCTACTGCGGCGCCTATGGCTATTCGGAGGCGGGGCCCTACGCCGGCGCGCCGGCGTTCGACGACATCATCCAGGCGCGCAGCGGCATGGCGCAGTTCCAGGGTGCCAACGCGAACGACGGGCCGCAGTACGTCAACACCATCCTCGCCGACAAGGTCGCCGGGCTGACGGTGGCTTATGCGATTCCGATGGCGCTGTACGAACGCGAGCGCTCGGGCCGGGGCCAGGCCATCGAGGTGCCGATGTTCGAGACGCTGGTGTCGTTCCTGGCCACGGAGCAGCTGGCCGGGCAGACCTTCGTGCCGCCGCTCGGGCCGGCCGGCTATCCGCGCGTGATGTCGATGCACCGAAAGCCGTACCGCACGCGCGACGGCCATATTGCGCTGCTGCCGTACACCAGTGCGCAGTGGCAGCGGTTCTTCGATGTCTCGGGCCATGCGCCGCTGGCCAGCGATCCGCGCTATGCGACCCCGGCCGCGCGCAGCGCCAATATCGACGCGCTCTATGCCACGCTGGCCGAGATCGTCGCGCAGCGCACCACCGCCGAATGGCTGGCGCTGCTGCGCGATGCCGACATCCCGCACAGCGAGGTGCCGCATTTCGACAGCCTCGCCGACGACCCGCACCTGCGCGCCACCGGCATGATGTTCGAGTACGACCATCCGAGCGAAGGGCGCCTGCGCGGCGTAGGCATTCCCACGCGCTTCTCGCGTACGCCCGGCAACATCCGCAGCTGGCCGCAGGCCTTGCCGCCCGCCCACGGACCGGAGGACTGATCCGCGCTGCCGCCGCGTACAATCCCGGCCAACGGATACTGAAGTCGAGGAAGCCAACGATGGCAGCACACGAAGCCGCGGAAAAGTCCGGCTACGGCAGCGTCAAGACGGCGCTGCGCGTGATCGAGATCATGGAAATCTATGCGCGCGAAGGGCGCTCGCTGACGCTGACCGAGCTGGCCAGGCAGCTCGGTGCGCCGATGTCGAGCTGCCTCGGGCTGATCCGCACGCTGGCCTCGCTCGGCTATCTCTACGAGACCGGCCGCCGGCAGGGCTACTACCCGACGCGCCGGCTGCTCGACATCGCGCAGCGCATCGCCCGCAACGACCCGCTGCTGGAGCGCGTGCAGCCGGTGCTGGAGTCGCTGCGCGACACCACCGGCGAGACCGTGGTCTTCGGCAAGCTGCAGGACGATGGCCGCGTGCTGTATCTGGAGGTGCGCGAATCCCCGAACCCGGTGCGCTACATTGCCGCGCCGGGCGAGCTGCGTGACGCGCATGTCAACTCCATCGGCCGCGCCATCCTCGGCACCATGACGATGGAAAGCCGCGCGGAATTGCTGGCCGGTGCTTCCTTTGCCTCGCGCACCGGCCGCACGGTGGACTCGCTGCGGGTATTCGAGGCGGCGATGCAGCAGTGGCAGGCGCAGGGGTGGTATCCGAATTTCGGCGAGTCGTTCCCCGACCTGGGGGCCATCGCGATGCCGGTATCGCTCGGTGGCGTTGCCTACGGGATGTCGGTGGCTGGGCCGCTGCATCGGGTCGAAGCCAATGCAGAAGCTATTGTCGTGGCGCTGAAGGCCGCAGGCGCTACGCTGCAAGGGTAGAGCGAAGGGCGGGGCGCCGCGGCAGCCCCGAACCACAGCTATTTGCGACCCACAAACGCGACGCGCAAACGAAAAAGCCCGGTGCGTTTGCACCGGGCTTCCGTATCGGTTGGCTCCCCGACCTGGGCTCGAACCAGGGACCTGCGGATTAACAGTCCGTCGCTCTACCGACTGAGCTATCGGGGAACAGCTGAGAAAGAAATTATAGCCAGTTTCTCTTTTCTTCGTCAACACCCTTTCGACATTTACTTCTTGTCAGGCGGGGCGCGGCGAAGGCTGGCTTGCTGGCGCGTGGCGCAGGGGCGGCTGGTTGCCGGCCCCGGACCGTGGCGCTGAACAGCGAGGCCGCATTATAGCGACGGTTCCGGCGTTGTGCCAGAAAAAAACCGCCTCGCGGCGGTTTTTTCTGCGAGGCCTGGGCCCGTCAGTCGAACACCGGCGATTCCACGCCCAGCACCTTGTGCAGCTTGGGCGAGGTGGTGGTGTACTGCATGTGGATCTTCTTTTCCGGGAAGATATACGGTGCGGCTCCGAACGCGGCCAGCGCGGCCTCATGGAAGCCCGACAGGATCAGCTTCTTCTTGCCGGGGTAGGTGTTGATATCGCCGACCGCGAAGATGCCGGGGATATTGGTCTGGAATTTCTCCGTGTCCACCTTGATCTGCTTGCGCTCCAGGTCCAGGCCCCATTCGGCGATCGGGCCGAGCTTGGGCGACAGCCCGAAGAACACCAGCAGGTCGTCCAGCGGCAGGCGGCGGGTCACGCCGTCGGCGCCGCTCACCTTGATCTCGGTGAGCACGCCATCCTTCTCTTCGTAGCCGCTGATCTGGCCGACCAGGAACTGCATTTCCATCTGCTCGCACAGTTCCTTCATCTTGGCGACCGACGCGGGCGCGGCGCGGAAGCCGTCGCGGCGGTGGATCATCACCACCGACTCGGCCTTGCCGACCAGGTCCAGGGTCCAGTCCAGCGCCGAGTCGCCGCCGCCGACGATCACCAGGTTGCGGCCGTGGAAGCGGCTCGGATCCTTGACGCGGTAGAACAGCTGCTTGCCGTCGAACTTGTCGATGCCATCGACCTTCAGCGTGCGCGGCTGGAACGAGCCCACGCCGGCGGCGATGAAAATGGTCTTGGTGATAAAGCGCGTGCCGAGCGAGGTCTCGACGAAGAAGCGGCCATCGTCACGGCGCTCGACCACGGAGACTTCCTGGCCCAGGTGGAAGGTGGGCTCGAACGGTTCGATCTGCTTGAGCAGGTTGTCGGTCAGTTCCTGGCCGGTGCAGCTCGGCACGGCCGGGATGTCGTAGATGGGCTTGTCCGGATACAGCTCCACGCACTGGCCGCCAACGACCTTCAGGGAATCGATGACGTGGGCCTTGATTTCGAGCAGGCCCAGTTCGAACACCTGGAACAGACCCACCGGGCCGGCACCGACGATCAGCGCGTCGATTTCCAGCGGCTGGCCGCCTGCGGGGCTGCCGCCCTCGACCTGCCTGGTCGCGTCGGCAACGGGATTTGGAATGCTCAAGTCCATATTCGTCCTGATACGTTGGTTGGGCACGCGGGTGCCCGGCATTGCGGAAAGCGCGTGGGGACGGCTTTCTATGCTGCCCGGTGCGCTCAGCGCTCCAGGTACTGCAGCTTGTCGGTGGCGTCCTTCCACTCCTCGGCCTCGGCCAGCGGGGCCTTGGTCTTGGTGATGGAAGGCCAGGCGCGCGCCAGTTCGGCATTCAGCTCGATGAACTGCTGCTGGTCGCCCGGGACGTCTTCCTCGGCATAAATGGCGTTCACCGGGCATTCGGCCACGCACACGGCGCAGTCGATGCACTCATCCGGGTCGATGGCCAGGAAGTTGGGGCCCTCGCGGAAACAATCGACCGGACACACGTCAACGCAGTCTGTGTAGCGGCAACGGATGCAGGATTCGGTGACAACGTGAGTCATTTCGGTTCCAGGAAAACGGGTCGGCTTTGAATGGGAAACTGTGGGGCCGCTTCTTGCCGGCATGACGCGCCGCATCCATCACATGGAGGCGCCCCGCTTGCCGCTGGGCAGCATGGGCTGGGCGAGCGCCGGCCGAGGCCTTTCGGAAACCGATATTGTAGCCGAGCCTTCTGGCAAGGATAGCGGGTCTATATAGCCGGATCAGATAGTTTTCTTATTTCTTTATGTACTTTTGATTTAACGCATGGTGGCCGGTGGGCGGGTTTGCCTGTCTTCGGACAGGCTGCGCGGTACCAGTCCGTCAGCCGGCAGTGGGCAGACTTCAGGTAGCATGGCGTTCTGACCCGGCATCGCCGTCTGGCTCGCTATGATCATCCAGTCCCTGCTCGACACCGACCTGTACAAATTCACGATGATGCAGGTGGTGCTGCATCAGTTCCCGCAAGCGCAAGTGGAATACCGCTTCAAATGCCGCAACGCGGGCATCGATCTCACGCCGTATATCGACGAAATCCGCGACGAGGTGGCGCACCTGTGCCAGCTGCGCTTCACCGACGACGAACTGGCTTACCTGCGTGGCCTGCGCTTTATCAAGAGCGATTTCGTCGATTTTCTCGGGCTGTTCCACCTGAACCAGAAATATGTCTCGGTGCGCCCGTCGCCGCAGGGCAATGACGAGATCGAGATTGCCATTACCGGCCCCTGGCTGCATACCATCCTGTTCGAAGTGCCGGTGCTGGCCATCGTCAATGAAGTCTACTTCCGCCGCACCCAGCCGCGGCCGGACCTGGCCGAAGGCCGCCGCCGGCTGGAGACCAAGCTGGCGCTGCTGAAGGCGCCCGAACTGAACGATTGCGTGATCGCCGACTACGGCACGCGCCGGCGTTTCTCGCGCGACTGGCAGGAAGAGGTGCTGCTGACCATGCGGCGCCTGCTGGGGCCGCAACTGGCCGGCACCAGCAATGTCCACTTCGCGCGCCTGCACAACATGGTGCCGCTGGGCACGATGGCGCACGAGTACCTGCAGGCCTGCCAGGCGCTGGGGCCGCGGCTGCGCGATTCGCAGGTGTTTGCGCTGGAGCGCTGGGCGCGCGAGTATCGCGGCGACCTGGGCATCGCGCTGTCGGATACCTATGGCTTCGACGCCTTCCTGCGCGACTTCGACCTCTATTTCTGCAAGCTCTTCGACGGCGTGCGCCACGATTCCGGCGATCCGGTGCTGTGGGGCGAGCGCATGGTGGCCCACTATGCCGCCAACCGCGTCGATCCGCGCACCAAGACGCTGATCTTCAGCGACAGCCTGGACATCCCGCGCGTCATCGAGCTGTATCAGCGCTTCCATGGCCGCTGCCGGCTGGCCTTCGGCGTCGGCACCAACCTCACCAACGACCTGGGCTACACGCCGCTGCAGATCGTGCTGAAGATGGTGCGCTGTAACGGGCAGCCGGTGGCCAAGCTCTCGGACACGCCGGAAAAGACCATGTGCGACGACCCCGGCTACCTGGCCTACCTGCGCCAGGTGTATTCGGTGCAGCCTGCCGCGTAGCAGGGCCTTAACAATAGCGCGCGCTGTATCGACCCTATAATCGCCGCATCGCGCCTTTGCGCATTGCCACGCCAGCCAGACCCCATGGAAACCAACGACGCCCGTGACCGCATCTTTGCCCGCATCCGTGCCGCCCAGGGCAGGCCGGCCAGGCCGAGCGCGGGGGAGCGGGGCGCCGTCGCCGATTACCTGGCCCGCCACCCGCAGGGCCCGCGTCCGCCCGCCGCGCCCGAACTGGCCGAAGCCTTCCTGGCACAGGCGCAGCGCATGGCCTCGACCGTGGACCGCGTCGCGACCCTGGCCGACGTGCCGGCCGCCGCGGCGCGCTATCTCGACAGCCTGCAGCTGGTGCGCCGCGCGGTCGCGTGGGAGGAACTGGGCCCGCTGCCGTGGCAGGCCGCGGGGCTGGCGGTGGAATGCCGCCCGCCGGTACGCGACGCCGCGGCCGACCGCGAGCATGGCGACCTGGTCGGCATCACCGGCTGTTTTTGCGCAATTGCCGAGACCGGCTCGCTGATGCTGCTGTCCGGCCCCACCACCTTCGCCTCGGCCGCGCTGCTGCCCGAGACCCATCTGGCGGTAGTGCCGCGCTCGCGCATCGTTGCGGGGCTGGAGGATGCGTTTGCCCTGGTGCGCAGCGAACGCGGCGAACTGCCGCGCGCCACCAATATCATCAGCGGGCCCTCGCGCACGGGCGATATCGAGCAGACCATCGTGCTTGGCGCCCACGGACCGTACCGCGTGCATGTGATCCTGGTCGACGGGGCCTGAACCAGGCGGCGCGCAGACAGCGCGCCGCAATCCGAAAATGCATGCCGCAAGGGCAATCGCGGCAGGGCCTTGCATTACACTTGCAGGCTTGCCCGCGCGCCTTGGCATCGCGCCGCGCGCGCCCATGACCGCTGCATTTCCGAGGAGATCCTGCCTGATGCGACGTGCCTCCGTGCTGTTGCCACTGCTGGCCGCGTTCCCTGCCGCCGGCCATGCCGCCGACCTGGACGGGGCATCGCTGTCGCCGCTGTGGGGGCTGCCTTTTGCCGGCATCCTGCTGTCGATTGCGCTGTGGCCGCTGCTGGGGCCGAAGTTCTGGCATCACCATTACGGCAAGATCGCCGCCGGCTGGGGCCTGCTGTTCCTGCTGCCGTTCGCGGTCGTGTTCGGCCCGCATGCCGCCGCGGTCAGCACCGTGCACGCGCTGCTGGCAGAGTACATTCCCTTCATCGCGCTGATCACCACGCTGTATATCGTTGCCGGCGGCATCTGCGTGCGCGGCAACCTGCACGGCACGCCGGGGCTCAACACCGGCATCCTCGCGCTGGGCACGTTCCTGGCCAGCTTCATGGGCACCACCGGCGCGGCCATGCTGCTGATCCGGCCGCTGTTGCGCGCCAATGACAACCGCCGCCACGTGGCGCACGTGGTGGTGTTCTTTATCTTCCTGGTGGCTAACGCCGGCGGCGCGCTGACGCCGCTGGGAGACCCGCCGCTGTTTCTCGGCTTCCTGAAGGGCGTCGATTTCTTCTGGACCCTGCAGAACATTTTTCCGGAAACGCTCTTCGTCTGCGCTGCGCTGCTGCTGCTGTTCTACCTGGTCGACCGGTACTACTACCGCAACAAGGAAGAGGAGCTGCCGCCGCGCAACGATCCCACCCCGGATTCGGGCGGCATCGCCATCGAAGGCAAGTTCAACTTCGTGCTGCTGCTGGCCGTGGTCAGTCTGGTGCTGATGAGCGGGCTGTGGAAGCCCGGGACCTCGTTCGATATCCTCGGCACCGAGGTGCCGTTGCAGGCCGCGGTGCGCGACGGCTTGCTGGTGGTGGTGGCGGTGGTGTCGCTGCTGGTCACGCCGCGCTCGGCGCGCGTCGGCAATGAATTCAACTGGGAGCCCATCCTCGAGGTCGGCAAGCTGTTCGCCGGCATCTTCCTGACCATCATCCCGGTCATCGCCATGCTGAAGGCCGGCACCGACGGCGCGTTCGCGGGAGTAATCCGCGCGGTCAGCGACGCCAACGGGCAGCCCGTCGACGGCATGTATTTCTGGGCGACCGGCGTACTGTCCTCCTTCCTGGACAATGCGCCGACCTACCTGGTGTTCTTCAATACCGCCGGTGGCGACCCCGCCACGCTGATGACGCGCGATGCCTCGACGCTGGCCGCGATTTCGGCCGGCGCGGTGTTCATGGGCGCCAACACCTATATTGGCAATGCGCCCAACCTGATGGTCAAGGCCATCGCCGAGAACCGGGGCGTGCGCATGCCGAGCTTCTTCGGCTACATGCTGTACTCGGGCATCTTCCTGGTGCCGCTGTTCGTCGTCATGACCTTCCTCTTCTTCCATATCTGATGCCATGAAGCCGTCCGTCCTGGTCACCCGCGCCATCTATCCCGAAGTCATCGCGCACCTGGCGCAGTATTTCGATGTCGACGACAACCAGCAGGACGCGGTGCTCGACGCCGCGGCGCTGAAGGCACGGCTGGCCGGCAAGGCCGGCGTGCTGGCCAACGCCGCCGACCGCATCGACGCCGGCGTCATTGCGGGGCTGCCGGCATTGCGCGCGGTGTGCAACATGGCGGTCGGCTACAACAACCTGGACCTGCCGGCGCTGACGGCCGCGGGCATCGTCGCCACCAATACGCCGGACGTGCTGACGGAGACCACCGCCGACTTCGGCTGGGCCCTGCTGATGGCGACCGCGCGCCGCGTCACAGAGGCCGAGCACTACCTGCGCGCCGGCAAGTGGCAGCGCTGGAGCTACGACATGCTGGTCGGCATGGACCTGCACGGCAGCACGCTGGGCATCCTCGGCATGGGCCGTATCGGCCAGGCGCTGGCGCGGCGTGCGGGCGGGTTTGGCATGAACGTGCTGTACCACAACCGCAGCCAGCTGCCGGCCGAAACCGAGCGCGCGCTCAACGCCCGCTATGTCAGCAAGGAAGACCTGCTGCGCCAGTCCGACCACCTGCTGCTGGTGCTGCCCTATGGCCCGCAAAGCCACCATGCCATCGGCGCCGCCGAACTGGCGCTGATGAAGCCCACCGCGACGCTGGTGAACCTGGCGCGCGGCGGCATCGTCGACGACGCCGCGCTGGCGCGGGCGCTGCGCGACAAGCGCATCTTCGGCGCCGGGCTGGATGTGTTCGAGGGCGAGCCTTCGGTCCATCCGGACCTGCTGACGGTGCCCAACGTCGTGCTGACGCCGCATATCGCCAGCGCGTCCGAGAAAACCCGCCGCGCCATGGCCATGCTCGCGGCCGACAACCTGATCGCGGCGCTCGACCAGGGCCCGCAGGCCGGCCATCCGCCCACCGTGATCAACCCTGAAGTGATGGCGCATCGCCGCTGAGGTTTTCGCATGACCCTGATTCCGTTCCTGACGCTGGCCGCGGCGCTGCTCGCGGTTGTGCTGCTGGTCATCGTGTTGCTGCGCCAGCAGGCCGGGTCATCCGGCGCCGGCACGGCGCGGCAGCTCGACGAAATGCGGCTGGAGTATGCGCGCGGCATGGAGCGGCTGGAGCGCGAGGTGCGCACCGAAGTGGCCGAGGCCGCGCGCGGCAGCCGCGGCGAGTCGGCGCAGCAGATGCTGCGCTTCCAGCAGGCGCTGTCGTCGCAGCTGACCGGCATCGCCACGCTGCAGAACAACCAGATCGATACCTTCGCGCAGCAGCTGGCCAAGCTGACCGAGACCAACACCCAGCAACTGGAGCAGGTGCGCCAGCACCTGATGCTGCAGGCCCAGCAGGCGCGCGACGAGCAGGCCGGCACGCTGCGCCGCTTCGGCGACGGCCTGCAGCAGCAGCTGGCGCAACTGTCCGAGGCCAACGAGCGGCGCCTGGCGGAGGTGCGTGCCACGCTGGAGCAGAAGCTGCAGGATATCGAGGCCAACAATGCCGCCAAGCTCGAGGAAATGCGCCGCACCGTCGACGAGAAGCTGCACGCCACGCTGGAGCAGCGGCTGGGCGAATCGTTCCGGCTGGTGTCGGACCGCCTCGAGCAGGTGCATCGCGGCCTGGGCGAAATGCAGGTGCTGGCGCAGGGCGTGGGCGACCTGAAGAAGGTGCTGACCAACGTGAAGTCGCGCGGCACCTGGGGCGAGGTGCAGCTGGAGATGCTGCTGGAGCAGATGCTGACGCCGGAGCAGTACGGCAAGAATGTCGAGACCGTGCGCAATTCGGGCGCGCGCGTGGAGTTTGCCATCCGCCTGCCCGGCAAGGCCGCGGGCGCGGACCCTGCGCCGGTATGGCTGCCGGTCGACGCCAAGTTTCCCAAGGAACAGTACGAGCGCCTGGTGGACGCGCAGGAACGCGGCGATCCCGATGGCGTGCTCGCGTTCGGCCGCGAACTGGAAATGGCACTGCGGCGCGAGGCCCAGACCATCGCCGAAAAATACCTGGCGCCGCCGCAGACTACGGACTTTGCCATCCTGTTCCTGCCGACCGAAGGGCTTTATGCCGAGGTGCTGCGCCGTCCCGGCCTGACCGACCAGCTGCAGCGCGACTATCGCGTGACCGTAGCCGGTCCCACCACGCTGACCGCGCTGCTGAACAGCCTGCAGATGGGGTTCCGCACGCTGGCGCTGGAAAAGCGCTCGAGCGAGGTGTGGGAAGTGCTCGGCGCGGTCAAGACCGAATTCGGCAAGTTCGGCGACGTGCTGGCCAAGACCCGGGATACCCTCGAGCGTGCCGCGCGCAATATCGAACAGGCGGAAGTGCGCACGCGGCAGATGGCGCGCAAGCTGCGCACGGTGGAAGCGCTGCCGGGCGAAGCCGCGCAGCAGCTGCTGGGACTCGGGCTCGAAACGCCGGCGGACGGCATGCCGGAAAGCCCTGAAAACGCGGAAAAGAGCCAGGCCTGAGCGTGCCGTGCGTCAGGTGTCGGAAGGACGCGGGTGAGGCGGGTGGGGCAGGTAAGGCGGCCGGCCTGGCGGTGCGCCGTTCAGCGGTCGTCTTCGGGGGACAGCTCGCGCACGTGGACTTCGATGCCGCCGAAGCGGGCGGCGACCCAGTTGTAGGCCTTGCAGGCCAGCCACAGCAGGCCGAAGCCGATCAGCGCATTGAGGATGATCGCGCTGAACACCGTGATCGCCGGCAGGTCACCATAGCGGATGAAGGTGACGAACAGGCCCAGCGACACGATCGGCAGGGAGAAGCAGAGGTAGACCAGCACCAGCGCGCGGGCGGTCTTGACGGGGTGGAGGTACGCAATCTCCTGATTCATGACGGGGGATACTCGAATGTTTCTGAATCGTGCGCCAAGTGTAGCGATTGGCCGATGCCAAGCATAGCCCGCCGGCCGCGGGGCAGCCGAAAGCCCGGCGACAACCGTGCCGCGGCGGCAAATGTGCAGCACAAAAACGACACATTGCTACGGTCGTGTAGCGAATGGTTGCGCGCAGGGCCCGCCGTACCGCTCAAACCAGCCCGTCGAACAGCATCACCTCGACCGCGTCGCCGGCCTTGACCGAGTCCTGTTCATGGCCAAGCACGATAAAGCAGTTGGCCTCGCTCATCGAGCGCAGCACGCCGGAGCCCTGCTGGCCGGTGATGCGCACCTCCCACTCGCCGTCGCCGGCGCGCGCCAGGATGCCGCGCTGGTACTCGGTGCGCCCGGGCTTCTTGCGGATCGCCTGCGCGCTGCGCACGCGCAGCAGCGGCAGCGGCGGTACGGTCGCGCCCATCAGCCGGTGCAGCGCGGCGCGCACGAAATGGTAGAAGGTGACCATCACCGCCACCGGGTTGCCCGGCAGGCCGAACAGCAGGGCCGAGTGCGCGCCCGCGCCGTCGGCCTGGATGCGGCCGAAGGCCATCGGCCGGCCCGGACGCATGGCGATTTTCCAGAACGTGACATCGCCCAGCCGCGCCATGATCTGCTTGGTGTAGTCGGCCTCGCCGACCGAGACGCCGCCCGAGGTGATGACCGCATCAGCGCTTTCGCACGCGGTGCGGAAAGCGGCTTCGAGCGCTTCGGGGTTGTCGCGCACCACGCCCATGTCGAGCAGGTCAACGTTCATCCGCCGCAGCATCCCGTGCAGCGTGTAGCGGTTGGAGTCGTAGACGCAGCCGGGGTCGAGCGGCTCGCCGATCGAGCGCAGTTCGTCGCCGGTGGAGAAGAACGCCACGCGCAGGCGCCTGCGCACCCGTACCTCGGCCACGCCCAGTGACGCCAGCAGGCCAAGGTCGGCCGGCTGCAGGATGCGCCCGGCCTGCAGCGCGGCCTGGCCGCGGGCCAGGTCCTCGCCGCGCAGGCGCCGGTTGTCGCCAATGCGGACGCAGTCGGCGGCAAAGCGGATGCGCGCGCCGCCGGCCACGGTTTCCACAAACTCCTGCGGCACCACGGTATCGCAGCCGGCCGGCATGACGGCGCCGGTCATGATGCGCACGGCCTGCACGGCGCTGGGAGCCAGCGCACCGGTGCCGCCGGCCAGGGCGCTGCCGATGACCTCGAGTTCTACCGTGGGAGTCTGCGCCGCCGCCAGTGCCGCGCCCTGGAAGGCATAACCGTCCATCGCCGAGTTGTCATGGGCCGGCACGTCGATGGTCGAGACAATGTCCTCGGCCAGCACGCGGTCCAGCGCACTGCGGATCGGCAACTGCTCGATGCCCCGCACCGGCTCGACCACCTCGCCGATGATGCGGTTGGCATGCTCCACCGGCAGCGCCGTGGGATCGTAGTCGGACAGGCAGGAAATGACGGATTGCAAGGAGGGCATGGCGGCTCGGCGGTCGACGGTGGCTGGGGCGGGAATTCAGCGCGCTTCGTGCGCGCGCAGTTCGTCCAGGGTGTTGATATTGGCAAAGGCCGCGGCGTCGTCGAACAGTACCTCGGCCAGCCGGTGCGAGGCGGCCCAGGTCTCGATCTTGCGGCCGCCCCCGGAAAGATAAGCCACCAGGCTGTCGAGCGCACTGACCGGCATCAGGCAGAACACCGGCTGGGTCTGGCGCCGGCCATCCGGGTCCAGCGTGACCGGAATCGCCAGCTCGGCGCCTTCGGCCTCGATCGCCTGCGCGAGGCGCGCCACCAGGTCGGTCGGCAGGAACGGCGAATCGCACGGCGCCGTCACCATCCAGGGGGTCGCGCATTGTTCCAGGCCGGCGAGCATCCCGGCCAGCGGGCCGGCGAAGTCGGGCACGCTGTCGGTGTAGACCGGCACGCCGAAGGACTCATAGGCGGCCAGGTTGCGGTTGGCGTTGATCATCAGTCCGCCCACCTGCGGCGTCAGCCGCATCATCGTGTGCATGGCCATCGGCGTGCCATGCAGCGGCTGCAGGCCTTTGTCGGTGCCGCCCATGCGGCTGCCCCTGCCGCCTGCGAGGATCAGGCCGGTGACGTCGTCGCGTGCAATCATGGAGTAGGTGTGGGGCGGGTTCAGCCGCCGATATAGGACATCTCGATCTTGCGCTCGGCGCGTTTGGCACGCACGGCCGGGTCGCTGCGCTGCTCGGAATAGTTGTCGGTGCGGCCCTGCCATACCTGCGCGATCGCGTTGGAGATTTCCAGGTCGCTGTAGCCGCCGCGCAGCAGCGCGCGCAGGTCGAAGCCCTCGGTGGCGAACAGGCACAGGTAGAGCCGGCCTTCGGTGGACAGCCGGATGCGGCTGCAGTCGCCGCAGAAGGCATGGGTGACGCTGGAGATGACGCCGATCTCGCCGGCGCCGTCGCGGTAGCGCCAGCGTTCGGCGGTTTCGCCGGAATAGTTGGCCTGCACCGGTTCGAGCGGGAATTCGGCATCGATGCGTTTCACCACTTCGGCAGACGGCAGCACCTCGTCCATCTGCCAGTGGTTGCTGGCGCCTACGTCCATGAACTCGATGAAGCGCAGGATGATGCCGCTGTGGCGGAAGTGGCGCGCCATCGGCACGATTTCCTGGTCGTTGGTGCCGCGCTTGACCACCATGTTGACCTTGATCGGCGCCAGTCCCACGGCCTGCGCGGTCTCGATGCCATGCAGCACGTCGGCCACCGCGAAGTCCACGTCGTTCATGCGGCGGAAGGTGGCGTCGTCGATCGCGTCCAGGCTGACGCTGACCCGCGTCAGGCCCGCGTCGCGCAGCGCGCGCGCCTTGCGCGCCAGCAGCGAGGCGTTGGTGGTGAGCGTCAGGTCCAGTGGCTTGCCCGACACGGTCTCGATCTTCGCCAGCATCTCGACCAGGTGCTCGATGTTCTTGCGCAGCAGCGGCTCGCCGCCGGTCAGGCGGATCTTCTCGACGCCGTGGGCCACGAACAGGCGCGCGGTGCGCTCGATCTCCTCGAAGCTGAGCAGTTCGGAATGCGGCAGGAAGGTGTAGTCCTTGTCGAACACTTCCTTGGGCATGCAGTAGACGCAGCGGAAGTTGCAGCGGTCGGTCACCGAGATGCGCAGGTCATGCAGCGGCCGGCCGCGGCGGTCGGCCACCAGGCCGGTCGGCGCAACCAGGTTGCCGGGAATGCTGGGCGTCATCGAGCGGTAGCGATGGTCGCGCAGGTCGAAAATCGGGATGACGGATTCGGTCATGGCCTGTGGGTGGCACGGCGTCCGGGGAGCGGGACGGCCACGCATAAAGCGATGTGGCGCGGGCGCTCGGGGGGCCGGATGCGTTCTGCTGCCATTCTAGCCGAGGCGGGGGCGGGGCATCCGCATCCAGCGGTGACGGCGAGGATTCACCGGGTGCGCCGCCGATGAAAAAAGGGGACGGCGTGGCCGTCCCCTTCTTGCCTTGGCTGCAGCGCAGCGGCGTCGCTTACTGCTGCGATGCCATCTGCACTTCGCGGCTGCCGGTCTCCACCAGGATCATCGGACCCTGGGGCAGCGGGGGCAGCGGCTTGCGCTCGCGCGGCACGCGCGGGGCGGGCACGATGCGGGCGGCGGCTTCCTGCGCCGAGCGCAGCTTGTCGCTGTCGGTATGGACCCATTGCAGGCCGGCGCTGGCCAGCATCGGCTCCAGGTTTTCCAGCACCGCCGGCGCGGCGGCGGCCGGTGCCGGTGCCGCGGGCTCGGCCGCCGGAGCGGCTTCCGCCTGCGGCGCCAGCACGGGCGCCTGTGCCGGTGCCGGGGCTGCGGCCGGCACGACCGGCGCGGCGGTCTCGACCGCCGCGCTGATGGCCGGCTCGGCGATGGCTTCGGCGGCAACGGCTTCGGTCACCGCCACGGCCACCGGAGCGACAGTCTCGGCGGCTGGCGCGGCCACCGGCTCGGCCACCGGAGCGGCTTCGGCCGCCGGAGCCGGCGTCACGTCTGCCGGCACGGCGATGCGGATGGCTTCGACGGCTTCCGCCGCGACCGGCGCGGCCACGGCCGCTTGCGGCGCGGGCTCGGCGGTCACGCCGGCTTCGACGCTGGCCGGGGCGAAGCCTTCGGCCGCGGCGCCTTCACCTTCACCTTCACCCGATGCGCCCTGCACCGACTCGTCGCGTTCGCGGCGATAGCGGTTGCGGCCACGGCGGTTGCGGCGGCGGCGTTCCTCGCCTTCGGCAGTCTCGGCAGCGGCTTCGGCACCTTCCGGCAGCTCGGCACGCGGCTGGGTCTCTTCGGTCACGGCCTGGGGCAGCACGCCCAGGGCCTGGGCGGCAGCGATGGCTTCCGGCTGCGGCGCTTCACCGGCTTCGGCTTCGCGCAGTTCGCTGCGCTCGCGCTGGCGTTCGCGCTGGCGCTCGCGGCGTTCCTGGTTGCGGTCGCGGCGGCCTTCCTGGCGTGCTTCGGCGCGTTCACCCTGGGCGCGCTCGGCTGGCACGGCCTCGGCCTGGCGGGCTACCGCCGGCGTGGCCTGGCCTTCACCTTGCTGGCGCGGCTGGCGGCCCGGGCGTTCGCCACGGCCTTCGCGCTGCTCGCCACGCTCACCGGCCTGGCGGTCGCCACGCTCGGCGCGTTCGGTGCGTTCGCCGCGCTCGGCACGTTCACCGCGCTGGCCACGGCCCTGGCGCTCGCCACGTTCGGTGCGCTCGCCACGCTCGCCGCGTTCGGCGCGCTCGCCACGCTGGCCGCGCCCTTCGCCACGCGGACCGCGCTCACGGCGGCCCTCGGCGCTGCGGGTTTCCGCGGCGGCGGCGGGCTTGGCCGGCTCCACCACCGGCGGGGTGGCCGGGCGGGCACCGAACAGGCCCTTCAGCCAGGCGATAAAGCCACCGGCTTCCACGGGCTTGGTGGCCGGCACGGGCGGGGCCACGGGCGCGGCTTCCGGACGCGGGGCGCGCTCGGGGCGCGGCACCGAGACCGGGGCAGGCTGTTCCGGCGTGATGCCCTTGACCGCGGCTTCCTGGCGCGGCTTGGCTTCTTCCTTGCGGCGGCTGCTGTAGCTGGTGTCGGCTTCCAGTTCCTTGGCGGCAGCCTCGGCCATCTTGTAGCTGGCGGTGCTGTCTTCCAGGCGCGGGTCGTCGTGGCGCAGGCGCTCCAGCTTGTAGTGCGGCGTTTCCAGGTGCTTGTTGGGAATCAGCAGCACGTTGACCTTGAAGCGCAGCTCGATCAGGTTGATTTCCTGGCGCTTCTCGTTCAGCAGGAAGGCAGCGACCTCCACCGGCACCTGGCAGTGGATGGCGGCGGTGTTTTCCTTCATCGCCTCTTCCTGGATGATGCGCAGCACCTGCAGGGCGGACGATTCGGTATCGCGGATATGGCCGGTGCCATTGCAGCGCGGGCAAGTGATGTGCGAGCCCTCCGACAGCGACGGGCGCAGGCGCTGGCGCGACAGCTCCATCAGGCCGAAGCGGCTGATCTTGCCCATCTGTACGCGCGCGCGGTCGTGGCGCAGCGCGTCCTTCAGGCGCGTTTCCACGTCCTTCTGGGCCTTGCCCGACTCCATGTCGATGAAGTCGATCACGATCAGGCCGCCCAGGTCGCGCAGGCGCAGCTGGCGGGCGATCTCGTCGGCGGCCTCGAGGTTCGTGCGCAGCGCGGTTTCCTCGATGTCGGCGCCCTTGGTGGCGCGCGCCGAGTTGACGTCCACGGAGACCAGTGCCTCGGTGTGGTCGATCACGATGGCGCCGCCCGACGGCAGCATGACCATGCGCGAGTAGGCGGATTCGATCTGGTGCTCGATCTGGAAACGCGAGAAGAGGGGCACGTCGTCCCGGTACTTCTTCACGCGGTTCATGTTGTCGGGCATCACCACGCTCATGAAGGCGCGGGCCTGTTCGTAGATCTCGTCGGTGTCGATCAGGATCTCGCCGATATCCGGCTGGAAGTAGTCGCGGATCGCGCGGATCACCAGGCTGGATTCGAGGTAGATCAGCAGCGGGGCCTTGTTGTCGCCGGCGGCGCCGTCGATGGCCTTCCACAGTTGCAGCAGGTAGTTCAGGTCCCACTGCAGTTCCTCGGCCGAGCGGCCGATGCCCGCGGTCCGGGCGATGATGCTCATGCCTTCCGGCACGGTCAGCTGCGCCATGGTCTCGCGCAGTTCCTGGCGGTCTTCGCCCTCGATGCGGCGCGACACGCCGCCGCCGCGCGGGTTGTTCGGCATCAGCACCAGGTAGCGGCCGGCCAGCGAGATGAAGGTGGTCAGGGCCGCGCCCTTGTTGCCGCGCTCTTCCTTCTCGACCTGGACGATCAGTTCCTGGCCTTCATGCAGGGCATCCTGGATGCGCGCGTTGCGCACGTCGATGCCTTCCTTGAAGAAGGCGCGCGCGACTTCCTTGAACGGCAGGAAGCCGTGGCGCTCTTCGCCGTAGTTGACGAAGCAGGCTTCCAGCGAGGGTTCGATACGGGTGATGACACCCTTGTAGATGTTGCCCTTGCGCTGTTCGCGCCCGGCAGTCTCGATGTCGATGTCGATCAGCTTCTGACCGTCGACGATGGCGACGCGCAATTCCTCCTGTTGCGTCGCGTTGAACAGCATGCGTTTCATCGCAATACCTCACTCCAGTGTCGCGGGTGGCACCGTCTGGGCGGTGTCCGCGGCGATCCATGGAGCACGCGAGGGAGCGAGCGAGGCGCGAGAATTGCCGGAAAGCGCCGCTGCGCAGGACATGCGGGCGGCTGGGCGCGGGTGAAAGAGAGCGATGACGTCGGGGTAACGACCGCAGGGCAGGAGAGAACGCCGGAGGCTGCTCTTGCGCAGACATCCGGCGCATTCCCGTGCCGGAGGCGATGCTGGGCGCCGGCGCAACCAGCACCGGCGGCATCGCGGCCGGCCGCGGAAGGCCTAGACGCGTCAAAGAGCAAATTTTTCGGACACGGCAAGGTTGCCGTTGCTGCCTGACTTCTCCTGGCGGGCGCACCTACTACTTCTTGGAGTTCTGCGACCGGGCGCCGGTAACTTCCAGTCAGGCGGCAGGTCAACCTGCCGGCCGGCACCGTTTCCCGGTGCGGGCGGGACTTCTCTCACCGAAGCGGATGCCGGCTGCGGCATCCGCCTTTAAATTCTGTTTTACCTGAACACTCAGTTCCCACGTCACCGCCTGCCGTGCCGAAGCCTCCTTTGGGCGACTTCCTGCATGCCGGCGGCACCGTGCGTGCTGCTTTTGCTGCCATTTGCCCGTCTGGCGCTTGGCGTAACGCGAATTGCGGGAGACGGGCGGGGTCGGCGGCAACCCCAAGTGTAGAATGCGAAAAATCGAAGAAAACTCGAAGATCCATCGCTTACACAGGTCTTACGCTGCCGGCCACGAGCCGGAACAGCGAGGAAATTATATTGAAAATGAATGAGTTACGCCATCAAATTGAAAAGGCTGCCGAAGCTGCGCCGGCCAGCCCGCAGGTGGCGTATGTCACGATTGACGAAGGCTCCGAAGGCCAGCGCATTGACAACTTCCTGCTGAAGGTGGCCAAGGGGGTACCGAAGAGTCACATTTACCGGGTGCTGCGCTCGGGCGAGGTGCGGGTCAACAAGGGCCGGATCGACGCCACCTATCGTCTCCAGTCCGGCGATGTGGTGCGCATTCCGCCGATGCGGGTGGCAAGTGCTGCCCAGTCCGGCGCGGCGCCCGTGCCCGCGGGCGAATTCCCGGTGTTGTTCGAGGACGCCCACCTGCTCGTCATCAACAAGCCGGCCGGCGTCGCCGTCCATGGCGGCTCGGGCGTCGCCTTCGGGGTCATCGAGCAGCTGCGCCGGTCGCGCCCGCAGGCCAAGTTCCTGGAACTGGTGCACCGGCTGGACCGGGAGACCTCCGGCATCCTGGTGCTGGCGAAGAAGCGCTCGGCGCTGGTCCACCTGCACGAGCAGATTCGCGGCAACACCATGGACAAGCGTTATTACGCCTGCGTCGCCGGCGAATTCCTGAACGCCCGCCAGCACGTGAAGCTGCCGCTATATAAATACAGCACGCCGGACGGCGAGCGCCGGGTGCGGGTCCAGGCCGACGGGCTGGCGTCGCATACCGTGTTCAACCGGGTCGAGGCCTTCCCCGGTTTCACCCTGCTCGAGGCCGAACTGAAGACCGGCCGCACGCACCAGATCCGAGTCCACCTGGCACACTCCGGCTTCCCGATTGTCGGCGACGAAAAATATGGCGATTTCACGCTGAACAAGTCGCTGGCGCGTTCCGGGGCCAAGCCCGGCATCAAGCGAATGTTCCTGCATGCGCACCGCCTGGTGTTCATCCACCCGGCCACCGGCGAGCCGCTGTCCGTGGAGGCGCCGCTGCCCGACGAATGCGTCGGATTCCTGCAACAATTGCGTGAACTGCACGCCCCGGAGTAGGGTAGTGCCTCAAACGCCACAAGGACTTCCATGGCCAGGCAACAATTTGACCTGATCGTTTTTGACTGGGACGGGACGCTGATGGACTCGACCCCGACCATCGCCAAGTGCATCCAGCTCGCCAGCCGGGACCTTGGCCTGCCGGTGCCCGACGACAGCGCCGCCAGCCACGTGATCGGGCTGGGGCTGAAGGACGCGCTGTCGTATGCGGTCCCGACACTCGACCCGGCCGACTACCCGCGGCTGGCCGAGCGCTACCGCTACCATTTCCTGACCCGCGACGCCGATCTGGTGCTCTTCGACGGCGTGCGCGAAATGCTCGAGACGCTGCGCGCGGAACACTATTTTCTTGGCGTGGCCACCGGCAAGACGCGCGTCGGCCTGCAGCGCGCGCTGGCCGCCAGCGGCCTGACCGCGCTGTTCGACGCCACGCGCTGCGCCGACGAGACCTTCTCCAAGCCGCACCCGGCCATGCTGCATGAGCTGACGCGCGAGCTGGGCCAGGATGTGGAGCGTACGGTGATGATCGGCGACACCACCCATGACCTGCAAATGGCGGCCAACGCGGGCGCCAAGGGCCTGGGCGTCTGCTACGGGGCCCACCCGGCCGAGTCGCTGCGCGCGATGGCGCCGGTGCACTGCGCCAGTTCGATCGCCGACCTGACCGAGTGGCTGCTGGCCCATGCCTGACGCCGTCTCCGGCCAGGCGCCGGTGCGGCTGTGCGCCGCCGATGCGTTGCAAGAGGGCGGTCTTGGCGTGCGCTTCTCGGTGGTGGTCGACCGGCGCGAGATCGGCGCCTTTGTGGTGCGATTCGATGGTGTGGCCCACGCCTACCTGAACCAGTGCGCGCACGTACCCATGGAGCTGGACTGGCAGGAGGGGCGGTTCTTCGATGCCTCGGGCCTATACTTGATGTGCGCCACTCATGGCGCGGTGTACGCGCCGGATAGCGGCGAGTGCGTCGGCGGTCCCTGTCGGGGGGCCGCGCTGGCGAAGCTGCAGGTCGAAGAACGCGATGGCCAGGTCTACTGGCTGCCCCAGGCCCCGTACCGCGCGGCCGAGCCTTGTGGCGGCGCCTGAATGGATTTCCACGAGCGATTTGCATGACAGAACAACAGAAACCGCCTTCGGATGAGTCGAATCAGCCGGCCCAGCCGGAAGAAAAGCCCACCGGAGCAGCCGGACCGTCTGAGGCAGCGCCCGTGCCGGAGTCCGAGCGCCTGGTGACCGCCAAGCGTGCCGACTTCCCGCTGGAAGACGAGCTGCGCGCGGGCGATGACGCCGCGCGGCGCGAGGCGCGCGAGCGCAAGGCGCGCCTGTCCGGCGCCACCGCCGGCGGGCAGGTGGGCGGACAGGCGAGCGGAGGCTGGGAACGCGATGTGCTGGAAAAAGTGCTCACCGCATCGCTGCGCGAGCAACGCGCGGCGCGGCGCTGGCGAATCTTCTTCCGCCTGGTGACCCTGGGCCTGCTGGTGCTGATCCTGTTCGCGGTGTTCGACTTCAAGGGCGACGGCACCATCACCGCCTCGGGCCGCCACACCGCGATGGTCACGCTCGAAGGGGAAATTGCCGCCGGCACGCCGGCAAGCGCCGAAGCCATCAATGCCTCCCTGCAGGCGGCCTTTGCCGACAGCAATGCCGCCGGCGTGATCCTTAAGATCAATTCACCTGGCGGTTCGCCGGTGCAGGCAGGCATCATCAACGACGAGATCCACCGCCTGCGCGGTCTCTACCCGTCCAAGCCGCTGTATGTGGTGGTCGAGGAAATCTGTGCTTCCGGCGGTTATTACGTGGCGGCGGCGGCCGACAAGATCTATGTCGACAAGGCCAGCATCGTCGGCTCGATCGGCGTGCTGATGGACGGCTTTGGCTTTACCGGGCTGATGGACAAGCTGGGGGTGGAGCGCCGGCTCTATACCTCGGGCGCCAACAAGGGCATGCTCGACCCGTTCTCGCCGCAGGTGCCGAAGCAGAAGGCCTTTGCCGAAGCCATGCTCAAGCAGATCCACCAGCAGTTTATCGACGTGGTCAAGGAAGGCCGCGGCGACCGGCTCAAGGACGACCCGGAACTGTTCTCCGGCCTGTTCTGGTCGGGCGAGCGCAGCGTTGCGCTGGGACTGGCCGACGGGCTGGGCAGTGCGGAGTACGTGGCGCGCGACCTGTTCAAGGCCGAGGACATCGTCGACTACACGGTCAAGGAGAACATCGCCGAGCGCGTGGCCAAGCGCTTTGGCGCGGCCGTGGGCACCGCGGCGATGAAGACCATGCTGTGGAGCACCGGCATGCAGGGCATGCGCTGAAGCCTGGCGCGGCAGCGTGTGAACAAAGGGGGCGCAAGCGCCCCCTTTGTCATTTCCGTGCCGTTGTTTGCCTAAAGGGCGAGCAGCGAGAAGATCGCCGGGCGCTTGTGCAGCGCGATCCGCTCGGGGCGCCAGTCCGACAGCGGCAGCGTCACGATGGTCTCGCCGGGCAGGGTCAGGTCCACCGCCACCGACAGCAGCGTGGTGCCGGCGCAGTGCTGGCGCATGGCTTCCAGCAGCGCGCCGTTGCGGTACGGCGTTTCGATAAAGACCTGGGTCTGGCTGGCCTTGCGCGAGCGCTGTTCCAGTTCGCGCAGCCGCTGCGCGCGCTCGTTGGCATCGACCGGCAGGTAGCCGTTGAAGGCAAAGCTCTGGCCGTTCAGGCCCGAGCCCATCACCGCCAGCAGGATCGAGCTGGGGCCCACCAGCGGCCGCACGCGGATGCCGCGCGCATGCGCCAGCCGCACCAGGTCGGCGCCCGGGTCGGCCACCGCCGGCACGCCGGCTTCTGACAGCAGGCCGCCGTCGCGGCCGGCCTGCAGCGGCGCCAGCAGGGCCGCCAGCGCATCGGCGCGCGTATTGACATTCAGTTCCTGGATCTCGATCTGCTGGATCGGGCGCGCCAGCGGCGTGGTTTCGCCCAGTTTCTTCAGGAAGGCGCGCGCGGTCTTGGCGTTCTCGGCGACGAGGTAGTCGAGCCCGGCCGCGATCTGCTGCACGCCCGCCGGGATCACCTCGGCCAGCGGGTCGGCTTCGTCGCGCTTGCCGAGGGTATTGGGGATCAGGTAAAGGGTGCCGCTCATCGTGGGTAGGTGCGGTGGATGCGGATCATGCGGTAAGGAGAGGGTAGCCGGCCTGGCGCAGCATGCCGGTCAGCGCGATCAGCGGCAGGCCGACCAGCGCGGTGGGATCGTCGGACTCGACACGCGCCAGCAGCGTGATGCCCAGTCCCTCTGATTTGGCGCTGCCTGCTACGTCGTAGGGGCGCTCCAGCAACAGATAGGTCTCGATTTCGGCGTCGGTCAGGTCGCGCAGTGTCACGCGGGTCTGCACGTCGGCCAGTTGCGCGGTGCCCGAGCGGGAATCCAGCAGGCACAGCGCCGAATGGAAGGTGGCGGTGCGGCCGCGCATGCGGCGCAGCTGCGCCACGGCATTGTCGTGCGTGCCCGGCTTGCCCATCTGGGCGCCGTCCAGCGTCAGCACCTGGTCGGAGCCGATCACCAGCGCGCCAGGGTAGCGTGCCGCGATGGCCTCGGCCTTGCGCTGCGACAGCCGCAGCGCCGTGGCCTCGGGCGCTTCGCCGGCCAGCGGGGTTTCGTCGATGTCCGGCACGGCGACTTCAAAGGGAATGCGCAGCCGCTCCAGCAGTTCGCGGCGGTAGGGCGAGCCGGAGCCGAGGATCAGCCGGGGGCGGGAGTCAGGAGACATAAGTAATTAGAATCGGAGCCGGAAGCCAGGTGGCTTCCGGAGCAAGGCCTTTGACCTCGAAAAGGTTTACACCGTATAATCGCGCGTTTAGCCGCATCCGCACCCGGGCGCAGTGCCGCCAATGTGCGCGGCCCGCAATCCGTCAGGTGAGGCATGTGGCGAACCCGTCATTGATTTGCGACAGGAGCCACGCACATGACCCAGCCGATCGACCTGCGCGCGCTTGACCTCTTCGCCTTGTGCCGAAAGGGTGAAAGCCTGGCCGGCGACGTGGCGGTGCGGGATTTGCCGCGCATCTTAGCCGAGACCGCCGCGCAAGCGCCAGCCTCGGCACCCGATGAGACGTTCGCCTACACGGCCACCGGCTTCGTGCGCGAAGAGGCTGCCGAGCCCGGCGCCGCGGTGGCGCAGCGGCTGTTCCTCGACGTGACCGTGCGGGGCCGGATGTGGCTGGATTGCCAGCGCTGCCTGACGCCCTATGCCCAGCCGATCGAGACGTCAACGCGTTTCGAAGTGGTGGAAAGCGAGGAAGCGGCCGACGCGGCGCCGATGGACGATGACGAAGTCGACGTGATCGCCGGCTCGAAGCGGTTCTCGCTGCTGGAACTGATAGAAGATGAAGTGCTGCTGGCGTTGCCGGTGGCACCCAAGCATGACGTCTGCCCGACCGTGCACGAAAGCCTCGTGACGGGATCGGACGGCGAGGCCCGGCCTGAAGCCGAGCCTGAGGAAGAAAAGCGGCCTTCGCCCTTCGCGGTGCTGGCCGGCCTGAAGACCCGGCACTGAAGCCGCAGCGCGGCCTGCAGGGTCTTGCAGGTGAATCTGAAGCATCCGGCCGGGCCCCGGCTACGCCTTGGGCGGGATGCGTGTGTTAATATTGAAAAATTCTCGAAGGAGTCATCATGGCTGTTCAACAGAACAAGAAGTCGCCGTCCAAGCGCGGCATGCACCGTTCGCACGACCACCTGTCGGCCGCGCCGCTGGCCGTCGAGCCGACCACCGGCGAAACCCACCTGCGCCACCACGTGAGCCCGAACGGCTACTACCGTGGTCGCAAGGTCATCAAGACCAAGAACGACTGATAGCTTCGCTAGGCGTGACGTTGCGTCTCGCTCGCGCATGCCTGTGGGTCGGACAATAATCGGTCAGACACAAAAAAGCGGCAAGATCGTTGCCGCTTTTTTGTTGGGCGCTCGGGATTCCCGCCGGGCGTGGCGTGCGCCGCCGCGCTATCCGTACCAGGAACAATGACGATCAAAATCGCTATCGACTGCATGGGCGGCGATCACGGTGTGTCCGTGACGGTGCCCGCGGCGATCAGTTTTCTTTCCCGCCACGACGATGCCGAGATGGTGCTGGTCGGCTTGCCCGACGCCATCCGGGCGCAGCTGAAGAAGCTGCACGCGCTGGATCATCCGCGCGTCAGCATCGTCGAGGCCACCGAGGTCATCACCATGGATGACCCGGTCGAAGTGGCACTGCGCAAGAAGCGCGACTCCTCGATGCGCGTTGCCGTCACCCAGGTCAAGGAAGGCTTGGCCGGCGCCTGCATTTCCGCCGGCAACACCGGCGCGCTGATGGCGGTATCGCGCTATGTGCTGAAGACGCTCGAAGGCATCGAGCGCCCCGCCATCGCCACCACCATCCCCAACGAACAGGGGTGGGGCACCACGGTGCTGGACCTCGGCGCCAATGCCGATTGCGAGCCCGAGCACCTGTTGCAGTTCGCGCGCATGGCCGAGGCCATGGTGGCGGTCGTCGACCACAAGGAACACCCCACGGTGGGCCTGCTGAACATCGGCGAGGAAGTCATCAAGGGCAACGAGGTGGTCAAGCGCGCCGGCGAACTGCTGCGCGCCTCGGAGCTGAATTTCTACGGCAACGTGGAAGGCAACGACATCTTCAAGGGTACGACCG